>CAZSFD010000001.1:0-270156 GCA_964606085.1 uncultured Anaerolineaceae bacterium
TGTTTTCGTGACATGCCCCCAATTTACCACATTCTACATCCATGCAACAACGCCTGTTGAAATATAGCCACAAGGTGAGACACCAAGTTGGAAGGCCATATATTCTCCCCTCAGCCTGATAGACATCCAAGATGCCATCCAGGTATTCAGCGGCCGGGTAGGTGGGATCGGTATCTAGAAAGGATTTTACATCGGCGACAACACCCTTTGGGCCCCAACCCAAGGCGCGCATTTGATCACCCCGAAAACAATCCCAAGAAGAGCCTGCGGCGATGGATGCGGAAAGTTTTTCCCAATATCCCTGACCTTCGCTGCGTTCGAACTTCACCTCTACATTGGGATGGCTATCATTGAATAGAGGAACCATCTCTTCAATCATGTTGGGGTGTCCATACATCGTAAAGGTGACCACTTGTTTTTCTGGCGGAGGGGATGCCTTTGTAGGCTGCACCGCATCAGGCTCTGCCGCAGTTTGTTCCGTTGCAATCGGTGCGGGTGCCTGGGTCGGCTGGCTGGCGCAAGCGGCCAGGGCAGCGCCTGCCGCTCCGAGACCAGCCAGTTTGAGAAATTCTTTTCGACTCAGTTTGGTTTTCATGATCCTTCTCCTTATAGGAACTTGCGAGTGAAATTCTTGCTTTTTGTGCAAAAATCCTGGATCGGCGAAGGCAATGCCTTCGCCGATCCGGTTTATCCGGGTTAGGGGGTAAAAATACGAGGGTTTTAGCCTTTAATTCCACTAAAAACGGCATCGCGGACGAAATATTTTTGGAAGAAGATAAATAAGAGAATGCTCGGTACATTGATCAGCAAGGTGATCGCCATCAACAGGTGCATGCGTGAACTGGTCAGCAAATTGGCGCTGCCGCCGACACCGGTCATGGTGGATTCAAACGAGGCCAGGCCCAAAATGAGCGTTTTCAAAGCGGGTTTTTGCAGATAGATCATCGGGGCAAAGAAATCGTTCCAGTGTGCCATGAACGACAATATCGCCACCGTGGCCATGATCGGCCCCAACAATGGCAGGATGATCTGGACGAAAATTTGGAATGTGCTGGCCCCATCAATCCGGGCGGCGTCATCTAACTCGGAGGGGAGGGTCAACATGAATTGGCGAAACATAAAGATATAGATTGGCACGCCAAAGAAGGCTGGCACCACGAATGGCAGGAAGGTATTGACCCATTTCAACTTAGAAAACAGGATAAAGGTGGGGATAAAGGTGACGATCCCTGGCATGAGCATGATTGCCAGGCAAAGGCCAAAGAGGGTATCTCTGCCAGGCCAGCGCACGCGCGCAAAACTGAACGCGATCATCGCGGAAACGAAGACCTCACCCAACATGGGGATAAAGGTGGTGATGCAAGTGTTGATCAGGTAGCGGCCAAATGGAGCCACGACCCACGCATCTGCAAAATTTTCCCAGCGGATGGGGTTGGGAATCCAAACCGGCGGGCTTTGATAAACCTGGGATGGGGTTTTTAGGGCAGTGCTGACCAGCCACACTAATGGCACGATAAACGGGATACTCAGAACCGCAAGGGCAAGGTAGGCCATCACTTTCCAGGGAATTTCGCCAAAGCGGCGTTTGAAGGTTGGGTGCGAATCATGCATGGTCGGCATCCTTAATCGGTATATACCCAATACTTTGACAATTTGAAATTCAAGATGGTAATCATGACAATGATGATAAAAATTACCCATGCCAGGGCGCTGGCATAACCCATACGGAAGGAGCGCCAGGCTTCGTTATAGATATGCAGGAAGTAAAAATAGGTGGCGTAATTGGGCCCGCCATTGGTCAGCAGGAAGGATTGAGTAAAGGTCTGAATGGAACCGGCAATATGCGTGATGACCACAAAGAACAAGACTGAGGAGATCATCGGCAGGGTTACATAGCGCATTTTGGCCCATTCCCCGGCCCCGTCAATCATTGCCGCTTCATAAAGTTCCTGCGGCACGCGCTGCAACCCGGCGAGAACCACCATCATGCCAAAGCCAATGTATTGCAGATTCATGATGACAATCGTGATTAACGCCCAATTGGGGTCTCCCAGCCATTTTGGCCCCTGAATACCAATTTGTGATAGAGCATAGTTCACCAGTCCATAATCGGGATTGAACACCCAACTCCACAGCACAGCCGTCGCCACGACTGGCAAGATATACGGCAAATAGAAGATCGCGCGAAAGATATTGGTGCCTTTGAGCTTCATGTTTAGCAAAGAAGCCAGCACAATATCCAACACCAGGTGAATTGGGGCTGAAATGACCGTATATAACAACGTGACTTTCAACGATTGGTAGAAATAGCGATCTTTCCCGCTGAACATTCGGACGTAGTTGTCCAAACCAACCCACTGTGGATCCGAGATGATATCCCATTTGGTGAAGCTGGTATACAACCCTACCAACATCGGCCCTAAGGTAAACACCAAAAAGCCCGCCACAAAGGGTAGCGCCATTGCGATGCCGATGATCGCCTCTTTCCGTTGATATTTTCCCATCTCGCTCCAGCGAAGTTTAACGGTCTGCGCTGTCATGCCAACTCCTTCAAAATTGTGTTTCCAACTTTTCATCATTTATACCGATTCGTCCAATCCAATACAACGACCTGACGGTCTTTGTTCGGTCACAGGCCGGACTTCTGGCGATGATATAATCGCGCCCATGCGCCGAGATGATTTTTCCCTTTTGCTGCGCGATGCCCTCGCCAATATCTTTGACTTCGTGGTTCTCGAAAAACACCCCCTCAACGAGATCGCGCCGCGCCCGAATGCCGCGCTGCGCCGCTCGGAGAATTTGCGCCGTTTCATTTGGGATGGAATTGAACGTCTGAAGCCAGACGAGGAGAGCCGCCACAAAGACACGCCGGAATGGCGTTACTATGCCGTCTTATCGGGGCGTTATATTCAAGGGGATAGCGTGCTGGAGATTCAAAAACGGCTGGCCCTGGGTGAGCGCCAGGAGCGCCGTTTGCACAGCCGCGCCCTGGGGTTGTTAGAAAATGTCTTGTGGGATCAGATCAGTTCTGGCGATTCTGCCCCCCCAGCACAGGGTGAAAACGCCCAGGATTTCCCCCTCCGATTAGAAGCGATCTCGTTGGCAAAGATCATCGAAGAAGCGACAGGGCTGTATGCCGGGCGAGTCCCCGCAAGCCGCGTCGCTCTGGCGCTGAATCTTCCCGCATCGTTGCCTCTCATCCGCACCGACCGCGTCATCTTACGGTTGATCCTGCTCGACTTATTCAGCCGTCTGTGGCCGTTGTGTACAGAAGGCTGCATCGCCCTGGATGCTCAACCGGTTTCGGGCTTCATCCGCCTTGATGTGACCGGGAACACACCTCAACTGGCAGCCTCCTTCGAGCGAGATTTTTGGGCGCAAAGCCAGGCGGCCTATTGGGTAGAACGCTTGCAAGGAAAAATTTCATTGATTTGCGAGCAAGAGACCAATCGCAGCCTCTTCCATTTCTCGTTGGAATTCCCCCAGGCTGCCCAGGTTACCCTGTTGGTGGTGGACGACCACGAAGCGGCCATTCGAATCATCGAGCGCTATTTGAACCCAACCAACATTACGGTAATTGGATTGACTGATCCGACTCAGGTGCTGCTTCAGGCGCGCAAAACTCACCCGCAAGGAATCTTGCTCGATGTGATGATGCCCAATACCGATGGCTGGGAACTCATCCAAGGGCTAAAAGCAGACCCTGAAGTGCGCGCCATCCCGGTAGTCATCTGCTCCGTTTGGGATCAGCCCGACCTGGCCCACTCGCTTGGAGCCAATGGCTTTCTCAAGAAACCGATCAGCCAGGCAAATCTACTTCAGGAGCTAACCCGCTTAAATCTTTTAGGTAGCGCGGACGGATGACCTGGATCAGGTTCGCCAACACCTGGGTCAGTTCGCTCCGACTAAAAGGGCGCGGCACCTGCACCGAGAGTGTTTCATGACCGCTCTCCGACGCAGTCTGCGGCCATTCGTCGGTGGTCATCAGAATCACGGGGATTTTCAGGTCTTGCGCGACTTCCAGAATTTGTAGCCCAGGCAGGCCAGGGGTTTGAGAGTCGATAACGAGAACATCGGGGGTCTGTTGGTAGATGTGAGCCACCGCTTCTGTATCACTCGGCACCATGAAAACTTCATAATGGGGGAAATTTGCGCGCAGACTACGTTGCAACAAGTTGTTCATTCGGGCATCTTCGGTCACGATCAGCAAACGGTGGATTTCTGGCCCCAGGGAGCGGAGCGCATCAAAAAGAACCTGATTGACCACCGGTTTGACAAACGCAAAACGCACACAATCTGGCAGGTGGGTTTCTTGCCCAGGTGGGTTGGGCAGCCTGAGGCTGATACGCGGCAAATCATAGGGGAGTTGCGCGAGTTTGTTTTGCAGGTCAGGGTCATGCAGGATGGCTTGATCAAGGATCACCGCTTGAGGCAAGAGAGCGGCAACATGAGCCTTGAGGTCCTCTTCGGGTTTGACAGAATATAAAGTTACCCCGCCCATCAAAGGGGCTAATGCCGCGCCAGCTTCAGCCAGCGACGAGACCACCAGGGCGCATTCACCCTTCCTGGCGTTTGCTTGCAGGGTTTGCCAATATCGCTCATCGCTGCTTTTCGAATCCATCGGCCTCGTCACGCTGCTTGCCAGCGCAGGAAGGGTAAAGTAAAAGCGGGAACCCTGGCCAGGTTCACTTTCTACCCACATCTGACCATGGTGCAATTCCACAAATCGCTTGCTGATCGGCAGGCCCAGCCCGAATCCTTCTTGTTTGTACCAACCCTCGCGATAAACTTGTTGAAATTCGTCGAAAACAAGCGGGAGTTGATCCGGTGAAATGCCCATCCCGCTGTCTTCCACGCAAACCTGTTGAAGGTGCTCGTCTTGCAGAGAAACCCGAATTGTGACGTGCCCCTGGGTGGTAAAACGCAAACTGTTGTTGACCAAATTCAACAAAACCTGACGAATTCGCGTTCGGTCTATAAAAACCTGCGGCAGGTTGTCTTCAAGGTCGAGGCGCAATTCCAAACCCTTGAGATCGAAAGCACGTTGCATCATCCCAACCACTTCGCGGATCACCTGCGGCAGGCCCACCCATTCCTTGAAAAGACTCATTTGCAGGTTCTCGATCCGCCCCAAGTCGAGAACATCGTTCACGAGGCGCAGCAAATGTTGGCTGGATTTGTAAATCTCCTGAATATCGTCGTACAGCATGGGCGGCCAGCGTTTGAGCGGGGCATAGGTGGCCGGGGTATTGACCATAATCTCGCTGAAACTGATGATGAAATTCAGTGGGGTGCGCAATTCATGGCTGACCGAAAGCGCAAACCGATTGCGCGCCTCGCGGGCTTCTTCGGCGTCGGCGCGCGCCAACACCAACATCCGATTCAGGCGTTCCAGGCGGATATTGGCCGAATCCAACTCCTTGACGGCGTGCGCCAATTGACCGTGATGGCGGCGCGCATCCTCAAGATTGATCTGCGCCTGCTTGTAGCTAAAAAGCGACCATTCTGTAACCGTCAGAGTGGTGCGCATGGATTCCCATCCGAGCATTAACGCGAACACGCTTCCCGCACCCACAATCGCCCCAATCGCTATCCCCGGCGCAACCGATAACAGCCCATGATACAACCAATACAGGCACCCAAACACCAGCAGCTGAACCGCCAATCCAGCGCGCAGCCCCAGGCACACCACAGCAATCATCGGTAGAAAGGCGTATAACAAGGCAATCTCTGGCATCTGGAATAAATACATCGCCAGGGTAATTGAACCAAAGACGCCGATGAGAAAGAAAATGTGCGCCAACAGGTAGGTATGCGCCATTAAGCGATAGGCAAAGATAAAAATCGCGAGGCTGATAGGCACGACTACCCAAAGATTAAGCGCAAGCTGCTCAGGCCAGATGGCTGTAGCGAGGAGCAGACCGAGATAAATGCCGCCCGTAACCACAATGATGGCTCTCGAAGTGGACAGAAATAACTCTTGCACCGAGGAAGTGAATTCCTGGGTGCCCGTTTTCGAATATCTTAGGGATGTGTACATAAGAAATACTTTCTCGAAAACCGTAAGATAAAGAACGGCAGCATCATGTACGCGTTGCCGCAGTGTAGCCAATAGTGGCTACAACAAAATAGGTGTGCAGGACAGCGGTGATGGTGAATGGGGTTGATCCGGTGTTGGTTACGCCCCACCAAGGGCGGCGAGGATAATGGTGGGGAATGAATCGGTCATGGGAATTACCTCCAGACGCCCATCATACCTGATTCTGTGCGATTGGCAACATCAAGCGTATGCCCATACGGAGCGGTTACTCGCCGGTTGGCAGCGATACGCCGCGGCGCTGATGATTTGCTTATCCCCCGGATACATTCACCCAGCCCCTCGCTATGGTTGCCGGCTGCACGCCGCAGGGTCTTCCCCGGCGGCGAGGGGGCGCAGGATGAAGCCGAAATGGTAGCGGCCCGGCTGCACCAGGTACTCCGGGTGAACGGGCGCCATCCAGCCATCGTCGCCGCCGACGCCCATATGAACGGCATCCAGGTGGAGGATGGTTTCAGGCAGGCGGGTGAGTTCGTAGGGATGATGCGAACGGGCGAGGTCGGCGATGGTGTAGTGCAAGGCGTCGCAGTGCAGCGGGGCCAGGCCGACGACGAGCAGGCCGCGGCCCTCCGCATTGGTCAGCGCCAGCCAGCGCACACCTTCTTTGCCGCCCGATTCCGATGTGTAGACGTAGGGCGTAAACTGCTCGTCCACCCGGCTGGTATAGCGACCGATGAGCGCGCTGCGCAGGCGATCGGCGTAGTTTTCGTGCGGGCCGCGGCCATACCAGGTGAACGTTTCAAACCCAGCAGGCAGGATCAACTCCAGGCCAACGCGCGGCAGGTGGGGCATGAAATCGGCCACAAGAACCGAGTTCTCTATCGTGATCTGCCCATCGCCATCTATGCGATAGACCATCTCGGACTCGATCCCCTTCGGGCCGCCAGAAGCGTGAATGCGGCTGCTGGCACGCACTTCCACATGGCCGGCGCGGGTTTGTGTGACGTGGAAACTCAGCAGATGCCGTTCCAACCGATCCACGCCGACGGCGCGCCAAAGGTGGATGCTGGCGGGCGGGTTGCCCATCAGCAAGTCTATATCGGTGGGGGCGCGATAGTAGTTTTCGAGCGGCCCGCTTTGCAACAGGCTTAACCCGTTGACCTGGTAATCGGTCAGCGCGCCGGCGCGCCGGTCAAATATCACCTGGAACTTTTCCCCTTGAACCGTCAGGCGGTCGCCAGCCTCTATCAGCGTCAATGCAGGCAGGTGGGCGAGCGAGCGGGGCGGGCGGGCCGGGGCGGGCAGGCGCAGTGGGAACTGTTCCCAGGCCACTTCGTGCCCGGCGGGCGCCCAGGAGGCCGCCTCCAGCAATTTGAAACGGATATTGAGAAAGTATTCCGCGCCGGGGGCGAGCGGGGTCGGGAGCGTGAAAGGGATTGTCAACAAGGCGCGCTGCCCGGCGGGCAAATCGAGCGGCGGGAGCGCGCCAGATTGGATGATCTGCCCATCTTCCAACAATTCCCAATGGATGGACAGGTAAGCGAGATTGAGAAATTGGTGCTTGTTCCACACCGTCACCTGCCCGGCGTGGATGTCCTGCGCAGGCTGCCCCCCCGCCCCCAACTCCACAAAGACCGCCACCGGCGCCTGCACCTTCTTGACCTCGTACGCGCCAGGATGCGGCCTCAGATCAGGGCCGACGATGCCGTTGCAGCACATCTGTGGGTCTTCGTTGTCCTGGTAGAAACGCTGGTAGTCGAAATCGGGGCCGAAATCGCCGCCGAAGGCATAATATGGCCGGCCATCCGGGCGGGTGTGCAAAATGGCTTTGTCGTGCCAGTCCCAGATGCAGCCGCCCTGAAAGCGCGGGTAGGCGTCCACCATCTCCCAAAATTTGAAGAAGTTGCCGGTGCTGTTGCCTTTGGCATAGGCGTATTCACACATCATCACCGGACGCTTTTCGTGCGGGTCGGCGAGAAGCTGGCGCATCTGCTCCAGGTTGGGGTACATGCAGGAAAAAACGTCCGAAATTTCCGGGCCGGGCAGGCCGCTTTCGTAGTGAATGATGCGGGTGGGATCATAGGCGCGCATCCAATTGGCCATGGCGGCTTGATGCGGGCCGCAGCCCGATTCGTTGCCCAGCGACCACAAGATGACACAGGGATGGTTCTTGTCGCGCAACACCAGGCGGATGCCGCGCTCCAGGTAGGCCTGCGCCCACAGCGGATCCTGACTCAGGGCGCCGCCCAGCCCGTGGGTTTCGATGTTGACTTCGTCAATCACGTACAGCCCATATTCATCGCACAGGTCATACCAGGTGGGATGGTCGGGATAGTGGCAGGTGCGCACGGTGTTGATGTTCAATTGCTTCATCAAAATGATGTCCTGGCGCATGTCGGCCTCGGTCACGGCGCGCCCACGCACGGGGTGGTGTTCGTGACGGTTCACGCCGCGCATGACCAGGCGTTGGCCGTTGATCAGCAGTAAGCCGTCTTTGATCTCTACCTGACGGAACCCCACCTGGCTGCTCTCGAAATCCACCGCAGCCCCTTGGGGGTCTTTGAGCGTCAGCGTCAACGTGTAGCGATACGGCGTCTCCGCCGTCCAGCGGTGCGGGGCCGGGATGAGGGCTTCGAGGAAGGCCACGGCTGTTTTCTGGCGCGTGCGCAGCCGGAAAGCCGTGGTCGTTTCGGGCGCGGCGCCGAGCGGCTGCGCCAAAACGGGCTGCCCCTCGGCATTGTAGAGCATGGCCTCGACCGTATATTGCGTCAGAGCGGGGTTGGGCGTGAGGCGCGCCTCGACTTCCAGGCGGGCGTCCTGATAGCAATCATCAAACCAGGTGCGGACGGTAAAATCTTCCAGGCAGACGGATGGTTTGCTGTACAGGATCACGTCGCGCTGGATGCCGCTCATGCGCCAGAAATCCTGGCATTCCAGGTACGAGCCGTCGCAGTAACGCATCACCTGGGCGGCGAGGACGTTTTCGCCGGGGCGCAAATACGGAGTAATGTCAAATTCAGCCGGCAGGCGGCTGTCCTGACAATAGCCCACTTCCAGGCCGTTGATCCACAGCGTCAGGTTGGAGTCGACGCTTTCAAACAACAGGAAAACCGAGCGCCCCTGCCAAGCCGGGTCGAGGTTGAAAACCGTACGGTAGCAGCCGGTGGGGTTCTCGGCGGGAGGGTAGGGCGGGTTCGGCTCAAACGTATAGTGGACGTTGGCGTAGATCGGGTTATCTTTGAAGCCGGCGAGCGCCTGCGGCTGTAGTTGCCAGTTGCCCGGAACGGCGATGTCGGCCCAGGCGGAGGCGTCGAAATCCGGCTCGTAGAAACCGTCAGGAACCCGCGACGGTTCAGAGACGATGTGGAATTTCCACACCCCGTTCACCGAGCGAACATAGGGCGAGGCGGCGCGGTCGCAGCGACGCGCCAGTTCAGCGGAGGGGTAAGCGCCCAACGGAACATGGCCGGGGCGTTTGTTGCGGGCGATCACTTGCGGGTTTTCCCAATCACGAAGGGCAGGCATAGAAATTCTCCAGGGTGGACTTCGCCATACGAATCATTCCAGGTTTTAGATCATCATCTCAGCAATAAATGCTTCGGCTTCGTCGGCCGTCATGGGATCATTCACGATGTGCATCAAAAAGCCTTGGCCCCCCAACGCACGTTTGACCGTACGAGCGCCCTCACGGGTGACGTAAATCTGGCAAAGCTTACCGCCATCCAGGAAGCGCTGCAGTAAATCCAGCCATTGATCCCCTTTGGGCTGCCCATCGCCCGGTTGCCATTGGATGCCGCGCAGTCGTTCAATGGAAAGCATCTGGTCTACATGAGGGATTTGACCGACGCCATCCAGGTGATAGAAGCCATACTCGAGGTGTTCGCAGCAGGTTACCAGATCAGGTTGCACAAAACGCTTGAACATGCGCGGCGAAATCATATACGAGAAGTCGCTTTGCAACATGTATCCTTTGCCCGGCGACCAACATGGCCCCCAGCAGGCATTGCCGCGCCCGACCGATGACGTGATGGCATATAGCTCGTCGTAGTAACGCAACCAGAGCGGGGTGATTTCGTTGACGAGGCGAGCCACTTCATCGGGGTTATCCGTCAGATCGAGCAGCAACTTTTCAGCCCCGCGCAGACTGGCCAGGATGTCTAAATTTCCGCCAAGATCGGTGGTGGCGACCAATACCCGGCCGCCCCAACGCTCGACACCGGCGCGTGTCACTTCCTGTATCCGTTTCCACCAGGGGTTGTCTGGATTGAAAGCCAGGTGTATGTCTTCGAGGCGTTCGATGCCCTGCAGCGGCCAGAACCAGGTGGTGTCGGGTGTCCAACTGGGCTGCGATCCCAGGAAGGCCGCCACGACGCCCGGCCCATAATTGACCCACCATTTTGGATACGCATCGCCATGCCAGCGAGTAGCGCTCAGGATGCGGTGCCAATTTTCTACAATTTGTTCAACCGGCGTATCCAGGCCGAATTTGGTTAACTGTGACCAATCCACCCCTTCCACAGGATCGGTTGTCTCCAATACGATCAGCGCCCGTTCGAGTTCTCCGGCCCACCAGGAGTTCCAATCACGGGCAACATGTTGCCAGTCTTGTTCGGAAAATTGTATAGTCATAAAAAACTCGTTTTGGGATTCATCTTCACAAAAATGGCGAACGGTACAATAAAACTATAACCCTTTCAGGCAAGCATCTACAGTTGCATCGAGCGATCCAGTTGCTAAACAAACGTTCTGATCCGCAGCGCCATAGTACAGCCACAACTCATCGCCCTTTACAATCGCGCCACATGGAAAAACCGTATTGTCACAATTGCCATGCAGCTCATACAATTGCTCTGGTTTTAATAGGGGATATTCGGATGTCTGGTTAATATTCTCGTCGCGTCTTTCATAAAATACTCCTTATCTTCACCGCGCTCTTCAAAGAACGAATACTTTCTTGCCCTGCCGATTAGCCTTTCAAGCCACTGGTAACAACGCCTTGCATGATGAACTTTTGGCCGACGAAGAACAACAGGACCAGGGGTAACGTATAGATCACGTTCGCGGCCAGCGTCACGGTGGGCAAGGGGTTGCCCTTGGGGTCCAGATAGCTGGTCGCCATCTTCACAGCCAGCAGGGTCTTGTCTTCGCTCAAGTAAAGCACGGGCGTCAGGTAATCGCCCCACATACCACTCAGAGAAAAAATGAACGCCGTCGCGATCACGGGTTTGGCATTGGGTAAGAAAACTTGCCAGAACATGCGCATGGGGCCGCACCCATCTATTTCGGCAGCTTCTTCAATTTCCTTTGGAAAGCCATAGAAAAATTGGCGAAACATGAAGATAAAGTACGGGCTGGCGCCGAGAGCGCCCAGGTACCACGGCAAATAGGTATTGGTCAGATGCAAACGAGTGTACAAGATAAACTGCGGGATCATGGTGACGATCCCCGGTACGATCAGCAAAGCAACCACAAAGGTGAAAAAGAATTTATTGGCGCGCCCCTGGAAACGCGCAAACGCGTAACCACACATGGCGCTGGTAAATACCAGGATCGAGCCTGATGTGATACCGAGGACAATCGTGCGCAGCGCGATCTTCAGAAACGGCATCATGGTGAAAACTTGTGCGTAATTGCTCCACTGTGGCGTCTCGGGCCAAAAGACAAATGGATAGGCCATCAGCTCTTCCGGTTTTTTGAGCGACGCGATCAGTAACCAGGCAATTGGTGCGATCAGCAGCACTGCTACCAACACAATCAGGAAACCCATCATCCAACGGCTGAAGCGATTCCAGAAAGCGCTGGCGCGGAGATCGGGTACAAGGTAGGAATCGGACGACATAGCGGTCATGCGTTACTCTCCTGGGCGTCCCCTTTATAAACCCATAAACGTTCGGTCAAAAACAACAGGCCAGCCACCACCACCACCGCGATAAACAATATCCACAACAAGGCCATGCCATAGCCATAAAAACCATTTTGTATGCGGGTGAAGGTGTTGACCATAAAAAAGGTGATCGGGCGCGGAATTTGCGGAGGATAGGTCACGGCGCCCATCAACAGCGGGTAGGTGAGTTCACGAAACGATCCGATGAGGGCCATGACGACCTGAAAGAACAGCACCGGCGTCATGAGCGGGAAGGTGATATGGCGAAAGATATGCCAGCTATTGGCGCCGTCAATCTTGGCCGATTCGATCAATTCGGTAGGGATATCCTGTAAGCCCGCCAGAAAGATCACCATCCCCCATCCGAGGCCACCCCAAACGGAAACGACGACTAAGCCCTGCAAAGCATACATTCCCAAGAAGGGTATGGCCGTACCCGGAATAAACACACTGATCAGGCCATTCAACAGGCCAAAGTTCTTGTCCAACACCTGCCGCCAGATAGCGATCGAGGCTACTGCGGGGATCACGGAGGGCAGGTAAAACAAGGTGCGAAAAAAGCCTATGCCGCGCAGATTGCGGTTGAGCAGCAAAGCGACGCTGAAGGACAGGATCGTCCAGGCAGGTACATTGATGGCAACCCATAAGAGGGTTTGCTTGGCAGAGTACTGCACTTCCTTATCGCGCAACGCCCGACTATAGTTTTCCAAACCGACAAAGTTCACGTCGGCAAGCGATGTGCCATCATAATCGGTGGTGGAAATGTAGAAGCCATACAGAACGGGAAACAAGGTAAGCACCACGAGACCAAACAGAAACGGCGATACAAATACAAAGAACCAAAGTGTGCGCCGTTGGCTGCGCTTCAGGCGCAACCAAGGGGTAGAACGATCCAGTGTTCCTGTCAAAGGTTGCGAAATTTCCATAAGAACTCCACTTCTTTGGGTGATAAGCAGATAGGGGCGTGGTCGCCACGCCCCTATCTGCTTTGCCGGTTGTGAGGCATCAATCCTATTTGAAGCGGCTGAACGCGTCGCTCAAAAGCCCATTGATCTCGGACTCCAAGGATACCAGGGCCTCATCGTAGGTGATTTCGTCGCGATAGGCCGGTTCCATCTGCTTGTTCCAAAGCTGGGTGAACCAATAGGATGTACCCCAGGGGATTTGCGGTATGGGTGTGCCGCAATCAACGTTTTCCAGTTCCCATTGTAATACCTTGTAGCGCTGCTTATCGTATTCGGTTTCCATTGGCAGATAGGAATAGAGCGACATCAACGCCGGGACGCCCCAACCACTCTTGGCCCGGGCAATCGCCGGTTGCTCGCCGTGATACCATTCGAAGACACGCCAGGTTGCATCGGGGTTGGGCGTCGTCGCGGAAATCATCGCTCCGGTGGCCGTACACGCGTCCAGGGGTTTCCCATCAGCGGCCCAACGGCGAGAGGGCAGCGCCTTTACTTTGCCGCGGGTAATGTCGGTTTCGGCCATCGCGCCGAACCAGTATCCTTCTACGGCGATCGCCACTTTACCATCGGCGAAATCCTGTCCGCTCCAACCGCTGCTGGGATCCACCGGGCTGGACATGGCACGCTCTTTGGCCAGATCAAAGTAGAACTTGAAAGCCTCTTTGATTTTCTCGTTGCTTGTTAAATTGATCTTGGTGAAGACTTCATCATATAAAACGCCCAGGTAGCGGTTGGACGAATTGACGCCTTCGGTTTCGGCAACATGCGCCCAAACATTCAGATCCACGTTCCAGTCCACCGGGTCGCCGCCGAAACCCCAAACCAATGTGCGGTCGCCTTCGCGTTGTGTCAATTTCCGGGCCAGTTCACCCGATTCGGCCACACTCATAAACTGGTCATCCGCGGGAATATCGAGGCCAGCCTTTTCAAACAGTTCGGTATTGATAAAGAGCGTCTGCATCGGGCTCCAGTCTTTGGTGATACCATAGATTTTGCCGACGCCCAAGTGAAGCGCATCTTCGGCCCAATAGGCCCGGTTAGCAGGTGCCAGATCGTCAATCTTCAGCACAGAACTGACCTGGAAGTAGGGGGTCAGATCGAGAACTTGCTTTTTGATCAACGCCGGTGCAACACTGCTGGCAACGGTGCGATACATATCCGGGGGAGTGCCGGCGGCCATCATGGCGCTGAAGCGGTTGCCATCGCTTTGAATGAACTCAATCGTAATGCCGGGGTTGTCGGTTTCAAACTGTGTTTGTTCCTCCTCGGTCAATTCGTTGCGCGCGTGCATCACCACCACTTTCCCCTCCACTTTTTTCGGTTGAGGGGCCTGTGTCGGCGCGGCAGTTGCTTCTACCACAACCGTCTCTTTGACGGTTTCTTTCACTTCCACCGTCTCTTTGACGATCTCCGTCTGCATGACCGGCACTTCGACGGTCTCCACGATCTTTTCCGGGGTCGCTTGCGTACAAGCGGCAAGGACGGCTGCGCCGGATGTCAGGGTTGCATATTTCAAAAACTCACGGCGGGATAGCTGATGATTTTTCATCGTTCCTTCTCCTGGTTGAACATAAATGGGTTTGACTTTCTGATTGATATAATACAGAAGAATGCTTCTCTCTTGGGGCTTAAATCTCCCAGGAAAGGCCGCGTAAAGGCCAAAAAAAGGTCATGTGGATGTCGCTAGATGACGCGTTCGTGAAAGACCTGCGCGATGCGCTGAATCACCTCTATGCTCCCGATTATCTGCGACGCAGCGCGCTGGCGCGGCGGTTGGGAATGTCTACTCGCGTCGATGCGCCCGTGGCGATGCAGCGTCTGCTTGAAGAAGCCATCCTGGCGTTGAAAACCAAAGGGGGAGAAACGGCCAAGTTTCATCATCGCAAGATTTACGAATTGCTTTCGCTGCGCTATTTGGATCAATACAATCAAAAAAGAGGTTGCCGACCAACTGGGCATCAGCCTGCGTCAGTATCGCCGCGACCAGGAGGCGGCGCTGACCTTCCTGGCGCTACGTCTTTGGGAAAAATACCCCCAGGCCGAGCCCGTCGCGCCGACACCAGCGCCACAGGCACCACTGGGTATATCTCCTACAATGGCTCAAGATGATGCGTTTGATTGGCTGACATCTCCCCTCGCCGAACATTCTACCGACCTGGCGCAAACATTGGAAGCGGCGTCTGGCCTGGTGAGCGGGCTGTTGAGTCAGTATCACACGACCCTGAGCGCCGACATCCCCTCCAATTTACCCCCGTTGGCAGTGCACCCGGTGGCCTTGCGCCAGATTTTGCTGAATCTACTCAGCATCGCCATCCACCGTGTTTCGGCGGGAGTGATCGCTTTGCGGGCGCAGGAACAATCCTGGTACGTTGAGATCCAACTTCAGGCCACCTCCGCTCTACAGCCGGCCTCGCCCAGCGATCAGGGCAACGCCGATATCCTGCGCGAATTGACGCAGCGCTGCGGCGGGCAAGTGACCTGGGATGAACAGGAAGGCCTGCGCGTCCACCTGCTGTTGCCGGCGGTTCAGCGTATTCCCATCCTGGCCGTGGATGATAGCGCAGATACCCTCCAGTTATTGGAACGCTACGCGGCGCAGACACGCTATCAACTCCTTACCACGCGCGAACCCGAAGCCTGCTTTGCCCTGGCGGAGAAACACCACGTCCAAGCGATTTTTCTCGATGTGATGATGCCACAGGTGGATGGCTGGGATGTATTGGGCCGCCTGCGCAACCACCCCAGCACAGCGCAGCTTCCAGTGATCGTCTGTAGCATCTTGCACCAGCAAGAACTGGCGCTCACGCTGGGCGCCGATGCCTTTATGCACAAGCCAATCAGTCGGGGAGATTTTTTGGCGGCTTTAGATCGTTTCTTTCCGCCGAGGGGGTCAACAATTGGCTCGTCATCTGAATAAACGTCAATAGATCATGGGTGGTCACACCATTCTTACGGTTGACCAGGAGCGTGTTCATCACTACCCCTTCACTCAGCGGGTCGCGGGAAGAGATCACCACCACGGGGATGTCTCGAATGGCATCGTCTTCTTTTTTCTCCAAAAGTACCTGTACCCCATCTTTTTCAGGCATAACCAGATCGAGCAGCATCAGATCAGGGCGTTCCTGGCGCAAGGCATCCAACGCCTCCTGCCCATTGGCAGCGCGTAACACCCGGCATTGAGGCCGGACGCTGACCAGCACACGTGTGAACAGGCGCAGCAGATCGGGTTCGTCGTCTACCATCAAAATTTTGCTCTTTGGCCCAGTGAGAAGGCGCGTGCAAACTGTGACCAATGTATCTGGGGCGACTGGTTTTATCAGGTAGTCCACCACCCCCAGTCGCCGCGCCGCTTCCTCCCGGCCGGGCAGCCAGCAGGTGATGGCGGGCGTTTCGTAGGGCAGATTGGATAGCTCCTGCATCAGCGCGGGTAGTTCGGCAGGCGAAAGCAGGCGAGAGGTGTTGACAATCAATGCTTGGGATGGGGATTCCTGCAAAGCCGTACGCGCCGCTTGCATATCTTGAACAGCCGCGATCTCAACCCCTTCCCAATAGCGCGCCAGCAATTTTTGCAGCGTATCGCCAGCCTCCAGCACCACAAAACGTGGGGTTGTTTCGCGCAGGGCAACGCTTTCGACGCGTTCGCGCTGTTCGGGCTGTGTATAGGGTGTTACCCAGCGAGCAGCCTGGCTGACCACAGTCGTCAACGGCGTTGGGGTTTCGATTGGCAGGCTAAAGAAGATGGTCGTACCAATCCCCAGGGTGCTTTCCAGCCCGATCTCGCCGCCGTGCATCTCCACAAAGCGTTTGCTGATGCTCAACCCCAGGCCGCTACCCCCATGACGACGGCGGATAGAGGTATCCGCCTGTTGAAACGGGGCGAACAGGCGCGCCTGATCCTCCGGGGCGATTCCCGGCCCGGTGTCAGCCACGCTCAAGACCAGGGTTTGATCTTTCTGTTCCACTCGCACACGAACCCCGCCCTTCTCCGTGAAGCGCCCGGCGTTGCTGAGCAGGTTGATGAGTACCTGACGGATACGGGTGCGGTCGCAATACAGCCGCGGCAAATCCGCGGGAATGTCCATGTTCAGGTACAGCTTTTTCGACTCGAACAACGGTCGTACCGAACCAGCCGCCGCCTCCACAAGTTCGGCGATACTTGTTTTCTTTTTGACGATGGCCATTTTACCGGCATCCACCTGGCTCAGATCAAGCACATCATCCACCAGGCGCGCCAGGTGAGCGCTGTTGCGTTGTATCGTGCGAATATCGGCCAGCAACGCCGGTGGAATCTGGGACCCATAGACCTTCGGATTTTGTGTGATCATCTCACTGAAGCCGATGATCATATTCAAGGGCGTACGCAGTTCATGGCTGACATTGGCGACAAAGGTCTCTTTGGCTTGGCGCGCCTCATCTGCGACAGCCTGCAATGCTTTGAAACGATCCATCAGGCGGGCGAATTCCTGATTGGCATGCAGCAAATCTTCCTGGCTCTGGCGAAGTTGTAGGCGCTGCTGGCGGGCTTCATCCAGTTCTTGGCGCGCCTGTATATAGTTGCGATAATACATACGCAGGCTATCCACAAAAAAATAACGCAACACGATGCCCAATCCAAAGGCCAAGACCAGGCTGGCCGCGATCGGCCCCAACAAAGGGCGGAGGGCGAGCAGAACTGGCAGCAAGACCGCTAAGCCAAGCGTCACGCTGGCTATTAAAACCACCCCAACCAGCCCTGCCAGTTCGCCAAAAAGTACACACACCACCAGCACGAGCAAGCTATACAGCATCCCGGCCAACGGTTGTTGGTAAGCTACCACAGAAACCCCTATCAAAAGAGTTGTCCCCGTCACCCAAATGATCGCACTTTGGAAGAGATGCTTCTCCAAACCCCACAACGTCAGGCCACTTGCGCCGAACACCAGCAGCAGCGCCAACCCATCGTAACCGAGTAACCGCTGCGGATCGAGCGCGAAGATGAGTATTTGCCAGGCAAGACAGACTCCCCCTGTGATGAGAACGATTGCACGCAAGGCATCTTGCTGAAAATCGGCAATGGAAAAATCTGTATTCGGCGAGAAATGAGATGGGTGATTCATGCGGCAACCCATCATCTCATGAGATATGGCTAAACTGCAACCAGTACATCATACGGTTTCTCCTAAGATTGGGATTGGACGTATGATACCAGCTTGAGCGAAAGCTGCACAACCTTCACAAACCAATACCGCCCTGATCATCTCCTTCGATGACCAGGGCGGTATTGGTTTGCTATTGAAGTGCAACCATCACGCCAACTGCGTATTGCCCATCAAATAGCGGTCACATTCCCGCGCCGCCCCGCGCCCTTCGTTGATCGCCCACACCACCAGGCTTTGACCGCGGCGCATGTCACCGGCGGCAAACACGCCCGGCAGGCTGGTAGCGAACTTGCCATAGTCAGCTTTGGCGTTGCTGCGCGGGTCGCGTTCCACGTTGAGGGCGGCCAGCAGGGTATCTTCGGGGCCGAGGAAGCCCATGGCCAGCAGCACCAGTTGGGCGGGGATGGTCTGCTCGGTGCCGGGGATCGGCTGCGGCCCAAAACGCCCATTGGCATCTTTTTTCCATTCCACCTGCACCGTTTCGACCGCCGATACATTCCCATCCTCATCACCGATGAATTTTTTGGCGGTGATGTCGTAGATGCGCGGGTCGTGGCCGTAGAGGGCGGCGTATTCTTCCTGGCCGTAGTCCACGCGGAAAATTTTGGGCCATTCGGGCCAGGGGTTGTCGGGCTGGCGCGTGTCGGGGGGCCTATCGAGGATTTCGAGCTGCACCAGGCCCTTGCAGCCGTGCCGCAGCGAGGTACCCACGCAGTCGGTGCCGGTGTCGCCGCCGCCGATGACGATCACGTCTTTGCCTTCAGCGGAGATGAAGGGGGATTGACCCTTGCCTTCATCCAACACATTTTGGGTGTTGCCGCGCAGGAAATCCATGGCAAAGTAGATGCCTTTCAGCTCGCGGCCCTCAATCGGCAGGTCGCGCGGTTTGGTCGCTCCGCCGCACAGCACCACAGCATCAAATTCTTGCAGGAGCTTTTCGGCGGGATAATCTTTGCCGACCTCGGTGTTGACGATAAACGTGACGCCCTCGGCGGCCATCTGATCGACGCGCCGCAGCACCACGCGCTTATCGAGCTTCATATTGGGGATGCCGTACATCAGCAGGCCGCCCACGCGGTCGGCGCGCTCGAACACCGTCACCCAATGTCCGGCCTGGTTGAGCTGGTCGGCGCAGGCCAGCCCCGCCGGGCCAGAACCGACCACGGCCACCTTCTTGCCGGTGCGTTCGACCGGCGAGTGCGGGATGATCCAGCCTTCTTCGTAGCCGCGTTCGATGATGGCGTATTCGATGTTCTTGATCGTCACGGCAGGTTGAATCATGCCCAACGTACATGAGCCTTCGCATGGGGCGGGGCAAACACGCCCGGTGAACTCGGGGAAGTTGTTGGTTTTGAGCAGGCGTTCGAGCGCCTGATGCCACAGGCCGCGGTAGACGAGGTCGTTCCATTCGGGGATCAGGTTGTTGATCGGGCAGCCGGAGGCCATGCCGCTGATCAGTTTGCCGGTGTGGCAGAAGGGGATGCCGCAATCCATACAGCGCGCACCCTGCGTTTGCAGCTTCTCGACCGAAAAGTGTTCGTGAAACTCCAACCAGTCGCCCAGGCGTTCCACCGGTGGGCGGTCGGACGGCAGTTCACGGGGATATTCCATAAAGCCAGTAGGTTTTGCCATAGCATACTTCCCAAAATTTTTTACCACAAAGGACACGAAGGTTCACAAAGGGGAAAGCCGTTTTTATTTTCCTTCGTGTTCCTTTGTGCCCTTTGTGGTGAATCAGTTCCCACTTACCCGAGTTTTGTCGTTTTTGTTTAGCTCGAAGGCGGCCATCACGGCTTCGTCGCCGCTCAAGCCCTGGGCCAGCACATCTTTGAAGGCTTGCAGCACGCGCTCGTAATCTTTGGGCAGCACCTTGACGAAGCGCGATTGCAGCTCCTCCCAGTTTTCCATAATGTAGCTAGCGCGCTTGCTGCCAGTGGCCTCAGCGTGATTGCGGATCAACGCCTGCACTTCGGCCACGTCTTCGGCGGCTTCGAGCGGGTACAGGTTGACCATTTCGGGGTTGCAGCGGGCGGCGAAGTTGCCGTCTTCGTCGAACACATAGGCGATGCCGCCCGACATGCCCGCCGCAAAGTTGCGCCCGGTGCGTCCGAGAACAACCACGCGCCCGCCGGTCATGTATTCGCAGCCGTGATCGCCCACGCCTTCGACCACCGCTTTCACGCCGCTGTTGCGCACGCAGAAACGCTCACCCGCCACGCCGCGAATGTAGGCCTCGCCGCCGGTGGCCCCGTAAAAGGCCACATTGCCAATGATGATGTTCTCCTCCGGCAGGAAGGTGGCGGCTTCGGGCGGATACACGATCATCTTGCTGCCCGAAAGGCCCTTGCCGATGTAATCGTTCGAGTCGCCTTCGAGGATCAGCGTCATGCCCTGGGGGGTAAATGCGCCAAAGCTCTGGCCGGCCGACCCCTGGAAGCGCAGGCGGATGGTATCTTCGGGCAGGCCGGCGCTGCCGTAGCGGCGGCTGATTTCGCTGCCGACGATGGTTCCCACCGTGCGATGGATGTTGCGGATCGGCAGCGTGGCCTCGACCTTTTCTTGCTTGTAGATCGCCGGGCGGCACAGGTCGAGCAATACCTGGTGGTCGAGCGAATTTTTGATGCCATGATCTTGCTTCACCCGGCAGTGATTGCCACCTTCGGAATCGTCCACGCGGTACAGAATTTCGGAGAAATCGAGCGTGCGCGCTTTCCAGTGGTCAATGGCGGGGCGCATCTCCAGACAATCGGAGCGGCCCACCATCTCGTCAATGGTGCGGAAGCCCAATTGGGCCATGAACTCGCGCAATTCCTGGGCAATGAAGCGCATGAAGTTGACCACATACTGCGGGTCGCCGCTGAAGTTTTTGCGTAATTCGGGGTTTTGCGTGGCGATGCCGGTTGGGCAGGTATCGAGGTGACACACACGCATCATCACACAGCCGAGCGCCACCAATGGCCCGGTGGCAAAGCCAAACTCCTCGGCGCCGAGCAGCGCGGCGATAGCGACATCGCGCCCGGTCTTCAGTTGGCCGTCGGTCTCGACCACAATGCGGTCGCGCAGGTTGTTGAGGACGAGCGTCTGGTGGGTTTCGGCCAGGCCGAGTTCCCACGGCAGGCCGGCATGTTTGATGCTGCTGACCGGCGAAGCGCCTGTGCCGCCGTCGTAACCGCTGATCAGCACCACATCGGCATGGCCCTTGGCCACACCCGCCGCCACCGTGCCAACGCCCACTTCGGAAACCAGCTTGACGTTGATGCGGGCGGCGCGGTTGGCGTTTTTCAGGTCGTAGATCAGTTCGGCCAGGTCTTCGATGGAATAAATATCGTGGTGCGGGGGCGGCGAAATCAGGCCCACGCCGGGCGTGGAGTGGCGCACCTGGGCAATCCACGGATACACCTTGCGCCCCGGCAGTTGACCGCCTTCGCCGGGCTTGGCCCCTTGCGCCATCTTGATTTGCAGTTCTTCGGCGTTGACGAGGTACTCGCTGGTCACGCCAAAACGAGCGGAAGCCACCTGCTTGATGGCGCTCTTTTTCGAGTCGCCGTTGGGCAGCGGTTTGAAGCGCTCGGGGTCTTCGCCGCCTTCGCCGGTGTTGCTCTTGCCGCCGATGCGGTTCATGGCAATCGCCAGGCTCTCGTGCGCTTCCTTGCTGATCGAGCCGTAGCTCATCGCCCCGGTCTTGAAGCGGCGGCAGATGGCTTCGACGGGTTCCACATTTTCCAACGGGATGGGTTGGCGCACCTGTTTGAACTGGAACAGGCTGCGCAGGGTGGCCTTGCGGGCCAGTTCGTCGTTGATCAGGCGGGAGTATTCTTTGAATGCCGCGTAATCGTCGGTGCGGCAGGCTTTTTGCAGCATGGCGATGGTTTCAGGGTTGAACAGGTGATGCTCGCCATCGGCGCGCCATTTGTATTCGCCGCCGGTGGGCAGCGTGGCAGCGTATTCCTGGCGAGGCGGGAAACCGCGGGCGTGGCGCATTTCGGCTTCGTGGGCAATCGTGTCGAGGTCAATGCCGCCCAGCCTCGAAGGCGTGCCGGTGAAGTATTCGTCAATCACCCGCTGCGAGATGCCCACCGCCTCGAAAATCTGTGCGCCGCAGTAGCTCTGGATGGTCGAGATGCCCATCTTCGAGGTCGTCTTGACCACGCCTTTGATGGCAGCCTTGACGTAATTTTTGTGCGCTTGCTCCTGGGTGACGTTTTTGACCAGCCCTTGCGTGATCATGTCTTCGAGCGTTTCGTAGGCCAGGTAGGGGTTGATGGCAGTCGCGCCAAAGCTGACCAGGGCGGCGAAGTGATGGACTTCGCGCGGCTCGCCGCTTTCGAGGATCAAGGCCACCTGGGTGCGTGTGCCCTGGCGCACGAGGTGCTGGTGCAGGCCCGAAACGGCCAGCAGCGCCGGGATCGGGGCATGCGCGGCGTCTATCTCCCGATCCGACAGAATCAACAGGTTGATGCCGCGGGCAATGGCCTGGTCGGCATCGTTGAACAGATCACGCATGGCCTGTTCGAGGCCGGGGCCGTCGCTTCCGGCGGGGAAGAGGATCGGCAGCGTCTTGGTGATGAAGCCGGCCATGCGGGTGTAGCGGATTTGGGCCAGTTCTTCGTTGGTGAGGATGGGGTAATCGAGGCGAATCTGGTGGCAGCTTTGCGGGGCGGGGTGCAGCAGGTCGCTCTCCGCGCCGACGAAAACTTCGGTGGCAACGACCAGTTCCTCGCGGATGGCGTCAATGGGCGGGTTCGTCACCTGGGCGAAAAGTTGCTTGAAGTAGTTGTAGAGCAGTTTGGGTTGGTCAGACAGGACAGCCAGCGGGGTATCGGTGCCCATCGAGCCGACCGGTTCAATCGCATTTTCCCCCATTGGCCCGATGATCATGCGGGTATCTTCTTCGGTGTAGCCGAAGGCCTGCTGGCGCTGCAACACCGAAGCGTGATCGGTCTGCGGCACCTGCTCTGGCCTGGCCTTGGGCAGGTCGTCGAGACAGACCTGGTACTTGAGCAGCCAGTCGCGGTAGGGATGCTCATTGGCGATTTGCTGTTTGATTTCTTCATCGCTGATGATGCGGCCTTGCTGCGTATCTACCAGCAGCATTTTGCCCGGTTCCAGGCGGCCTTTGTAGGCGATGTTTTCGGGCGGGATTTCGAGCACGCCCACTTCGGAGGCCAGCACGAGCAGGCCGTCTTTGGTGACGTAGTAGCGGGCCGGGCGCAGGCCGTTGCGGTCGAGGGTAGCGCCGGCCACGATGCCATCGGTGAAGGCCATGGCCGCCGGGCCGTCCCACGGCTCCATCAGGTTGGCATGAAACTCGTAGAAGGCGCGCTTATCGTCGGACATGCTGTCGTGGCGCGACCAGGGTTCGGGGATCATCATCATCATCACGTGCGGCAGCGAGCGCCCGGCCAGCGTGAGAAATTCGACGACGTTATCGAACATGGCCGAGTCGGAGCCGTCAGGCTGGATGATCGGCAGGACTTTCTTCATATCTTTGCCGAACAAGGGCGAATTGAGCATATTTTCCTGGGCGCGCATCCAGTTGACGTTGCCGCGCAGGGTGTTGATTTCGCCGTTGTGGATGATGTAGCGATAGGGGTGGGCGCGTTCCCAACTGGGGAAGGTGTTGGTGCTGAAGCGCGAGTGGATCAGCGCCAGGGCGCTGGCCATATCGGGGTCATACAGGTCGGTGAAGTAGCCCTGCACCTGGTCGGAGACGAACATGCCTTTATAGATGATGGTCTTGTACGACAGGCTGCACACGTAGAAAAACTCGCTGCCTTCCAGCCGCCCGCCGTAACGGATTTCTTTTTCGGCGCGCTTGCGGATGACGTAGAGCTTGCGCTCGAAGTCCATGTCATCATCAATGGCGGGATTGCGGGCGATGAAGACCTGGCGCATCACCGGCTCGGAACGTTTGGCGGTCTCGCCCAGGTCGGTGTTGTTGGTGGGAACGCTGCGCCAGCCCAACACGCGCTGCCCTTCGGCGGCGACGATTTTCTCGAAGTGCATTTCGCACACGCGGCGGTGCTTCACATCGGGCGGCAGGAAGATCATGCCGACGCCATATTGCCCATAAGCGGGCAGGGTGATGCCGCGTTCGGCAGCTTTCTTGACCAGAAAGGCGTGCGGCGTTTGAATCAGGATACCAGCGCCATCGCCGGAGTTGGGTTCAGCGCCGCGCGCGCCGCGGTGAGTCAGGTTGAGCAGCACGGTGAGCGCCTGGCGCACAAGCTGGTTGGACTTTTGTCCGTTGACGTTAATGACCATGCCGGTGCCGCAGGCTTCGTGTTCGAAGCGGGGGTCGTACAAGCCCTGCTTGGGCGGCAGGCCAATGGGGGGGGTCTGGGGGACCTGGGACATCGTTTCTCTCCTTACAAATCCAGAGATTTACCGATAAAAAGGCGAAATCTTAAGCCGATAACCCCCGTTTATATCAGCCTTTCAGCAAATCTTGAATAGTAGAAATAGACGAAATAATGAGAGTGTGTTCTGGATGGGTTGTGGTGAGGATAGTAGGGTGATTTTAGGAGCGAAAGAGGAAGCTGTCTATTACCCGAACGGGGCATATTTGCTTTGACAAAGCCCCTCGCATAAGGTAAACTCACTGCGCTTTTTTCCCTGATATGTTGTGAGGCCAATATGGTGCAGTTACTTGAGAAGGCTATCGCTGAGATTGCAAAGCTGCCAGAGCAAGAACAAAACGATTTTGCCCAATGGATTTTGGACGCACTGGCAGCGGCAATGCGCTGGAAGGAATCGTTTGAAGCAACGCAGACTGTTTTGGAACAGTTGGCAGAACAGCTTGAACATCGGCAAGGAAAAACCCGTCGGTTGACGCTTGAAAATTCGGGGATAGTGTAGCGCAGGATTAATCCTGCGCTACGGTTTGTCACCCAACGACCGAAATAAACCAGGCATTTCTCCAGAGTGGGTAGCCTGAACCAAATTACCTGTTAGAAAAGAGACAACAAGGCATGAACATTGTCCTCACCGGCTCCGTGGCCTACGACTACCTGATGACCTTCCCCGGCTATTTCAAGGAGCAGATTTTGCCCGAACGGCTGGCATCCATCAGCCTATCCTTTTTGGTCGACTCCATGTCGCGGCAGCGCGGCGGCACGGCCCCCAACATCGCCTACAACCTGGCGCTGCTGGGCGGGAAGTCGCGTGTGATGGCCACTGTCGGCGAGGATTTTGGCGATTACCGCCAGTTCCTCGAAGGCGTGGGGGTGGATACCAGCCTGATGGAAGTTGTGCCGGGCAAGTTCACCGCCTCCTTCTTCGCTACCACCGACAAATCCAACGCCCAGATCGCCAGCTTTTACCCCGGCGCGATGGCCGATGCCGCCCAACAGAAATTGGCTGACGTGTCTCCCCGCCCCGACCTGGTGATCATTTCGCCCAACGACCCGGTGGCGATGAAAAACTTCGCCGCCGAGTGCCGCGAATTGGGCATCCCTTACCTGTACGACCCCAGCCAGCAGGTGTTACGTCTGGAAGGCGATGAACTCGCCCGCGACCTCGAATGCGCCCACTTCCTGTTCGTCAACGACTACGAGTTTGGCCTGATCTGCAAGAAGACCGGCCTATCGCAGGAAAATATCCTCGAGCATGTAGATATTCTCGTCGTCACGCGCGGCAAAGAAGGCGCACATATTTATGTAGACGGCCAGGAAATCTTCGTCCCGGTTTTCCCCACCGAGCAGATCGTTGACCCCACCGGCGTGGGCGATGCCTTCCGCGGCGGTTTCCTGGTCGGCTACGCCCACGGCTGGGACTGGAAGCTGTGCGGCGAAGTGGGCGCGCTGGCCGCCGCTTACTGCCTCGAACAACTCGGCCCACAAGGCCACCAGTACACCGTGCCAGAGTTTATTGCCCGTTTTCGTCAATATTTTGACGACGGCGGGAAGTTGGATCAACTGATAGGAAGTTAGGGGTTAGGAATTAGGAGTTAGGCTTCCTAATCCATAACTCCTAATTCCTAACTTTCTACTAACCATTTCCACAAATAGGAGTCTCCTCATGACCAATTTCGACATCAAAGACAAAACCCTCGCCGAAGGCGGACGCCGTCGCATTGACTGGGCCGAGCGCGAGATGCCCGTGCTGCGCCTGATCCGCGAACGCTTCGCCAAAGAGCAGCCGCTCAAAGGCGTGCGCCTGTCGGCCTGCCTGCACATCACCACCGAAACCGCCAACCTGGCCCGCACGCTGCAGGCCGGCGGCGCGGAACTGGTGCTGACCGCCTCCAACCCGCTTTCCACGCAAGATGACGTGGCCGCCGCCCTCGTCAACGTCTACGAAATCCCCACCTTTGCCATCAAAGGCGAGGATAACGTGACCTACTACAAGCACATCAACGCCGCCCTCGACCACAACCCGCACATGACGATGGACGACGGCGCTGACCTGGTCTCCGTGCTGCACAAAGAACGCCGCCACCAACTGCCCAGCATCATCGGCGGCACCGAAGAAACCACCACCGGCGTCATCCGCCTGCGCGCCATGGCCGCCGATGGCGCACTGACCTTCCCGGTGGTGGCCGTCAACGATGCCAGCACCAAGCATCTCTTCGACAACCGCTACGGCACCGGGCAATCTACCATTGATGGCATCATCCGCGCCACCAACGTGCTGTTGGCGGGCAAGGTCTTCGTCGTGGCCGGGTATGGCTGGTGCGGGCGTGGGTTAGCCATGCGCGCCCGCGGCATGGGTGCGAATGTGATCGTGACCGAGATCGAGCCGCTGGCCGCCCTCGAAGCCGTGATGGATGGCTACCGCGTCATGCCGATGGTCGAGGCCGCCAAGATCGGCGACATCTTCTGCACCGTCACCGGCGACCTGAACGTGATTGACCAGCATCACTTCGAAGTGATGAAAGATGGCGCGATTGTGGCGAATTCCGGCCACTTCAACGTCGAGATCAACATCCCCGCCCTCGAAGCGCTGGCGACCGAAAAGCGCCTGGTGCGCCCATTTGTGGATCAATACATCATGGCCGATGGTCGCAAGATCAACATCCTGGGCGAAGGCCGCCTGATCAACCTGGCCTCTGCCGAAGGCCACCCCGCCAGCGTGATGGATATGTCCTTTGCCAACCAGGCCCTGGCCGCCGAATTCATGGTCAAGAATGCTGCCACGCTGGAGAAAAAGGTCTACGGCGTGCCGGTGGAAATTGACCGCGAGATCGCCCGCCTGAAGCTGGAAGCGATGGGGGTGCAGATTGACGTGCTGACCGAGGAACAGGTGAAATATCTGAACTCGTGGGAAGAAGGTACATAAGATGTCCATAGCCGCCACCTTCAGCCAGGTATTCGGCCTTGCCCCCGCCGTGACCACACGCTCGCCGGGACGCGTCAACCTGCTCGGCGAACACGTGGACTACAACGATGGCTTCGTCCTGCCGGTCGCCATTGACCGCGCCGTCAGCATCGCCGCCGCGCCCTCAGGTGATGACCGCGTATCCCTCTTCGCCGCCGACCTGAACGAATCGGTCACGTTTCGGCTGGATAACCTGGCTGCCAAAGTGGATGCGGCAGGCAATCAACTGCCAGCGTGGGCCACATATCCGGCGGGGGTGGCGTGGGTCTTGCAGCAAGAAGGCCTGGCGGTAAAAGGAATCCAGGCGGCTTTCAGCTCCAACGTGCCGATTGGCGCCGGGTTAAGTTCGTCGGCGGCAGTGGAAGTAGGCTTCGCCGTCACCTGGCGGCTGCTGGGCGGCTGGACGGCTGATGCGATGACGGTCGCCCGCCTGTGCCAACGGGCCGAGAACAAGTACGTGGGCGTCAACTGCGGGCTGATGGATCAGTTCGCCTGCGCCTGCGGGGTAGAGGATCACGCCCTCAAGCTCGACACGCGCAGCCTCGACTGGCAAACCGTCCCGCTGCCGCCCGGATGCGCCGTGGTGGTGGCCGATTCCGGCGTGCGGCGCACCCTGGCTACTTCCGCCTACAATGAGCGCCGCGCCGCCTGCGAAAAGGCCGTCGAACTGCTGCAAGCCTATCAGCCTGAAATCCGTTCACTGCGCGATATTTCAGCGGTGGAGTTCGCCGCCTACGCCCCCTACCTGCCCGAAGATGTGGCCCGCCGCGCCGAACACGTCGTCAAAGAGATCGCCCGTGTGGACGATGCGGTGGTGGCCCTGAAGCGCGGCGACGCTAAACTCTTCGGCGGGCTGATGTTCGCCGGTCATGCCAGCCTGCGCGACCTGTACGAGGTGAGCTGCCCCGAACTGGACGCCCTGGTGGAAATCGCCCGCGGGCTGCCGGGCTGCTATGGGGCGCGTCTCACCGGGGCGGGCTTTGGCGGCTGCACCGTCAACCTGGTGGATGAGAAGCTGGTGGATGCGTTTGTGGAGGGCTTGAAAGGCGGTTACGCGCAAAAGACCGGGCGGCAGGCCCAGGTCTACGCCTGCAAGGCCAGCGCCGGGGCTGAGGCGGTAGCTTCACCGTTCCCATAGCTGCCGTGGGTCGAACACGCGAAACACCCCGCTCATGCGCCACAGGCAGTAGTTACGGCGTTCTTCTTCGCTGGTAGATACCTCGTAAAAGGCCAGGCTGCCAAAGGCCACCCCCGCCGGGCCAATATGCGCCTCGATGTGCAGATGCGGATTACCCGAATAGCCGCTGTTGCCCACTTCGCCCAGCACAGCACCGGCGGCCACCGCCTCGCCCATTTGCAGGGTTGGCGTCAGGTTGAGATGGGCGTAGATGATGTAGATCGATTCGCCGGGCAGGGCTAAGAGCGCCGGCACACTGGAAAGGTCACAGGGGACGCGGTCTACCACAGGCAAGGGATCGGGCCGGGGCGGTAGGTCCAGGGCGGCCACCCATTCCTCAGGCAGATCGGCCAGGCGGCTCTCCACCATCACCGCGTGGCCGAAGGGCGGGCGGTTGGTCAGCACGGCCGCCACCTGGCCGGGCAGAACCGCCAAAATGGGCGTCCCTAAAATCGAAAGCTGTTCACCGCGGCGGTAGTAGGCGTAATCCACCCCGAAATGGCCGTCATCTTGACCAGGGCGCGGCGGGATAAATTCTTGCGTGAGGATGTCGGGCAGTTCGGCCAGCGCGATGCCCTGCAAAGGCGAAGAAACGCGCCAGGATTGCGCCGTCGGTGCAGGCGTAACCGTCCAGACCAGTGATGGCGCAGACGTTGCAGATGCCACCAAGCCCGGCTGCGTTGCTGTCGGCGGCAGCAGGGACGGCGTGGATGCTGCTGCCTGTGCAAGCAGAGTGGGGGAGACAATCATCTGTGGTGTACTCGTCACAACCACCAGGGTGGTTGGCGCGGCGGCGCAAGCCCAGAGGACTTGCGCCGCCAACAACAATCCAACCAGGTATTTAACGATATTCCTGCCCATTCCAGATGATGCGCTTCACATAAAGCTGCTCACAACCCCCATCGCCGGTATCGGCGCGTGTCAACGAACTATCTACATACCATTTGGTGCCGTCTATCTCGGTGATGATATTGACCAGGTAGCCTTCGAGGTAAATCACATCGTTGATTTGCACCCGGTCGAGAACCCAGGTGATGTTGTCATTAGCGGGGATGATATGCGTGTTGGCCGACTGCAAACCGATCTCCTGCCCGCTGAAAGGCGTGCTATTGACCCATTCATAATAATACCAACGGCCGCGCTGCGACCAGGTAATCCATTGATCCACGCTGGGGTCGCTCATGTCGCCCCAACCGATGGCGAGGTCGTACGGAGAAACCCGGGCGCGCATATCGAAGGGATCGTAACCATAGTGGTATTTGCTCAAGACGCGGGCCGTCACATAATAACCGGCCTTGGGCGTCACCGTCCATGAGTAACCTGTGTCAGGAATGGTAAAGGGGGCGACGTTGGTGAGGGTATATTGCACCGGGTCGCCGGTGGGGTCGAGCGCCTGGTTGGACCCGGCGCCCACCGCCACGGGCTTATACGGGTTGAGGAAATAAGCGCCAACGGCCAGCCCGGCCATACACACGGTCAGCAGCATCATCACGGCGAAGGCAGCCACCGGAAAACGATAGGTTGGCCGAGGCGCAGCCGCCGCCGGCAGCACTGGCGCAATGGGCGGCAATGCCGGGGCAACCCCTGGCCGTGGGAAAGTTTCGCCGCGCAGCACCGCCAGGCCGTGTTGAGCAGGAAGGCAATCGGGCAAGTAACGCAGGCAGGCCTCCAGAGCGCGCTGGCGCGCCGTGGGCGTCTCTAACACTTCGACCATCCACATCCAGGCCTTTTCGTCATAGGGGTTCGCCTGCAACACTTCCTGCAAGAGCGCCTTCGCCGGAGCCCGCTGCCCCGCCAATACCAGCCGAATTGCCTGCCGTAGCTTTTCATCCATACGCGTTTCTCACGATTTCAGGGTTTCATAGCGTTTGCGAATTTCAGGCGCCAGATACTCGCCAAAGGTGCGCGCCACATCATATTCGGGCAGCCAGCCCCACTCGCGGCGGGCAAAGGTGTCATCCAGGTCAGCGGGCCAGCTATCTACAATGGCCTGGCGTTTGACATCTGGCTGGAAGGTGATGTTGGCATGGGGGAAATACTTCAACACCCATTGCCGAAATTCCGCCGCCGACAGGCTGAAACTGGTGATGTTGTAAACCTGCCGCCCCAGGTCGGCTTGTGGCGCAGCCGTCAGCTTGAGCAGGGCCTGGACGGCATCGGGCATGGCCATGAAGGGGATGCGCACATCTTCGCGCACGAAGCATGTGTAGGGCTTGTGTTGGGCGGCGGCGTGCAGCATTTCGGGGCCATAATCGCTGGTGCCGCCCGAAGGCACGGTCAGGGCGCTGATCAGCCCCGGAAAGCGCACACAGCGAAAATCGAGCATCACCGGGCGGTCAGCAGCCAGTTGGCGATAATTTTTGCTGTAATAAATGCCCAATTGCTCGCAGTAGAGCTTGTTACAGCCATACATGGTGCGCGGCGTATTATGTTCCCATTCGCGCACGTGGGCGTAATTGGCTTTCGTGGCGAGATCGGGCATGCCATAGGCGGCGATAGAACTGGGAAAAATGAACTTCACCGGTTCGCCGCGCCACTGCGACTGCTCGGCGGCCAGTTGCAGCAGGCCAAGCGTCCCTTCCACATTCACGCGATGCGCCGTCTCCGGCGTAAACTCGCTGCGCGTGGAGAGCAGCGCCGCCAGGTGGTAAATCGTTTCGATCTCATATTCGCTGACAATGCGCGCCAGCAGGTTATGATCGAGAATATCCCCTTGCAGCGAGAGCACCCGGCGGCGCGTTTCTTCGGGGAGGGGCTGCAAATCCAGGGCGAGGACGGTCTGGCCGATCTCAGCCAAACTGCGCACCAACGCCTGACCAATTTCGCCTGAAGCGCCCGTAATCAGCACAATCTTCTTTCGCATCCATCACCTCGCAGAACTATGCTAGAATGAACCCACACTGCTATTTTACTCCCCTTAATTTCTGCTAGAGAATGGTACGTCTTACCTGTTTCCTCGCACTTTTGTTGGTTCTTACTGCCTGTCTGCCGGCCACCCCACCGGCAACGCCCACCTCAGCACCAACGCCAACGCCCTCACCTACCGCCCTTCCCACACCGACGGTCATCTGGTTTCCCCCGACGGCCACGGCCATGCCCTTCCCCACCCAGACCATCGCCATACCCACCCCCGAACAACGCCCCAACCTCGGCGAGATCATCTTCAGCGACGATTTTTCCTCGGCAGAGCCCTGGTCGCTGGCACGCGGCGCAACCAGCAGCGCCGCCCTGGGAAAAAACGAACTGACCCTGGCTATCCAAGAAGGGCGCACTTACATTGCCACCACCCGCAGCCAACCCCTGCTGGATAACTTTTACATCGAAATCACCGCCAACCCCACGCTATGTCGCGGCCTGGATGAATATGGCCTGCTGCTGCGCGTGGCCTCCGCCGGCGATTTTTACCGCTTCGCCCTCTCCTGCGATGGACAGGTGCGCCTGGATCGGGTCTTAGGCGGCCAGGCTTCCACGCCGCACCCGTGGGAGTTGGGCCTGATGGTGCCCGTGGGTGCGCCCAGCACCGCCCGCCTGGGCGTGTGGGTGGTCGGCAAAGAGCTGCGCTGCTTCGTCAACGACCATTACCAGTTCACCGTCAGCGATCCCACCCTGGGCGCCGGCCTGATCGGCGTGTTTGCCCGTTCCAGCGGCGAAGGCGCCCTGACCGTCAATTTTTCTGACCTCGTGGTACGCAGCGTTACACCGTAAAAACATGCCTCTCAACTATTCCCAACCATGACCCCACACACCCTGCTCGAAAACTTACTCAAAATCTACAGCCCCTCCGGGCAAGAAGCCGCGGCGGTCAACTTCCTCGTGGCGCAAATGAACGCCCTCGGCTTTCGCGCCTTCGTTGACCCTGCCGGTAACGCCGTCGGCCAGCTTGGCGAGGGCGAACAAACCATCATCCTGCTCGGCCACATAGACACGGTGGCGGGCGAAATTCCGGTGCGCGTTGAACAGGGGGAACTTTGGGGACGCGGCGCGGTGGATGCCAAAGGGCCGCTGGCAACCTTCGTCGGCGCGGCGGCACAGGTCAAAGAACGCATTCCCGCCGCCTGGCGCGTCCTCGTCATCGGCGCGGTGGGCGAAGAAGCCAACAGCCCCGGCGCAAACTATGTCAAAGACCAATACCGCCCGGCCTTCACCGTGATCGGCGAACCGAGCAGTTGGGAAAAGGTCGCCCTCGGCTACAAAGGCTCGCTGTGGTACGAATATCACGTGCAGCGCAGCATGGCTCACAGCGCCGGGCGAGCCGAGTCGGCCTGCGACGCCGCGATGGGGTTTTGGAATCGCGCGCTCGACTGGGTGGCTGGCTACAACCAGGGCCGCCAACGCCTGTTCGAGCAGATCAGCCCCACCCTGCGCGGCATGAACGCTGCTACCGATGGCTTCGTTGAAAACGCCGGCCTGCGCTTCAACCTGCGCATCCCTACCGAAATCACACCCAACGCCTGCGATGCCGCCCTGCAAGCGCTGGTCGAAGACGCCACCCTGACCCTGCACGATGCCGTCCCCGCTTACCGCAGTGATAAGAATACCCCCCTGGTGCGCGCCTTCCTGGCCGCCATCCGCGCCGAAGGGGGCGCGCCCAGCTTCAGCGTCAAAAACGGCACCGCCGACATGAACATCGTCGGCCCGCTGTGGAATTGCCCCATGCTGGCCTATGGCCCAGGCGATTCGACGCTCGATCACACCCCCGAAGAGCGTCTGGCGCTTGCTGAATACGAACGCGCCATCGCCGTGCTGACGCGCGTGTTGGAGGCATTGCTAACGGACACGCGCCGATGACATGCAGTGCTATACTTAATTTGTGTTCACGACCAATCACGCGCTACTACCGGACCCCGAATTAATCACCGCTTGCCTTGACGGCCATGCCGATGCCTGGGAAGCGTTATTGCAGCGTTATGCTCGCCTGATTTACACCATCCCACTGCGCTATGGGCTTTCTGAAAGTGACGCCGGCGATGTTTTCCAGAATGTGAGCGTTTTGCTGCTCAAAAACCTGCGCTACCTGCGCGACCGTGAGCGGCTGGGCGGCTACATAACCACCATCACCCGCCGCGAATCCTGGCGGCTGATTCGCCGACTGCAAGCCGAAGGGGATATCGAACCCGAAATTTTAGACACCCTGGCGAGTGATTCATCCCGCCTCGAGGAAGAATTTCAGCGCCTTGAGCAGCAGGCCATCCTCCATACCGCCGTGTCGCAAATCGGCGAACGGTGTACCCGGCTGCTCACCTTGCTCTTCTATCACGAGCCACGCCTTTCATATCAAGAAATCGCCGCGCAGGTGGGCATCCCCGAAGGCAGCATTGGCCCCACACGCGCCCGCTGCATTGAGAAACTGATTCACATCTTGCAGAAGGCCGGTTTTTCGCTACCCGATAAATGAGCATGTATTTTTTGGGAGATGATCCACCTCTTGTACAGTAGACACGCTCTATCTCCCTTCACGAATGGTACATAACACATGACTTTTCACCTCAACAATGCCATCTTGCTCGATTACCTCGCACAAAAATTAAGCCCGAACCTGGCCGAGTCGGTCGAGCAGCACCTGCAGGCCCCCTGCCCGGCGTGCCAGCAACAACTGGCCGCTTTGCGCCACCTGACCGACCTGATGCAAACCGATCGCAGCAGCGCGCCGCCGCCGAACGTGCTGGCCCAGGCCGTGCAACAATTTCGCCAGGAGAGAAACGCGCGGCCGCGCCAACGCATCTTGGCCAGCCTGGTTTTCGACAGCCTGCGCCAGCCATCCCTGGCCGCGGTGCGCGGGGCGGGTACGGCGCGCCAGTTTTTGTACAGTGCGCCAGGCTGTGATATTGATCTGCACGTCAAAAGCGAGGAACAAAGCCTCTCGCTCATGGGGCAGATTTTGGGCCACAGCGGTCAAAAACAGCCACAACCGCTGGTCTGCCTGAAACAGCAAGAGCAGACGCTCGATTGCATGGCGACCGATCGGCGCGGTCGTTTCTTTTTCAAACAAGTGGCTGCTGGTAACTATGAATTGTTCTTTCAATTCGACGACATGGAGATCGCGGTTCAGGACTTGGCCCTGTAGGCCCTCAGCCCCCTGGATGAACATTCGATGGCTATCGCGTTGGCAACCGAAGCGCTGAGCAAGGAGCAATTCATCGAAGCCCTGCTTGCTGCATCTGACAGCCAGGAACGCCGCGCCTGCATCGAAGCGCACGCCCACCACGCCAACCCGACGACCGTTTACGCCCTCAAAAGCTACGCCGACCGCATCGAACGCGACGACGCCCGCCAGGCCTACACCATCGGCCAGATCGCCAGCGAACTGGCCGAAGCCTGCCACGATGACGCCGCCCACGCCTGCGCCGCCTGGATCAAAGCCAACGCCCACGACTCGCTGGCCGCCTACGACATTGCAGTTCAAGAATATGAACAGGCCGTCCGCCTTTTCACCCAGGCGGGCCTGCCACTCGAAGCCGCCCGCACCTGCATCGGCCAGGTGGGTACGCTGATGTATTTGGGGGAATACACGCAAGCCATCGCCCTGGCCGAAAGCGCCCGGCAGGTCTTTGAAACGCACGCCGACGCCCGCTCCCTGGCAACGATCAACCTCAACCTGGGCAACATCCACGCCCGCCTCGAGCAACACGAGCCGGCCATGGCCTGTTTTCGCCGCGCCCTCGAAACCTACCAGGCCCTCGGTGAGATGCGCGATGTAGCCATTGCCCAGGTCAACCTGGCGACCTCGCTGCGTGCCGTAGACGACTACCGCCAGGCCGAAGCGCTCTACGCCCAGGCCAGGCCGGTCTTCGCCCAGGCCGGTTTGCAGGCCATGTTGGCCGTGGTCGAACACAATCTGGCGCACCTGCAGTACGCCCGCGGCAACTATGCCGAAGCGTTGCAAACCTTCGAAAACGTGCGCCGCCTGTTTCGCCAACTGGCGATCCCGATGGAGATCGCCTATGTGGAACTGTACGAAAGCGATATTTACCTCGACCTGAACATCCCCGAAGAAGCCCTGGTACTGGCGCAGCAGGCCGAAGAAACCTTCACCGAAATCGGCATGAACTTCGAGCGCGCCCGCGCCTGCTCGAACCGGGCCGTGGCGTTGGCCCGCTTGCAGCGCGACGAGCAAAGCGACCGGCTGTTGCGCGAAGCCCGCCAACTCTTTCTGGCCGAGGGCAACCATGCCTGGGCCGCCCAGGTAGACCTGCAAGCCGCCGAAATGCTGGCGCAACACGGCAAATTCACGCCAGCCTGCGAACTGGCCCGCCAGTCCATCGCCACCTACCAGGAATTGGCCGCCCCCAGCAAGGCCGCCTACGCCCACATCATCTTGGCCAACCTGTTGGCCGATCAGCACCAATGGGAAGCGGCCATTCACGAATTGCAACAAGCCGAAAACGCCCTGGTGGGCATCTCGGCTGCGTGGCTGATGCAGCGCATCGAGGCGGGGTATGGGCGCGCCTACGAGGGCCTGGGCAACCCCGGCGAGGCCATCTGGCACTATCAATTTGCGGTGGAACGCATGGAGCAGATGGTGGCCTCGCTGGCCGCGGAAGAACACCGCACGGCATTTTTGGCCGATAAGCTGGCCTCGTATGAAGCGCTGGTGGCCCTGACCGCCGCCAATGACGCCGAAACCGCCTACACCTGGGCCGAGCGCGCCAAATCGCGCGCCCTGGTAGACCTGTTGGCGGCTGGCGTGCGCCCCCAATTGCGCGTGGCCGACGAAGTGGACGCCCAACGCGCCAGCCAACTGCAGGCCTTGCGCGAGGAACTCAACTGGCTCTACACCCGCATCACGCGCGGCAGCGACCTCGACGCGGCCCCGCTCTCGCTGGCGGGGCCAGAAATCTGGCGCAAAATCCAACAGTCAGAGCGCGAAGTGACCACGCTATGGCGCGCCCTGCAAGCCAAACACGCCGAGCATCTCTCGCTGCAACGGGTGGCCGCCTTCGACGCGGCGCACATTCGCCGCCGCCTGGCCGAAAACAGCGCCCTGGTGGAATACTTCATCGCCCGCGGGCAGGTGATCGCTTTCGTGGTCACTTGCCAGGGCGTGCGGGCGTTTCCAGCCCTGGCAGATAGCCAACAGGTACTGCCGCTGCTCGAACAATTGACTTTTCAGTGGGGAAAATTTCACTTCGGGGCCGCTTACATCCAACACCACCACACCACCCTGCTCGAACAAACCAACGAAGTGCTGGGCCAGCTTCACCAGTTGCTGTTCGCCCCGCTGCAACCCGCCCTGGAATCGGCTACATCGCTCGTTATTGTGCCACATGGGCCATTACATGCCCTGCCTTTCCATGCGTTGCTGGCCGATGGCGCATACCTTGGCGACCGCTATGTGATTTCGTACGCGCCCAGCGCGGCAGTGTGGGATTTCTGCCAACAAAAACCGGCCCGGCCCATCGCAACCCCGCTGTTCGTCGGCATCCCCGATGAACGCGCCGCGCGTGTGGAAACGGAGGTTCGCAACCTGGCCCAGGCTTTCGACGATGCCACACTGCTCATCGGAGACCAGGCCACCTTCGAGCAGATTTGCGCCGCGCTGCCCGGCAAAGGCATCTTCCACCTGGCTGCCCACGGCATCTTTCGCCCCACAACCCCGCTGCTTTCGGGCATCCGCCTGGCCGACCGCTGGATGACCGTGCAGGATGTGTACAACCTGGAGCTGGATGCGTCACTCGTCACCCTGGGCGCCTGCGAAACCGGCCTGGGCCAGGTGTTGGCTGGCGACGACCTGGTGGGCCTGACGCGCGGCTTTCTCTACGCCGGGGCGGCGGCCCTGGTGGTCAGTTTGTGGATGGTAGATGATGAAGCCATGACAACTCTGATGACCGGTTTTTATCAATATCTGCGCCAGGGCCAACCGGTTGCCCAGGCATTGCAAGCCGCCTCGCAAGCCCTGCGCCAGAGTCACCCACATCCCTATTACTGGGCGCCCCTGATCCTGGTCGGGCGCGCCGATTTCTAACGGTTTTGGAGGTCCATGATGAAAACAAAAGGCCGTTTTTTCCGCTGGTTATGGGCATTGATCTGGTTAGCTGCCTGCTGGCCGCCGTTTTCGGCGCGCGCTGAAACCTTCGCACCGCCGCCGGCTGAAGTGGCGGTCAAACTCAAACCCAATGTCAGCTTGCAAACGATTTTGGCACGCTACAATGCCAGCACCATCGGCCACTTGACCGAAACCAACCTGTATTTTCTGCGCCTGAACGGGCAAGATGCGGCTGCCGTGCTGCCGGCCATGAACGCCGACGCCGACCTGTATTATGCCGAACCCAATTACTACGCCGATGCCATCAACGGGCAGGCGCGCTATATTAACGGACATATCGCCTATTTCGACGGCTCAGCGCGCTACATTACCGGCCATACCTACACCACTACCGAAGCGCGCTACATTAGCGGACACGAAGGCAGCGTTCCGGCGCCGAGCGGCGACCCCCATTGGGCCTGGCAGCGTGTGGGGCTGGCTGACGCCCGGCGGGTCAGCGATGGACAGGGGGTGATCGTGGCCGTGCTGGATAGCGGCCTGGCCGCCGATCACCCGCTGCTGTCAAGTTCGCTGGTAGCCGGCTACGATTTCGTCGCCATGAAGGAGCAAATCCTCGACCAGGGCAACGGCCTCGACGATGACGGCGACGGCGCGGTGGATGAGCAGACCGGCCACGGCACGCATGTGGCGGGCATCGTCCTGTCGGCTGCGCCGGGCGTACAGGTCATGCCCATTCGTGTGCTCAATTCAGATGGCATCGGCACCTATTGGGAAGTGGCCGCCGGCATCCGCTTTGCGGTGGATCATGGGGCGAAGGTGATCAACATGAGCCTGAGCGCCCCGCTGCTGCCCCCCTCGCTCGAAAGCGCCCTGGCTTACGCGGCCCAACGCAATGTGTTGATCGTCGCTGCCTCAGGCGATGGCGCTGGCCCCAACTATCCTGCCGCTTACACCAACCGGCTGGCGGTGCTGGGCGTAGGCGCGACCGACCTCAATGATGCGGCGTTGTGGTTTTCTGGCGGCCTGCCCGAACATACCGATATTTACGCGCCCGGCCTGAACGTGTACAGTTCGTACCCTTACAATCAATATGTGTATGCCAGCGGCACTTCGATGGCTGCGCCGCTGATCGCCGGTGCGGCGGCCTTGTTGATCGCGCGCCACCCCGAATGGCAAGCAGAACAGGTGGCCGAACGTATCCTTGCCACAACGGACCCCGTGGGCCTGACTGCCGGACGCGCCGACCTGGCCGCGGCGCTCAACACCGGCCTGGAGGTGCGCTACCTGGTGGGCGACCCCGGCCAGCCAGCCAACGCTCAAATTGCCCCGCGCCTGCTGCTGATCAACAACACCCCCGAAGACATCCCGCTCAGCCAGCTCGCTTTGCGCTACTGGTACACGGTGGATGGCAGCCGCCCGCAAAGCCTGAGTTGCGATTACGCCAGCCTGCCCGTCTGCGCCGCCATAACCAGCCAGTTTGGCACGCTGACCGCCCCCGCCGCCGACACCTGGGCGCAGGTCGGCTTCACCGCTGCCGCTGGCAGCCTGCCCGCCGGAGGCAAACTGGAACTGCTGCTGCGCCTGAACAAAGATAACTGGAGCAACTACAACGAGAGCGACGATTACTCGTTCACTGCCGGGCAAGCGAGCTTCGCGCCAGCCAGCCGCATCACGGCCTACCGCAATGGGGCGCTGACCTGGGGTGTGGAACCGGTTGGCGGCATCCCGGCGACAGTGGCCCCAACCAGCATTGCTGCGACAGCCACGCCCGGCAGCGCCGTCGAAGTGGTCTACCAGGATGGCACGGCCTGGGAAAACTGGTCGTGGGGCGTCACGCTCGATTTTGCCAGCACCAGCCTGGTGCATGGCGGGACGAAGTCGCTGGCCTGCACATTCACGGTCGCATGGGCAGGGCTTTCGCTGCATCGCGTCAGCCCGTTGGCGGTCAGCGCCGCGCAGTCCATTCGCTTTTGGGTGTATGCCAGTGGCAGCGGCACGCGCCCATTGTGGGTGTACGTTCACAACGCCAATGGCGCTGAAAGCGTCAAGGCCGCAGTTGATGTGGCAGCGGGTCAATGGGTGCAGGTGGCGGTCCCGTTCAGCAGCCTGGGCAGCCCGGCAGAAATCAGCCGGATCAACATCCAGGATCGCAGCGGCAGCGCCCAGGCCGTGATGTATATGGATGATGTGAGCGTTGGGCCATAATCAAGCTGAAAACCAGGGTTTGTTCATGCCCAAAAAAGGAGCCTGTTTCTCAGGCTCCTTTTTGATTCACCCCAAAATGTATTTTTTACCATTTCTTGAACTCTTATTAACCAGAGACCGCCCCTGACCGCTGTTGAATTGCTTTTCACTGGAGGTGCTGCCGCCGCCATACACAATCATTTCCCCCACCGCATCATCCCACACCCCAAAAAAGGAGAAAACCCACCATGAAACGGACATTCCATACCATCCCATCCATTTTCAAAACCTGGTTGACATTGCTGACCGTGGTCGCCATTCTGGCAACGATGATCGCCTGGCTGCCGGTTCAGCGGGCATTCGCCGCCGATTTCAATTACGGCGAGGCGTTGCAAAAGTCCATCTACTTCTACGAAGCCCAAATTTCTGGCCCAAAGCCGGCCTGGAGCCGTGTGGCCTGGCGCGGCAATTCGGCCATGAACGATGGCGCTGACGTGGGCGTGAACCTGACCGGCGGCTGGTTCGATGCCGGCGACCACGTCAAATTTGGCTTTCCGATGGCCGCTTCTACCACGCTGCTGGCGTGGGGGGCGGTCGAATATCGCTCGGCTTATCAGAGCAGCGGGCAGTTGACCCACCTGCTCAACAACCTGCGCTTTGTGAACGACTATTTCATCAAAGCCCATGTCGCGCCCAATGAACTGTATGGGCAGGTGGGCAAGGGCGGCGATGACCACGCCTGGTGGGGGCCAGCCGAAGTGATGCAGATGGCCCGCCCGGCCTACAAAATCACGGCGGCCTGCCCTGGCTCTGATCTGGCCGGTGAAACGGCGGCGGCCATGGCGGCCTCGTCCATCGTCTTCCGCCCCACGGACCCAACCTACGCCAATACCTTGCTCACCCATGCCGAGCAACTGTATAACTTTGCCGATACCTACCGCGGCAAATATAGCGACTGCATCACCGATGCGCAGGCCTTCTACAACTCGTGGAGCGGCTATAACGACGAACTGGTGTGGGGGGCGCTCTGGCTCTACCGCGCTGAAGAAGCCAAACAGGCTGGCAGCGGCGCCGCTTACTTGACCAAAGCGCAGCAGTATTATGCCAACCTGGGCACCGAACCGCAGACCACCATCAAATCTTACAAGTGGACGCACGCCTGGGACGACAAGAGCTATGGCAGCTATGTGCTGATGGCTAAACTGACCGGCGGCCAGCAATACAAAGATGACGCCCAACGCTGGCTGGATTACTGGACGGTGGGCTATAACGGTTCACGCATTGCCTATTCGCCCGGCGGCCACGCCTGGCTGGATCGCTGGGGTTCGCTGCGCTACGCCGCCAACACCGCCTTCATCGCTCTGGTCTATGCCGATTATCTCGGTTCGGGCAACCCCCTCTATGCCCGCTACCACGATTTCGCCAAAGATCAGATTGACTATGCCCTGGGCGATAACCCGCAAAGCCGCAGCTATGTGATCGGCTTCGGCAATAACCCGCCGCAATATCCCCACCACCGCACGGCGCACGGTTCCTGGGCCGACAGCCTCTCGAACCCCACCAACACCCGCCACGTGCTGTACGGCGCGCTGGTAGGCGGCCCCGAAGCGGCCAGCGACGGCGCCTCGTATACCGATGCCCGCAACGATTACGAGAGCAACGAAGTTGCCACCGATTACAACGCCGGCTTCAGCAGCGCGCTGGCCCGCCTGTACCAGGAATATGGCGGCGCGACCCTGGCGAACTTCCCCCCCGCCGAAAGCCCCGATATGGCTGAACTGTATGTCGAGGCTGGCGTAAACGCTTCGGGCAGCAACTTCACCGAGATCAAGGCCATCGTCAACAACAAATCGGCCTTCCCCGCCCGCATGTTGGATCAAGGCTCGTTCCGCTATTTCTTCACCCTCGAGCCAGGCGTCACCCCGGCCATGATCAGCCTGCAGGCCAACTACAACCAGTGCAGCGCGCCCACCGGCCCAACCCAATGGTCGGGCAATATCTACTACGTGCAAATCAGTTGCGCTGGCACCAAAATTTACCCCGGCGGGCAAAGCCAGTTCAAGAAAGAAGTGCAGTTCCGCATCAGTTCCAGCGGCGCGTGGGACCCCAGCAACGACTGGTCTTACTACAACATCCCCACCACTCCTGGCGCAACCCCCACATCGGCCAGCCGCATCGTGCTATATGACAATGGCGTAAAAGTGTGGGGAGACCTGCCCGGTGACGGTTCTACCGACACGCCCTCGCCCACGCCCACCGTCACGCGCACCCCCACGCGTACGTTCACCCCCTCACCCACGGCCACCGGCCCTACCCCCACCTTCACCCACACCCCCACCCGCACCAACACGCCCACCCACACTGCCACCACCCCGCCGGGAGCCTGCCAGGTAACTTATACCCCCAACACCTGGAATAATGGCTTTACCGCCGACATCCAGATCACCAACAATAGCGCCACCGCCATCCAGGGCTGGACGTTGACCTTCAGCTACGCCAACGGCCAGCAGATCACCTCCTCGTGGAACGCCACCGTCAGCCAAAACGGGGCCAATGTGACGGCCAGCAACGTGGCCTCCCACTGGAACGGCACGATTGGCGCTAACGGCGGCAAGGTCTCGTTTGGTGTACAGGGAACGCACAGCGGCACCAACACCAGCCCGACAACCTTCGTGTTGAATGGCGTCACCTGCGGCGGCAGCGGGCCCACGAACACGCCCACGGCCACGGTTACGGCAACCCCCTCGTTGACCCCCACCGGGCCTACGCCAACCTTCACCGCAACCAGCACGCAGCCATCCGCAGCCGTGTTCCGCGTCGATTCGCAGGGCAACATCACCAAAGATGGTGAAATCTTCCGCGTGAAGGGCGGCTCCTGGTTCGGGCTGGAAGGACGCCACGAACCCTCCAGCGACCCGACCAACCCCAGCGGCGCTCCGATGGAACAATACATGGGCAACGTCTTCTGGGCGCCCACCAACCGCACCTACGATCAAGACATTGCCGAGTTCAAAGCCCTGGGCATCAATGTCATCCGCCTGCCGCTCTCGCCGCAGACGCTCACCGGCAGCGACCCACAAGGCATGGCGCCATTCCTCAAAAACAATCCTTCGGTGGTGATTGCCAATTCACGCCTGGCGCTCGAAACCATTATCAAGAAATTAGACGCGGCCGGCATCTACGTCCTGCTCGACATCCACTCCTGCTCCAATTACATCGGCTGGCGCGCCGGGCGTTTCGATGCCCGTCCACCCTATGCCGACGCCACCCGCAACAACTACGACTTCAAACGCGAGAATTGGTCCTGCGCGGCCACCAACAACCCCGCCAGCGTGACCAACACGCAACCCTACGACCAGAGCAAGTGGGTGGCCGACCTGCAAACCCTGGCCGGGTTAGAAGCGCAGCTCGGCGTTGGCAACATCATCGGCATAGACATCTTCAACGAGCCGCACGACTACACCTGGGCTGAGTGGAAGGCGTTGATCGAACTGGCCTATGAAACTATCAACCCGATCAACTCGAACATCCTCATCTTTGCCCAGGGCATCGGCACCAAAGCAGGCACACAAGATGGATCGCCAGACACCACCATAGAGGTGCCGCATGGCGACGCAGCCACCAACCCCAACTGGGGCGAGAACCTTTATGAAGCTGGCACCAATCCGCCCAACATCCCGAAGGAACGCCTGGTCTACTCCCCGCACACCTACGGGCCATCGGTGTTCGTGCAGAAAATGTTCATGGATCCGGCCCAACCCCAGTGCGCCGGACTGGAAGGCGATGCCGCCGCAGAAGCAGACTGCAACATCGTCATCAACCCCACGCTGCTCGAACAGGGCTGGCAAGAACACTTCGGCTACCTGAAGGCCCTGGGCTATGCCGTGGTCATCGGCGAGTTTGGCGGCAACACCGCCTGGCCCGGCGGCAAGGCCAGCCTGCGCGACCAGCAACTGTGGAGCCATATCACCGATCACACGATTGACAGCCAGTGGCAGACCGCCTTCGTAGATTACCTGCTCGAAGTCGGCATCACCGACACCATCTACTGGTCTATCAACCCCGAATCGGGTGATACCGGCGGCCTGTACACCACGCCCTACCAGCCCGGCTCGAACGAATCGGGTTGGGGCACATGGGGAGCCGTGGATCAGTGGAAGTTGAATTTGCTGCTGCGCCTTTGGGATGCCAACTAAGCAGCCATCACAAAAGCCTTGATGTCACCGGTGCAACGCACTGGGGTCAAACCTGGTGCGTTGCACCCCAACGACAAGCGCGAACCTTCACAACTTCTTCGCAACCTCTTTATCACCGCGTTACACCCCCTTTTTATACTTGGGTCAAGTTGGTGAACGGTACACACCAACCGCGAGCCAAATGCTCGATCATATAACCCACTGATTCAAAGGAGTGTAACCCATGAAAAAGACAATTGTTCTCGGTACCATTTTCCTGGCGCTGGTCGTCACCGTTGTTGCGGCGTTCAGCCTGACCGGGCGTGCCTTCGCCCAGGCGGCCACCCCCACCGCCACGCCAGAAGATCAAACCACCCTTCCCCCCGATGGCTTCAGGCGGGGAGGCCGCCACGGCGACCCACTGCGCACGTACCAGTTCGCCGCCGAAGCCGAAGCCTTTGGCCTGACCACCGAAGCGCTGCAAGCGCTCTATGATGAGGGAAAAAGCCTGCAAGACCTCGCCATCGAGCAAAACCTGAGCATGGCCGACTTTGAAGCCAGGCTGAATGCCGCCCGCCAGGCTGCCCTCGCACAGGCGGTGGCCGATGGGGCAATCACCCAGGAGCAGGCCGACGCCTTCGCCGCCCGCCAGCAAGCAGGCCGCCCGGCCCGCCCTGACCAGGCCGTTGACGACAACCCCCTGCACACCTACCTGCAAACCGCCCTTGCCGATGCCTTCGGCCTGAGCGTGGAGGCACTGGACGCCCTCGAAGCCGACGGCAAAACCCTCAAAGACCTCGCCATCGAGCAAGACCTGACCGTGGCCGACTTCCAGGCCAAAATGGAAAGCGCTCACCAGGCAGCCCTCGACCAGGCGGTTGCCGATGGCATCATCACCCAGGAACAGGCCGATGCGATGAAAGACCACCGCGCCATGCGCCCCGGCGAAATGGGACATGGCGGGAAAGGCCACCGTGGCGGCGGCCCTGGCAGAATGCCCGGCGGCGAATTAGAAAACGCTCCTGCCGAGGGAAAGTTTGCCCCTCCCCAGTAGGGTTGCTAAACCACCCCCCGGCATATTGTTGAGCATGGCCGAAAATGCTATCCTTTGTGCAGGAATAATCCAAGTGATAGCTTGGCAAAGCACCGCAGCCAAAGGAGGTCGCCATGTCAACCCTGGAAATTTTGGGAACCGTTTATCAAGTTGAACAACGTGGACAATATCAAAGCGAAGAAGAACAGGGAGTTCTTGCCCGTCCGCTCAACACGCCAGCGCAAAGCCTGGTTCGCCGCGTGGGCGAAAACCTGATCCGCCTGGGCGCAAAGCTCACCGGGCAGCCCGAACAAACGCTCCCCCTGCACAAAGCGCAAATGTCCACCCGCTAAACGTACCCCCAGCACAAAGAAAAGCCTGCCAGTTTGCTGGCAGGCTTTTTCGCGCAAGGTTTCAAAACAGCTTCTCCCACAACAGTGGCCCCATAATCAACAAACCCACCACCGCCGAAGCGCCGGCGGCGATCAGCACCGCCGCCGCGCCGACATCTTTGCCCACCTTTGCCAAAGGATGATGGTGTGGGCTGGCTAAATCTACCACCGCTTCGAGGGCCGTGTTGAGAAATTCGGCCATCCACACCAGGGCAATCGCCAGCACGATGACCGCCCACTCCCAACGGTTGAGGCCCAACCATAGCCCCATGGCCATCACGCTCACGCTGGCAACGGTGTGAATCCAGGCGTTGCGCTCATGGCGGACAACATACCACCAGCCAGAAAACGCGTAGCCGAAGGATCGAATGCGGGATTGGATGAAGTGGCGGATGCGAGACATACAACGGGCAGGGCAAAATGAATTTCGCCCTACGCGGGCAAGTGAGCGTTGCAGCCAATAGCGGCCAAAATTTGTTCTTGAGCAGCCCACATTGCGGCCTTTTCGTCTTCCTCGGCGTGATCGTGGCCGAGCAGGTGCAGCACGCCGTGGATGGTGAGCAATTGCAGTTCGTCGGTAAGCGTGTGGCCGGCGGCGGCCGCCTGGGCTTCGGCACGCGCCACCGACAGGATCACGTCGCCGAGGTAGGGCTGGCCGGTATCGGGGTCGGTTTCGCCATCGGGGAAGGAGAGGACATCGGTGGGGGCGTCTATTTGGCGGAACCGGCGATTGAGGTCGTGCAGTTGGGCGTCATCGGTCAACACGAGCGACAGGTCGCCATCAGTTGCGCCGGTGACGTGCTGCAAGGCGGCTTCGGCAGCGCGTTGCAGCGCATCTACCGGTAGATTAGAGAAGACCGGGTCAATTTGCAGGTGGATCATGGGGTGTTGGGGGTGGCTTTTCGAGGGTGGGATATTGCAGGCGAGGGTGATATATGCCGCGCAAACTGGCAACAAAGGCTTCTACCACCGCCTGGAGATCGTGCAGGGTCAGGTCGGTATCATCGAGCTGGCCGCCTTTAACGCGGGCATCTATAACGCCGCGAATGGCTTCGCGCAGGGCATCTTCATCTTTGGGGCGGTCGGCGCGCACACGCGCTTCGCAGCCATCGGCCAGCATCATCAGGGCGGTCTCGCGCGATTGCGGGCGCGGGCCGGGATAGTGAAACACCGCTTCATCCACCTGGCTCGCATCGCCGCCAGCCTGTTCGACAGCCTGTGCGTACTGGTAACGCGTCATCATCGTGCCATGATGTTCTGCAATAAAACCCTGGATCGGCCTGGGCAGGCGATATTTGCGGGCCAATTCCAGGCCATCGGGAACGTGCTGGATGATCGTCGCCGCGACCACGGCGGCATCCAGGTGATGATGCGGATTCAACTCGCTCCCCAACTGGTTTTCGATGAAAAAGACCGGGTTCATGGCCTTGCCAGCGTCGTGATACATCCCGCCAACCCGCGTCAACAAGGTGTTCGCGCCGATGCGTTCGGCGGCGTGTTCGGCCAACGTGGCCACCTGCAAGCTGTGTTGGTAGGTTCCCGGAGCGTTTTGCAGGATGAATTGCAAGAGTGGATGATCGGGGCGAGAGAGTTCGATCAGTTGCAGCGGCGTCACCCGGCCCAACGGCTGCGCCAGGATATATTGCAGCAAGATGGCGCTGCCCGCCGAGAAAATGCCATTGGCTGCCGAAGATAATGCCAACGTGCCCAGCCCAAGCCAATCGGTAACCGCCTGCGGCAAACGATACGCGCCGATCACCAGCACACCCGCCAGGGCAATGGCAACGCCGGCCCAAAAGAACATGGTCAAACGCTGGGCGCGGCGCAACACGAGGATGCCAAACAAGCTGCCAACGGCATAGAACAAGGTCAATTCCAACCCATTGGGCAGACCAAACGCAACCATCACCGCCAAGGGTAAGCTGAGCGCAATGCCCAATTCCGAACCAAACAAGGCCGCAGCAGTCAAACTGAAGGCCGCCAGGGGAAACAGATAAGGCAGCACGGTATGTCCCGCAACCGTCACCCGTGCGCCAAACAAAAACAGCAGCAACAACATAACCACCAAGACCAGGGCGCGTAAATCGAGCAGGTATTCGGGATAGCGGCGCAAGTAAAGGATAAACAGGCCCATCATCACCGCGGTCAGCATGGCTGCGCCGACAATATCCTGCCAGGTATCTGGCGACTCGACCAGGTTGAACGCTTGCAGGGCTTCCACGTCTTCAGCAGTGATGACCTGGCCGCGTTGCACGATCACTTCATCGGCAACGAACGAGCGGTAGAGCGGCACGACCTGTTCGCGGGCAGCTTGAACGGCGGCGTCAGTACGTTCGGGGTCATAAAAACTATTCGGAACAATGAACGCCGAAACCAACGCCACCACCGTGTCAGCCTGCTCATCGGAGAGCGAGAGGCTGACCAACGAAAGCAGGCCACGCCGAGCGTTTTCCAGGTCTTCGGGGCGAATAGTTTCGCGCATGGCCTGTTCCAGCACTACCAGCGCTTCTTGCTGAACGGTTTGCCAGCGGGCGTCCGAAAGTTGCAGGATGGCCGCCGCGGTATCTTGTGACAGGCGAATATCATCCAGCGCGGCCAGGTCGGTCAGTTTTTGTTCGAGCGTGGCATAAATATCCGCGCGCACGGTGGCGATATAAGCCAATGTGGCCTGCAACAGCTCGAGGCGAACACGCCCCACCCCGGGGTCTGGCGTGGTGTATACCGGCTGCACCTGGCGGATGATTTCTTCACGTTGGCGGTTGGTCAGGATCGTACTTTGAAACGTATCGCTATACGGCGCCAGTACATCACGCGGCGCAACCTGGCCGGCAACCAGCAGAGCATCTTCTGAACGCAAAAGGAACGGGGCAATCAGCGACAGAAAGATCAGGCTGCCTGTAGCGAGGAAGAGCAAGCTCAAAAACAGCGGCCTGGGTGCGACACGAAATTTCGGCAGCGCGGGAGGCATAGGGTTACGACGGTCAGCCCGCCAGGAGTTTCTGCACGGCCTGGCTGACCATGTTTCCCGCGGCGCGCCCCTGGATGCGCGGCATCAGCACCTTCATCACCGCGCCCATCTCTTTCGGCGAGGTGGCGCCTACTTCGGCAACAGCCTGGCGTGCGAGCATTTCCAGTTCATCGGCAGAAAGCTGTTTTGGCAAAAATCCTTCCAGGACGCCGATTTCAGCCTCGGCGGCAGCGATCAGGTCGGAGCGGTGGAGTTTTTCGGCATCGGCAATGGCTTCACGGCGGGCCTTGATTTCTTTCTGGATCAGCGCGTGGACGGCGGCTTCATCAATCACCGTCCCTTTTTTCTCCGCTTCGGCCAGTTTGATGGCCGCGATCACCATGCGGATGGTGCTTTTGCGCAGGTCGTCGCCGGCGCGCAGGGCATCTTTGAGAGCAAGTTCGAGATCAGCTTTGGTGGTCATGGGAACATTCCTTGTTTATAGGGCAAAAACGTCTGCCACCGCCACGGTCAGGCCAGGCAGCAGGGATTCGTCTGTGAGAGTGTCGGCGGCAGTGAAGCGTTCGACCTGGGTGAGCGAGCTGTAGGCGAAGATGCTCTGCGAGACGGGGTCAGCCACCCACACCCGCAGCACACCAGCCTCGAAATAATCTTGCAGTTTGCGCATCACCTCGCTCCAGCGGTCTTCGGGCGAAAGCACTTCCGCCACCAGTTCAGGAGCCACATCCAAAAAACCCGTGGATTGGCGCTGGGCGTAGCGTTCGTTGGAGATGTACAGCACATCGGCGGCACGGATGGTATCGGGGTTGCGGCGGATGTAGATGCCGACTTCGCCTACCATCGCCTGGCCGCGGCGGTTTTTGCGGCAAAAGGCCTTGAGTTCTGCGAACAAATTGCCCTCAATGATACCGTGTGTACTTCCTGTTGGACTCATCGTAATCACTTCTCCTTCAATCAACTCACAGCGCCCGCGCTCGGTCATGCCAAACAGTTCGTCGCCGCTGATCAGTTTTTGTTCAAGGGTTATTTCCGCCAGAACCATAGATGCCGTCCTTTCCGTAGGGCAAAATTCGTTTTGCCCTACAAATAGAGCTAAAAAGATTATACCGCGCCGCATGATAGAATCCTCGCCATGCCCATTTCCGAACACATCCAGAGCCTGCTCGATTCGCTGCCCACCAAACCCGGCTGCTACCTGATGAAAAACGCCGAGGGCGCGATCATCTACGTCGGCAAGGCGGTCAATTTGCGCAACCGGGTGCGCTCCTACTTCCACAGCAACCAGCCCGATGCCAAAACGCGCCAGCTCGTGCGCCGCATCGCCGATATTGAATGGATTGTGGTCGGCTCGGAACTGGAAGCGCTGATTTTGGAGATGAACCTGATCAAGCGCCACCGTCCGCAGTACAACATCCGCATGAAGGACGACAAGCGCTACCCCTACATCAAGGTTCATTGGGGCGAGGCGTACCCCAAGGTGACCGTCACCCGCCAGATTATCGAGGACGGCTCACGTTATTATGGCCCTTACACCGGAGCCTGGGCAGTCTACCAAACGCTCGACATCCTGCGACGCGTCTTCCCCTATCTCACCTGCGACCGCGCAATCACCGGGCAAGACAGCCGCGCCTGCCTCTACTACGACATCAAGCTGTGCATTGCCCCCTGCATTGGCGCGGTCAACCAGGCGCAATACCGCCAGATGATTGACGACCTGTGCAAATTCCTCGAAGGCCATTCCGAAGGCATCATGGGGCGTATCCAAACCGAGATGGCCCAGGCCGCCGAAGATTTGCGCTTCGAGAAAGCCGCCGCCCTGCGCGACCAACTGCGCGCCTTGCAGCAGATCGTGGCCCGCCAGAAAGTGGTCTTCTCGCCCGATTACGTGGATTCGGATGTGATTGCCATGGCACGTTCCAACGGCGAAGCCTGCGTGCAGGTTTTCTTCATTCGCGGCGGCAAATTGATCGGGCGTGAATACTTCGTGATGGAAGGGGCCGACGAAACGCCCGACGCCGCCGTGCTGGGCGAGTTCCTCAAGCAGTTCTACGACGAAACCCCCACCGTCCCCGGCCAACTGCTGCTGCCCACCGAAATGGAAATCGAAGAGTCGGTTGTGATCAATAGCTGGCTCAACACCCGCCGCGGCGATAAGGTGGAAATCCGCGTCCCCCACGACGGCCAACAATCCGAACTGGTGCAGATGGCCGCCGAAAACGCCGCCGAAACCCTGGCCGCCCTCAAAGCACGCTGGGAAAACGACACCCACCGCCAGGAACAGGCCCTGCAAGACCTTCAAGAAGCGCTTGCCCTCCACGGCCCGCCCAACCGCATCGAATGTTACGACATCTCCAACACACAGGGCGTGCTGGCGGTGGGCAGTATGGTCGTTTTCGAGCAGGGCGCGCCCAAGAAGGGCCACTATCGCAAATTCAACATCCGCACCGTGCAGGGGCCAAATGACTTCGAGAGCATGGAAGAAGTACTGCGCCGCCGTTTTGGCCGTTGGAAGCTGTTACAGGATGCGGAATCGCACCATCATAAGAAGCCCGACGCCTCCTTCCAACGCCTGCCCGATTTGCTGATCGTAGATGGCGGCAAAGGACAGCTCGCCCGGGCGGTGAAGGTGCTGGAAGAATATGGCCTGACCGAGGCCGTACCGGTAGTGGGCCTGGCCAAGCAAGAAGAGGAACTCTTCCTGCCGCACCGCCCCGATTCGATTCTGCTGCCGCGCACCTCGCAGGGGCTATACCTCATCCAGCGCGTGCGCGACGAAGCCCACCGCTTCGCCATCACCGCTCACCGCGCCCGGCGCGACAAGCAGGGCGTGGCCTCCAGGCTCGATGCCATCCCCGGCATCGGCCCCAAGCGCCGCAAAGCCCTGCTGGTGCATTTTGGCGATTTCGAGGCCATCCGCAAAGCCTCGCTGGATGAATTGCAAGAAGTGGAAGGTATCAGCCAGGCAGTGGCAGAGGCGATTAAGGCGCATTTGGCGTAAGTGACGCGAGTGGCGTGTATAATCTTTGTATGGATACATCCTTAGCCGTTCCCACGATTGATCATCGTCAGCGAATACCCATGTCAATTATTCGCGAAGTGGTGCGACGTATTGCCGATGAGTTTCATCCCCAGAAAATTATCCTTTTCGGCTCGTATGCCTATGGCCATCCCAAGCCCGAAAGTGACGTGGATTTACTGGTGGTGATGGAAACAACCCAAGAAATCCGGCAGGCAATTCAAATTCGCCAGCATATCAACCCGTTGTTTGGCATGGATATTTTGGTGTACACGCCAGATACACTGAAGCAACGTATCTTATGGGGCGATTCGTTTTTGAAGGAAATCACACAGAAAGGGAAGATTTTATATGAATCCGCTGACGCTTGAATGGGTGGAAAAAGCGGAAAATGATTTTGCTACCGCCCGGCGAGAGTTGCGAGTGCGCGCTGCTCCAAACTACGATGATGTCTGCTTCCATGCACAACAAATGGCGGAGAAATACCTCAAAGGTTTCCTGCAAGAAAATTACATTGCTATCCCAAAGACACACAGTCTGGCAGAGTTGTTGGCGTTGTGCCTGAAACTGGATGCTTCGTTTACCCTCATTCAAGCAGATTTGAATGCGCTGGAAGGTTACGCCGTTCGATTTCGTTACCCCGGTCGAACGGCGGCCAAAGGAGATGCAAAGGCGGCTTTCAAGTCAGCAGAAATTATCCGCAATTTTCTACGTTCTAAGCTGGGGTTACCTTAACTCTTTACTCGTCAAAACTTTAAGAAGAATCTTCGTCCGGCGGTTCGACGTAGTTAGCCACCTGGCGCACGAAATTGTTGAGATTGACCGGTTTGGTCATGTAGCCATTGACCCCCGCTTCGATGGCGCGAATTTTATCTTGTGGGGTGGAGCGTACCGTGAGGGCGACAATGGGGATTTCCTGAGTCTGTGGGTCACGCTTCAAATGTTCGGCAGCCGTCCACCCGTCCATTTCAGGCATCGCCAAATCCATCAAGATCAAATTGGGCTGCTCGCGTCCGGCCATTTCGAGCGCTTCCAGGCCATTGTGGGCATGCAGCACGCGATAGCCGGCTCGCTGTAAAACATAGGTGAACAAATCCATATTATCGGAATCGTCTTCGACCAGGAGAATTTTGGCGCTCATCCGTAACGCTGCTCTTTCCACGCATCGGCCAGGTTATGATAACCGGCCTGTTCCCAAAATCCCCGCCGGTCGCGGGGCATGAACTCCAGGCCACGCAGCCACTTGGCCCCTTTCCACAGATAGGGCGTGGTCAAATCGTCTCGGCCAGGGATCGTTCCCACCACCCCGCGCAGGGGGTAACCATGTTCGGGCGTAATCGGCTGGCCGTCGTAATGGGTGGCCAGCAAGAAGTTATCTTGTAACATGATCTCGATGGGCAAATTGGTTGTGTAGCCGTATTCAGCGTGCTGCATGATGTAGGTGGCTGTCGGCAGGGGTTTGATCAGGCCCTGTTCGATCAGCGTGCGCAAGGACACACCTTCCCAGGGCATATCAAATTGGCTCCAGCGCGTCACGCAGTGTAAATCCATCGTCACCTGGGTGCGGGGAAGCTGGTTGAATTGATCCCACGTCCAGCGCACTTCTTGTTCTACCTCGCCCCACACACGAAAATCCCAGGTGGCCGGGTTGAAGGGCGGCACCGGGCCATAATGCAGCACCGGGAATTTCTGCGTCAGCGACTGACCAGGGGGAAGACGGCCTGCCTGGCGCACCTGTTCTTCTTTGTTTTTACGAAAAATACCTTTAAACATGGCTCCTCCACAAGCTAAAAAGTGAAGTCCTGCCCGGGCTTCAGTACATGCACGGGGATAGCAGTTTCTTCGTATACCCGGCTGGCCCAGGCTTCGGCGTTTTGATCGATCAGGCCAAAGGTGCTGAAGTGAATGGGGACAACATGCCGGGGCTGCAAGAGCTTGACCGCCCGCAAGGCGTCGGCGGGGCCCATGGTGTAGTTATCGCCAATCGGCAACACAGCCAGGTCGAGGCCCTCTTCGCCGATCAGCTTCATATCGCCAAATAGGCCGGTATCGCCGGCGAAATAGGCTTTTTTACCATCGTTGGCCGTCAGCAAGAAGCCGGCCGGATTGCCGCCGTAGCTGCCATCAGGCAAGATGGAGCCATGCAGGGCCTGGGTCAGTTTCAGGTAGCCAAAGGGATGCTGGTAGCCGCCACCAATGTGCTGCCCGTGGGCTTCGATGCCCTGCTTGCCCAACCAGACGGCGATTTCGTGATTACTGATCACCTTTGCCCCGGTGCGTTGGACGATAGGGATGGTATCGCCAAGATGATCGCCGTGTCCGTGCGTGATCAGGATAAAATCGGCGGCCACCGCATCAGCCGTGGTGGAGGCCGCCGGGTTGCCGGTGAAGAAAGGGTCAATCAGGATGTGATGGCCGTCTGTTTCCAGGCCGAGGGTGGCATGACCAAACCAGGTGAGCTTCATCGTGACCTCCTGAGCAAATTCATTTGCACGACGCCCCAAGTATAGCGCCAAATGGAGGAAAGTCAACGAAAATTGACCGTTGATTTTTCAGAACAAATGTGCTATTTTAATGCGCACAACAAAATCATTTACCTCGTTCAGGAGCAGGAACATGAAACGGATTCACCACGCGATTGTCCTCAGCACGCTCCTGGGATGTTTCGTTCTGGCAATCACCTGCCTGGCGGTCGGCACGACATCGCCCGCCGAAGCAGCGCTTTCGCCAGGGGTTTCTCCCAGCGCAGCGTCGGCATATAACGAAGGCCCGTGCCGGGTCAGCGATCAATATCCAGCTTCCATACGCCAATGGTGTGGCCTGATCACCCATTTTGCCGATGCCCACAACCTGCCTCCCGACCTGATCGCGGCGCTGATTTGGCAGGAAAGCGGCGGCAATGCGCTGGCCTATTCCAAAAGCGGCGCGGTGGGCCTGATGCAGGTGATGCCGCGGGATGGCCTGGCGGCCAAATTCCAATGCATCAACGGGCCTTGCTTCGCCGACCGCCCCACCACGGCTGAATTGCAGGAACCTGCTTTCAATGTGGCGTATGGCACGCGCTTCCTGGCCGGGTTGGTTGGGCATTGGGACAACACGCGCGATGCCCTGAAAGCCTACGGCCCGATGAATGTGGGGTATTCGTATGCAGATAAGGTGTTGGCGTTGTATGAAATGTATGGGAGCAGGTAGTTTTATTCGACCGGCATCAGGATCGTGGCGGTTTCGATGATCTCGGCCCGCAGCGTGCCGTTGGACTGTTCGGATAGGGCGCGTTGGAATGGCTCGAAATCGGCCACCGAGAAGCGCGCCGTGAGGGTGATCTCGGCGGCAAAATCTTCGTCGAGAATTTGGCCGTGATGGGCGGCTGCCAGCAGGCGGGCGCGTTCCAGCCAGTTGTAGGGCAGGCCCAGCATGACTGTGTGGGTGAGAATTTTGTGAGCGCGGGGGACCGCGCTGACCACGGCACGCACGGCATCGCTGTACGCGCGCACCAGGCCGCCAGTGCCGAGTTTTGTGCCGCCAAAGTAACGCGTGACCACCACAGCCACGTCACCCAGCCCACTGCCGCGCAGCACTTCGAGCGCCGGGCGGCCAGCCGTGCCGGACGGTTCGCCAGCATCTGAACAGTGGGCGATCACCGATGCGCCATATCCCACCAGGTAAACGGGGACATTGTGCGAGGCATCGGTAAATTCGTCTCGCATGCGGGCGATGAAGGCTTTGGCCTCGTCAACGCTGATGACGGGGGACAGCGTGGCAATGAAACGCGAGTTGACGACGATATTCTCGCGGCGGATTTGGCAGGCCGGGACGGGGTAACGCTCGCTCATGGCTGATGCTGGAATTGCAACGGGGGAATCGTTGCAGGGTAAGCGTTCAGGCGCAAGGAGAGCGTTTGCGCGTCGCATTGATAGGTGGCCGTATGGAAGGGCGGCTGCACCAGCGGCAGTGAGGCCAGAATTTGTGCAGGGGAGATCACATCCTGCTCCAGGGCGCGAGCCGAAGCCGTCAGGCCGGTGGTGGTCATGTTTTGCGTGGTCACCTGGCTGGCATCAGCGCTGTATTGTCCGCTGGATAGGCCATCGAGGGCGACCACCAGGCCGACGCGGAAAATGCCTGCCTGAATCTCGAACTCGATGTTGAGTTGATAGGCTTGCAGCGTGACCAGGCCATTCTCAAAGAAGCTGAGATAGGCCTGCCCGCTGGTGCTTTGATAGGTGGGGTTGTATTCCTGCGCCATATCGGGCGGGATGGCGGCGACCACATAATCTTGAATGTTGGTGGCCTGCCAGGTGCCGAACAGACAGGCGGCGGGGTTGGCGGTAGGCGGCGGGGTGGCCGTGGGCAAGGCTATGTCAGTGGCAACGGCTGTATCTGCCGCGGCTGGCGTGGCGGTGGCAGCGGTCGTGGCAGGCGGCTGGGCCAACTGCGTTTCGAGCGCCCACAGGGTGGGGTCTATTGTAGCAGGGGTAGGTAAAGCCGGCGCGGGGGCATCCCAACCAGAAAGCGAACAGGCGAGGCTCAGCAAGGCCAGCAAGATAGGGATCACAACAACAGGTCGTTTCATCGGCGAAAACTCCGTGGGGGTTGTCTTGGGTCTCAAAATTGTACCCCAACGAGGGCGGTATAATGACCTGCCAGGGCCTGTTTTGGGCCGCTCTCACCGAACCCTAAGCCATGACCGCAATCTCCGTTCTGCTCCCATGTTACAATGCAGCCGCCACCCTGCCCGAAGCGCTCGACAGCCTGGCTGCGCAAACTTTTGCTGACTTTGAAATCGTGGCGATTGATGACGGCTCGACCGATGACACCCCCGCCATTTTGCGCACCTGGGCCGCTCGCCAGCCACGCCTGAAGATCGTCACCCGGCCACACGGCGGGATCGTACAGGCGTTGAACGCCGGTTGGCGGGCCAGCAGCGCTCCGTTGCTGGCCCGCATGGATGCCGATGACCGCTGCCATCCCCAACGGCTCGAACGGCAGGCCGCTTATCTGCGTGAACACGCCGAAGTCGCCGTGCTGGGCTGCCAGGTGACGGGTTTTCCGGCGGCGGAACTGCGCGGCGGCTTCCAGGTATACATCGCATGGAGCAACGGCCTGATCAGCGATGCCGAACTGCGCCGCGAGATGTTCGTCGAAAGCCCGTTGGTACATCCCAGCGTGATGATGCGGCGGGCGTGGCTGGAGCAAATCGGCGGATACCAGGATCACGGCTGGGCCGAAGATTACGACCTGTGGCTGCGGCTGTACCTGGCGGGCGCACGTTTTTATAAACTGCCCGAGGTGCTGCTCGAATGGCGTGAATCGCCTGGCCGTCTGACGCGTGCTGACAGCCGCTATTCGTTAGAAAACTTCATCCGTGCCAAAGCCCACTACCTGGCCCGCGGCCCCTTGGCCGGGCGCGATGCGGTCATCCTCTGGGGCGCGGGGATGATGGGCCGCCGCCTGAGCAAGCAGTTGCAGCGTGAACGGGCGCCACTGGCGGCCTTCGTGGATATTGACCCCGCCAAAATTGGCCGCACCCGCCGCGGCCTGCCCATTCTGCCGCCAGAGGGTCTGATGGATTTATGGCAGCGTTATCGTCACCCGGTGGTGCTGGCCGCCGTTGCCGCCCGCGGCGCCCGCCAACTGATCTGCCAACGCCTGGAGACTTTTGGACTGCGCGAAGGGCAAGATTGGTGGAGCGCGGCTTGAGAACCAAGAAAACAATCAGCAAGTGAGCAAAATTGCCTTCTATGAAATCGAACATCCTTTCCGTTTTTCTCATCGTTGCGCTGCTGGTAGCGTGTAACCCGGCCACCCCCCAACCGACCGATCCTCCTGCCCCACCGACCGCGACAGATCGCCTGCCAACCAATACACCAGGCGACCCCGAACTGCACACCACTCGCGCCCCTGATCCCCTGCCGGCGGCCCAGGCGTACCTGGACGCCTGGAAGCTGGAAGATTACGCCAGCATGTACGCGCGGCTGACCTCGGTCAGCCAGGGGGCAATCAGCCCGGTTGATTTCAGCCGGCGCTACACCGAAACGGCCATCCAGGCGGCCGTGAGTCATTGGGATAGCGAAATCCTGGCGGCGTTGGTCAAAAGCCCGTATGCGGCAGAAGTCAACTACAAAGTGACCCTGCATTCGGCGTTGGTGGGCGACATCAGCCGCGACACAGTGATGGGGCTGGTGCTGGAAGACGGCCAGTGGCGCGTGCAGTGGGATGAAGCGCTGATCCTGCCGGAGTTGAAAGGCGGCAACCGCCTGCGCATGGAGATCGACGCGCCGGCGCGGGCCAACATTTACGACCGCGCCGGCAATGCGCTGGTGGGACAGTCCAACGCCGTTGCCATTGGCCTGAATGCCGCCGATGTACCAGACGAACCAGCGGAGTTGTACGCGCTCTTGCAGCGTGTGACCGGGGTTTCGATAGACCGGATTCAAAGCCAGGTAGATGCCGCCCGTTCGTATGCCGGGTATGTGCCGGTGGGCAGCATCGCCTCGGACCAGGTTGCCCCGTTCCTCGGTTCGTTATCCAGCTACCCGGCAGTGATCCTCAGCCCGTTTGCAGCGCGCTATTACTACGATGCCACCGCGCCGCACGTGGTCGGCTTTATGAGTTCGATCCAACCGGATGAGGTAGATGATTACGCCCGCCTGGGCTATGCCTGGAATGAACGCGTGGGGCGCATGGGCCTGGAAATTTGGGGCGAACCGTATTTGGGCGGCACACGCGGCGGCAAACTGTATGTGGTCAATCCCGAAGGAGCCACCGTCACGCTGCTGGCCGAACGCGGCACGCAGCCCTCGCAGGCCATCCACACCACGCTCGACAAAGACCTGCAAGAAACCGCACAATCGGTGCTGAATGGGGTATATGGCGCGGTGGTGATCATGGAAGTGGACACCGGACGGGTGCTGGCCATGGCTTCCTCGCCATCCTTCGACCCCAACCTGTTCGAGCCGACCAACTATAACTTTTACACTGGCCTGCAAGAGCTTTACACCACGGCCCCCACCTTCAGCGTCAACCGCGCCACGCAAGGCACCTATCCGCTCGGCTCTGTGTTCAAAATTATCACCATGGCGGCCGGGCTGGAAAGCGGTTTTTACCAGAAAGACACCGAATACAACTGCACTTACGATTTTACCGAACTGGGCAACCCGATCTTGTATGACTGGACCTGGCAGCATTACCTCGAAGATGGCAAGACCCAGGCCAGCGGCATCCTCACCCTGCAAGGCGGGCTGATGCGTTCGTGCAACCCGTGGTTCTACCACATCGGGCTGGGGCTGTACGACCGGGGCTTGACCACGGCAGTTTCGGATATGGCCGTCGGTTTTGGCCTGGGCAGCAACACCGGCATCGAGATCGCCGAGCAGCCCGGCAACGTGCCAGTACCCCCGGCGGAAAACGGACGGCTGGACGCCACCAACAACGCCATCGGCCAGGGCGATACCCAGGTGACGCCCCTGCAGGTGGCCGATTTTATCGCCGCCATTGCCAACGGCGGCACACTCTACAAACCGACCCTGGTCGAAAAGATCGTGCCGCCCATCGGCGAGCCGACCTACGTCTTCACCCGCACCGTGCGCGGCCTGTTGCCGGTCAGCGCGGAAAACCTGGCGATCATCCAGGAAGCAATGCAAATGGTGGTAGATGAACCGCGCGGCACCGCCTACCGACCGGTGGGCCTGTGGCTGCAAGGCTATAACCTGAGCGCACGCGGCAAAACCGGCACGGCGCAATCGGGCGGCGGCAAGCCCCACGCCTGGTTCGCCGGTTACACCACCGAAGGCCGCGCCGACAAGCCCGACATCGCCATCGTCGTCGTGCTGGAATACCAGGGCGAAGGCTCGGAATGGGGTGCGCCGATTTTCGCCCGCCTGGCCTACGCCTATTTCTACGGCGGCGTGCGTCCCGTGCTGCCGTGGGAGGCGCTCCCCGGCGTGTGGAAGACCGAAACCCCCGAAGTGACCGATACCCCCACACCCGAAGTAACTGAGACGCCCACGCCACAGCCATAAAATCTATCCGGTGATATACTCGCCTCATGTATTTCAAGATCATCGGCGACATTAGCCACATTGAAACGATCGCAACATCACACACCATCCGAGATCTGGCCTTGCTGCAAAAGCAATATGGCGAAGGCAGATGGCGTAAATTAAAAGGGGTTGCTTCCGTTGAATTGGCAAATGGGCATGTGCGCCGGGCATAAATCCACTGGTATGAGGCGCATGGCATTGGACAAAGACGTTTCAAAATCAAACGGTTTCTGGATTGAACTATGGAAAATTCTCTTAATCAGTTCGTTATCTGTATACACAATAAAAATTGTGATGACTTGATCTTGCACAAGGTATACCCGGTGGTACCAGACCCGGCAGCCGCAAGCGATGGATATCTGCGCATCCTGGATGAATCAGGGGAAGATTATTTGTATCCAGAAACATGCTTTTTATTCCTTGAACTGCCACAAACTATCGAACAAGCGCTGCTTACTGAGATTGCGTAACAACGCAATTGGGCAACGATTAATAAGATGAGCAAATCCTGGTCACTGGTTGAAATTGCCTGGATATGCACTCTACTGTTTGGTTTTGCCGGGCGCGCTGCGGCACAAGGGACAAATGCCGCCATCATCACCGCCCCCGCGCCAGATGCGCCCCTGCTGGGGCAGGTCGCTATCACCGGCAGCACCGCCATTGCCGGCTTACAAAGCTGGGTGCTCGAATTTGGTTATGCCGAAGACCCCACCAAGACCTGGTTTCTGATCGCCGAAGGGGATCAGCCCATCGAAAACGACATCCTGGCCGACTGGGATACCACCACCATCACCGACGGTAACTACCACCTACGGCTGACGGTTTGGGACGGCGCGGCGCAAACAAGCCAACACGTCATTGCCGTACGGGTGCGCAACTACACCGCCATCGAAACGGCCACTGCGCCGCCCGTCACCGCTACCCCCGCCGACAGCACCCCACGCGCTACCCTTGCACCTTCACGCCCGGCAGTCACCCTCACCCCATTGCCCACCAACCCCGCCGAACTGACCCCACAAGACCTGGCTGCCAGCGCCCAGGCCGGCATCGTTGTGATCATCGCCGCCTTTGGGCTGCTGGGCATCTACCTGTACCTGCGCCAACTGTCCCGGCGCTAAACGTCTCGCCGCCTGTGGGTGAGCGAAATCAATCTCCCCTTACACCAGCTTCAACCTGCCCCCTATGCTTCCTCCATCTCCCGCCCCCATTTACCTGCTCACCGGCCTCGGCAACCCCGGACGCCAATATGCCGACACGCGCCACAACATCGGCTTCATGGCGATAGACCGCCTGGTGGAAAAGCTGCTCGCCGGCGCCAAACCCATGCCGCGCGTGCAAATGCGCGCCCTGACGTACGATTTCCGCCATGAAGGCCGGCGCATTATCCTCGCCAAGCCGCAAACCTACATGAACGAATCGGGCAGCGCCATTGCCGCGCTGACCCGGTTTTACAAGGTGGCGGTGGAAAACCTGATGGTTGCCAATGACGATGTAGATTTACCCTTTGGCGTACTGCGCCTGCGGCCTGGCGGCGGGTCGGCGGGGCAAAAGGGACTGGCCAGCACCATCGAACGCCTGGGGACGCAGGATTTCGCCCGGCTGCGCATGGGCATCGGCAGGCCGCCGGGCAGTCAATTGGCGGCGGCCTATGTGCTGGAACGCTTCTCTCGTTCGGAGGAAAAGGCCCTGCCCGAAATCCTCGACCGCGCCGCCGAAGCCATGCTGACCTTCGTTACCGAGGGCCTGAACTCGGCCATGAACCGCTACAATGGCCCCGTGGAGGCGAACCGTGAGTGAACGCATCTCCTTGATCGCCTTCGATGCCGACGATACGCTCTGGCACAATGAATATCTCTACACGCAAGCAAAAGATCAGTTCTGCCAATTGCTGGCGGCTTATGGCAGCGCCGAACAAATTCGCCAGCAGTTGGATATCATCGAGGAACACAATGTTCTGAATTACGGCTACGGCATCAAGAGCTTCACGCTCTCGATGATCGAAACCGCCATGTCGGCCTCGCAGGGCTGCATCCCCGTAGATGCCTTGCAGACCATCCTACAATTGGGCAAACAGATGCTCACCGCCGAACTGCCCTTCCTTGATTACGCCGAAGCCACCCTGGCCGAGTTAGGACAGCGCTATCCCTTGATGTTGATCACGAAGGGCGACACCTTCGAGCAGCAGCACAAAATCGAGCGTTCTGGTTTGACCAGGTATTTTCGCTATATCGAGATCGTCGCCAATAAAACGCCTGCCACCTATCAACGCCTGTTCGACCAGCATGGCCTCGACCCGCGCCAGGTGTTGATGGTGGGTAACTCGCTGCGCTCGGATATTTTGCCGGTGCTAGAAATCGGCGGGCAGGCGGTGTACATCCACTACGAAAGCACCTGGTCGCACGAATTTGTAGACGAAGCGACGCGGGCGCGCTATCAGTATTTCGAGTTGGAGCATTTGGGGGAATTGCCGGCGCTGGTGGCGCGGCTGAACAGCGAAAGATAGCCAGCAGGCTCGGTTTCGATAAGCTCGGTTTCGACAGGCTCAACCAGCGTGTCACCGCTGGTCGAGCCTGTCGAGACCCGGTTTCGATGCTACGGGCAGACCGTCAGCACAGCATCATCTACATACATGCCGGTCACGCCATCATAACCATCGTTGAATGCGCCGAACATGATCATGATCGTCTCCCCGGCGTAATCTTGCAGGTCGAAGGTGTGCTGCTGCCATGATTGCGTGTTGTCGCGCTCCCAGAACAGGGTTTCGACAACATCGCCTGAATTATTCAGCACCATCACATATTGGGCATCGAAAGCCAGTGGGCCATTGCCAAATTCGCTGCCTACCAGAGGGCGCGCTGGCAATGGGCGCAGACTGGATTCGCCGCTGACCGTATAGAGCCACACTTGCAGCGAAGCGCTGCCGACCCCAGCCGGGATGCTGACCTGCTGGCGGGCCGATGAGTAAGCATACTTATTGTGCGCCAGATTGATAATCCCCACGCGCATGGATTCCAACCCAGCGTGCTTTTGAGCGTCGGAATAATCTGCGGTGTATTCGGTAGCTGGCCTATCCCAATCGGTTTTAGTTTCAAAGCCGCTGTTGCGCAACAAATTGGTACAAACAAATTGCGTTTGGGTCGGCGTAGGGCTGGGGCTGGGGGGTGTGCTGCTGCTCGTGGGCGTGGCTGTGGCCGTGGGCGTGGTGGTGGGGGTGATAGTGTCACCCGGCTGGGTGGATGTGGGCGTGGGGGTCAGTGTGGCCGTTGGGGGCAGTTGGCGCAAGATCACCGGCAGGTAAACATCGGGCGGCGTGGGGGTTTGGGTGATCGTTGGCGAGCTGGTGGGCGTGGGCGTTTCGGTATCGGTTGGCGAGGGGGAGACCGTGGTGGTGACCACCTGCGGCGAGATCAGCACCGAGCCAGCGATTCCAGCGCCAGGCACACTGCCGCCGGTGGTGCTGCCAAACGAAACCGGCGGCTCGGTTGAAAACAGCACCGGCGTTTCAACATCGGTCAGCGTTTGGCCGGTGGTGAAGGTGATCGAAACGAGGTTGCCGCCGGGCAGGGCGGCGAGCGGCGGGGCCAGGTCGGCCACCATAAAATCGAGTTCGCCGTCGCTGTCGGCAGGGTCGTAGGTGACCTGGGTGAAGAAGGCGCCCGGCGCATGGAAGGTGACGGCATCGGGCAGGCCATCCAGGTCGGCATCGGTCGCATCGAAGGTCAACCAGGTGGGGTCAAAATCGAGCGAGAAAACGATGCTGGAGATGGTGGCCGTGACCGGCTCGAAGGTGAGGGTGAGCGTGACCGGGCTTTCAGGCAAAGCAAGCGCCTGGCTGGGAATGGTCAGGGTTGGCCCGGCAGCGGTGGCCGCCTGTGCCGAAAAGTGCGCCACCCCCCAGCCAGCCAACGCCAGGGTCAGAAGAACAAGGGGAATGATCCACCTGCGAGAAAGGACATCCGTTGTACGCATCGAGGTTTCTCCTTACATCCAAAAAATCAGCCTTGCGGGGGGTTGCCCGCCGCAAGGCTGGTTGAGAACCGGAGCAACTCAGGGTTCAGACCTGGTGATTACGGGTAAGTATACCTCCCACGGGCCGAGATGGATTTGCCCATTTTGATGGCTGCCAGGAAGGGTATGGCCCTTTGGATCGCTGAACGAAATGATCGGTGCAAACTCAATGGCCGTATTTTTGATCGTTTGGGTATCCGTTACCTGGAAAGTAACCGTCATCAGCACACTGTCGGTCAAAACGCCGTTTAATGGCCCGATGATGGCGACATCCAACTCATCATTGGGCTGGTCGGGCGTATAGAACACACCGCCAGTAAAGCCAGGTGGCAGATTGAGCGTCACCGAATAGGGGTCGGCGGGATCCAAGTTCAAAAGCGCTGGATCGTAATTCAACGAAAAGATCAACGTATTCACTTCGCTGCCATTAGATTGATAAGCAATGGGGATTTGCAAAGACTCGCCCCAGTCAACCGTTGTCAACAGCGGCATGGCAATCAGCGGATCGCTAGCAGTTGCCGATGAACTTTTCTCAGTGATTGCATCCACCGGAGATGCGAGCGCCTCTAAGCCGCCAACGGGCCTTGAAATACCGCCGCATGAGCCATTGCCAAAGATCAAGATCACCAGACACGAAATGTCACCGGCATCTACGGCGGCATCCTGGTTGGGATTGCAGCCCACCGGGTTGCCGGCGTAACTGCCCAGGGGCGTGTCGCCAGGGGCCGTGCCATCGCCATCGAAGATTTCCAACACTTCGGCAGAGATGTCACCGGCATCGCGCAAGGTATCGCCATTGCAGTCGCCCAGCAGGCCAGCCAGCACCGTCACCGAGCCATCGGCCACGCGGCCACGCACCGAACTGCCGCTGCGCGCAAACGAAGCTGGCGGATCACCGGAGAAGCCCACGCGAGCGCTGCGGCTGGCCCCTGGAGGGGCCTGGCAAGCGCCCGAAACCGTCAGGCGTACCGTGGCGATGATGCCATCTACCAGCGTGCCTTGCGGGTTGCCGCTGGAGTAGATCGAAAAGTCCAATTCGCCGTCGGTATCGCTGGCGCTGTATGTGTACGAGCCACTGAACCCGGCGGGCAAACTGAAGACCACCGCATCTGCCGGGGTGGTGCTGAAGCTGAGGCAGATTTGGTCGTAGTCGAGTGAGAAGGTGGTCGTGTCAATTTGCTGACCGTAGCCGGTAAAGCGGATGGGGACATAGACCGGCTGACCAGGATAGCCAGGCACATTGCTGCTGATGGTCAGGAAGTTGACCGTGACGGCCTGGCGGTCATAGGCGAACACGTCCCACTTGTTGTTCGAGTCGTCGCTGACCAGGTTCGTGGCTTCCGACGTGAAGGCGATATGCCGTCCATCCGACGAAATCACCGGGGCGTGGGAGCGGCCATTGGGATATTCGGTGTTGTAGGCTCGCGAAATGCGCTGTGTCAGGCCAATTTCGCGGTCGTGCAGGAAGATATCGCGCACGCCGTTGATGTCGGGGGTCAGGTCGAGGTTGCTGCCATCGGAGGCATAGACCACAAAACGGCCATCGCCCGAAATGGATGGCGTATACGAATCAGCGTTCGACTGTGCGCCGACATATGAAGTGGAAACGAGCTTGGTGCGCAGCGTGGCGCGATTGCGCAAGAAGACATGCGCCGTGCCATTGAGCGGCGGTACCACCGTCACCAGGTCGGTTGCCCGCGAGATGAAGACGACGAAGTTGCCATCGTAGTTGATGTCGGGCGTGTACGATTCGTTGTTGCCATAGGTGGCAGCGAGGGTGTCTATGGATGAAATCAACTCGGTGACGCCCAGGTTGCGATCATAGACAAAGATGTCGGAAAGCGGGCCGTTGACATCGCCAGCCACCAGGTTGGTAGCATACGAAGCGAAGGCCACATAGCGCCCGTTGCCCGAAATGGCCGGGTTGGTGGAGCCAGCATCGGCCTGCGCTCCGCCCGGCCCAACCGAAACGCGCGTGGTCTGCAAGGCCCAGGTATCGCGGACGAAGATATCGGAGGGGTCGTTGGTGTCGTTGGCGACCAGGTTGGTGGCATACGAACGGAAGGCCACATAATGCCCATCATACGAAACCGACGGCTGATCCGACCGGGCATTGCCCTGCACCCCGCCGCTGGAGACGGAGACACGCGTGGTGCTGCCGGTGTTGCGGTCGTAGAGGAAGACATCGCGAGCGCCATTGGTATCGTTGGACACCAGGTTGTTGGCATCGGAGGAGTAGGCCACATAGCGCCCATTGCCCGAAATCGAAACTTCCCACGATTTTCCGTTGGCCTGTGCGCCGCTCAAGCCCATCGAAATGCGTGTGGTGCTTACCTGGCTGGGTTCGTCGAAGATGCCATCGGCGTCGGCGTCACGGTCGCGCAGGAAGACATCCCATTGATTGTTGGTGTCGTTGGCCACCAGGTTGGTCGCTTCGGAGGCAAAGACCACATAGCGGCCATCATCGGAGATGCTGCTGCTATATGATTCATATTCCATGCCCGAAGAGCCGCTGCCCTGCACGTTGGCCGTGCTGAGCGAAACGCGCACCAACGAGCCGCCGCCGCAGCTTGGATAGCGGAACCAGCCGATGCGGGTGTGCCAGTTGGTGTGCGTATTCAACACCTCGGCGCTGTCGTAATACTCGTTGGCATACCAGAAGACGCACTCATCCACCGGGTCTGAGGACATGGCGCTGCGCGTGCCCCACAACTCGTTGTTGATCGGCCCGGCGTCATCCTGGTAAGTGGTGGTGCTGGGGGCAATCGGCCATAGGGTGGCCTCGCCCTGCGCCAGGGTGTTGAGCGGGTCATTGCTCAAGCGCCCGGCATAGCGAATTTGCGCCGCCAGCGCTTCGCTGCCCACGCTGTACCCGATAGCCATATTGCCTTCGATGTCCACGCCCAGGCTCGAAATCCAGCGCGTGTGCGCGTCGGGGTCGAAGCTGCCTTGCTGGTAGAAAGCGGGCGAGGTGGCCGGGTTGCGGACTTCATACCAGCGCAGGGCAAACTGATCGCCTGAAACCAGGGTGGTGTGGGCGGCCCACAACGAAGGATTGCCGTTCACTTCGCGGTATTCGAGCGTGGTCAGTTGGTCAGCCAGCACATCCAGGTTTTCGGTCGTGCCGGGCTGGCCCACCAGGTAGCCCACCGCCTGGGTGTAGGGCAAATCCATGTATAGGATGGTGGGGTTAGGGTTGAAGGTGGAAACGTTGTTGATCCAGTCTACTTCCAATTCCCACAGTTCAAACTTATTGGGCGGCTGGATCGAGGCGAAGAGGCCCGGCGTACCCGTGGGCGGCGGGTTGCCGCTCAGGTTGGCCGGCACCAGGTGGGCATAGTTGGCGGCTTCGTAGAGATAGTGGCTCTGAAAGTGGAAGGGCGTCAGGCCGTTGACGAGATCGTCACGGTTGAAGGCCCACACGCGCACGCCGCGCGGGTTGCGGGTGGTGCCGTTATTCTCCACATCGAGCATATTGGCGCCGACGTAGTAACCATCGGGCCACAAAGCCATGCGCGGCTGGAGCGGCAGGTAGGTTTCGATTTGCAGCGTATAGAACCACCAATCGCCGGTGGGTGGGTTGAAGGGGTCAGGGATTTCGCCGGTGAAAGCGTCCACTTCTTCGACGGCCAGCGAGTTGGAGACGGCGATGCAGTAGTAGTATGGGCCGGTGTCAATGTCGGCGTCATCGTAGGCCACATCCATCACCACCCAGCGCTGCGCCATGTGATCGTACAGCACGTTCGGCTGGCCGTGGTGGTAGGCGTCGGTGTCGCAGGCCGTGCCGGTGGCGGCGCCGGTCCAAAACGCGCCAAACGTGCTGCTGGCAATGACATTGCCCACCTTATCGAAGATCGCCAGCGAGGTGTTCACCGCCTGGACGTAGCGGGTGATGCCGATGTCGCCGCTGGTGTCGGGCTTGACGCTGTCTGGCCCGAAGGCGGGGTCGGCCTGGTCGCGGCGCAGGCCCTCGAAGCTGGCCAGCGGGGCGGGCATAGCGTCTACGGCCTGGGGCGCGTCGGCTTTGGCGGGGGCGTTGGCGCGTGCGTGAAGCTGATTGGCCGGAAACGCCAGGCCGCCTAACAGCAGTGCCGTGATGAGAGTCCCAATCCATATCCTTTTGAGTTTTTGAGTCATATCTGTGCCATTCCTTTCGTGAAGAGAAAACCGATTATCTGACCGGCGTTGGCGCAATGACCACCTGAAAACACCAGGCCAGCCGCCGAGACAAGATCACCCTAATTATGCGGACGGGCAGATAGGAACAGAGTAAAGACATCCTTAATTTTACGTTGAAATGGGCGAAATGCCATGTTTTTAATGGCATTCACTGGCAGCGAGGTTGTTAACCAGCCCTTGACAGGTTTTGGTGTGGATTGGGATGGGTACGCGATATAATGGGGCAATTTTTAGCCGAGGAGGAAAGAATGTCTAAACGATGGTTAACAATTTTGTTAACAATAGCTCTGTTGAGCATGACCCTGGGGGGGCTGCCTATCCAACCGGCCCTAGCCAACAACACAACCCAGGCGCTGCCCTTTGCACAAAACTGGTCGGATGGCGGGCTGATCAGCAGCGACGATGATTGGTCGCTCGTCCCCGGAATCATCGGCTACCGCGGCGACGGCCTGACCGGCGTCATCGGCGCAGACCCACAGACCATCCTGGCCGATGGCACAGCCACCCCCGTGAATGTCAACGCCAACGAGACCAACCCCGACACCTTCATCACCGGCGGCGTGGCCGAATTTACCCTGGCCGACCCGGTCATTGCCCTGCAAGGGTCAGGCACCGCCGATGCGCCATTCATCCAGATTCACCTCAACACCAGCGGCGCCAGCGACATCCAGGTGGCCTACACCGTGCGCGATATAGATGGCTCTGCCGACGACGCTGTGCAGCCAGTGGCGCTGCACTACCGCGTGGGGGCAAGCGGCAACTTCACCAATATCCCGGCAGCCTACATTGCCGATGCCACCACTGGCGGCACGGCCACGCAGGTCACGCCAATCAACATCACCCTGCCCGCCGCCGCCAACAACCAGCCCGAAGTGCAACTGCGCATCATGACGACCAATGCCGATGGCAGCGATGAATGGGTGGGCATAGACGACATTGCCATCACCGGCACTACCGGCGACATGCCCCCCACCGTGGCTGCCACCGCCCCTGCCAACGGCGCGGCTGGCGTGGCTGCCAACAGCAGCCTCGCCATCACCTTCAGCGAGGATGTCACCGTCGCAGGGAACTGGTTTTCCATCAGTTGCGCCAGCAGCGGCGCGCACCCTGCCGTGGTCAGCGGCGGGCCGCGCACCTTCACCCTCGACCCGGTAACCGACTTCACCGCCGGCGAAAGTTGCACCGCGGTCGTCACCGCCGCCCAGGTCAGCGATCAGGATGGCGACGCTGACCCGATGGCTGCCGATTACACCTGGAGTTTCACCATCCAGCCCGAAGCCAGCGCATGTACGGGGTTGTTCTTCTCGGAATATGTGGAAGGGAGTGGGGACAACAAAGCCCTCGAAATTTACAATGGCACGAACAGCGCCATCGATCTCAGCGGCTACCGGCTTGAGACCTACTTTAACGGCGCCAGCACCTATACGTCCCTGCTTTTGCAGGGCAGCGTAGCCAGCGGCGATGTGTTTGTCGTTGCCCATCAAAATGCTGCCCTGGGGATCATCGCAGACCAGACCAACAACGGCGGCGCGCTCGATTTCAACGGCGACGATGCCATCGTGCTGCGTCGCATCAGCAACAACGCCATCCTGGATGTGATTGGGCAAGTTGGCACAGACCCCGGCACAGAATGGGGCAGCGGCCTGGCCAGCACCGCCGATAACACCCTGCGCCGCAACGCCGCCATCGCCACCGGCGACGCCACCCCCTCCGACGCCTTCAACCCCGCCGCCGAATGGACCGGCTACACCACCAACACCTTCGACGGCCTGGGCAGCCACACAGCCGCCTGCTTCGCCCCCACTATCACCCGCATTCATGCCGTGCAGGGCAGCGGCACAGCCAGCCCGCTCGTTGGGCAAAGCATCACCATCGAAGGCATCGTCATCGGTGACTTTCAAGATACGGTCGGCGGCTTCTTCGTGCAGGAAGAAGATAGCGACGCCGACAGCGACCCGCTCACATCCGAAGGCATCTTCGTATACTCGGCCACCCCGGTCAGCGTGGGCGACGCCGTGCGTGTGACCGGAGAAGTAGTCGAATCCTACAACGAGACCCAGATCGCCAGCAGCCCGCTGGTCAGCGTGATCAGCAGCGGCAACGTCCTGCCGGCCCTGACTGAGATCACTCTGCCTATCGCCAGCCTGAGCGACTGGGAAAATTACGAAGGGATGCGCGTGAGCTTCCCGCAAAACCTGGTAGTGATCGAAACCTATCACCTTGGCCGCGGCGGCGTGCTGGCCCTGGCCGACCAACGCCTTTACCAGCCCACGCATATTGCTCTGCCCGGCGCAGACGCCAATGCCGTGTTGGCCGAAAACATGCGCCACGGCATCTTGCTCGATGACGGCTCCGAGCAGCAAAACCCCGATCCCATCCGTTGGCCCGCTTCCGCCGGATTGAGCGCCGCCAACACTGTGCGCAGCGGCGACCGGGTGAGCGGCGTACAAGGCATCCTCACCTATCGCTGGTCAGGCTGGAGCGGCACCAATGCCTGGCGCATCTACCCCACCGGCGAGGATCCCACCTTCACCGCGGCCAACCCGCGCCCGACGGCCATCGCTCGCAACGGACAGGTGCGCGTGGCCAGCTTCAACGTGCTCAACTACTTCAATGGCGATGGCGCGGGCGGCGGCTTCCCCACCGCCCGCGGCGCAACCACGCCTGAAGAATTTACCCGTCAACGGGATAAGATCATCAGCGCCATCCTTGCCCTCGACGCCGACATCATCGGCCTGATGGAAATCGAAAACGACGGCTACGGCCCGCAAAGCGCCATCGCCGACCTGGTGAGCGGCCTGAACGAGGCCACCAGCCCCGGCACATACGCCTACATCAACCCCGGCACAGCCACCTTCGGCGGCGACGAAATCGCCGTGAGCATCCTCTACCGCCCGGCAGTGGTCAGCCCCAGTGGGTCCGCCGCATTCACCGATAGCGGCGCATTCACCCAGGGAACAGGCCGCCGCAACCGCCAGCCACTGGCCCAGACCTTCACCGCAGCAGGCGAAGTATTCACCGTTGTCGTCAATCACTTCAAATCGAAAGGGTCGGCGTGTGATGCCGCCGCAGGCCCCTTCCCCGCCGACCCCGATACCGGCGACGGCCAGGGCAACTGCAACCTCACCCGCAACATGGCCGCCGCAGACCTGCGCGACTGGCTGGCAACCAACCCCACCGGCACGAGCGACCCCGATTACCTCATCCTGGGCGACCTCAACGCCTACGCCCGCGAAGACCCGCTCACCACCCTGGCCGCCGCCGGCTATACCAACCTGGCCCGCCGCTTCTGGGGCGACAGCGCCTATTCCTACGTCTTCACCGCACAGATCGGCAGCCTCGATTACGCCCTGGCGAACGCCGCCCTGCTCAACCAGGTCACTTTCGTCAGCGAATGGCACATCAACGCCGATGAACCGACCAGCCTCGACTACAACACCGAGTTCAAGAGCGCCGGGCAAGTCACTGGCCTGTATGCCCCCGATGCCTACCGCGCCTCCGACCACGACCCGCTCGTGATCGACCTGTTCATGCCCTGCACCAACGCCGATGTCACCAACCTGGCGCTCAGCTATGGTGCGGCCTGGCACTGCGGGCCGCCCAACGCCTGGCTTGGCGCAAATGTGGATACCAATACCAACTTCTTGCCCGGCGGCGACGCCGCCGACAACGACGGCATCGAACGCCTGGGCGCGCACTGGCAGCCCGGCGCAGAAGTCGGCGTAGGCGTCACCGTCAATGGCAGCGGACCCGCCTGGCTGGCTGGCTGGTTCGACTGGAACCGCGATGGCGATTTCACCGATCCCGGCGAACAAGCCATCAACCGGGTTGTCGCCATCGGCCAGACCAGCATCCCCATCACCATCCCCGTCACGGCGCTGGTCGGTCAGGGCAGCAGCACCGCCATAGCAGCCCGCTTCCGGCTCTACGAAAGCGCCAGCGAGCCTGCCGGGCGGCCAGCCGCCATCCAGGCCGCGCAGATCAACGGCACAGCCAGCGGCGGCGAAGTGGAAGATTACACCTTCGACTTTGGCCCCACTGCCATCACCTTGCATACGCTAAACGCCGCATCCCGCCCGGCAACCTGGGGCCTGGTGATGGCGCTGCTGCTCATCGGTGCGGCGCTCGTGCCGACAGCCCGCCTTCTGGCCCTGCAAACGAAGCCCCGCACGGCAAACGCCCTGCACGGCAAGAGACCATCTTCCGCCACCACCCCGCCCGGCGATGGATCGTCTGGCCGACCATCGCCGCCCGGCGATCAATCGCCGGGCTAACCAGCGGCGCCCGCTCAAGCGGGCTTCGCACCGAGCATGGGCGCTGGCAAGCCGGTTTCAACCGGCGCTGCTGATTAGCCCGGACATTCATGTCCGGGCGGCGATCGTGCCAACAGCCCGCCTGCTCGCCCCACAAACGAAGCCCCGCACGGCGAACATCCCGCCCGGCGATCAATCGCCGGGCTTTACGTTTATACGAGGCAAGCATCAACCATGCGCGCAAGTCAGAGACTTGCACCACAAACGGTATTTACCGGTAAAAATGGTGATATGATCTCAATTTGATCACCAGAAAGGGTTGCCATGACATCACCTTACACCACCCGCTTCACCCGCAAAGCCAAAATCTACGCCCGCTATCGGTGGGATTACGCCCCCGAAGCCATCCAGACCATCCTCGATGCGCTGCCCGCTGGCGGCAGTGTGGCCGATGTCGGCTCTGGAACGGGGATGCTCACCCGGCATCTGCTGCTGTGCGCCGGGTGCGTCTACGCCGTGGAACCGAATGCCGAGATGCGCGCCATCGCTGAAGAACATCATGGCGCCCGCCAGAATTTCCGCAGCGTGGCCGGCGCTGCCGAAGCCACCACCCTGCCCGGCGCATCTGTGGATTTAATCACCGTGGCCCAGGCGCTCCACTGGTTCGACCCCGCCCCCACCGTGGCTGAATTTCGGCGCATCATCAAACCCGGCGGCTGGCTGGCGCTGGTATGGAATAACGCCCGCGAGAGCGAGTTGGGCAAGGCGCGCAGCACACTCTACCAGGCCCGTTATGGTTGGGACACAGAAGCAGCCAGTTACCCCCACTGCGAGCCCTTCGCTTTCTACTTCGGCCACGAAAATGCTCAGAAATATCACTTCCAGGTACACACCCACCAAACCTGGGAAGAATTCTTCGGCGCCCTCTGCTCCGATTCGCACGCCCCCCTGCCCGATCACCCCGCCTTCCCCGAATTTGAAGCGGCCGCCCTCGCCATCTTCAACGACTTCCGCGTCGGCGACACCCTCCCCTCCCACTACCAGACCGACCTCGTCCTCGGCCAACTGGCTGTCACATAACCCGCCGAAAACACATTGGATGTTACACCTTGAGCAAAGCGAAAAGCCACCTTCCAAACATCTCCTTTGTCTTTTGACCTGCAACTTGCTACCTGCCCCCTGCCATGTCCCTCGCCCCCATCCTCTCCGCCCTCTCTCCCCTACTCCCCGTCCCCCTTGTTCCCTGCGCCCCCCTCGCCTTGCGCCGCGCCGCGCGCCTGCCCGTCCTCGCCGCCCTCTACCGCGCCAACCCGCAGCCGATCATCTTCCTCACCGAACGCGCCGACCACGCCCTGACGCTGCTCGACGAACTCAATCTCTGGCTGCCCGAAGCCCCCAGGCGCTACCTGCCCGAACCCAACCCGCTCTTCTACGAAGACTCCCCCTGGGGCGAGTCCACCCGCCGTGAACGCCTGGCCGTCCTCACCACCCTCGCCGCCTACCACATCCCCGGTTCGCAATCACCCAATCACCCAATCACCCAATCACCCATTATTGTCGCCCCGCTGCGCGCCCTCATGTCGCGCACCCTCCCCCGTCGGGACTTCCTCAAAGCCATCAAAACGCTCAAAGTAAGCCAGGTAGTGCAGCCCGACGAACTCGCCCGCCAGTGGGTCGCCCTCGGCTACGAAGCCACGCATATCGTCACCGCCACCGGGCAGTTCGCGCGGCGCGGCGGCATCCTCGACGTGTGGCCGCCGGCCGAACCCCACCCCGTGCGCATCGAATTCTTCGGCGACGAAATAGACACCCTGCGCCGCTTCGACCCCGCCACCCAGCGCACCTCCTCGACGCTAGAAAGGATGCTGGTTTCGCCGGCACGGGAGTATTTGATAGGCGAAAATCGTGATTCGTTATTCGTTAATCGTGATTCGAATAACGAATTACGATTAACGAATAACAATTCTCGATTAACGAATAACGAACTCCCCCTCTCCGAATTCCACCTCCCCCTCCTCCACCCCACCCCCGCCTCCGCCCTCGAATACCTGCCGCAAAACGGCCTGCTCGTCCTCGATGACCGCCAGGCCCTGGCCGATTTCGCCGCCGAACTCGAAGACCAGGCCGTACAGACCCGCCACGATATGGTTGCCAGCGGCAGCCTGCCCGACGATTTCCCCCTGCCCTACCTCCCCTGGAGCGACCTCGAAGACACCTTCCCCGCCTCCCGCACGCTTGAACTCGGCGGCCCCGTCTTCGACGATGAACGGGAGTCGGCTGGTCAGCCAATCAGCAATCAGCAATCCACACTCAGCAGTTGTTTTGTTCCTGGCCCGCGCTTCGCCGGACGCATCCGCACCGCCCTCGAACACCTCGTCCAAGTCACCGGGCGCGGCGAACCCGTAACCATCGTCTCGCGCCAATTCTCCCGCCTGCAAGAACTCTGGCAAGAACATTCTCCCCATCTCCCTGCCTCCCCCGCTCCCCTGCACTTCATCGAAGGCTCCCTCACCGAAGGCTTCACCTTCACCCCGCCCAATGCCACCCCCCTCCACCTCCTCACCGATGGCGAACTCTTCGGCTGGCGGCGGCCCGAAGCCCGGCGCAAGGCCCAACTCACCGCCGAAGCCCCCGAAGCCGCCTACGCCGACTTGCAAGTAGGCGATTGGGTCGTCCATGTGGATCATGGCGTGGGCAAGTTCGCCGGGCTGGTGCGCCGCAGCGTGGAAGGCATCGAGCGCGAGTATCTGGCGGTGGAATACGCCGACGAAGCCCAACTTTACGTGCCCGTTTACCAGGCCGATAGGCTCACGCGTTACGTCGGCCCTGACAGCCGCGACCCGAGTGCCTCGCGCCTGGGCAGCCAGGAGTGGAAGAACAACAAGTCGAAGGCCAAAGAAGCTGCCGAAGCGGTGGCGCGCGAACTGCTCGACCTGTACGCCACGCGCGGCATCGTCACAGGCTACAGCTTCGCCCCCGATTCGCCCTGGCAGCAGGAACTCGAAGCCAGCTTCCCTTACATCGAGACTGTTGATCAGTTGCGCGTCATCGCGGATGTGAAGCGCGACATGGAAGCCCCCCGCCCGATGGATCGCCTGTTGTGCGGCGACGTGGGCTACGGCAAGACCGAAGTGGCCCTGCGCGCCGCCTTCAAAGCGGTGATGGATGGCAAGCAGGTAGCCGTACTCGTGCCAACCACCGTCCTGGCGCAGCAGCACTACCACACCTTTCGCGACCGCCTGGCCGCCTACCCCGCCACAGTTGAGATGCTCTCACGCTTCCGCTCGCCGCAGCAGCAGCGCGAAATTCTGCTCAAGCTCTCGCAAGGTGCGATTGATATCGTTATCGGCACGCACCGCCTGATTTCAGGCGATGTGATCTTCAAAGACCTCGGCCTGGTGATCATTGACGAGGAGCAGCGCTTCGGCGTCAGCCACAAGGAGCAGCTCAAACGCCTGCGCACCGAAGTAGACGTGTTGACGCTGACCGCCACGCCGATCCCACGCACGCTCTACATGGCCCTCACCGGCGTGCGCGACATCTCCACCCTCAACACCCCGCCCGAAGAACGCCTGCCCATCGCCACCCACGTCGGGCCGTACAACCCCAAGATCGTCAAACAGGCCATCCAGCGCGAGATGGAACGCGGCGGGCAAATCTACTTCGTCCACAATCGCGTTCACAGCATCGAAGGCATTGCCGCACACCTGCGGAAACTCGTCCCCGAAGCGCGCATCACCATCGGCCACGGTCAACTGGATGAACACACCCTGGCCGAGCGTATGGACGCCTTCTCGGCGGGCGAGTACGATATTTTGCTCTGTACGACGATCATCGAAAGCGGCCTCGACATCCCCAACTGCAACACGCTGATCGTAGACCGCGCCGACACCTTCGGCCTGGCGCAACTGTACCAACTGCGCGGGCGCGTGGGGCGCGGCGCACAGCGCGCCTACGCCTACTTCTTCCGCCACAACAAAATTGCCCCCACCCACGAGGGCCGCCAACGCCTCGAAACCATCGCCGAGAACACCCAGCTTGGGGCGGGCTACTCCATCGCCATGCGCGACCTTGAAATCCGCGGGGCAGGCGAAATCCTGGGCACGCGTCAATCGGGCTACATCGCCGATGTGGGTTTTCACCTGTACACGCGTCTTCTTGCTGATGCCGTGCGCCGCCTCAGGCAGGTCGAAGGTCATCAGGCAAAGGTCGAGGAGCAGCGCTCCGACGTTCGACTTTCGACTTTGGACTATCATTTGGCGCTCCCCGTCAACGTAGACCTGCCCCTGCCCGTCGGCCTGCCCGCCAGCTACATCTCCGAGCAAGAGACACGCCTGCGCCTGTACCGCCGCATCGCCGACATCCGCACCCTGCCCGAAGTAGATGCCCTGGCCGACGAATTTGCCGACCGCTTCGGCACGCCGCCCGAAGAAGCGCGCAACTTGCTCTACCAGGTGCGCCTGAAACTGCTGGCCGAGAAGGCCGGGCTGTCGTCCATCACCAGCGAAAGCGGCCAGATCGTGCTGCGCTATCCGGCCCTACCCGAAGGCATGAGCGAACGCAATTATACGGCCATGCCCGATCTTTCCGATCTCGGCGTGCGGCGCGGCAAAAACGCCCTGTGGATGCCGATAGCACCGGGCGTTGAACCCGGCTGGCAGGCGCGATTGGCACAGGCATTGGAACGGATCACAGTTGCCATGTAGGGCGAAATTCATTTCGCCCTTGCTCATACCCCGAGGTTGCTGACGAAAGCGCCTTAGCATCGGCTGGTATAATCTAAAAATTAGGAGTCTATGACATAGAAGACAATCAAATTCCGACTATACTAATGGTCAATCCACAGATATTCGGCGGCAAACCCATCATTCGAGGCCGCCGCCTGGCTGTGGAGCATGTCTTGGGCATGTTGGCGGCTGGGGACACCCCCGAACTCATTTTGCAAGGCTATCCGTGGCTTGAACCACAAGATATTCAGGCATGCCTGATGTATGCTCACCGTTTGGTCAGCCATGAACGAATCGATTTGCCCATCTCAACCGCAGTATGAAAATCCTGCTGGATACGCGCGTTTGGGGAGGAACAAAATATGACTTGCAAGCAGCAGGTCATGATGTGATTTGGGGGATTTTACAGCAAGGCGCTATCGTCACGGCCAGTGCGGATCGCATTCGCGTTCGGACGGCCTAGTTTTTTTCAACATGAGTCAACATACCCGCCTCGCCCGCAAGCAAACCGCCCTGGCAGCCATCAGCCGCCGCATCTCCTGGCTGCGGCTGATGGCTTTTTTGGGCGGCATCGCCCTCACCTGGCTGGTTGCGGCCAGCGCCGGTTCGCTGGCGGGCGGCATGACCTTGCTGCTGGCCAGCGTTCTCTTCATCGCCCTGGTCATCGCCCATCGCCGGTTGGATCGCCAGGAGCGGCGGCTGCGCCTGTTAGGCGAATATGTTCGCCAGCAGGCTGCCCGCCGCGCGCTCGCCTGGGATGGCATCCCGCTGCCCGCCGCCAGCCTTGACCCGCGCCCGCCGCATGATATTGACCTCGATCTCACCGGGCCGCGCTCGCTCCATCACCTGCTCGATAGCGCCATCTCGCACCAGGGCAGCGCCCGCCTGGCCGCCTGGCTCACCGCGGACACGCCCGACCCCGCCAAAATTGCTGCCCGGCAGGCTATCGTGGCCGAACTGGCGCGGCTGCCGGGTTTTCGGCAGCACCTGACGCTGATCTTCCGCCAGATCAGCCAGGCGCCGCTCGATGCCGAAAAACTGCTCGCCTGGCTGCAAACGCCGTGCGACCAATCCCGCCTGCAACGTCTGCTGCCATTTGTCACGCCGCTCGTCCTGATCAACGCGGCGCTGTTTGCACTGAGCGTGACCGCCAACTGGCCGCCCGTTTGGGCGCTGACCAGCGCGCTCTATGGATTGCTCTATGTGGCCAATCGCGGGCCGATTGGTGAGTTTCTCGCCGCCATCGTGCGTCTGGATGATGAGTTGATGCCCTTCCAGGCGGTGCTGCGTTTCCTGGAGCGCTACCCCTATGCAGAAAACTCGCCCCTATTGTGGCTATGCGCATGTTTTCGCGCCATGCCGTCACCCACCCAACGCTTGCGGCAGTTGAAATGGGTCACGGCGATGGCCGGGGTGCGCATGAACCCGGTGCTGGGCCTGCTGATCAACCTGGTTTTTCCGTGGGATTTTTGGGCCGCCTGGCTGGCCGCCCGCCAGCGTGTGCAGATGGAACGCCGGCTGCCTGCCTGGCTGGATACGCTCCACGAATTGGAAGCGCTGATTTCGCTGGGCAATTTTGCCGCGCTCAACCCGGGTTATGTTTTCCCCGGCATTGTAATGGATGGTCTCGACAGGCTCGACCAACGGCCAGCCTCGGTTGAGCAGCGAACGCCATTCGCAGTCGAAACCAATCAGGCTGGTCTCGACAGGCTCGACCAGCGCCAGGAAGCGGTGTTTTCTGTGCGCAGCCTCGGCCACCCGCTGCTGCCGCCAGTGCAAAAGGTATGCAACGACTTCGCATTAACCGCTCTCGGCGAGGTGGCGCTGATCACCGGCTCGAACATGGCGGGCAAAAGCACCTTCATCCGCACGGTGGGCGTCAACCTGTGCCTGGCGTATGCTGGCGGCCCGGTGTGCGCTACAGCCTGGCACAGCCTGCCTTTCCGCCTGTACACCTGCATTCGCATCAGCGATTCGCTGGGCGATGGCTTCTCGTATTTTTACGCCGAGGTCAAACGTTTGAAGGGCCTGCTGGAAGCGCTGAATGATGCTGGCTTCCCCCTGCTCTACCTGATTGACGAGATTTTTCGCGGCACCAACAACCGCGAACGGCTCGTGGGCAGCCGGGCCTATGTGCAAGCGTTGGCTGGTGCGCCCGGCGCAGGGCTGATCGCCACCCACGACCTCGAGTTGGCCGGGCTTTCCGAAACCAATGCCGCCATTCGCAACTACCATTTCCGCGATGATGTGCAGGCCAATCAGTTGATTTTCGATTACCGCATCCGTCCTGGCCCCAGCCCCACCACCAATGCGCTCAAGATCATGGCCCAGGAAGGGCTGCCCATTGGCAAGACCGTTTTATGACATGGGCCTTTTCAGGCAACAACAGGCGGGGATTGAATGTAGCGCTCGGCCAGTTGGGTCAATTGGTTGAAGCTGATCGGCTTAAGCAATACATGATCAACCTGAGATTGCAATAGGGTTGCCTGAGCGGCATCTGCCGTGGCAACGATCACCCGGGCGCCATCCAGCCGTCTGTCGCTGCGAATTTGCTCGAATAGCTCCAGACCGCTGACTTCGGGTAAATGCAAGTCGAGGACGATCATTTGCGGCACGACTTCAGCAAGCCGTTTTTCAGCGATGCTGCCATCCAGGATAGACTCGGTGGCATAGCCAGCTTTTTGCATCGCTTTGGTGAAGACCGTATTTTGATCTTCGTTATCTTCAATGATTAATGCCAAAGGTTTTTTTTCCATAGTTGCTTTCTTCTGATCAAGACACGGCCATACGCAGGGGCAAAATCGCCTTGAAGGTGCTGCCCTGCCCTACCCGGCTTTCGACGGTTATCGTGCCGCCCATCACCGTGACCAACTGGTGGACGATTGCCAACCCCAGGCCCACCCCTCCTACCTTACGACTCTTGTCTTCGTCTACCTGGCGATAGGGCATAAAAATAGTCGGCAGCGCTTCTGGCGAAATGCCAATGCCGGTATCTTTGACCGTCAGCGCCCAATATTGATCGTCATGGGTGATGGATACATTGATCCAGCCGGTATCGGTATATTTGATGGCGTTGACGACCAGGTTCGAGAGGATTTGCCCGATGCGGGTTTCATCGCCGATCAGCGTGGGTGGCAAGGTGGGGGCGATGCGCAACGAGAGCGCCAATCCTTTGCGCAAGGCCAGAGGCAGGCAGTCGAGATGAACCGACCTGGCCATTTCATGCGGCGAAAAGGGGGCTTGACGCAGCTTTAGCTCGCCAGCTTCCAGACGCGCCTGGTCCAGGAGTTCGATCAGGGCCTGTGAAAGGGCCTGGGCATTGTGTAAAACTCGGCTGAGAGGCGACTTTTGCTCGTCGGTCAACGGGCCATAGACATCTTCCAGCAACATCTCAGTTAAACCCACAATGGCACCCAGGGGCGTGCGCAGATCGTGGCTGGTTTGAGCAATAAAGCGCGATTTGAACTGGCTGGCCTCGGCAGCCCGCTCGGCCATGGCCTCTACTTCTTTGATTTCAACGGTGTATCGGTCAATAGCCCGGTGCAGCGCGCCGCGAATGCGTTCTTGTTCATTTAACACCATTTTCGCCCGGCCCTGGTAATACCCTTGTAATACGCTGTTCTGATAGGTATCGTAAATATCCAGTATGGCAGCGATTTCATCGTTGGCAAACAAGGTGATCAAAAACTGGCGGGTGGCCTGCCCGAGGCGCAAGACGGCAACATCGGTCAGGCCCAATTCGCACAGGCTTTCGCCATGCGCCAGTGCCGCTTCGCCGGGTTGGGTTAAACAGGTCCGCAACGTGTTAGCTTCTTGCAACGCAATACGCCCCAAATGCTTGGGGCGTATCTCGGTTCGGCTGGTAAACAACACGTCTTGCAAGACACGCTGGTATTGGCTGACCAGCGTGTCGCGCTGGTTGTCTAATGCGACCAGCAGCGCAGCCAGCGATTTTTCTTTGCCTGGGGTTTGAGCGGTGTACATGAAGGACTACTTAACCAGATAAGCCCCATACGAGCCGCTTTCGGGGCCAAAAATGCGGCGGTCTTCTTCGGTCATCACCGATTGATCGAAGCCGTGCCAATCGAGCAGGGAAATGAAACCGGGTTCATCAATCTTCCACGGTTGGATCAATTCCTTGTATGTTTCCAACGGGCGATAGTGCTGAGGCGACCCCATGCGTTCGTAAATTTTCATCATTTGCAACGCGGCCGGGTCGGTGGGCGGCTCGACCGCTCCCTGGGCATTGAAGGCGCAGCAAGAACCGGGCGCGGCCCAATCGTATAGCGTGCGCATGGCATGGGCTACATCTTCCGCCTTCAAAAACAGACTGACTCCCCAAAAGCCAAAAGCCACCTTGCGCCGCCCCCCTAAAATCTCCTGCACATCAGGCCGGTTGAGCAGCGTCTCGGGCTGGCGCACATCGGCCTGAAAGTAATAGATATTTTCGGGCGCATCGGCCAAAATTTGGTGAGCATACTCCACCACCACCGGATCATAATCGGAATAAATTACGATGGTGCCATCTGGGATCACCTGGTGAATGTGATCGTTGGTGGGAAGGCCCGAAGCGAAATCAATAATCACATCATACCCGCGCTTTACCGTCAGCTCGGTTGCCCAATCTTGTAAACACCAACGCTGCATTCGCAGCGTTTTGGATAAAAAGGGCAACAACTTCAGCACCTGGTCGGCGGCCTGACGATCCACTTCGAAGTTATGAAAACCACCGAGAAAATAATCGTACATGCGACCTGCATTCGGCCTGCTGTCATCAAGGATGCTCTCTGGAGACATAATAGGGTATTCCTTTTTTGAGGGGAGTTGAGGGGGTTATGGGGTTATTTTTACATGAGATTAGCAGGCTTGTCAACGTGAGTTACGGGTGATTTTTAGGGTCATCTTTGCACCCTTCAACACCCTGGCAACGCTCCAATGACACACCAGGGTTGTAGAATCAGGTTAGCAGGTTTGCACGTTGAACAATTGCTGGTTTTCAATTTGTAAACGCGCAACCGGCAACCTACACCCTTCTGGAGACCTCTCATGCCCCCACCCCAAATCGAAGTCGAAAACCTGTCCAAAACTTATCGCGTCCCCGTGCGCACCGAAGGCCTGGCCGCATCCATCAAAAGCCTGGCCCGGCGCACCTACGATGAAATCCCCGCGGTCAGCGAGGTGAGCTTTGCCGTGCAGCCAGGCGAAATCGTCGGGCTGATCGGCCCGAATGGAGCGGGCAAAACGACCACGCTCAAAATCCTCACCGGCCTATTGCACCCCACGGCCGGCCGCGCCCGCGTGGCCGGCTTCACCCCCTGGCAGCGCAGCCACGCCTACCTGCGCCAGATCAGCATGGTCTTTGGCAACAAATCGCAAATGCTGTGGGATATCCCCCCGCTCGACTCGTTCCGCGTGCTGGCCGAAATCTATCAGGTGCCGCCGGCCCACTATCGCCAGACGCTCGACGAGTTGATCGCCCTGCTCGACATGCAAGAACTACTCACCAAGCCGGTGCGCAACCTGTCCTTGGGCGAGCGGATGAAATGCGAGTTGGTGGCCGGCCTGCTCTACCGCCCACAGGTGATGTTCCTCGACGAACCCACCCTCGGCCTCGATGTCTCGATGCAAATTCGCCTGCGGCGCTTCCTGGCTGAATACAACCGACACAGCGGCGTCACCATTTTGCTCACCAGCCACTACATGGCCGATGTGATGGCGCTCTGCCCGCGTGTGATCTTGATCCACCACGGCAAACTGCTCTACGATGGCAACCTGAGCGGCCTGGCGCAAAAGATGGCCCCCTTCAAACTCCTGCGCGTCACCCTGCGCAGCGAAAATGGCACTGAAGCACAAACTTCACAAGCGCTCGCAGCCCTCAAGGTCACTGCCGAACAACAAGGCAACCTGCTCACCTTGCGCGTGCCGCGTACCGAGGCCGCCGCCCTCACCGCGCAAGTGCTACAGGCCCTGCCCGTGGCCGATCTCACCGTTGAAGACCCGCCCATCGAAGCCGTAATTGACCAGGTGTATCAGGAAGGTGTGCAATGAGCGCCAACGCAAATTTGCGCGGCGGTGCGGCGCTTATCCGCGCCACGTGGGCCTCGTGGCTGCAATACCGCAGTTTCTTTTTTATCCTCGCCTTTGGTTGGATGATCCCGCCGCTGATCTACCTGCTGGTGTGGAGTACCGCTGCCGGGGCCAACACCATCGGCGGCATCACCCGCGGCGAGTTCGTGGCCTACTACCTGGTGTTGATCCTCGTCAACCAGATCACCTATGCCCAAACCAACTGGACGGTCGGCGACCTGATCCGCTATGGGCAGATGAATCGCCTGCTGGTGCGCCCGCTCTCGCCCTTCTTCGACGCCCTCGCCAGCGAAATGGCCGGTAAGGTGGTCTATCTCGTCTTCGACATCCCCGTTGTGCTGCTGCTGGCGCTGCTCCTGCGGCCCGAACTGCACCCCACCTGGGCCGAGGCGCTCGCCTTTGTCCCGGCGCTGCTGCTGGCCTGGGCGCTGCGCTTCTTGTGGGGTTACTGGCTGGCGCTGCTGGCCTTCTGGGCCACACGCGCCGATGCCCTGCTGGCCGTGCAAGATGCGCTGGTCTTTCTGCTGGCCGGGCAGGTGGCCCCGGTAGCCCTGCTGCCGGGCATCTTGCACACTGCGGCCATCGCCCTGCCCTTCTGGTACATGGTCGGTTTTCCGGTAGCCATCCTCACCGGGCAGGTCAGCGCCGCCGGGCTGATCCAGGGCTTTGCCATCCAATTGGGTTGGCTGCTGGCCGCTTTTGCGTTGACCGCCACCTTATGGAAACTGGGCCTGCGGCGTTACGCCGCCGTCGGCGGATAGGAGTCGCTCTCATGCGCTATCTTCGCTTAATCGGCTTATTTGCTCAGGCCTCTTTTCAAGAAGAAGCCGCCTATCGGGCCAACTTCTTGCTCAGCCTCATGTACTCGCTGCTCAACCTGGGGACGGGTATTCTCGGGGTGGTGATCCTTTTCGGCCAGGTTGAAACGGTCAACGGTTGGGGGCTGGACGAAACCCTGGCCTTGCTGGGCGTGTACCTCACCCTGGGCGCGTTGCGCGGCCTCGTCTTTGGCCCCAGCCTGGACGCCCTGGCGGGCATGGATGGCGAGGTGTGGTCGGGACGCCTCGACTTCACGCTGATGCGCCCGCTCAACACGCAATTTCTCGCCAGTTTTCGCAAGTGGCGCTTATACGCCTTCTTCGACCTGGCCCTCGGCCTGGGCGTGATTGGTGTGGCCGCCGCCCGCCTGGGGCAAACGCTGATGCCCGGCAACCTGCTGGCCTTCCTGCTGGCGTTGGCCGCCGGTGTGACCATCCTCTATGCCATTCTGTTGGCCTTCGCCGCGCTGGCCTTCATCAGCCCGGGCATCCTATTTGGTTGGGTCTTCGATGGCGTCTTTCAAATGGCCCGTTACCCCCTCGGCATGTATCCTGGTTGGCTGCAACTTGTCCTCACCTGGGTCATTCCCGTCGGCATTATCACCACCCTGCCAGCCCAGGCCATCCACGGCAGCGCACCGTTGAGCAACCTGGTGGGCATCACCGCCACAGCCATCCTGCTGCTGGCAGGTGCAACGGGCCTGTTTCGCTACGGGCTGCGCCACTATCAAAGCGCATCCAGCTAAACGGTCGAAAAGCGCCAGTTCCATATACGAAAACACACCGGCCCATGCAACCCTGGCCGGTGTGTTTGGATCACTTATGCGTACGCCCGCTCTTGCCCTGGTCAGGCGGTGGGCGATATTTGCCCACAGGCGGGGAATCATAGCCCATATAGCGCGGCGGTGCGACCATGCGGTAGATGAAAGCATAAAGCACCGTGAAGAGGCCAAAACCCACCGCCATGAAGATACCCGTAAACAGCACCAGGCCCAAATTCCACGGCACATAAGTGCCGATGAACATACCACCCGCCTCTTCGACCCTGAACCCCACAAAGCCCATCGGCTGATACATTTCCGCCGGCAACGGAAGCCATCTCGCTTTCTGGTTCTCCGTCAGAAACACGTCTGCCGCCGCCCACGCCATGATGGGAATCAAAATCATCATCAACAAACCAATCCCGCGCCAGACTGGGTGTACCTTCCACTTACGTTTCTTGGCAACACTTTCGCGCCGATACCCTGCATATTTACTCATCCGATACCTCCTGCAAAACCATCCTGCGGGCCGCCTGCTCGATAGCGGCGACAATCGCATAATATCCCGTGCAGCGACACAAATTTCCGGCAATCGCCTGTTTCACCTGCTCCGTGTCGGGCTGAGGGTTTTCTTCCAACAATTTTACTGCCGACATGACAAAACCGGGAGTGCAATAACCACATTGCACCGCTCCTGTTTCAATAAACGCCTGCTGAACCGGGTGCAGTTCATCGTTGGCGATCCCCTCGATGGTGATAATTTCGGCCCCATGTGCACGCGGCGCTGGCAGCAAACACGCCATCACGGCCTTGCCATCCAAAAAGACCGTACACGCCCCGCATTCGCCCTCGCCGCAACCTTCTTTGGTGCCGGTCAGCCCGGCATCTTCGCGCAGCAGGCGCAGCAGGGTTTTGTGGTTTGCCCCTTCGATGGAATAATCTTGTCCGTTGATGCGGGTGTGGATGGGCAGATCGAACGCGAAGGGGCGGCTTTCTGCCGGGCGTGTCCGTGCCAGTTCAGCCTTCCCCCACAGCAAGGGCGGGTTTTCAGCCAACACCGGTTGCCGCCCCCCTTGCAAGGCACGCAGCCCCCTCGAGACCGCCACGCGCACCATCTCCTGGCGATAATCCGCCGAGGAACGCAGGTCGTCAATAGGGCGGGCTGCCTGCATCGCCAGGGCCGCCGCTTCGCGGATGACCGCCTCATCAAGCCTTTTGCCCGGCAAAAAGGCTTCGGCCTGCAATGCCCTCACAATCGTTGGCGCCACCGAGCCAAGCGTAATGGTCGCTTGCTCAATGACACTGCCCTGCCACGTCAGCACGACCGCCGCATTGACCAGCGAGATGGCCTGCGCCCGCCGCAGCCCCACCTTGACGAAAGCGCCGGTCTGGTTCACCCATAACGCCGGGAAGCGAATCTCCGTCAGCATCTCATCGGGCTGCATCTGCGTGCGGCGCACCCCGGTGTAAAAATCAGCCAGTTTCAGCACCCGTTCGGCCCGCAGCGAGCGCAGCACCACTTCGGCCCGCAGCGCCATCAACGGCGGGATGCTGTCGTTGGCCGGCGAGGCCGTGACCAGGTTGCCCGCCACCGTGCCGCGGTTGCGAATCTGCGGCGCGCCCACTTCCCAGCACGCCTGCACCAGCGGCAGCGCCCGTTGGCGCAGCAGCGCCGAGGCCACCACGTGGTTGTGCGTCACCAGCGCCCCCAGGTGGATCACGCCATCGTCATCCAGCCAAATCTGGTCGAGATCGGGCAGCCGTGAGATGTCAATGAGCGTCTCCACGCCTGGCCGCGCCCCGCGCTCCAGTTCGAGCATCAGATCGGTACCGCCGGCGATCAGCCGCGCTTGCGGGCCGCGCCCAGCCAGAAGGTTGAGCGCTTCTTCAATCGAAGTTACACAAAAATACGCGTGCCACATCATGTTACAAGGTTGTATCTAATTTCTCTGGATGCGCTCGCAGCCAGTCACGAAAGCTGTCAGCCAGGTGTTGCAAATCAGCCAGGCGGGTGGCGCAAATTTCGTAGAGTTCGCCTGGCATCACCTCATGGTAAAAATGCACCAGGCGGTTGCGGTACCCGGCCATCCGGTTTAACAAGGCAGCGTCTTCGACAGGCAAAACACCCTGTTGCCCCAATTGAACGGCAACTTCTTTATATTCGGTGACGCCCATGCCATAGCCTTTGGCCAGGATATGCCGCCCCAGGTCAAGCAGGGCTTCCAACGCCCGACGCAAATACGATTCAGCAGCCGCCACATGATGGGGTTGGCGCAAAAATTCGTCCTGGCTTGACAGGGGAAGCTGCAAGATAGCCTGGATCATTTGGTCGGCCCAGGCCAGTCGGTCGAAAACCACGCGGGCTGAAATTTTAGTGGGGAACATGGCGCGCTCCACGCAAAATCAGTTCCATGCGCTGGCGCTCCAGGGGGATGCAATCGCCGGCCCGGCGCAGCACATACAGGTCGTATTCATCGGCCAGGTAGGGGTCAGCAGCAAACAGGCGTTCGCCGCGAATGATGTTCGCCGCCAGGAAGGGGTCTGCCTCGGGCAGCGCCACCACATCCACCCGCGTCACGCCAAAAAAATCTTCCAATGCCTGGGCCAGGCGCACTTTTTCATCCACGCCGAAGCGGTCTGCCATGGCGGGCTTAACACCCACGTCCACATCGGATGGCCCAGCGGCCAATATATCTACATCGCCATGCAGCCAGGCCCACACGTCCAGAGCCCGGCTGCCAAATACATACAGCAGTTCGAGCCGATATTGGCAGCAAAGCGCTTGCAATGTGGCGATTCGGTCGTTGGTCGCGGGTTTCATCAATTCATTTTACCATCGCCCGCAAAGCGATAATCTCCCCCAAAATGCTCACCGCAATCTCCTCCGGCGTCTCGGCGTGAATATCTAACCCTACCGGCGATTTGACGCGGGCCAGCTTCTCTTCGGTGATGCCGATCTCGCGCAATTTCTGGCGGGTGATGGCCCAGCGGCGCAGCGAACCAATCACGCCGATAGCGGCGGCCGGCGTATCGAGCAGGGCCGGCAGGCCGGCGGCATCTACATCGCTGCCGCGCGTGGTCAAGACGAAATAGTGACGGGGCGTGATCGCCAGTTGTGCGGGCAGTTCAGCCAGCGGGCAGGGATAGTATTCATCGGCCGCGATGGCTTCGGGCGTGCAAAGCTCTGTGCGGTCATCGCTGACGGCCACGCGGTAACCCAGCCATTTTGCCAGGTGCGCCACGGCCTTGCCCACATGCCCCACACCCACCACCACCACGGTCAAGGGCGGCAACAACGGTTCCACAAACACCTCCACCTGGCCGCCGCACACGCCGGGATCGCCGCGGGCGGGGTCAGCCATGTTGTACGCCAGCAGCCGCGGGCGGCCATCTTGCAGGGCCTCCAGCGCCTCCTGCCGCACGCGGTTTTCCACCTCGCCGCCGCCCACCGTCCCCTCGATGCGCCCATCCGGATACACGATCATCTTGCTGCCGGCATGGCGCGGCACCGACCCGTGCGTGCGAACGACAGTACACAATGCGGCGGGCTGGTTGGAGGATTCGAGGGTGGCGAGGGTTGAGTAAAGCATGGGGGCAGGAGGCAGGGCGCAGGGGGCAAGAGGCAGGGAGCGGGTCGGTTTGTGGGAGGGTTGTAGACCTGCCACTTGCTCCTTGCCACCTTCAACTTTCTAATAATCCGAGAACAACTGGTAGCAATTGCTTCTTGCGCGAGACGATGTCGGCGGCCTGGCGGGTGGCATCGGGCAGGCGCGGGTAGGGCAGGTCGTCGAGGGCGGGGGGCGGGTTGGCGAGCAGCAGACGGCTGGTGTTGTCTACCACGTCGGTGACCATGAGCATGGCGAAATCGAGGCCGCGGCGTTCGCGCAGGGCTTCGAGGGCGGTGAGCAGGGCGGCGCGGTGCTCGTCGAGTTGCAGCAGGTCAGTCACTTCGACCTGGGCGATGGCGAATTTCAGCCCGCCGGCTTCGTAGAGCTTGAGGTCGGTGCTGACGATTTCTTCGGGGCTGCGCGTGGCCAGGCCAGAACCAGCCCGGATGACCTGTCCGCCGTAGGAGGCCACGCTTTCGCCGGCCAGCGGCCCATTGCGCACGAAGGCCCAGCGCGCCAGGCGTTCGGCGGCGCGTTGGTCGCGCTCGGTGGTGGTGGGCGAGGTGAGGATGAGCGTGTCGGAGAGCAGGCCGGCCAGCAGCACGCCGGCGATCTGCGGCGGGGCGCTCAGGCCCACGTTTTCGATGCGCTCTGAAACGAGCGTGCTGGTGCTGCCGACGATATCTACGGTGAACTTGATCGGCACGTGGGTGGCGCGGTTGCCCAGGCGGTGATGATCGAGAATCTCGATCACCTCGGCTTCTTCGAGGGCGCTGACGGCCTGGCCTGGCTCGTTGTGGTCTACCAAAATCAGGCGCAGACGCGGCGGGTTGAGGGCATCGCGCTGAGTCGCCACGCCGATGTACGCACCCTTTTCATCCACGATCAGAAAATCATCGTGGTCTTCGCGCAAGATGCGATTGAGCAAATCGCGGATGCGCGCGGCAGATTGAAAGCGCGGGGCGTGCGTGTCGCAGGCATCGCGGCAGGGCAGATCGAGGATTTCGCCGATCTTCATCTCCTGGCGGCGCGGGTGCGGGCCGACCAGCCGCGAGAAGAAGGCAAACAGGCTGGGCCCGGTGATCAGGCCGAAGGGCGTGCCATCTTCGTTGACGATGGGGGCCACGCCGCCGGTGCGGCTGGCTACCGCCCAGGCGTCACGCAGGGGGCTGTCGGGCAGGGTGGTATCGAGGCGGCGCGTAACCGCCTGGAAGCGCGGCGAGGCGTCGTTGAGCAGCACGGGCGGTTCGAGGTCGAGACGCTTCAAAATCCACGCCGTCTGTGGGTTAATCGCCCCGGCGCGGGCGGCAATGGCGTTTGCGCCGTCGCGTTCACGCAGCAGCCAGGCATAGCCCAGGGCAGAGGCGATGGAATCGGTATCGGGGTTGACGTGTCCGGTGACGTAGAGGGGGGATTCCATTAATCTCCAGGTTCTTTGGCTTTCTTTTTGAGTTCGACGGCCTTATTGGTCAACGCCAGGGCTTCACGGGTGCCGCCGCGCCCGCGTGAAAGGTGGGCGGCCTGTTCGTATTGACGGGCGGCTTCGCGGTAAGCCCCGGCCAGCTCGAAATGTTCGGCAGCCATGACGATGAAATCCAGTTCGGGGTGGGTTGCCAGCCAGCGCGCTACCGCCAGGTGATATTGCGGCAGATATTTGTTGGGGATCAGACTGTAGGCCACGTCGCGCAGGAGACTATGCTTGAAAATGTATTCCTGTTCGTTGGAAAAGCTGCTGCTGGCACGCGGAAAGGCTAGTTCGGCGCGCACCAGATGGCGCAGGCTGTCTTGAATCAGGCGTTCGGCCACTGCCGAAGGGGCCGAGGCCAACAAGCCCGTCCCCCCGGGTGCGGAGGCGCGCACCTCAGCCGCCAACGCGCCCACCCAAAAGACGCGTCCCACCACCGAGGCCAGCAGGGCAATGGCACGCGCTTCGCGGGGCAAATCGTCGAGGCGGGCTTGCAGCATGGCGCGCAGCGATTCGGGGGGGTGAGATTGCAAAGCGGCCAATTGCGCTTCTGCTGCATGGTGTTCGAAGCCGCTTTTGAGCAGGTTTTTAACCATCTCCTCGAGGAAATAGGGAATACCTTCGCAACGTTCGGCCAATTCGGTCAACACAGCCGACGAAAAGTGGCGCAGATCGGGGTAGGCCGCGGCGACCGTTTCGGGCGTGAAGGCTACCGCCTGGAGTGGGATACGCTGCGCCAGGTTGGTGAGCGCCAAAGCGGGGCCGCTCTGACGGGTGAAATCGTCGCGGGCGGCGGCCAGCACCAGCAATGCCGGGCGCGCCTCGGCAGATTCGAACAAGAAACTCAGCAATTCCAGGCTGCTGCGGTCGGCCCATTGCAAATCGTCGAACCACAAAATGACCGGGCGCAAGATGGTGAGGCGTTGGAAGAGTTCGCGCGTCAACTCGAAGGCGCGCCGAATGCGCGTGGGGGCATCGGGGTAGCGCGCCAAATAGCGGCTTTCGGGCCATTCCAGGCCACACAGGTTGCCAATCAGGTGCGCTGCTTCCAGCGGCGACGACATGCTGAGTTGTTTGCCCCACAAGCGACTGGTCTCGCGGATAAATTTCTCACGGGCAACCTCGGCATCATCTTCGTTGGTGATGCCGAACCAGTTGTACCACAGGCTTTTCCACAGATAAAACGGGATGCGTTCGGCCTGGGCCAGGGCGCGGGCGTTGCCGATGGAGATCAGGGGGTTACTGACTTCGATTTGGCTGGTGAACTCCATCAGCAAACGCGATTTGCCCAGGCCCGCCTCGCCCGTCACCAGCGCCATGCTGGGCGCGGCGTTCTCCTGAAAAGTGCGGAAAATTTTCCCCAACTGCTCCAACTCAACCTCGCGGCCGACCATGTGGGTGGCCAGCCCTTCGCCGCTGCGGTAACGCCCCCGCCCGCCCGAAGGCGCTGCCCCTTCCACCACAAAAGCTTCCACAGGTTCGGTTTTGCCGCGCAAAGTCATCGGCGAAAGGCGGCGGACGCGAAAGGCGCCGCGCACCAGGCGAAAGGTGCTTTCACCGATCACCACCGTGCCGGGGTCGGCGGTTTGCTCGAAGCGGCTGGCGACATTGACCGTATCGCCGATGACGGTGTATTCGTCGCGGCTGCCCAGGTAGCCGGCAAAAACCGGGCCAGAGTTGATGCCAATGCGCAGTTGCAGTTGTGTGGCCCCCGTGACGATGGAATTGAGCGCCAGTTCTTTGAGGGCAGCCTGCAAATCCAGGGCTGCGGTTACGGCCTGTTCGGCGTCGTTATCGCCGGCGAAGGGTGCGCCCCACACCGCCATCACGCCATCGCCCATGTGCTTGTCTATGTAGCCGCCGTAGGCCTCGATCACGGCATCCAGGCGCTTCCAGATGCTCTTGATCAGGTCGCTGACGGTTTCATAGTCTAGCTGCTCGGCCAGGGTGGTAAAGCCATGCACATCGGCGAACAGGACGGTGGCCAGGCGGCGTTCTTCGGGGTAGCGCGGCGTGTTCATGCAATCCCCATCCATTTGCGGGCAAATTTACGCACCACCCTGGCAATTTCGAGCGCTGCGCGGGCTTCTTCCAAGAGCGGTTCTTCACCCGGATAACGTGTAGTTACGGCATAACCCGCTAATTGCGCCAAAAACGTTTCAGAAAAGGGGGTATAAACGCCATTTTGCAGGCAAAGCGTGTTGAGATGGAGCAGGTCATGTGTCTTGGGGAACACGGCCTGCCGCTTCAAAAGCATAGCTTTCAGGTATTTTTCTGCACATTGCTGGCTATGAAAACATGCTGTAACCAACCGTGGCCTTTGCGCACGTAAAGCCGATCTCGCTGTGGCAAAATCTTCTTCAGCATAATCAGCCCAGGCCAGGGGATCATCTTCTCTCATACAGAATTTTCCCTTTGCTCAGAATTTCACGCAAGAAAAAACTATGCTGTAATCGCTCGTGTACTTCTTCTGGCGTGTGGACGATCAAATCTATCGGGAACCAACGCGGCAACAGCGCCAAAGCGACTTTAAGGTAGCGCTCGCGATGCGTTGCGCCTGCTTCCTGCGGTAAGATCACCAACAAATCCACATCACTATCTGGTGTAGGATGACCATACGCATACGACCCAAAGAGGACGATCTTTTCTGGGTTGGCTTCGCGGATGAGTTTTTCGATTGCTGCCGGGAGCGTTTCAGCGATGGATGGTAGACCGCGTGGGGTGATATTGGGGAGTGCTGGAACAGTGAGCATCGCTTTAATTCTACCTATTGATAGCCCGCCAAACCTTCTCCGGCGTGATCGGATTTTCATCCACATCCACGCCCACGGCATCGAACACGGCGTTCGCCACTGCCGGGGCCACGCCATCCATGGGGATTTCAGCCACGGCTTTGACGCCAAAGGGGTGACTCGGCTCGAAAGTTTCGACGAAGATGGCTTCCAGTTCGGGCATTTCATCGGCACGGAAGATGTGGTAATCACGGAAATCGCGCTCGCGGGCGCGGCCCAATTCATCATACACCATTTCTTCACAGATTGCATAGCCCAGGGCCTGCGTCATGCCGCCTTCGATCTGCCCGGAGGCCGGCTGCGGGTTGACGATGACGCCCGCATCCACCGCCATCACCAGCTTATCCACCGTCACCATGCCGGTTGCGGTATCCACGGTCACTTCGGCAAACTGGGCGGCAAACGGCGGCGGCGAAACCGGCGAGTAGAACGAAGCCACGCCCATGATCTGCTCCTGGTCGGTATGGTGCAGGGCATCGAGGGCTACTTCGGCGAGGGAGACGGAGCGGCCGTCGGGGGCGATAGCGCGGCGGTGGAAAAGGTGAATTTCGGCAGGGGTGAAGGGGTGATCAGGTGACAGGGTGAGCATCCTTGCGGCGCGCGCCTTGATGCGCTCGGCCACCTGCTGCGCCGCCTTGACCACAGCCGCCCCGGAGACGTAGGTGGTGGACGAGGCATAGGCGCCCTTGTCGAAGGGGGTGAAATCGGTATCTGACGAATACACCAGAATATCTTCCAGCGGCACGCCCAGCACTTCGGCGGCCATCTGGCCCAGCACGGTATCCGAGCCGGTGCCCAGGTCGGTGGCGCCGATCAGCAGGTTAAACGATCCATCATCATTCATCTTGATCGACGCGCCGCCCATATCGAGATAGGGAATGGCCGTGCCTTGCATGACGAGGGCGACACCGATCCCTTTGCGAGTCGAAGGTCGAAGAGCCTGCCCTGAGCCTGCCGAAGGGTCAAAGGTCGAGGCTGTTGACTTTCGACTTTCGACTTTCGACTGATGACGCCATTCATCGTTCCCAACCTTCGAGTCCCACCCTATCGCCGCCCGCCCCTGCCGTACGCACTCTTCCAGGCCGCAGGTTTCAATCGTTTCGGGGTGCGGTTCGCGGCCCTCGCTCCAGGCGGTGCTGAAAGGGTGATATTCACCGGCGCGCAGGGCGTTCTTCAGGCGGAAATCGAGCGGGTCGAAGCCCATCTGGCGGGCGATCTTTTCCATCTGGCGTTCTACCGCCCAAAAGCCTTGCGGCACGCCGTAGCCGCGGAAAGCTCCCGAGGGCGGGGTGTTGGTGTACACCACATCCGCGTGGAAACGGATATTGGGCGATTGGCGGTAGGGGCCGTCGCCCACGTAAAGGGCCATGGCCTTGTGGCCGGTGTTGCCGGTGACGGTGAGGGCGTGACAGCCATACGCGCCGGTGTCCGAAAGGACGCGCATCTCATTGGCGGTGATCGTGCCGTCGTTTTTGACGCCCGTTTTCATCCAGATGCGCATGGGATGGCGCGAGCGGGCGGCGATGAACTCTTCTTCGCGAGTGTATTCGTACAGCACCGGGCGGCCAGTGGCCAACGTCAGGTGGGCGGCCACGTCTTCCATCAAAATTTCCTGTTTGCCGCCAAAGCCGCCGCCGATGCGCGGTTTGATCACGCGGATGCGCTTGATCGGCAGGCCCAACACCGCGGCCAGAATCCGCCGGGCGTGGAAGGGCACCTGAGTCGAAGTACGGATCACCAACCGGTCATCTTCATCCCAATACGTCAGGCAGACGTGCGGCTCGATGTGCGCTTGCTGCACCTTCGGCACGGCATATTCGCCCTCGAAGATGCGGTCGGCCTCGGCAAAGCCCTTTTCCACATCCCCGATGTCAATGCGAATTTCGGCAGCCAGGTTGCGCGCCGGGTCGGAATCGGCGAAATTGACGTATTCGGGTTCATCATGGAGAATCGGCGCGCCGGGCGTCATGGCCTGCTTAGGGTCGAGCAGGATTGGCAGGATTTCGTAGTCCACCTGGATCAGCCCCAGGGCCTTTTCGGCAATCTCGGGGGTTTCGGCGGCGACGAAAGCCACGCGGTCACCCACGAAACGCACTTTGCTGTCGAGCGAAAAGCTATCCAGCGGGCCGGGAATGGGGTCCGACTGCCCGGCGGTGGAGTAGACGACGCGCGGCACATCCTGCCAGGTGAGCACCGCAGCCACGCCAGACAGGGCACGCGCCGCCGCAGCGTCTATGTGCGTGATGCGGGCGTGGGCGTGCGGCGAGTGCAGCACTTTTGCGTGCAGCATCCCGCGCATCTCCAGATCGGCGGCGAAGGCCGGTTTGCCCTGGGCCAATTTGACGGCGTCCACCTTTTTTTCGGGCTTGCCCACCACCTGGCGGAGGTCAGCGGTGGGGGTGAGAGTGAGTTTGGGACGGGTAAGGGTTAAGGTATTCGGTTGCCCGGTGTCTGGTGAAAGCGTGTCAGGGATCAGCAGGTTATCTGGTGACCCGTACGCGATTGGGATTGGCTGGTCTGCTCCTGGGTTATCTTGTCCCTGGCACGCTCTTTTCACCGCTTCCACCGGCTTTTTATACCCCGTGCAGCGGCACAACACGCCGGCGATGGCCTGGCGGATTTCGGCTTCACTGGGGTTGGGGTTCTTCTCAAGCAAGGCTTTGGCTGCCAGGATTTGGGCCGGGGTGCAGTAGCCGCACTGGATGGCACCGGTGGCGATGAAGGCTTGTTGCAGAGCGTGTAACGTGATTGCGTGATTGGGGCCGGGATAGGGGGCGAGGGCTTCGATGGTCTCGATGGTGTGGCCTTCGGCCTGGGCGGCCAGCAGCAGCCCGGCGTTGACGGGGCGGCCATCCAGCAGCACGGTGTCGGCGCCTGAAAGGCCGTGTTCATCGCCAAATTTGACGCCGAAGCATCCCAGGCGGCGCAGGGCAGAGAGCAGCGTTTCGCCCGGTAGTGCGCTGATTTCTTGTAGCGAGCCGTTCAGTTGGAGTTTCAAGTTCATAGCAACCTCCGACTACTTGTCATGGTTTCTGATATAAATATTATCGCACAAACATAGATCGGGCGGCTCGGATGAATCCCTTGAAGAACCGCCTGGGTGCAAGTTCATCCGGCGAAAAAGGCTTTCAAACACGAATGCCACGTGCATTCGCAGGACGCTATTCACAGATTACCACGAAAATGGGTTTATTCGTCAGCAGCCACCAGTTGTTTGCGCAGCAGGCCTGTCGCCAGGAATGGTTCAAATTGCTTTGCCAGCCAGGCCAGGTGCTTTTTGAGATGTTCTCGCTGGTGGTGGGCTACCCAATTTGTCACCCACAGCATACGCCCGGAGCGGAATAAATCTACCTCGCCGGAGTAAGCCTCGGGCCAGGGCAGCCGGCTTTCGTAGCCACGGCGAAAGGCAGCTTGCAATGGCTCGAAGGCGTCGGGGGGCGTGTCATCCATCAGGTCTTGCAAGGCCATGGCAATATCTTGCACGGGGTAGCCCCAGACGGTGTCTTCAAAATCGAGGGGATATAGGCGGCCTTTGTGGAGGTGGATGTTATCGTGCCACAGGTCGTGGTGGATAACGCGCAGCCCTGGCGAGGCGTACAAGCGGACGTAAGCCTCGTCCACGCGCTGCTGCACCTGTTCGATCACGGTGCGTGCGGCAGGGTCTACGCCTTCCCAGGCGGCGGGGTCGCTCCAGAGGGCCTCGGGTTCGTCGCGGGCCAGGATACGATCCATTTTGCGGGTGGTAAAACCGGGCGGCGGGGTGAAGGTGGCCGAAAAAGCGTGCATCCGAGCAAAAAGCTGACCCATCTTTTCCAGGTTGGCGGGGGTGAGGTGCTGGCCCAACCGCCGGCCCGGAATCCACGACATCAGCACGCAGCGAGCCGATGCCCCTGGCACGCTGGCTTCGATCAGGAACTCGCCGTCGCGGGCGGGGATCGAGCGCGGCGCGCCGATGTCAGTTTGCGCGGCCAGGGCGTTCAACCAGGTAATTTCGGAGCGAATGTCGGTTTCGGTGCGCCAGCCGGGCGCGCACAGGCGCAAAACGTGCGCCGCCCCGGTGCTTGTTCGCACGCGGAACAAGGCATTGGTGAACATCCCCAATACCTGCACGGCTGCAATTTGCAGATCATAGTGCTGCAAGGCCGCCACAGCGAGTTGGCGCAGGCGGCGTGTGCGGCCGCGCGCGGTCAGACTTTCAAAGGGTTTTTGTGTCGTCATAAGGGTGTGATTATCCCGGTGAACTACCAATCCCCGGCGTAGCCCACGCCATAGGGTTGAACCATGCGCACGGTGTAGGCGTAGTGCAGCGCAACCAACTGGCGCAAATGGAGCAAATCGTGGGCGATCCAGGCTGCCGATCTACCTGGCAGTACCCAAGTACTGTTGATTCTACCCCATCCCCCGATGGATTCTGAATAGGTTTTACGCCCTTCTTTTCTGCTCAAACATCCTTTACAATGTCTGACATACCGTCCAAGCCTCCATGTCCCACTGAATTGCGAGCACACTCACGCTGCGGAAAACGAACCTTACCTACTTTCACCCTATTTTTCAAACAGGAGACCCCCATGGCCCAAACCACCCTCCCCACCCGCGCCGAAGTCCCCGTCGAACAGACCTGGAACCTCGCAAGCATCTTCCCCACCCTCGAAGCCTGGCAAACCGCCCTGACCGAAACCCAGGCCATGCTGCCCGAACTGACCGCCTTCCAGGGCAGATTAGCCGAAGGCCCCGCCACCCTGCTCGCCTGCCAGCAGACCGCCGAAAAAATCTTCCGCCAGGCCATGAAAGTGATGGTCTACGGCATGTTGGGCAGCTCGGTAGACAGCGGCGACCAGGAAGCGCTCGGACGCGCCGGGCAAGGCCGCAGCCTGATGGCCAAATGCGGCGCAGCGGGGGCGTTCGTGGAACCCGAACTGCTCGCCATCGGCTTTCCGACACTCAAACAGTGGATGAAAGACGAGCCAAAACTGGCCGTTTACGCCCACTACTTCGACGCCCTCGAACGCGAACAGGCCCACGTGCGCTCTGCCGACGTGGAAGAAGTGCTGGCAATGGCCGGCGAGCCACTCAGCAACGCCTTCGCCGCCTACAACGCCCTCACCAACGCCGACCTGAAATTTGCCCCCGCCAAAGCCGCCGACGGCAGCGAACACGAAGTAGGCCAGAGCAGCTTCGACTCGCTCTTCACCCACCCCGACCGCACAATCCGCCGCAGCGCCTTCGAGAGCTATTCCGATGGCTACCTGGCCTACAAAAATTCGTTGGCCGCCATCCAGCAGGGCGCTTTGCAGCGCGACGTGTTCAACATGCGCGCCCGGCGTTACAACTCCTCGCTGGAGGCCTCGCTCGAACCCAACAACGTCCCCACCGCCGTCTTCCACAACCTGATCAACACCTTCCAAAAGCACCTGCCCACCTGGCACAAATACTGGCGCGTGCGCCGCAAAGCGCTCAAGCTGGATGCCCTGCACGTCTATGACACCAAAGCCCCGCTCTCGCAAAGCAAGGTCGAAATCCCCTTCGCCCAGGCCGTAGATTGGATTTGCGCAGGCATGGCCCCGCTCGGCGAGGAATACGTGAAAATTTTGCGCGAGGGCTGCACGGTCAACCGCTGGGTAGATTGGGCGTGCAACAAGGGCAAACGCCAGGGCGCTTTCTCCGGCGGGGCGTATGACACGCAGCCGTTCATTATGATGAGCTACGCCAACGACGTCTTCAGCCTGTCCACCCTGGCGCACGAACTCGGCCACTCGATGCACTCCTACTACACCCGCCAGGCGCAGCCGTTCATCTACGGGCGCTACTCGCTCTTCGTGGCCGAAGTGGCCTCCAACTTCAACCAGGCCATGGTGCGCGATTATTTGCTGCGCACGCAGCAAGACCCGGCCTTCCAACTGGCGCTGATCGAAGAAGCCATGTCCAACTTCCACCGCTACTTCTTCATCATGCCCACCCTGGCCCGTTGGGAACTGGAAATGCACGAACGCGTCGAAAGCGGCGCACCGGTGAATGCCAAGATCATGTCCGAGCGCTGCGCCGCCCTCTTCAAAGAAGGCTACGGCGACGAAGTGATAGATGACACCGAACGCACCGGCATCACCTGGGCCAAGTTCCAGCACATGTACATGAACTTCTACGTTTACCAATATGCCACCGGCATCTCTGGCGCACACGCCCTGGTAGACCGCGTCATAGCCGAAGGCGCACCCGCCGCCGCGGACTACCTGAACTTCCTCAAAGCTGGCGGCTCTGCCTACCCGCTCGATGCCCTGCAAACCGCCGGCGTAGACCTGACCAATCCCGAACCGGTCGAAAAAGCCTTTGGCGTGCTGGCCGGGATTGTGGATCGGCTGGAGGGGTTGGTGGGGTGAATCTCTGGCTCGAAATCCTCGTCATCCTGCTTCTTATCCTCTTCAACGGCGTGCTGGCCATGATGGAAATAGCCATCGTCTCGGCCCGCAAAGTGCGCCTGCGCCAGATGGCCGAAAACGGGCACACCGGCGCGCAAACCGCCCTCGATCTGGCCGAGCAGCCGGCGCGCTTCCTCTCCACCGTGCAGATCGGCATCACGCTGGTCGGCATTTTGGCGGGTGCGTTCGGCGGGGCCACGCTGGCCGAGAGCCTGGCCGCCTGGCTCGGTGAACGCTTCCCGCCCTTGCAGCCTTACAGCGAGAGCATCGCCGTCACCTTGATTGTCGTCATCATCACCTACCTCTCGCTGGTGATCGGCGAACTGGCTCCCAAGCAAATTGCCATGGCGCGCGCCGAACAACTCGCCGCCGATTATGCCCCCTGGATGGATCGCCTGGCGCGCCTGACCGCCCCGCTGGTCGGTTTTCTGAGCGCCTCGTCCAACGGGCTGGTGCGACTGCTCGGCGGCAGCGCCTCCGACGAACCCGCCGTCACCGAAGAAGACATCACCGGGCTGATCGAGCAGGGCATGAGCGATGGCACATTCGAGATCGAAGAGCAAAGCATGGTCGAACAGGTCTTCCGCCTGGGCGACCAACGCGCCGACGACCTGATGACCCCGCGCGTGGCCGTGTCCTACCTGGACGTAAAAGACAGCCCGGCCAAAATCCGCCAACAACTGCTCGAATGCGGTTATTCGCGGCTGCCCGTGGTACAGGGCAACCTCGACCAGGTGTTGGGCTTCGTGCGCGCCAGAGAATTACTCAAACAAAGCCTGAATGAGCAGCCGCTCGACCTCCACGCCGCCCTGCAGCCCGCCACCTTCGTTCCCGAAAGCACTTCCGCTTTTGAATTGCTGGCACGCTTTCGCGAATGTGGCACGCACATGCTCTTCGTACTGGATGAATACGGCGGCACACAGGGCATCGTCACCCCCACCGACATCCTCGAAGCCATCGTCGGCGACATCCCCGAAACGCCCGAAACCTTCGAGGCAGAAATTATCGCCCGCGAGGACGGCTCGTGGCTGGTAGATGGCATGTTACCCATCGCAGAACTCAAAGATTTCTTCAACCTGCGCGCCCTGCCCGCCGAAGAAGACAACCTCTACCAGACCGTGGGCGGCTTCGTGATGACACAACTGCGCCGCGTGCCGCAAACCGCCGACCAGTTCGAGTGCGGCGGCCTGTCCTTCGAGGTGATGGACATGGATGGCCGCCGCGTGGACAAGGTGCTGGTGAAGCGTAACGCAGCGCAAATCTGAAATTTGCGCCACAAGCTGATCGCATGACTTCCACATCCTTCCACGCCATGGGATCGAAAATCACGGTCACGATGGATGGCAGCGCAGCCGTCCCGGCGGAAGTGCGCGGCTGGTTTCTGGATTGGGAGGCCTGCCTGAGCCGCTTCAGGCCAGAGAGCGAACTGAGCCAACTCAACCAGCAGGCCGGGCGTCCTGTGGCCGTCAGCGAAACCCTGTGGGCCGTGCTGCAAGCCGCCCTCGCCGCCGCCCGCCAAACCGACGGCCTGATCACGCCCACGGTGCTGCCCGCCCTCGAAGCCGCCGGGTATGTCAGGCCATTCCATGAATTAAACGCTTTTCAGACCCCACAGGTCTTAAAGACCTGCGAAGTCTCGTTGGCAGAAAACATCCAACTCGATCTGGCTACGCGCAAAATCCACATCCCCCCCAATATGCGCCTCGACCTGGGCGGCTTCGCCAAAGGCTGGGCCGCCGACGAAGCCGCCCGGCGGCTGGCGTCCACTGCCCCCACCCTGGTAGATGCCGGCGGCGACATCGCCGTCAGCGGGCCACGAAGAGATGGCAGCGCCTGGCCGGTGGGCATCGGGCATCCGCAAAACGCGCCCCAGCAGGCAGCCGTCTTCCCCCTGGCAAGCGGCGGATTAGCCACATCAGGACGCAATTACCGCAAATGGATGAAAGATGGCCGCCCACAGCATCACCTGATCGATCCGCGCACCGGCCAACCGGCGCACACCGACGTTCTCACCGCCAGCGTTGCCGCAGCATCAGCATTGGCCGCCGAGGTGGCCGCCAAGATGGCGCTCCTGTTGGGCAGCCTGGCCGGGTTGGCCTGGCTGGAAGCACGGCAACTGGCCGGGATATTGTTTTTGGAAAACGGGCAAATCCTTGCTTCGGGAGTGAGCGTGCATGGGCAGTAAGGCCAAACAACGCAGCGATCAACTGTTTGAGAGCCTCGAATCTATCTCCGCGCGGGCTGGCGATGGCGACGAGAACACCGACGCCATCCAGTCACTCACCGGCCAGCAGGTGCAAATCGTGGCCGATAGCACACGCCTGCCACGCATGAAGAAATTCCGCTTTCAACTGCTGCACCAATGGCTGATTGGCAACTTCGCCCCCTGCCGGGCAGCCGACATCGGCGGCGGCAAGGGCTTGCTGGCGCATCTGCTGATCCAAAGCGGCTGGCGGGCCACCGTGATTGACCCCGTGGCGCAGGGGCTGCCAGATAAATATAAAGACATCGTACGCGGCACACGGGTCAAGATCGATCCCGCCGCCCGCGTGCCCAACATCCCCGCCGAGTTCGACCCGCGCCACGCCAAGGGCTTCGACCTGTTGATCGGGATGCACGCGCACGGCTGCAACGTCAAAATCATCGAGGCGGCTGCCGAATATGGCTGTGCGTTCGTGCTGTTTCCGTGCTGTGTGATTGACGAGCCGTTTTACCCGCCGCTGGGCGTACATTGGCTCGAAAGCCTGGCCAATTACGCCGTGCAACACGGCCACACCATTCGGCCATTTCGCTTGAACTTCAAGGGTCAAAATATCGGACTGGTATCTTTTCGGGAAACGAGGTGAATCATGCAAACCATTACACTTGGACGAACGGGCCTGCCAGTAAGCCGCCTGGGATTGGGCGGCGGTGGGCCAAGCCAGTTGGGACAGCGCGCCGGTATCACAGAACGCGAATCGGCGGACATCGTGCGCATTGCCCTGGATGCAGGTGTCAACTGGATTGACACGGCCGAATCGTATCGCACCGAAGGCATCATCGGGCAGGCCATCCGTGGTGTGCGGCGCGATAGCATCTACCTTTCGACGAAGAAATCTGTCTGGGGCGAGACGCCCATCACCCCCGCCGACCTGCGTGCCAGCCTGCAGGCCAGCCTGAAGGCCCTGGGAAGCGACTGATTCGGTTTCGGGGCAATAAGCATCGTCATCCAGGGTCAAATCAAAAACGCTCCGGGCTTGCAGGAGCGTTTTTGATTTGACCCACCGCTTTAAAAACTCTTAACATAGGAAAACAGAATATCACGCTGAAAATCACGAGCGTTTCACGCTGATTTCACACCAGGGCAAGATAATAAAACTGACTTTCATATTTGCAAGATCATGTGTTATGATGCCAAATACCTATTGATTGGGAGGGAAAAATTATGTTACCCAAACGACCGACTATCTCGGTGGTTATACCAACTTTGAATGAAGCCAATAACCTGCCCCTGGTGCTGCCCTACCTGCCACTCGACTGGATAGACGAGGTGATTCTGGTAGATTGCCGTTCAACCGATGATACGGTTGAAATTGCCCGCTGTCTGCTGCCCTCCATTCGGGTGGTGATGGAAACGCAGAAAGGCAAGGGGATGGCCCTACGGGCGGGATTTTCCGCCGCGAAAGGCGATATTATCGTCACCCTTGATGCCGATGGTTCGCATGACCCGCGTGAAATCCCGCGCATGATTCAAGCGTTGATGGAAGGAGCCGATTTCGTCAAAGGAAGCCGTTTTACGCCCGGCGGCGGTACGACGGACATGCCCATTATTCGCAAGATGGGCAATTGGGCGCTGGGCACGGTTGCCAACGCTCTCTTCAACGGCATGTACACCGACCTGTGCTATGGCTACCACGCCTTCTGGCGCTATTGCCTGGATGTCATTTATTGCTCGCAGGCATCAGGTTTCGAAATAGATACCGCCATCTATGTGCGCCTGCTGCGGGCGCGCTTGCGGGTGGTGGAAGTGCCCAGTTTTGAAGGCTACCGCTTCTATGGCGTAGGAAAGCTGCAAACTATCCCCGATGGCTGGCGCGTGCTCAAAACCATTTTTCGCGAATGGGCTGATAGTTTACAAAAAGACGGCGACAGTGAAAACTTCCTGGGCTTTCGTGGCTACCGGCCAATAGAAACGTTGAAAGCCAGCCACGAAGATAGTATGACTCCCGGGTTAATGCCTTCCAGTGAAATTGAATTCATCCATGCCATCAGCACCACGCTCGATCAGCAAATTAACGGCCGTGATAATCGCCTGCTGGAACGGCTGCTTGAAATTACGCTGAAAGAATTTTGTGCAACCAGTGGTTGTATCGTTTTGCTGAATGATGAAGACCAGGTTGCTGCGGGAGCATTGGCCTATGCCGGGCGTGTTCAACCCCACACACCTGAACAGCAATTTTCTGAAGTCGTAGAGAACGGCCTGGCAGGCTGGGTGCTCGAACACCATCAGGCGGCCTTGATCCCCTCTACCTTTGAAGACCCACGCTGGCTGCGCCGCCCCTGGGAAGATCAATATCAACTCGTGCGCTCGGCCATTTGTGTGCCGCTGGTGAGCCGAGATCGGACTTTTGGCGTAATGACCCTGGTTCGCCCCCAGGCCGGGCACTTCACCAATCGAGACCTGACTCTTCTCACCGCTATTGCAACGTATCTTTCCGGTCTGGCAACTGTCAAGCCGGTCTCACCCTATGCGCAATGAAGAACAGTAGTGCATCACACCATATCGCCACAAACCAAACATCCCCTCGTGTCTGTGTGATCGGCGCTGGTACCCGTTTTTTGAGCGGAATCAGTTATTACACATTGGGCTTAACCAATGCGTTTGCACAGGCATTTCCGGTTTCGGCGATTCTCATGCGCCAACTACTGCCCACCTTTCTTTACCCGGGCCGTCAGCGCGTTGGGCAAAACCTGACCGGATCGCAATATGATGCGCAAATTCCAGTATTCAACGGTGTAGATTGGTTCGCCATTCCAAGCTTGTTGCAAGCCATCATCTTTTTGATTCGCCAACGTCCGCAAATGGTGATTTTTCAGTGGTGGACTGCGACCGTATTGCATTCATATATCATCCTCGGGCTGGCAGCGAGGATGATCGGTGCAAAGCTCATCATCGAATTCCATGAAGTGCTGGATACTGGCGAAGCCCGCCTGGCCCCGGTACAACGGTACGCCAAAACTTTCCTGCCCTGGCTGCTCAAAATATCCCAGGGTGTGGTTATGCACTCCGAATTTGATCGGATAGCCCTGGAAAAGCAATATGGCATCAGCCGCCTGCACCAGGCCATCACACCCTTGGGGCCTTTAAATCACCATTCGGCGGCAACAACCATCACCCCACTGCGCGAGGCCCCAGCAGATTGTTGCAATTTGCTCTGCTTTGGCGTCATTCGCCCCTACAAAGGGGTCGAAGACCTGATTCGCGCCTTCGACTCGATCTCCGCAGAGCAAATTCACCAGTATTGGCTGACCATCGTGGGAGAAACATGGGAAGGCTGGACACTGCCGGCCGAATTGATCCAGCAGAGCCGTTATCGCGAGCGCATCACCTTCATCAACCGCTATGTAAGTGACGATGAAGTCACCGCCATTTTCGCCGGTGCCGATGCAGTGGTGCTGCCCTATCATCGTTCATCGGCCAGCGGCCCTTTGCATGTGACGATGGGATTGGGCCTACCGCTGATCGTCACCAGCGTTGGCGGGTTGGTAGAAGCAGCCGGCAACTACCAGGGAACCACCTTCGTACCGCCCCGCAACCCCGATGCAATTCGCCAGGCTATACAACAAGTTGCTGGGCAGCGAGGGCAACGGTTCGCCAAACCCCATTCCTGGGAAAACACCATCGCTCAATATGAATGCTTATTCCAAGAAATCAAAGCGATTCAAAACAACCTGCCACAACATATGGCAGATGCCAATTAACTTATGGGCGAAAAAGCGGCAACCCCGCTGCCGATTTTGATGTACCACGGCGTGGACAGCCAGAACCCCTCGCAGTCAGGCGAGTTGGACGTGCATCCGGCACAGTTTGCGGAACACATCGCCTATCTGGCGTACCACCAATACCACCCGATCACTGTTGCACACCTTTCCAAAGCAGCCCGCCACGAACCCGGTTGGGATTTACCCCCCAAGGCGATTATCCTGACGTTTGACGATGGTCAGGCCGATTTTTACCAAAACGCCTGGCCCATTTTGCAACAAAAGAATTTTTGTGCGTCTTTATTTGTCATCACCAGCAACGTTGAAAAATCTTCACATCCAACACAGCCATCCAGCCGACAACCATCGGTAACGTGGCAACAAATCCACGAAATGTCTGCAAAGGGGTTAGAAGTTGGTTCTCATAGCCACCAACACCGCTCGCTCGATCTGCTTTCGCTTGCTGAAGCCAGGCGTGAGATCAGCTTGAGCAAAACCATCCTGGAAGAACACTTAAATCACCCTGTCGAAACATTCGCTTATCCATATGGTAGTTATACCGCACGCGAAAAAACATTGGTGCAGCAAGCAGGATATTCTGCAGCCTGTGCGGTACGCTACCATCGCAGTTCAACACAAGATGATCGCTATGCGTTGGCACGCCTAATCATCACCGCGGGCACCCGCACAAACACCTTAGACCAACTGCTAAACGATCAATGGATGGCCGAAATGCTTTTGCGCCGCATGCGGGCAAAGCTATGGCGGGCACTCAAAGATGGCTTCATCCTCCTTAAGCACTTGCGAACACCGAACAGGTAGACAATCATGAGTATTAGCGATACATCTGTCGTGATATGCGCTTATACCGAAGAACGCTGGGACGACCTGCAAGAAGCGATCCTTTCGGTACAACACCAAACGCTCCCAGCACTAGAGGTGATCATTGTCATCGATCACAACCCGGCCCTGCTCGAAAGAGTGCGTGCCGAACTGCCAGGCGTCACGCCAGTAGAAAACGCTATGCCAAAAGGCGTCTCCGGCGCGCGCAACAGTGGTGTAGCCAGGGCAAAAGGGACCTGGGTAGCTTTTTTAGATGACGATGCCGTGGCATTGCCCGATTGGCTCGAACAATTTAACGTTAGTTTTCAAGACCCCAGAACTTTAGGTGTAGGAGGCCAAACGGTGCTGCAATGGGTCGGATGCACCCGGCCAGGCTGGCTGCCCGAAGAATTCAACTGGGTGCTTGGTGGCACCTACCGCGGTATGCCTGAGAAAACCGCCATTGTGCGCAATGTTTGGACAGGCAACATGACCATTCGGCGGCAAGTATTCGACTCGGTGGGCGGGTTTCGCCTGGGATTTGGTAAAGTGGGCAAAGAATCCAGTCCCGAAGATACCGACCTGTGCATTCGGGCGCAACAGCAGTGGCCTGATGGGGTATGGGTTTACCAGCCCCTGGCAAAGGTAGCCCATAAAGTCCCCCAACGGCGCGCCACCTGGCATTATTTTTCGTGGCGCTGCTTCAATGAGGGTCTGGGGAAGGCCCACCTGGCGCGCATGGTTGGCTCAAAAATTGGGTTACAAGATGAACGTCACCACACGCTGTACACATTACCCCAGGGTGTAATATGCAATCTGAGCGACGGATGGGTTCGTAAAGATGCGGGGGGCGTTTTACGCGCCGGGGCGATTATCGCTGGCTTTGCTCTCACCTCAGCAGGGTATCTCAAGGGCCTGCTTAAACGCCGAGCGCCAGAAAGGAAAGGATCATGACTGATAGGGCGCATACAGAACAAAATCACATATTTCAGCCAGTGCAGATTTTGGATATCGAGTTAAGTGCTGCGCTGCCTGCCTTAACCACACACCACCCCGAAAATGAGCAAGGTTATCGCTCGATCCTGGCGTTGATCTGGCTGCACTCGGTAGCACTCGGCCAGGTTGAATTGCAGTTCGACGGCAATACGCTTTCGCCAGAGCAGTGCGCCGGACAAATCTGGCAGGCCCTGGGAGCGCGTATTAACCAACATTTGCGCCAGGATTCTCTGGATGATATTCGTGAGCTTACGGCAGCGGGAATATCTACGGCCGAGATGCCAGCTTGCCAGCACAATTTCATGCAGTTTCTTGCTGATGCCCCCTTTGTTTCGGTCATCTTATGTACGCGCGACCGCGCCGATCAACTGCCGCGCTGCATGGATGCCGTGTTAGCGCTTCAATATCCTGCCTTTGAAGTGGTCGTCGTTGACAATGCGCCAAGCTCTACAGCAACCGAAGACCTGCTTCGCACCCAGTATGCCGGTTTTTCCAATGTGCGCTATGTGTGCGAACGGCGTCCCGGACTTTCGTGGGCGCGCAATTGCGGCCTGGCCAACGCGCGTGGAGAGATCGTTGTTTATTTGGACGATGACGAAATCCCTTATAAAAATTGGCTGGGCGAAATGATACGCGGCTTCCAGGCTGCCCCAGATGTCACTTGCGTCACTGGAATGATCTTGCCGGCAGAAATTGAAGCGCCCGCTCAAGATTTTTTGGAGCAATTTGGCGGGCTGAGTAAAGGCCGGGGCTTCGATAGCGACGTGTTCGATCAGACAACCCGCCACAAACAAAACCCGCTGTACCCGGTTCCCGCCTATGGGGCTGGAGGCAATATGGCTTTCAAGACCGCCGCATTACGGCAGTTCGGCGGGTTTGATGTGGCCCTCGGCACCGGCACGCCTGCCTGCGGCGCAGAAGATACCGCCGCGTTTTTTGATGTACTCATCCACGGTGGTACACTTGTTTACTGGCCGATAGCCATAGTGCGCCATTATCACCGGCGCGACTACCGCGGGCTGCGCAAACAGCTTTATGGCTACGGTGTAGGTTTGAGCGCCTATGTAGTCAGAAGCCTGCTGAAGCACCCCAAATGTATCCTCGACTTGTTAAAAATCGTTCCCACCACATTCAATTACATTTTCAACCCGCGCTCTGCACGGGTCGCCAAGATGCGAAGCAACTATCCACACGAGTTGACACGCGCACAATACCAGGGGATGGTCTATGGCCCATTGGCGTATGTGCGCAGCTATTGGCGACAAAGACAGCTCGGTACACACACCCAATAAACTGATGAACGCCTTTATCGCCAAATTTCGGCTGCGCTCCTGGCAACCGTCACAAACGAATGGATGGGGCTGGTTTGGGGCCTTATGCGTGAGCAGCGCTCTGGGCTTTCTGTTGGTAGGGGTCGCCTACAACATCAGCAGAGCCGGCCACACAGGGGGAGATTGGCTTTTTTGGCCGGCGCAAATCCTTATCTATGCACCTATCGCCTTTCGCCTGGCTTCTGAAGAGCCAACCAGAAAAGAACGGGTAGGTCTTGTGCTGGTGTTTGGCTTGCTGGTTTACTTGCTGCGCATTCTTTACAGCCCCCTACAATTCAAATTTGTAGATGAATTGCAACAATGGGAGAGCGCCAAGGGCCTACTCAATGCCGGGAAGCTCTTCCAGCCGAACCTGATTCTGCCGATCAGCCCGCTATATCCGGGTTTGCAAATCGTGACCGCCGCTTACAACCAGCTCAGCCAGTTGAACATTTTGCACAGCAGCATGGTTTTGATGGCGGTGGCGCGCCTGATCTTGATGGCAGCGTTATTCCTGCTCTACGAACAAATCAGTGGTTCACCGCGTATCGCCGGCCTTGCCATCCTGCTCTATACCACCAACCCACACTACCAGGGCATTGCAGCCATGTATATCTACCAATCGTTGGCGGTGCCCTTATCAGTCATGGCGATCTGGTTTGTGGCGTGGAGTCATGATCAAAGCACGTCCAGGCGTCACGCGATGACGATATTGGCAATCCTGCTGCTAGGGGCCGTAGCTGTCACCCATCATGTGACCAGCTACGCGTTGGCCATCTTTCTTTTGGCATGGACGTTCACAGCAGTATTTCTCAGGATATTTTCAAAAGCAACAGAGCCTATTCCATGGCTTGTCACCGCCAGCCTCATTGCCATCATCACCTGCTGGATTTTCTTCGTCGCCACCCTCACTCTCGATTACTTGGGACCAACCCTGCTCAAAACCGTACAAGAGCTAATCCAAATCACGACCCGCGAGGCCCCCATTGCAGCGACCTTCCAGCCGCCGACAAATCCACTGCCTGAAAGATTACTCAGTTACGGCTCCATTCTTTTGTTAGGGGGAGGCCTGCTGCCTGGGCTATGGTACATTTGGCGCAATCAACGAAGACGTGTCCTCGCTGTGACCATGGCCCTGGGCAGCCTGGGCTACTTCGCAGCCATTGCACTGCGCTTTTCATCCGAAGGCGCTGCCCTGACCGGGCGCTCGTGGACATTCGTCCTGATGCCGGTTGGCTTTGTCATTGCCGTTGGCGTGGTGGCCTATGGGCGGTTGCACGATGTACGCATGCGCCTGGCTTTTTCGGCGCTGGCTACGACGGTTTTCCTGGGAGGCATTGCGATGGGCTGGCCGCCCTATTGGGGACGCTTGCCTGGCCCCTTTATGGTGGCTGCCTACGAGCGCTCGATCAACTACCAGGGCATTGTCGCATCCGAATGGTTCCTGGAAGATCGCGGCCCGGCCAACCGCGTGGCCACAGACTTTATCACCTATCACCTGCTCGGAGCCTACGGCGATCAGGCCCCCGATTTCAACATACCTGAAGCGTTCTACCCACCCGTCTATGATGCCACCGTGACTGATTACCTGTGGCAGCACGATACGGCCTACATCATGGTAGATCGACGCATCAGCACCGACAAGCCCAAAATGGGAACCTATTTCGATGATCGAGAACGCTCCCTGGATACGTATATTGTCCCGATTCCCCTGCAATCCCTAGAAAAATTCGATTTCGTTCCCAATATCAACCGCATATTCGATTCGGGAGATATCGTGATTTATGATGTAAGGGATATTGTAAACAACCGTTAGAGGAGGGAAAAGCATGACAGATCCTTTTATTACAATCATTGTGCCAACCTACAACGAAGGGCCATACCTGGCACAGTGCATTCAGTCACTTTTGCAACAAAGCTATCCAGCGTTTGAATTAATCATCAGCGATGATTGTTCAAGCGATGCTACGCAAGAGATTGTACAAAGCTTCAACGACCCACGCTTGATTTACCTGCGCAATGCCACGCGTTCGGGCGTCTCGATCACGCGCAACAATGCCATTCAACGTGCCCGTGGCGAATACATCTTCTTCACCGATGGTGACTGTCATGCCGACCCGCATTGGCTAGAATCGGGCCTGGAAGTGTTCCGCCAACACCCTGGGTGCGTGGGTGTCGAGGGCAAAATTTATTACGTCAGGCCCGATTACATCCCCACCTATTCAGATCGAGTCGTCGAGAACTTAACCGGTGGGGAGTACATGAGTGCTTCGATTGCTTACCGGCGCGACGTTCTGCTGAAAACCAGCCTTTTCGACCCGGTCCTGTATCGCCATCAAGACCTGGATATTGCCCTGCAAATGATGGAATTTGGCGAAATCATCTTCGCCCCCGAAATGGTCATTTTTCATGTATATAAAAAGTGGAATTTGCGTTCCTACTGGAATTACGCCATATCAGCGCGCTGTATTGTGTTATTGTATAAACGTCACCGCCAGAAATTGCCTAAAGCCATGGTGCGTAACGGCATATATGCACCTGACAAGCTGCTCACCATGCTTTTCCCGCCCATCGTAGCGTTAATGTTGTTGGTGAAAAAATTTAAATCTGCCGACGATTTCAAACTCCTCCTGCTGATCTACCCTCGTATCGTGTACGAAAGGCTGCTGCTGTGGCAGACCTGTTGGCAGGAGCGAATTTTCCTCCTTTAGCCCATGTATAAGTTTCGATCCAGTTTTGAAAAATGGACAGCGCCAATCATCGTCATTCTCCTGGCGCTGTTTACGTTATTGCTGCCAACGATCAATGAGGCGCTCGGAACGCGCTTGATCGACCGCAGTATTGTGTACTTTTTGGTGTTTTTTCTGCCAGGGTACGCCATCACCCTGGCATTCTTTCCCAACGACACCCCCGGCCATGTGATCCAGGCTTTTCTCAGCCTGGGGCTAAGCCTCGTCATCACGATTATGGGCGGTCTGGTACTCAACCTTTTTCCCGAAGGACTGACCGCTCGTACCTGGGAAATGTGGTTCGCCAGCATTGGCCTGTTCTTCGGCGTCATCGCGCTGCTGCGTGTGATGGCTATTCGCCCTGCCGCTGAGCCAGCGCAAGTGCAGGTGCTGCCGCCTTTCGCCACGCCCACTGACTGGAAACAGATTGGCCTTTTTCTCATTGCCCTTATCGTTGTGGTCATTACCATTCTCCAGGCCAGAACGTCCGAATTAAAAAATTTGGGGCCAGGGTTCACCCAATTATGGGTCACGCCATCAGACGATCCAACCCATCAACAAATCAAAATCGGGATCAGAAATTTTGAAGGGCAACCTGTAACCTACCGGGTTGAAGTCATCCGCGATGATCAACAGGTTTACCAAACGGGTGCTATCACGCTGGCTCACCAGGAGCAATTTGTCATCCCGGTCGCTATGGTCATGGATGATAGGGAAGTGGTCGTCTTGCTCTACCGGCTCGATCAACCCGAGTTTGTTTATCGCAGCGTGTTTCTCAACAAGTCCAAACCCTGAGAGGCTATCTGAAAGGGCCAACCATGTCAAAAATTTATTTCCAGACTTTAAGCCACAGGGCCGTACTCTGCCTGATACTGGCAAGCCTCGCCGTGGCGGGTTGGCCCAGCGCAGCCCGGTCGGCTGAGGCAGCCAAATCCTATTACGTGTCCAACAGTGGGTCAGATTCAAATGACGGTCTGTCGCTCTCAACACCATTTCGCACCATACAAAGGTGCGCTGAGCTAGCCGCAGCAGGTGATACCTGCCTCATCCGTGGCGGCATCTATCGCGAAACGATCACGCCGCTTCACGATGGCACCTCAGCCGCACCTATCACCTTTGCCGCCTACAACCACGAGGCCGTAACCATCAACGGCGCTGACGAAGTAAGCGGCTGGTCGCCGTCAGCAGGCCAGGTTTACCGCACGCACCTGACGTGGAATCTCAATCAGCGCACGTGGGGGCAAATCACCAACAACCAGGTTTTCGTAGATGGCGTGATGATGCCCGAAGCGCGTTGGCCCAATATCCCGGTTGCCCATACCACCCGCCTGAGCAATACCGATAAAGCACGCGCCGATTCAGCTACCCGGCACAGCAATTCATCCGCCACCTACAGCGACAACGCGTTGAATGGATTCTCTGAGAATTACTGGCAAGGAGCCAAGATCAACTTTGGCCCTGGCTACAGCACCGTTCACACCACCTGTGACGTGACCGCCTCCACACCTGGCGCAATCCGCTTGCAGTGCAACCCCGATCCGGGCGCGAGCAACAGCCGCACCACCTGGAATCAAGAAGATTATTACCCCAGCACCGGTAACTATTATTATCTATGGGGCAAACAAAGTGAGCTAGATTCCCCTGGCGAGTGGTTTCTCGATGCCAGTGGCGAACTTTTTCTGTGGGCGCCTGATAGCGCCTCGCCAGCCGCCCATCGTGTAGAAGTCAAAAGACGCCTGTGGGCCTTTGACTTGAGCAGCAGAGCCTATATTCACCTGGAGGGCTTGCGCCTGTTCGCCGCCACGGTTAAAACCGACACATTCAGCCATCACCTGCGCCTGGAAAACTTGCACTTTCAATACCTGTGGCACTTCCAAGAAATCCCGCCGCTTTTCATCACCGAAGGCACCAATGGCCTGGAAATCAATGGCGAACAAAACCTGATTGTAGATTGCGATTTCGCAGATACCGCCGGAGCGATGTTGGCGCTCAAAGGCTTTCAAAACGAAGCGCGCAACAACGTCATTTACAACGCCGCGTATATGGGACACGCCCCCGCCGTATCGGGAAAGTCAACGCCGGTCAACCCGGGCGGCAGCGACAAAAATACCTTTCGCAGCAACACGGTTTTCGACACCGGCCACTACGAAGTAGATGCCTCCGCCGGACTAGACATCAAATTCAACGATCTCTACAATTCCCATCTGCAAATCATGGATTTGGGCAGTATCTACGGGCATGGCATAGATGGGCATCTGGCCGAGATCGCCTACAACCTGGTACACGACAACTGGGCCGAATATGACGAAAGCCTGAAGTATTACGGCGGCCACGGAATCTACCTCGACGACGACACCTACAACTACAAGGTCTACCGCAATGTCATCTGGCACACCAGCGCGCCGGGCATCTTTCTGCACGGCGTCAATGGCACAACCTCCACGCTTGACCCAAAGCCGCCGTCCAGCACCACGCCATCGAATCGCTATATCTACAATAACACCGTTGAGGGCACCCTGGGGGCCAGGGCCAAAACCAATTACAACGGCCTGCCGCAAACCCTGGCGGGTTCCTACCTTCGCAATAACATCGCCGCCCAGGTTGATTTCGACGATCCCAACCTGATCGCCCAAGCCAATTACGTTGGCGATGGCATTTACATCAACGGCGCCGAACACAATTACGCCCTGCGCAGCTACTCACCCGCCGTCAATGCCGGGTTAAACCTGGGTTCGCCCTATATGGATGCACCCATGCAGCCGGTGAGTACGCCCGACATCGGCGCATACGAATTTGGCCGCGCCGGTTTCGTGGCCGGTGCCACCCTGCGCCTGCCAGATTTGACCAACCTGACCTACGAATGCGCGGCCAACGCCGGGCAGACCGCCGACTGCATCATCACGCAGTTGCCCATCGGGCGCAAACTGCCCGCCGATTTCCAAATCCGCGTGGGCGAAACGGGCCAGGCCGCGCAGACTTGCCTGACCCAATACGATTACACCAGCCATGGCGGCACGGGCATTTGCTCCGACCTTTCCACAACTTCACTCAGCGGGGAACAGGCCATTTGGATTCAATTCGGCGGCAGCGGCTGGATCAACACCGGGGCCACCGTAGACCTGGGCCCGCTGGCGGTTACGGCATTGAACCCATCGGGCGGGCCAGATTTTGGCAAGACCCTGGTCAGCATCAGCGGGCGTGGCTTCGCCGACGAAGAAAGCGGTTATGCCACCCCCCTGACGGTGAATAACCCCGCGGCAAACGCGCTGTACAAATACCCGGTGCTGCTCACCTTCAACAGCGCCCAACGCATTCAGGCGGGCAAGCTGCGCCCCGATTGCGGCGACCTGCGCTTTTATGATACGTACGGCCTGCTCGATTACTGGCTGGAAGATGGCTGCAACACCGCAGCCACGCACGTATGGGTCAAAATGCCCTACCTGCCCGGTGGAAACAGCCAGATTCTCATGCGCTACGGCCTGCCACAACTGACCAGCGCCAGCAATGGCCGGCGTACTTTCGTTTATTTCGACGGTTTCGACGATAACACCCTCGACACCAACTACTGGTCGCTGGAAAATCTGGCGGGGGCTTCGGTCACACAAACCGGCGGTCAGCTTCGGCTGACCGGCTCAACCAGCAGCGCCAACCGCTATGCCACCTTTGGTTTCAACCTGTACACCAGCCGCATTGTCATCCCGACATCCTTCGCCCTGGATACCGATCTGACCCTTGCGGCCCCTTCATCGTCTGCCGTCTTCAAGGCTGGCGTTGGCTCTGAAGATTTGAGCTTGTTCGGCGGCGGCAATGACGCCTTCAAAGATATTGGCGCCTGGCAAAATGGCTGGGTCAGCTTCGGCAAAAGCACCATCCACACAGCACAGATCAACCGCCAAAAGATCAGTGTGGCCTACATAAAAACCGGTGACCGTTATAGCGTGCGCTGGTTCGAAAATGGCGATCTGACCACCGTGCGCGCCCAACGCAGCAACCTGAGCAGCGCCAAAATCGGCTATTTTTTCTATGGGCCAGATCAGATTGCCAGCTTCGATGTGCGCTTCGATAACGTGCGCATCCGCCCCTACACCTACCCCGAACCCACCGTCAGCCTGGGGGCAGAAACAGAAACGGGCCTCCAGGTGACCTTCGACGGCCTGCCCTGCACCACCGTACTGGTGCAACACGGCGGACGCCTGACCTGCTACACGCCCGCCCACGCCCCCGGCGCGGTAGATGTGACTGTGACCAACCCCGGCGGCGAGGCGTACACCTTCGCCCAGGGGTTTAGCTACTTCCAAACCTTCCCCGCCTTTTTGCCGCTCATAACCCGGTAAAACAATAGGGAGTGTTTCATTGGAGTTGAAAATGCTGGTTTCGACAAGCTCAACCAGCGTTGGTTGAGCTTGTCGAAACCAATCCTCATCGCCAATGGAACAACGCCCAAACGAAAGAACATACTTGTGATCAAACGCATACCTTTGCTGCAAACTTTACTGTCGCGATGGCGCGAATCATCCTTCCGGGTGATCATCAGCAACGCCATCTCGATGATGGGCACCACCCTCGTCACCAGCGGATTGGGCTTCGTTTATTGGTGGGCGGCCGCCCGGCAATACTCCCCTGAAGTGGTCGGCTTTGCCAACGCATCCATCTCAGCGATGATGTTGTTGGGGACGGTTGGCGTCTTGGGCTTTGGCACCTTGCTGATCGGCGAGCTTCCCCGCTGGCAGGGCCAGAAACTCTCGCTGATTGCCACGGCCTTGCTGGTGGTGGGCATCGTCGGTGGGATGTTGGGCGTGGGGTTTGCGCTCATTGCGCCGATCATCTCGCCCGAATTGGCCGAACTTTCGGCCAACGCGCCGAATATCTTCCTCTTTGCCCTGGGCGTGGCCGTGACTTCGATGGCGACGGTGGTCGATCAGGCCGCCATCGGCTTACTGCGCGGCGGTATGCAATTGCTCCGCAATAGCATTTTTGCTTTTGCCAAGCTCATCATTTTGCTGGCGATCAGCCTGTCTACGTCAAGCCAATATGGCCTGCTCATTTACGGCACATGGCTGGCGGGAAATGTGATCTCGGTTATGCCGCTCTTTGTGATGATCCTGGCAAAAGGAGAAACATTCAGCCTGGTTCAATTTCAGTGGCGCGTGCTCAAACACCTGGGGCGTTCAGCCATCGTCCACCACGCCCTGAATTTGTCGCTGCAATTTCCCACGCTTGTGCTGCCCGTGATGGTGACGGCGCTGCTTTCGGCACGCATGAATGCCTATTTCTACGCCGCCTGGATGATCACCAGCTTTATTTTTGCCACCTCCATCGCCCTGACAACCGTGCTGTATGCGGTTGGCGCTGGAGACCCGGCGGCCTTAGCACAAAAAATCCGCCTGACGCTCAGGCTTTCGGCAGGGGTTTCTCTGGCGGCAGTGGCGGTGCTGCTAATCGGCGCTGAACAGATCTTGCATTTGTTTGGCGAAGAATATGCTCAACAGGCCGGCTGGAGTCTGCGCCTGTTGGGGCTGGCAGCCTTCCCCCTGATCGTCAGAAATCATTACATGGCGATTTGCCGCATTCAAGGGCGTAAACTGGGCCAAACCGCGGCGATCATGTTTGTGGCGGGTCTGTTTGAATTAGGACTGGCCGGCGTCGGAGCGACGCTGAACGGGCTACTTGGTCTGTGTGCGGGATGGGCCATAGCCATTTTCATCGAGGCGCTGTTGATGCTGCGGGTTGTCTATCGAGCCGCCCGGCCGCCAATACAACCCCTGTCCATCGCAACCACAGCACCTCTTTTGCAGTAAAATTGCGCCAGGTGGGACACGCTACATTCCACCAACACCAAACCAGTTATTTTCATAGAAAGGGAGACAATTGATGGCAACCAAAACGATCCTCAGCGTCTTATCGGCCAGCGTGGGCAACCCGCTGCAATACACCTGTCCGGCAGATACCGGCCCGGCAGACGATCTGATCCTGCTCTTTCAAAGCGACCCGGCACAGCAAGGGCTGGAAGTGGTCAAACTCTCCAGCGCCGGTCTGCCCCCCAAGACGTCAACCGGCAAGAACATCACCTGGCAGGCCAATTTCGGCATCAAGAAGAAGAACAAAAATGAATATGTGGATGTGGCTTACGGCGTGATCGTCACGCCGCGTACAGGCTATCAGTATGTCTATTACGATGGCTCAACCGTGCGCACAGCCACCCTGGTCGCAGCGCCGCCTCAATACCCGGGCAAAATGGCGATCAACCTGGCAATTGGCGATCCCGGGGTTGGGATTAGCAGCAGCTAAATTGTCGCATATTGTCAAGTTCCCGGTTCCAGGGCACCTGTTCCAAAAACCGTTGGCGTGCCGCCGCATCTGCAATGTTGGCGGCACGCTGCTTTAAGAGTTCCTGCGCCTGCGCCAGCAAAGCGGCAGCGCGGGCATCTCCCAGGGCCAGCAACGCCTGGCAGCAGTACAGGTACACCCGCAGGGGTTCGTCGGTGCCATCCAGCGAGGGGTGGCTTTCCAGAATGGGCAGAATTTCGGTCAGGCCGGCTGCCAGCCGTTCGTGATTTTGCTGCGCCAGGGCCAGGCGCAGCAAACCGGCCCGGGGTTCGGTACACAAGACAGGCTGGTTGAGTTCCTGGCGGATGCGAATGGCCTGCTGGTACGCCTCCTCGGCAGAGGCGCGTTCACCGCCATCCAGCCAGGCGTGGCCGGCATAGGTCAGCGCCCAGGCCTCGGCGTTGCGGTCGTGCGATTGGCGCGCCAGGTGCAGCGCTTCTTCGGCGGCGCGCTGTGCCGCCGCCATCTCACCCAGGACACAGGTTGTGGCGCTCAGATTGATCAGGGCAAAGGTCTCGCCCAAACTATCACCCATTTCATGGGCAATGGCCCCGGAGCGTTCGATGTAAAAACGCGCCTGCTCGTAGTTGCCCTGCAGCCCGGACAGCCAACCCAGGTTGCCGGTGATATTGCCTTCATTGCGCTGATTGCCTAAATTGAGATAGATCAGGCGGGCCTGTTCATAATAATGTTGGGCGGCGGCATAATTGCCCTGGTAGGTGGCCGCCAGGCCCAGGTTGTTGAGCGCCATGCCCTTGTTGCGCACGTGATGGAGTTGGTCGAAAAGAGCAGCGCTCTTCTCGAAGGTCTGGATAGCGGCGGGCATCTCCCGCGTCTCCAAAAAAAGCAATCCCAGGGTGTTGAGCAGATTGGCCTCGTGCAAGGGGTACCCTGCAGTTTTTGCCAGTTCAAGAAACCTTTGGCATTGCAGAATGGCCGTCGGGTATTGCCCCTGCCGGTAAAGCGCTTCAGTGATCTTGTAACCAGCAATAATGATTTCTTCGGTGTGTTGCACTTTTTCTGCCAATACCAGGGTCTGACGAGCGGTTTGTTCGGCCCGTGGATAATGGCCCATATCGGTGAAATATTCGGCCAGGCGAATCAGCGCGAACAACATTTTTTCGTCCGCATGCAGGCTTTCGGCAATGCGCTGCATCTCTTCGATGTCTTGCAAGCGGGCGGCGGGCTGGCCATGCAGTTTGCGCATGGACTCGCGTGCCGCCAGCAGGCGGAAACGCGTTTCGAGGTCATCTTGCGGCGTCAGCGCCAGCGCCCGCGTGTAAAAATCTTCGGCGCGCTGGTTTTGGTAAACATCGCGGGCAGCATTGCCAGCCCGCTCGAGATAGCTCACAGCTTTTTCATCCAGGCCGGCGGTTTCGCTGTGGTAAGCCAGATTTTCAATTTGCGTCAACGGGTTCTCGGTAAAGAGCTTTTCGAGCGCCTCGACCGCCAAAGCGTGCAATTCGGCGCGGCGTGCCTGCATTTGCATATTGTAGGCGGCATCGCGCACCAGGGCATGTTTGAACAGATAGCGTATCTCGCTCATCGGCGACCAGATGGCGGCGCGCTCGGCTTCATCCAATTCGAGCGGCAGGTTCTTGTCATCGCGCAACATGTGCGCCAGCACAAGCACCTCAAATTCGCGCCCCAATACCGCCGCAGTCTGGATCACCGCCCGCACCTCACGGGCCAACTGATCGAGGCGGGCCACAATCATCGTGCTGATGTCGGCGGGCAGCATGGCGGCGTTCCAGGCAGTCAGAACCCGCCAGCCGCGCACGCTCCACTCGATCAGATTTTGATCGCGCAGGTAACGCAGCAATTGCTCGGCAAAAAAGGGATTGCCCTCGGCGCGCGTTTCGAGCAGTTCGGCCAGGTCGGGGGCAATGGGCCCTTCTAAGATGCGCCCCGCCAGGTTGAGCAAATCGGAGCGCTTCAAGCATTCGAGTTCGAATGCGCGCGCCGTCAGCGCAGGGTCGAGGCGCAAGGCGGCTCCCTGGCGTCGGGCCGTCAGCAGCAGCACCACCGGCGGCATAAACGGCGAAACGTTCAATGCCCGCAGCAGGCGCGGCAAGAAAAGCAGGGTATCTTCATCGAAATAATGGGCGTCCTCGAAGATTAACACCAGCGGGCAGCGCAGGCTCTCGGCTTCAATCATGCGGGTCAGCGCCAGCAAGGTATTGTCGTAGCGCGCCTGCGGGTCGAGCTGCTCATAAAGCGAATCGGGCCAGCGCAGGCCCACCAGCGCCGCCAAAACAGAGCGTAAACGATCCAGTTCGGCAGCCAGGGCCGGGTTGAGCGTGGCCGCCAGCAAGCGCTCCATGCGCTCATCGAAAGATTGGCGTGCGACAGCCGCTTCGCCAGTGACCGCCTCGCCATTGCCATTCACGCCAAAATACTGCCGCAGCCAGTAACGAAACGGATTGAATGACTGCTGCAACACCTGATCCGACTGGCACACCGCAAAGGTAAGCGGCTGACGCGTTGGGCTTTGCGTGCGAATCCACTCGTAGAGCAGGCGGCTCTTGCCCACGCCAGGTTCACCCCAGATCAACAATGGGGCAGCCGCTTTTCCCTGCCTTAACGGGGCAATCAAAGCATCTAACGCCGCCAGTTCGGCCTGGCGGCCCACCAGGTCGCCTTCGTAAAGCACTTCCACCTGTGGCTTGCGGCCTTTCAGCAGGTACACCTTCTGCTTCTGGGCAAAACCCTTGAAACGCTGTTCACTGATGAATTCAAAAGCAAAGCGCCGGTTGGCGCGCTGCGCCACGCGTTCATCCACCCACACCTGGCCGGGTTCAGAATTCATCATAAACCGCGAGGCCAGGTTGATCCCCCAGCCATAGCAGGTGTAATCTTCAAACAACTCACCGCCCATGTAACCGGCGCGCGAGATGTGATAGGTGACGCCAGCCTGCAAGGGAAATTCAATTTGCTCCTGCAAATCGGTGACAAAGTTGAGCGCACGCCCGATGTCATTCTGATGCGCCAGCGGCGCACCCCAGAAGAGCAACGTGTTACAGCCTTTGTCGCCAAAATCGAAGCGGGTGAACAACCCCCCATAACGGGATTGCAAATCGAAAATGATGTGCGCCAACGTGGGCAGGTCTTCATCGCGCACTGCGGGGAAGCGCAAAAACAGGTTGACCGCCTGGCGAAATTCGCTCTCCAGGCCGCCATCGAACAACAGGTCGGGCAGGAAACGCCGGGTGATGGCGACATCTACCGGGGGCAGTTCGACCGGTTGCGCTGGCGGCAGGGGAATGGTGAGGTCTTCGAGCAGGCAGTAGGCCTGCCGCGCCTGCGTTACCAGGCCGTCGAAACAATCGCACAGTTCAGCGGTCAAGACAATTTCCCCGGCGCGAGCCTGATGCTCGGCGTTGGAGGCAGCATCTACGGCAGGGCCGCGGAAGTAGTAGGTGGCGCGCTCGCCCTGCCGGTCGTGCAAAATGCCCCATTCCACCCGGCCCACGGCCAGCCCAATCTTGGCCGAAATGGGGAAATCGCCATACACCGTCTGGCGGATGGGGCTGGTCTTGAGGATGTGCTGCATATTCCAGGCTGACGCCAGGGCGTGCAACAGCGCCTGGTCCTCGGCCTGGTCAGGTTCAAAAGGGTACAACGCCATCATGCCATCACCGGCCAGGCCGATAATCGCCCCTCCCTGCCCAAAGATGGTTTGCAGCAGCGGGTCGAAAACGCCACGCATGATCGTCCCCAGCACCTCCGCGCCATGCGCGCCATGCTGCATCAGCGTATCGGTCATCGTCGCGAAGCCAGACACATCCAGGAACAGGCCAACCGCGTTGAAATGACCCTGGTATTCACCAGCGCGGTAGCGCTCGATAATAAAATCGGGTACGAGACGGTGCATTCGGCAGACTACAAAAAGCAAGATATCGCCCGGACAGCCTTTTCGGGGCTGACCAGGCGGGCGCGCTGGGCAAAGCTCTTCTCTTTGGCCAACACAGCATCCACGTCCACCCCGGCCGGGCGAGCGATTTGAAGCTCTTTCAGACGCCTGCGAAGCTGCGCTTCGCCATTCAATCGGCGGCGAGATGCTGGTTGATCACCTACGCAAAGTTTTCATGTAACGTCTCAATAAGATGGGGAGGTGCAACGCACCTGGGTATCAAACGAGTAATTTTCGGGCCAAAACCAGGTGCGTTGCACCTTCCGCCCCATTTTATTGAGAAGATACGTTTTCATCTACTGAGTGTACCAAAAGATGAGGCTCATCGGCAAGAAATTGACACCGTCACAACACTTTTCGCCAGGTCGTGTACAATTACCGGTGTGGATTTCACGGATCATCCGCTACCGAAGGAGAAAACCAATGACACAAGCCGAACAACTCCCTGCCACCCCAGCCAAAAAGCGGGCTTCGCCCATCGGCTGGCTGGTGGGCCTGCTATTTTGGGTGGCGCTGCCGCTGGCGTTGGGCATCTGGCTCAGCGGGCTGTACGTGCAAAAGCCGCAGGTGGGCATCATCCGCCTGAACAGCGACATCTGGTCGTTGAGCGCCGAACTGGTGGTGGAGCAGATCAACCTGGCGCGCCAGAACCCGCGCCTGCGGGCGGTGGTGGTACAGATCGACTCGCCCGGCGGCGAAGTGGTCGCCACGCAGACGATCTACCTCAGTCTGCTCAACCTGCGCCAGCAAATGCCCGTCGTCGGTTCGATAGATACCATCGCCGCCAGCGGGGGGTACTATTCGGCCATGGCCGTCGAACCCTTGTACGCCAAGCCCTCATCCACCGTGGGCAACGTGGGCGTATGGGGCTACTACCCGCCGGTCATCGGCGTCAACGATGCCGTCCTGGCCAGCGGCCCCTTCAAACTGACCGCCAGCAACGCCGCCGAATTTGAGCGCGAGATCGAAGGCATCAAGCGCGAATTTCTCGAAGTGGTGCGCAGTCAGCGCGGCGAGCGGCTGCAAATTGCCATCAGCGACCTGGCGCAAGGCCTCGCCTACCCAGGCCGCACCGCCCTGGCTTACGGCATGATTGATGAACTGGGCAGCTTTCAAGATGCGCTCGACAAAGCCGCCGCACTGGCCGGCCTGCAGGAATACGAAACGATAGACCTGGAAGCCCTCGCCATCGCAGATTATTTCGAGAGTGAATACCCCCACTTCCCCTGGTATGGCGCGCCCGACCCCGAAACCGGCGAACGCGCCCTGCCGCCGGGCCTCTATTTGCTCTACGACATTCGCCTGGGGAGCACCCGATGAAAACCTTCTTCAAACTTCTCCTGTTTGTCTTCCTGCTGGCGCTGCCGTTTGGCGTGCGCTACTGGCAATATCACGGCCTGCCCACCGACGCCTACCAGCCCCCGCAACAAACCACACCCGATTTCAGCACCTTGCAAACCGAACCCCTGGCCTACCAATCGTACGCCGACCAGCCCCAGGTCAGCCACGGGCGCGTCCTGGTAGATATGGCCCACGGCAACAACCTGCTGGTAGATGACCTCACGCCACTGCAAGAACGCCTGGCCGCCCGCGGCGCAGACGTTCGCACCTACACTTACGATAACGATTCCCTCAGCGAAGAACTGCGCAGCGCCACGGCCTTTGTAGTCATCGCCCCCACCTGGCCCTTCTATCTCGAAGAAATTCAAGCCATCGAAGAATTTGTCGCCCAGGGCGGGCGTCTGCTGCTGGTGGCCGACCCCACCCGCTCGGTGCCAGCCGACGATTCCTACGGCTATGTGGATATGTACGCGCTCTTCTTCCCCGAAAGCGCCGTGCCAGCGATCAACAGCCTGGCCAATCGCTTTGGCATCCAATTTTTTGAAGATTATCTGTACAACCTGGAAGCCTACCAGGTCAACTACCGCAACGTGACCATTGGCGATTTCGCCGCCAGCGACCTCACCGCCGGGTTGGATGAAGTGATCCTGTTTGCCGCCCACTCGCTGCAAAGCGACGGCCCGGCGCTGCTGATCGGCGACGCAAACACCCGCTCCAACGTGCGCACCGGAGAAACAGCCCTGGCCGCCGCCGCCCTGGGCCGCCCGGACAACGTGTTGGCCCTCGGCGACCTGACCTTGCTGATCGCCCCCACCCACCGCGCCGCCGATAACGACCGCTTCCTCAGCAACCTGGCCGATTGGCTGGCGCAAGACACGCGCGCGTGGCGACTGCAAGATTTCCCCTACCTGTTCACCCGGCCCGTCGAACTGATCGCCGTCACCGAGCAGAACCTCCAACCCGCGGTGTTGAACGTGGTCAGTTCGATGCAGCAGGCCCTCACCCAGGCTGGCCTCAGCCTCACCTGGAGCCAGCAGCCCACTGCCGGGCGCGACCACCTGGTGGCGGGCCTGTTCGAGGAAACCGCCCCCATCAGCGATGTACTCGCCTCGGCGGGCATTTCGGTCACGCTGGTCACAACCCTAGAAGATGCCGAAGAAGTAACCGAAACCGCCGCAAACGAAGATGCTGAGGGAGAAGAAGCAAGCACGCCAACCCCCGCAGCCCCGGCAGTTTCGACGGTAACGATAGCTGGCATGGGCAAATTTACCCTCGACGGCTTGCAACTCTTCCTGCTGACCCAAGCGAGCGACAGCACTGCGCTGACCATTCTTGCCAGCGACTACGAGGGCCTGGGCCTGGCCGTGCAGCGCCTGCTCTATCGCGATTTTGCCGGATGCACCAGCCAGGGAACGCTCACCCTGTGTGCGACAGATTCCTATGCCACCTGGCAAGAGCCAGAGCAGCCCACACCCGCCCCCACGCCAGACGACCCAGGCGAGTCGGCTGCCGCAAGCGTCCTGATCGTAACGGTCGATCAAGGCTTTGGGCAATCCAGCGCGGATGCCTGGCAAACCGCCCTGGGCGATTTCTTCGATGTCACGATCTGGTCGGTCAGTTTGGATGGCGTTCCCACGCTGGAGAATCTCAGCGGTTACGATGCCTACATTGTGGATAGCAGCGATTTCGCCTATGACCCGGCGTTGTGGGAAGAGCTATCGGTATTTACTTTGGGAGAGAATTTCTTATTGATCGGCGAGCAGCCCCTCGACCCCGAATTTTATAGCACGGCCCCCCTGCTCGATCTGGTCGTCAGCGACCCCCAACACCCCCTGGCCTTCGAACTGACCTCCGCAGACAACAGCCCGATTGTTTTGCAGGAATCATACAGCGGCGTGCCAGCCGTGATCTTCGAGCCATTCGAGGAGCCTACGGAAGGCGTCACGGTGGTCTTTGCGCGCGGCCCACAAAGCGATGCGGCGCAATCTCCGGTAGTGGTGGCCTACGACAGCGGTGAAGGCGGTCCGGCCAGCCGCTTCGCCCTGGCGGGTTTTGCCTTCTACCGCCTGCCAGAAAGCGAACAATACCTCTTCGCTTACAATGTGGTGAACTGGCTGTTGGGCCGTTAGCGGTCCCGGCACGGTGGCGTTGGTTTCGACAAACTCGACCGGCGGATAGGCGTTGATTGGCTTCAGGCAAGCCTGTCGAAAGCAATGCTGGTTGATCCTGTCGAAACCATAAGCTTGAAGCTGACAAAACACGCTCAAAATAAAAAGCCCGCGCTGGTTGTGCGCCAGCGCGGGCTTTTTGGTTTTTGATTGCCAACCAACCCTCACACCTCGCCGCCTACCAGCCGCAAGGCCGCAACCACATCGGGGTCAAAAGCCTTGCCAGCGCGCAGTTGCATGGCGTCCAGCACATCCAGCGTCGTCCACAAAGGTTTGTACACCTGTTCACTGAGCAGGCCGTCGTAGGCTTCGACCACGGCGCAGATGCGCGCCAGGAGTGGAATAGCCTCGCCGTGCAAACCATGTGGGTAGCCGCTGCCATCCCAACGTTCGTGGTGCAGTTCGATGATGGATATAACCGGCTCAAAACAGGGGTAGTTCTTGAGCAGCCCGGCCCCAATCGAAGGGTGCTGGCGCATCACCTGCCACTCGATGCCATTCAACGGGCCAGGTTTGAGCAGGATGTCATCGGGAACACCGATTTTGCCGATGTCGTGCAGCAGGCTGCCCACACGCAAGGTGAGCAGGTCTGCTTCGCCCAGGCCCATCTGCTGGCCGATGGCTACCGATACATTCGCCACGCGATGGCTGTGTCCGGCGGTTGCTTCGTCGCGCAGTCCCAGGGCGTTGATCAAGATATCGGTCAGTGGGCCATACAGTTCGTCACATGAGATGGTCATTCGAGCCTCCCTTTCAGCTTTTACCACTTTGCTAACTTACCCATTGGCTCATTTGCCGCTCTAGCTGCTGCGCTTCATCGGACGTCAGCGCGCCGATTTCATATTCGCAGGAGAAAACCGCCCCCCCGGGCAGGTCGCGCACGGCGCCTTTTTGCCGTTCGGCGGTGTAACCGGTCACGCCAGCGGTGCCGGCCTCAAAGCCAAGCGCATCCTGGTCGGGGGTGCGGCAAATCCAGCGCACGCCGATATTCAGCTCGCTGGGGCGGTGGCGCATGTAGTCGGCGCTGCCGTCAGGATGCACCTGCATGGCATGGGCCCAACCATCGGCGTCGGTCTGGTAGGCGGGGAAGAAGACCACTTCGGGGTCGAAGGCCAGGCCGGGCTTGAGGATGAGGTGCTTTTCGGGGTGGGCGGCTAAATCTTGAATGAACTCAGCATAGCCGGGTTGCAGGGCGGCGTGAGAAGGCAATTGGGTGCGCACTTTCATGTGATCGGGGTCGCAGGGCGTACTGTACACCAGGCGGCCATGGTCCACCGGGCGGAAATTGGCATGGACGAGGTACATCAGCGGCATGGGGCTGTTCTTCAGGTTGGTGATCTTCATCCCCACGCGCAACAAAGCCGACCCGGCAGCCAGTGTCAGATGGGGTTCGGCCAGGTAGTTGGCGCTGAAGGCGCGTGTGTGGCGGTAAGCGCCGCCCAGGGTGATGAAACCTTCGCCAACCTGGATAAAGGCAGTTTGGTAAGGAGCGTTGGGCAGTTCGCCATGCAAGGGGTGCTGATCGCCTGGGCCAGGCGACCCCATGGCCAGCGCGCCGCAGTGCTGTAAAAATCCCCCGAAGGTAGCGAGAAATTCTTGCGTGGGATAAGGCTGGTCGAACATAGATTTCATCGTCAGCCGCCGCCCACGCAACGTGGCATCCCAAATATGCTGGCCCTGGAAGGGCAGCACCACCAACTCGCCCAGGCTGTTCTTCAGCCGCAAGGCGCACACGCCTGATGAATAGCGGAACGTGGCGGCGGTTAATTCGCCGTGTTCGAGCAGTAAGGTCTCTTTTTCGCTGAATTGGGCCGGCGAGAGATGGACTTTTGTCATAAGATGCTCCTGCTTGGTTACTTTGGGAAAGTTACGTTAGAATTGGGTTAATTCTACCCCCTTTTACCCTGCGGAACACAAAGAGATGAAAACGACCATCGCTATCGAAAACCAACAATTTCACATCAACGGCCAGCCCGTGTACGCCGGGCGCGAACACGCCGGGCGCAAGATCGAGGGCCTGCTGTTCAACACGCGCATGGTGCAGGCCACCTTCGACGACGAAAACCCCGCCACCGCCCTTCACTGGCGCTACCCCGATACGGGTGTGTGGGACGCCGACCGCAACACCGCCGAATTTTGCGCCGCCCTGCCCGAATACGCCCGCCACGGCGTACTGGGCGTGACGGTGGGGCTGCAAGGCGGCGGTTCGATCTACACCCCCGCCATCTACGACCACTACCTCAACTCCGCCTTCACGCCGGCGGGTGAACTCAAACCCGCCTACTTTGAGCGCCTGCGCCGGGTGCTGCACGCCGCCGATGAAGCCGGGGTGATCGTCATTGTCAACTATTTCTACTGGAAGCAATCGGCGCGCCTGTTGGGCGATGCCGCCGTGCGCCGCGCCACCGAAGTGGCGACCGATTGGCTGCTAAACTCTGGCTACACGAACATCCTGGTAGACGTGATGAACGAATGCGGTGATTGGTGGGGCGGCTTACACTCGCAACTGACCACCACCCGCATCCACGAACTGATCGAAATCGTCCAGCACACCACGCGCCACGGGCGGCGGCTGCTGGTTGGCGCCAGCACCGGCGGCGGCGATGAGTTGCCGCGCGGCCGCTGGCAAGAAGTGGAAGATTTCCACATGCCGCACGGCAACGGCTGCCACCCGCCCCAACTGCGCGCCAAGCTGCAAAAACTCAAAGCCAGCGACGATTTTCGCCGCAAGCCGCGCCCGATCCTGGTCAACGAAGACACCATCTTCACCGACAACCTGGAAGCCTGCGTGGATGAGTACGTTTCGTGGGGCTTCTACTGCCAGGGCTTCGGCTGCGACTACACCGACCGCATGGATTGGAAAGCGCATGGGCGCGAAACCCGCTACGAAGAACTGAGCGGCTTTCAGACACTGCCGGTGAATTGGGGCATCCACACGCCTGAAAAGCGCCCATTTTTTGAGCGAGTTAAGGAAATTACAGGAATGTAAGTCATGGCTTTTGAATCGGTTGACCAATTACAAAAAATCCTTGCCCATGCTGTGTTTCACTATACCCAGGATGCCAAAAAAGCATCTGGGCGTGCGTTGGGTACGCTTGTAGAAATTATCACTTTTTACCTGTTGAAGACATGGGGTTTTGAAGACTCGATTGCCATTGAACGCGCCTTGCCAGAATATGGGAATGCGGAGATTTCGCACAATGTGGAATACTCGTTGCACCCAACCCTGGAGAAGTTCACAATCGCTCTGCCAGACCAGTTGCCCCTCACATCCACACGGATCATCAGCCGCCTTAAGGCCGATCAACAGCTTGATTGGACTGGTTTCACCAAAACAGGCAACACCTTGCTGAACAGTTCTAAGGTCCTCAGAAATGCCTGCACCCTCGCCAATCGAAATGAGCCGTATCCATCGCTACTCATGGCCAATTTGTTACCTGGAGATAGCTATCGCATCCAGGTGATTGAACAATATGCCCGACCTTTTGCGATTTTTGAGTGTAAACGCGTTGGCGTTGAAGAAGGCACCCGTAAAGGGCCGCAAACGATTGAAAAGGCCAAACAAGGGGCGTATGTGGCAAGGAGTAGTTCTTCCTTGCAAAAAATTCGTATGCCATCTGGGGAGTTAGCCGGCTTAATTTATAAGCCCGATGGTGAGCTCTATACCAAAACCTACTCATCCTTAGTTGCCGAGGTGATTGCATCTCATCAAGCTGAGTTGCTGAGCGATTTTGTGTTAACAGTGGGGGTCGTCAGTAACCACGGCAACTGGTTTACATCCGATAACCACAACAAAGAACTCAAGGTTTTAGCGCAATCATACGATTGGCTATTGTTCCTCACCGATGAAGGGCTGGCAGAATTCATTACACAAGTGCTGCTCAAACCAGATGGCGCACTCCAATCAGCCAAAAGAGCTTTTTTATCCAGCTACACGGCAGGCAAGAAAAAGAATCTGTTTACAAAAGTTCAAATGGATTTCGAAGCCAACCAGGCATTGCTCGATTACTTTTCGGAGCATCTTGCAAGAATCGAGCAGTGGTTCAATCCAATTTCTCCGCGCCAAAGGTCAATTCAAGAACTAAAGCTGCAATTATCCACCTTGCACAATAAAAATTGGAAAGCCGTTCATTCCCTATGACTGCTGGACGACAAGTAATTAGCAAAAAGAAAGACTGGGGAACCCCTCAGAAATATGTTGATGCCGTCAAAGAAGTGTTTGGTGGCATCGTTCACCTCGATCCCTGCTCAAGCCCGTTTTCAATCGTGAATGCCCAGGTAGAGTACACCCTGCCCGCTCACAATGGTCTCATTGAGTCCTGGGATTTTCCCACGATATATGTCAATCCCCCCTATGGCAATGACACAAAACGGGGTACAACGATCAAACACTGGCTTTGCAAATGCGAGGAAGCTCACCGTATTCACCAATCGGAAGTCCTGGCTTTAGTTCCCGTGGCGACCAACACAGGTCATTGGAAAGAATACGTTTACGGAAAAGCCACTGGCATTTGCTTTTTGTATGACACACGGCTGCGCTTTCTGGTTGATGGCAGAGATGAAGGGAAAGGCGCGCCCATGTCGTGCGCGATGATTTATTGGGGAGAACATTTTGAACGTTTTTTTGAAGTGTTCATCCGTCACGGAGCGGTTGTAGATGTACGCAACCTGAGTGGTATCAAAATCGGTGAAGCGAACGGAAATGGCAATTCACATCACCCACGCACCAGGTCTGGAATGGGTCAAAAGTCAACAGATCAACAAGCAACCACGCCCCAACAGGCGCGGTTATTTGAATAACACAAGGAAAAAAACAATGAACGAACTCACCGGCAAAGAACGCATCACCAATATCCTCCAACGCCAGCCCGTAGACCGCATCGGCATCTTCGAGCATTTCTGGAGCGACACCTACAAAGCCTGGGCCGATAAGGGCCACCTGCAAGATGGCGAAAGCTACGAAGACCACTTCGGCTACGACATGCAGCTTTTTTGGAGCTTCAACACCGTGGCCGATCTCGATTTCGTCCCTGAAACCGTCGAAGAAACCGACGAGACGATCTTACAACGTGACGGCAATGGGGCGCTGCTGCGGCGTCACAAGCTCCACGACGCCACCCCCGAACATGTGGATTTCGCCGTCAAAGACCGCACCGCCTGGGAAGAACTGATCAAACCCAAGCTCACCCCTGACCGACGGCGCATCAACTTCGCAGGCTACCGCGAAGCCAAAAAGCAGGCCGCCGCCGCCAACCGCTTCTTCTGCTGGAGTGGCGTCAACGTCTTCGAGATGATGCACCCGGTGGCCGGCCATCAATACATGCTGATGGGCATGGCCTCCGACCCCGATTGGGTGCGCGATATGGTAGACACCTATGCCACCTTGACCGTGCAACTGCAAGAAATTCTCTTCGCCGAAGAAGGCTATCCCGATGGCATCTGGTTTTACGAGGACATGGGCTACAAGCAGCACCCCTTCATGTCGCCGCGCATGTACAAGAACATCGTCCAGCCCGGCCACAAATTGACCATAGATTGGGCACACAGCAAGGGCCTGCCGGTGATCATGCACTCGTGCGGCTATGTGGCCCCGCTGCTGCCTGGCATGATGGAAGCGGGGATAGACGCCTTGCAGGTGATCGAGGTCAAAGCCGGCATGGATCTGGTTGATCTCTACCAAAAATATGGCGAACGCCTTTCCTTCATCGGCGGCATTGATGTGCGCTGCCTGTACAACAACGACAAAGCCGAAATTGACCGCGAACTCGAAGCCAAAATCCCCATCGTCAAGGGGCATTACGGCTATGTGCTGCACAGCGATCACTCCATCCCCAATAATGTAGAGCATGATGTGTACCAATACTTTGTGGAGAAGGGGTTAGCATTGGGAAAGTACGCTTGAAGCAGGCGGTTAGATTAAGGAAACAGTCATGACCACTCAACTTTCCATCGGCATTCTCGGCACCGGCTTTGCCGGCGTTCACGCTGAACGGCTCGCCAAACTGGATGATGTGAAAATCACCGCCGTCTGGGGGCGCACGCTTGCAAAGGCGCACGCCTTCAACGAAAAATTTGGCCTGACCGCTGCCGCCTTCGACGATTTCGACGCCATGCTGGCGCAGGCCAAATTCGACGCCCTGTATGTCTGCCTGCCGCCGCACGCCCACCACGGGCAGGTGGAAAAGGCCGCTGAGCGCGGCATCCACCTGTTTTTGGAGAAACCCATCGCCTACGATGTGGCACGCGCCGAAAGCCAGGCGGCAGCCATCGAAAAGGCCGGCGTGGTCAGTCTGGTGGGCTATCTCAGCCGCTACCGCCAGAGCGTGGAAGCCTTCAAAGGGCTGATCGACTCCGGGGCCGCCGGGCAGCCCACGCAGTTCCAGGGGCGCTACTGGACGAACATGCTCGGCCCGGATTGGTGGCGGCGTTTCGACAGTTCGCATGGGCAGGTCTTCGAGCAGGTCATCCACGTCTACGATATGGCGCTGCATCTGCTCGGCGAGCCAGAGAGCGCGTGCGCCTTCGCCGATAACCTGGTTCACCGCCACATCGCCGATTACACCATCGAAGATACTTCCGCAGCGATCATCCGCTTCAAAAATGGGGCCATCGCCAGCATCGTGGGGTCAAATTCGGCTATGCCGAGGCATTACCTGGCCGATTTCCGCGCCGTGTGTGAACGCGCCGCCCTCGATTACCACTCCACCGGGCAGGAATGGGTCACCCCGCCGAGCGCCACCCTGTACCGGTACGAAGGCGAGCAAGTGACGAGTAACGAGTTTGTCGAAACGCGTGACCCCTACCTGGCAGAGACGCTCGAATTTTTGGCCGCCATCCGCGGGCAGGCCGCGCCGCGTGCGCCGGTGCAGGCGGGTGTGATGGGCGTGCGGCTGGTCAGCGCGGTACTCGAATCGGCGGCCCACAACGGCCAGCCTATCCGCATCTAAAGGACATCCAAATATGAATCTCTTGATCAACCTTCCCCCCACTTTCTTCACCCACCCACAACTCACCGGGCATTTCGCCCGCCTGGAAGCGCTGGCGACTGCCGTGCGCCATACCTCGCACAACACCACCGATGAAATCATGGCCGACCTGCCCTGGGCCGAGGCGGTGATCATGTGGGCCTGGCCGGGTTTCGGCGAGGCCGAACTGGCGCATTGCCCCAACCTGAAATTCCTCGGGCAGATCAACACCACCCAGAAGCATGTCAAAGCCTGTCTGGCGAAGGGCATTGCCATCAGCGAGGTGCGCCATGCCTGGTCGCCGGCGGTGGCTGAAATGGCGCTGACGCTGATGCTGGCCGGGCTGCGCCGCACCAGCACCTTCCACAAGCAAATGTGGCAGGGCAGCGAACCCTGGGTGAACGACTTCCCCGCCGATATTGACCCGCTCGAACGGCAGCTCACCGGGCGGTCGGTGGGCATCGTGGGGTTTGGCGGCATCGGCCAGCGCCTGGCGCAACTGCTCGCCCCGTTCGATGTCACCTTGCGAATTTATGACCCCTTCCTGCCGGCTGCCGTGAGCGATTCGTTCGGAGCGCAACCGGTTTCGGTGATGGAACTGGTGCGCGCGAGCGATGTGGTGGTGCTGTGCGCCGCCAACAACGAAGGGGCGCGTCACCTGCTGGGGGCGGAGGAAATCGCGGCCCTGCGCCCAGACGCCGTACTCGTCAACGTGGGGCGCTCGATGCTGGTGGATATGCCCGCCCTGCAGGCGCGCCTGGCACAGACCCCCAGCCTGACCGCCATGCTGGATGTCTTCGATACCGAACCGCTCGAAACCGATCATCCCCTGCGCCAACTGCCAAATGCCTGCCTCACGCCGCACCGCGCCGGGGGCATTTTGGCTTCGGTGGAACGCGCCCTCGATTGGCTGACCAACGACCTCGCCGCCTTCCAGCAGGGCCGCCCGCTGAAATACGCCGTCACCGAGCGCATGCTGGCGAGTTTTCCAGAAGGATAGCGGTAACCAATAACGATGAGAAGGATTGCTTTGCGGGTGCGCTCGCTCTGTGCGATCGTGTTGCTGCTGGCCGCCTGCCAGACGGTCAGCAGCACGCCTCCGGCAAGCATCGGGCCACAATCTCCCACCACAACCGCCACCCCCACAGCTACCCCAACGACCCGCACCACCCCCTCGACCCGGCCAACCCAGGTCACGCCGACCTCGGTCACGCCAACGAGCTCAGCCACGTCAACCAGCACCCCCACGCCCACGCCCACCCTGGCGGCTGGCGCAACACAAATCGCCGCCAGCGATGGCATGATCCTGGTGTACGTTCCCGCCGGGCCGTTCCGCATGGGCAGCCTGCCCGAAGATGCCGGGGCCGACGCCGATGAATTTCCCCAACGCACCATCCAGCTCGACGCATTCTGGATCGATCAGACCGAAATCAGCAATGCGCGTTTCGCCGCCTTTCTCAGCGCCAGCGGCGGGCCAGCCAGCGGCGCACCGGCCTGGTATCCGGCGCACCTGGAAGCCGCCCAAATTTTGCCAGCCAATGGCCGATGGCAGGTGCAAAAGGGCCTGGAAAACCTGCCCGTGATCGAAGTGACCTGGCACGGCGCTCAAGCCTACTGCGCCTGGGCCGGGCGGCGCTTGCCCAGCGAGGCCGAATGGGAAAAGGCCGCCCGCGGGCCTGATGGCAACATCTTTGCCTGGGGCAACGAGATTTCCTGCGGCCAGGCGCTCTTCGCCAATTGCGGCCAGACACAGGCCGCCGCGGTAGGCAGCTATCCCGACGGGGCCAGCCCCTATGGCGCGCTGGATATGACCGGCAATGTGTGGGAATGGGTGGCTGACTGGTATGCGCCGGAGGCCTACGCCGCCACGCCGTCTGCCAACCCAACCGGGCCGCCCGGCGGGGTTGCGCGCGTGCTGCGCGGCGGCTCCTTCGATTTCGACGCCAAGCACAACCGCGCCGCCAACCGCCGCAACGACGGCCCGGCCAATTCATCGTACGATTATGGCTTTCGCTGCGCCGTCAGCGCCAACCCCTGAAACAGGCAGCCCAATGCGAGAACGCGATATAATCGCGCCGACCTATCCATTTCACTCCCTGAGGTGTCTTATGCCCATTTATGAATATGTCTGCGACGACTGCGGCGCTCAATATGAGGCGCTGCGCGCGATGAAAGATGCCGATGCCCCCATCACCTGTAAGAACTGCGAGAGCGGCCACACCAAACGCGCCATTTCGGCGTTCTTCGCCCAAAGCGGCGGACGGGTTATTGCGGGTAATTCCGGCGGCTGCTCAGGCTGCTCGGCAGGTTCGTGCAGCGGTTGCGGTCACAGCCACAACTAAGCCTGGCTTCTGCCCACAATAAAAAACACTGGCCGTGTGTTATTCACGGCCAGTGTTTTTATTGGCAATGCCCCCCCCGGCGTCATGCCGTGCGCTTGCGCCAGGCCAGCCAGCCCAACAGCGCGGCTGCCAGGCCGAGCAGCAGCCATTCGTGCGGCTCTGGCACACCGGTCACCTCGAAGGGCGCAGGGAGCGTCTCGCCTACACCTTCGGCCTCGCGCTCGAAGCGGTCAGATTGGCCTTCCAATTCGCGCAGGCGGTGTTCTTGCCCGGCAGTCACCAGCACGATCATCGAAGAGTAGGGGGTGACAATGCCCTGCGATTTCGCCAGGGCGTGCAAGGCGTCGAGGGTTTCGATTTGCCCGATCTGGCCGCGGTTGCGGTACATCTCACTCAAGATCAGACGGCGGGCGGCCAGGGCGGCGAAGGGATCATCGGGAGCGTGGGTGGCGAGGTTGGCCGTGTCGGGCAGTGCGCTGCCGGCGGGGAAGGTGAGCAATTCGTAGCCATCTACAACATCGCGTAAAATACCGGCGGGGAGGTTGCCCGCCTCGAGCGAGACCGCCAGACGGGCGAGGGCGGCCTCGAGGCTGCCAGCCACGCCGCCGCCGCTGGCCTGGATGGCCTGCAAGGTGGCGTCATCGTAGCCGTAGGGCAGTTCGCCGCCGAGGTGGATCATCCACACCGGGGCGTTTGGCACGCCAAGCGGCACGGGCGCGCCGCCCAGCTTAAATCCCACGCCATCGGTCAGCACCAGCAGCGCATCATAGCGGCGGCCTTCGCTCAAGGCGAAAAACTGCGCCAGCAACTCCGCCGCATTCTGCCCGCCAAAATAGAGCATGTTTCCGGGGATAACATCGGCCAGTTTGGCGACCGAGGCCTGCTCGCCGCGGTAGGCCGAGGCGGTCAGGTAAATATCGGCAGCGGGGCTGATGCTTTGCAAGCGGGCCAGCGCATCGGACACGGCAGATTGCTCGGCGACCATGCTGTACGAGCGATCCAGCACCACGGCCAGGCGCAAACCGGCAGGGAGCGGGGCAGCGTCAGCGGCACTCAGCGGGCGCACCAGCACCGTCTGGCCGTCGGCGAAGGTCACCGAGTGGGCCTGCGCCACCACGGGCTGCGTGGCGGCCACGGAGGGCGGCAGCCAGGCTTCAGCAGTGCCATTCACCTGCACGCCGTTAACCGTGCGCTGTGAGTTTTTATCCCAAAAGACGTTGGCCCGTTCGGCCAGTTGCGGCAGCGGCCAGGCATCACCTTCGGCAAAGACGCGATAGGTCATCCACAGATAAAGCTGTTCGCCATCTTCGACCGTCGCGATACGCGTGCTGTCGTCCCACGTCCAGCGCTGCGCTTCGATGGGGAAAACCCGCAGACGATATTGGCGCGGCCCAAGCTGTTCGAGCAGGGCCGGGTCTATGTTGACGCGCAGTTGTTCGCGATAGACCTGCTGGGCCGCGCCGCGCGGGGCAACGTGGAAGCCGGTGCGGGCGGTGCGCTCGGGGCTGTTGCCCAGCCAGAGGCCCGTCAGGACGGCGGTTTCGGGCAGGTTGAAGTAATAGACCACTTCCTGGCGCTGCGCAGTCTGGTTCTGATAGGCTTCGAAGAGTTCCACTTCGGCCCAATCGCCATGTTCGACCACGGTCACTTCCTGGCGGGTGAGCAGGACTTCGCGGTCGTCCACCGCCTGCCAGGCGGTGAGCGCCTGATCGCCCGACCAGGTATCGCGCACGGCCGCCAGGATGGTGGCCCGCTCGCCATCGGTGATGGCGGTATCAAAGAACTGTTCGTAGAGTTCGGCGGCGCGCTGCGGCTCCTGGCGCAAAGCGCGCGGCTGCCACCAGTCGCCGGTGGTATCGAGCGCTTTGGGGTTCATCGGTTCATACAGCAGGGGGCGGGCGGCTACTTCGTAAAATCTTTCCACCGCCAGGGGCAACGGCGAATCATGGGGCAGCTTGAACGCCGACGCCCACATCTCGCGCACATGCCCCACTTCGCCCACCGCGCTGATGTAGCGCGTGGGGGCCAGGTAGGCGTTGAGCAATCCCTGGCGGATGGTCTGGCTTTGCTGGAGTAAAAGCTCGGCCTGGGCTATGGTTTGCGGCGGCGTTGCCATCAGCGCAAAGGCGTGGTGCTGCGGCTGCTGGTTGGCCAGGAAGAAAAGCGCCAGCGTAACCAGGCTGGCCGCAGCAGAAAGCCCAACGGTCACTGCACGGCCACGCCGCCGGGCCACAGAACGCAGGCCAAGCGCCCACTGCACCCCATAGATGATCGGCACCGCCACCGGCGCAACCACGCCCAACGTGGCCGAGTAAAGCAGCAGGAGGATGCCAAAGAGTGTCAGCGGCAGCAGGATCAGCGTTTCCCAACTCAGGTGGTCAAAGACATAAACCAACTCCCGCCCGGCGTCGCGGAAGAACTGCGGCAAAGCGGTTAGCGCGGGGATGGCGTAAAAGGCCAGCAGCAAGGCCGCATACGCCCCGATCAGGCAAAGCAGCGTCAGGCCGATGGTGCGCCAGGCATCTGCGAGCAGGCCGCGCCCGTCCATACGCTTATCCAACAACTGCCACAGCAGGGTAAACACGGCCAACACAGCCACCGCATAGAGCATCAGCACCGCCGCATTGGCCTGGCGAATGACGAAGATGCGCACCAACAGCAAAACCATCAGCGGGCCCTGGATGCCGTAGCCAAGGGCCAACAGCTTGCCGGGCGAGCGGCGCAGCCATGTCAGGCCCAGCAGCGCCGCTGCCACAGGGATGATGGTCACCAGGATGCCCATGACCAGGTAATCGAGCGGGATCAGGTCATGCTGGTAGGCCGCCCACATTTGCGGCCACACATTGGGGGCAAAGCCCAGGGACATGAAGGCCAAAAAGATCAGATTCCACGACCAGAACAGGCCATAGCCCCAAAGTTTGATACTGAACACCCAGGTCAGCAGCGTTTTCAGCCCGTTGCTTCGGGTAGATGCCTGGGGCGACGTTGGCGGAAGCGGTGTCATCTCGTTCATGGTAACGCTCCTTGCAAACTGACGCTCACGGCCTGGCGCAAACTGCGCGCCAGGCTTTGCACGGCAGCTTCATCGGTTGGATAAACATCATGCAGCAGAACCGTCACCAGCACCCAATGTTGGCGCTGCGGCGACAGGTCGGCCCAGATGCGGGCGGCGAAGTCGTCGGTGGTGCGGTCGGCGGTTTGCAGCCAGTAGAGGGCGGTAACCTGGGCCTGGCCGCGGCGCAGCAGGAGGGCGCGGGCGGGGAAATCGGGATCGAATAGCACCGTTTGTGAGGCTTCCACGGTGAAGCCATCCACCTCGAAACAGCGTTCGGGGCGGTGCTGACCGCGCCAGGTGGTGCTGCCGAGAAACAGGAAGGAACCGGCCAAGGGTTGCCCCTGGCCCTGCCAGGTGAAAAGCCAACGATCAATCGCTTCGGCCCCGCCGCTGGTGGCCCAGGCCTGCAATTGCGGCGACAAGGGGCTGGCCTGCACCCGCAGCGCCGCCGGAAAAGCCCAGGCGACGGCCGCCTGCGCCGAGGCGGTCTGCGGTCGCGGCGCATAGAGCAGCGCCATGCCGGCGATGATCACCGCCAATGCCGGCGCCAGCCAGATTGGCCGCCCGGCAACGGTTGAACCATTTTGCCCGGCGTCGTTTTTGGGCGGCAAAGCGAAGGACAGAGGCTTCTGCCAGGTCAGCAGGCCATAGGTGATGGCACACACCGCCACAAAGGCCAGCACGCCCAGGGGCACGTGGATCATATCGGCCAGCATCGGCCAGCCAGCCACCTGGCCGACCAACACCAGCAGCGCCACGCGGGCCACATTGGCCGCAAACAGCAGGCCGCCAAACAGGGTGGCAATGCCCAACCAGCGGATATTGATGGCGCGTCGTTCGATCCAGGTGGCGGCGATCAAGAACAGTGCGCCCGTCCACAGGCTTTTGATGCCGCTGCAGGGCAGGTCTACCTGGGCCAGGCCGCTCTCAAAAACCAGAATGGTGTCTGCGCCCAACGAGGGAATGCCCACCGACTGCATGGCCGCCTGGACGATGTGGGCGGTGGCAAGGCGCATGGGGTAGCCGACGAAGGTTTGCAGGTGATCGCCGAAGGGCAGTGCGCCGATCAGCAGCAGGGCGGCTGGCAGGCCGTCCTGCCAGCGCCGCGGCGACATCCATAAGCCCACCAGCCCGTAGGTAGCCAGGCCAAACAGCGAGGCCGACAGGGTGTTGATGTCGAGGAAGCGTTCGGCGAGCAAATAAAGCGCCGAACCGCCCAGGGCCAGGGCCAGGCCCGGCGCATACGCTTGCGGAAGCACATCGAGGCGCAAGCGCAGGCCCTGTTGGCGAAATTGCACAAAGATCAGCGCCGACACGATCAGCAGCACGATCTGGTTGGTGCGAAATTCCTCGCTGGAAAAGATGACCTGGAAATAGCCCAAGACAGCCCAATACAACCACGCCCACAGCAAGAGCAAGGTAGCGTTGATGGCTGTCCGCGCCAGGCGCGGCGCCAGCGGCTCAACTGGCGGCAATTCGGTGACCAGGGGCGCAACAGGCGGCGGCAGCGCATCCCAGCGCTGGTGAAATTGGCGGCTTAGCTGTTGGTGCAGGTTTTTCAGGCGTTGGGCCTCGGCGCGGCAGGCCGGGCAAACGGCCAGGTGCTGCTGCAAGGCTGCTTTTTCGGGTTCGCCCAGCAGGTCATCGGCTGCGGCAAGTAAGAAATGCTGGGCCTGTTCGTGGGAAAGGTGAGGTTGGCTGGCGGCTTTCATCATTCGACAAACGCTTTCAGTTTGTGGCGGGCTTTGTTCAAGCGAGAATGAACGGTGCCTTCGGGGATATCGAGCATGTGGGCGATTTCGCCGACGGAACAATCGTGGTAGTAGCGCAAGATGACCGGCAAGCGATGCTTTTCATCGAGGGCGTTGACCGCCGACCAGAGGCCATCTTCGGCTTCTTGCTGGATGACCTGGTTTTCTGGCGGGTCGGGGAGATCGTCTATGGGCATGGTCAGCGCCTGGACTATCTGCCGTATGCGCGCCTGGCGCTGGCGCGCTCGCAGCCGGTTACGGCAAATGTTGATGGTGATAGCATACAGCCAGGTGGAGAGTGCGGCTTCGCCGCGGTAGGTGTCGAGGCGGCGCAACGCGGCGAGCAGGGCATCTTGGGTGGCTTCTTCGGCGTCGGCGCAGCCATGCGGGCTGCCGTCATCGAGAATCGAACAGGCCAGGCGATAGAGCCGGGATTGGTTTTCGCGCACTAATTGCTCCACCGCCAGGGCGTCACCCGCCCGGCACTGCGCCAACAGTTGCATCGTGTCCATGATGATCATTCTACCCTATTAGACACCACCCACTCCCAAAACCTTCACGCCACCTGACAAAACTAATGGGCAAAAGGCTCTTTCAAAAGTAGCGCAATTTCGTACGAGGCGGGTATAATTTGCATATCGTAGCCAACAAAAGTGAAGAGGTGGTTTTGTCATGACCGATCAATACTTCTATCCAAATATCTGGGGTCGCGGTATCCTGACATCTGCGGAGGAAATCCTGGGCGTCAATGGCGTCAACGCGCTGTTGAACCTGGCCGGGTTGCCAGAATACATTGGAAACTACCCTCCCGATACCATCGAGAAAAAATTTCCCTTTTCCCATGTAGCCAAACTACAACAAGCCCTGTATGATATGTACGGTGCGCGCGGGGCGCGTGTGTTTGCCACACGCGGCGGCGAGCAAACCTTCAAACACAGCATGGACAAGTATGACAAGGTGCAAAAAGCGGCCCAGGCAGCGATGAGCATCGGTTCCATGGAAACTCGCCATCGTGTCGGGTTGCAGTTCTTCTCCAAATTTTTCAACATGGTCAGCGACCAGGTGATTCGCGTCGAGGATGATGAAGCCAACTGGTATTGGATCATCGAACGCTGCCCGATGTGCTGGGAACGCAAGGCCACCGAACCGGTGTGTCACCTGGGCGTTGGCGTGCTTCAGGCGGCTTCGACCTGGGCCACCGGCGGGATGAAATTCCGCATTCAAGAGACCAAGTGCATCGCCATGGGCGATGACGTGTGCGTCTACACGCTCGAAAAGACGCCGATTGGCTGATGACCCGCTAACACGAAACCGCCCCCAAACATATTCATTAAACGACGAAGGTCGAAAGTCGCTCATGGCGACTTTCGACCTTCGTCGTTTAACCGGCCAACGCTCAGCTCAGCAGCAAACTCACCGGACAGTGGTCGGAGCCCATAATTTCGTTGTGAATGACCACCTCTTGCACACGCGGCATGAATGCTTTGGAAACGAGGAAGAAATCGAGCCGCCAGCCGATGTTGCGGGCACGCGCATTGGTGATGTAAGTCCACCAGGTATATTGCACCTTGTCCGGGTAAAGCGTGCGGAAGGCATCTACGAAGCCGTGCTGCAAATAGTAATCCAGCCAGAGGCGTTCTTCGGGCAAGAAGCCGGAAGTTTTCTGGTTGGCTTTGGGGTTGGCAAGGTCTATGTCGTTGTGGGCGGTGTTGAAATCGCCGGTGATGATGATGTTTTCGCCGGCGGCGTGCAGGGCGTCGCATTGGTCGAGCAGTTTGGCGTAGAAATCGAGTTTGTAATCCACCCGGTCTTGACCGCGCTGGCCGTTGGGGAAGTAGATGTTATACAACAGGAAGCCACCGTGACGGGTGCGGATGACACGGCCTTCCACGTCAAACTCGGCAAAACCAAGGCCGCGGGTGATTTCGGCAGCCGGCTGCTGCGCCAGCGTGGCCACGCCGCTGTAACCAGGGCGCTCGGCAGGATTCCAGGTGCGGTGGGGATAGGCGGCGAAAGCGCCCAGGATTTCAGGCGTTAGTTGGTCTGGCCTGGCTTTGATTTCCTGCATACAGAAAACATCTGGGGCGTACGCAGGCTGAGAAAGCCAGGAAAAGCCATTTTTCCCCGCCACAGCCCGAATGCCATTGACATTCCAGGTGGTTATTTTCATGCTCACCAATCCTGCATCAATTCCACCGGCACCACGGTTGCGCCAACGATGCCCGGCCCGGTATGAACGCCCAGAACAGGCGAGATGCGCAGCGTTTCGAACTTCGCCACGTTCAACTTTTCCTGCAAGATGCGCCCCAATAACTCGGCCTGATCCTGCACCTGGCCGTGCATCACCGAAACCCAGACACTGGTCGAGCCATAGCGCATTTTCAGATAATCGGCGATCTGGTTGAGCGCCTTGGGGATGGTGCGTTCTTTGCCCACGGTGCTATATTTGCCATCTGCCGGGTCTACGTGGATGATGGGTTTGATTTGCAGGAGCATGCCGGCCAGGGCTTGCACACGGCCAATGCGCCCGCCCTTGGCCAGGTAGGCCAGGGTTTCGAGGGTGTAAATGACCTCGGTGTTGGCGCGGATTTTCTCCAGTCGTTCGACAATGGCCTCCTTGCTGTGCCCGGCGCCAGCCATGAGAGCGGCAGCCAGCACCTGAAAACGCTCACCGCCCGAAAGGGTCATCGTATCCCAATGGTGGATGGTGGCGTTCAGCAAGTCTTTCGCGCCCAGGCGAGCGGAATTGAGCGTACCGCTCAAGCCAGACGAGATGTGAATGGAAAAAATCTCCTGACCTTTATCGGCCAATTTACGATACAGATCGCCAAACATCCCCGCGGAAGGCTGCGATGTAGAGGGGATTGCCGGCCACATGGCTTTCAAACGCGAATAGAAATCATCACGACTGATTTCTTCGGAATTGACCTCGCCATCGGGGAATTGGATTTGTAAGGGTGCGACCTCGATTCCCAGGGTGGCGATATCCCCGGGGGTCAGATCGGCGCCGCTGTCGGTCACAATAATCATGCTGCCCTCCATATTTGCGAAATCGGACTGGATTTGTAGGAAAGTCATTTTACCAGAGTGGAGAAGATGAAAAAAGAGGGTTTCACTGGAAAACAGGCTACTCAGGCAGGGAGGGCAGCGGCTTGGTACCCGCAGGCCCACCGCTGCGCACCGGCAGCCAGATGGTAAAGGTGCTGCCACGCCCCATTTCGCTTTCGAGGGTGATTTGCCCGCCCATCAGTTCGATCAATTGGCGCGAAATGGAAAGCCCCAGGCCCGCGCCGCGGTGGCTGCGCGGCATCTGGTTATCGGCCTGGCGGAAGGGTTCGAAAATATACACCTGCGCTTCGGGAGGAATACCCACACCTGTATCAGAGACTTGCATGGCCCAATGGCTGGCATCGGGGGCATAGAGTTTGATATGCACGCCGCCGGTTTTGGTGAACTTAATGGCGTTGCCCACCAGGTTGATCAAAATTTGCTTCAAGCGGCGCTCATCACCCAACACAGCGGCGGGCAAATTGTCCGCCAGTTCGCTGGTCAATTGCAAGCCTTTGCGCTCTGCCAGGATGCTCATGTTGCCTTCCACCTGCTGGACAATCTGGCGCGGGTCGCATTCTTCCATTTGCAGGATCAGTTTGCGCGCTTCGATCTGGGCGGCATCGAGCAGTTCGTTGACGATGCCAGTCAGATAGTTGACGCTTTCGATGATCTGGCCTACCGCGCCGGCCTGGGCATCGGCCAGTGGGCCAAAGGTGCCGGCGCGCAGCAACTCGGCATAGCCTAAAATGCTGCCCAGTGGCGTGCGCAGTTCGTGGTTGACGTTGGCAAGGAGTTGGCTCTTGACCCGGTTGGCTTCCATGGCCTGGTCACGCGCCAGGGCCAGGGCCTCCTCAAAGCGCTTGCGTTCGGTGATATCGCGCGCCAACGCCTGCAGCCCGATCACATTCTGCTCATCTTCGATAATCTGCACATTCTGGCCCAACCAGATTTCGTGACCATCTGAGGTCAGCATCGGGAATTCATAATAGGTATTGGGTATTTTGGCTAACACCTGGCGTGTGTAAAAACGGTTCATTTTACTGCGCGCCTGGGGGGCTACCAGGTCGAGGTAATGACGGGTCACCAGTTCTTCTTCAGAATACCCAAAGAGACGCAGCGCCGTGGGATTGACGTACAGGATATAACCATCGGGCGTCAGGCGGGCGATCATATCGCTGGCGTTTTCGACAATCTGCCGGAAACGCGCTTCGTTTTCTTGCAGGCGGCTCTCGATCTGCTTGCGTTCGGTGACATCTTCCTTGACCGCCAGGTAATGGGTGATCTTGCCGGATGAGTCGGTCAGCGGCGAGATGGAAGCGGATTCCCAGAACAAATCGCCATTTTTCTTGCGATTGCAAAATTCGCCATGCCATTCGCGGCCCTGGCGAATGGTCTGCCAAAGCTGTTGATGCACTTCGCGGGGCGTATGATAGGTTTTGAGCAAGCTGGAGTTCTTGCCGAAGACTTCGCTGGCGGCATAACCAGTGACCTGGGTGAACTTGGGGTTGACGTATTGGATTTTGCCCTCCGGATCGGTGATGACGATGGAGACCGGGCTGGCTTCGACGGCCCGCGAAAGCTGGCGCAACTGCTCTTGAATGCGCTTATGTTCGGTGATGTCGTGAATGGTGACCACCTGGCCGATGAAACGCCGCAGCGCATCGTGCAGGGGGGCCAGGCGCAGTTCGTACCAGCGCTGCTGGCTGCCTTCGCCCATCGAAATCTGGGTCAACGAATCGGGTTCGCGCTGATAGCGATCCAGCAGCGGCGGCCAACGTTGCAGCAGTTGCGAGGCCGTCATGCCGATCACCTCGGCGGCTTGCACGCCCAGCAGTCGCTGGGCGGCCGGGTTGAGGTCAACGATGCAATCCTGGGCATCCAGCACCAACATGCCATCCTGCATTTCGTCCACCACCAGGTCGCGGGCCATGGGCGTCAGGTTCATCAAGCGAAAGCCGAAAATGGCCCAGGCCATCACCACCACCGAGAGCGTAAAGGCAAAGGGTGTCAGATCGAGCGGGGCAATCGGGTTGTAGCCTGAAATATAGAGGGCGTTGCCAAGCCACGGGGCCAGCGCGGCGAGCAAGACCAGAATGGCCTGGCGGCGATAAATCCCCTTGCGGCGGATCAGGTTATGAATCACCAGCGCCATGCCCGCGCCCAGCACCACATACGTGTAGAGGGTGTACACCTGGAAACCCATGCCATAATGCACATCCATCACCTCGAAATCCTGCACGGCGATCAGGTCAATCCCTTGCTGCCAGATCAGGCCATGAAATTCGGTGGTGAAGGCCAGGGCAACCGTGAGCAGTGGAATAGCCATCAGCCCAGCCACAAACGAGCGGGGAATGCGTCGGCCACGCCAGGTGTGCTGGATGACAAAGATCAGCCACAGGCCGGGGATGGTGGTGATGCTGAGGTATTGCAACTTGCCCCACAGCATTTTCAATGGCAGCCCCAGGGCGGCGATCTCTATCGCCGATCCCAATGACCACCACGCCACCACCAGCGACATCAGGCATAGGGTCAGGGCGCTGTGCGCCGAACGGTTGCGCCAGGCATAGAATGACACCGCACCGGCCAAGGCAGAGGCCAGCAACAACGGCAAAATGAAGGGCGTAAATTGAAAGGAAAGGTTCATGCGTAAGACCCCGCCAATGAAACAAGTTATCGAGAGTTGTTCAGGTGTCGTAATGATGAAATTGTATCGTACCTTGCTGAAAAACCCGCCATCAAATTCAAGGGTCTTTGGGAGTTGCCGCGATCACTTCCATCCAAGCGCTTTCCAAACCACGAATAACACCAATCTGCACGAATTTTTGGCTTCTAAGCGAATTTGCCCTTTCTGCTATAATCATCGCATGGACACCCCACCCCAAGCCCCGATTGCCTCCACCCTCACCTGTACCCAATGCGGCGGCGAACTGCACCCCGATGAAGGCCAGATGTTCGTCACCTGCCCCTACTGCGCCTCCACCGTCTATGTGGATAAGGCACGCGTCGTCTTTCACTGGTACCTCGCCCCCACCCTCGATGAAGCCAAAGCGCGTGGCGCGTTGGCGCGCTGGATGGCAGGCAACCAGACCGTGAAGGACCTGGACAAAAAATCGCGCCTCGTGGCCGTCAGCTTTGGCTATTTCCCGGTGTGGCTGTTCAAGCGCCGCACGACGGCAGGCAAAGAAGAAATCTTCATCGAGCCTGCTGCGGCCACCTCGGTGAGCGAACTCAAAACGCTCAAACTGCCCGCCGGCGACCTGAAAAAATATGCTCCCGCCATCACCCCCGAGGCCGTCGAGCCGAGTGTGCCGCTGCAGGCCGCCATCACCTGGCTGGAAGGCCGCGGCGTGCGCCGCGACGAGATGGCCGAACAATCGCTGGTGCATATCCCCATCTTCACCATCAAATATGCCTACCAAAATCAACCCTACACCGCCATCGTCGAGGCTGGCACCGGCGGCGTGTTCGCCAACATCTTCCCGGCCAAAGCCGAAGCACCCTATCTGCTGGCGGGCGGGCTAACGGGCATCGTATTTCTGTGCCTGGCGACTTTCCCGGTGGTGGGCGGGATCGCCTTGCGCGCCGAGGGGGCTTTGATCGGCCTGGCTATTTGCAGTGTGCTGGGGCTGATCGCCGCGCCGATCTTGTTTATGCTGGCCGCCTGGGTGGCGGCAAAGGTGTGATATGGCAGAACCCGAAGCAACCCACGGCTTATCCTGCCCCAACTGCGGCGGGATGATCGAAATTCCCGAAGGGCAGCGCATTGTACGCTGCCCATTTTGTGACCTGCGCTCGCTGGTGCGTGGCGAACGCGGCCTGGCGCGCTACCAGGTGGCGCAGCGCATCAACCGCGAACAGGCTGTCGCGGCCATGCGCAAGTTCCTGCAAAGCCACAGCGCCATCGCCAGCGACACAGCCGCCAAATCTACGCTCAACGAAGCCTTCCTGGCCTACATTCCTTTCTGGACCGGCTGGGCGCGCGTCATCAGTTGGGTCTTCGGTCAGAAGCGCGTCGGCAGCGGCGATAACAAGCGGTACGAACCGCGCGAAGTGCGCGTGGTGCAAGAGATGAACTGGAACGGCGTGGCCTGCGACGTGGGCGAGTTTGGCGTCGAACGCGTGCCGATCAACCCGCAAACGCTCGAACCCTTCGCAGCCGATGACCTGCACGAGAAAGGCATGGTCTTCGAGCCGGTGGGTTCGGCCAGCGACGCCCGCCAGCAGGCCGAGGCCGAATACCAACACATCGTCCAGAAGTCGGCCAAGCTCGACCGCGTGGCGCAAACCTTCATCCGCTTCGTGCGCCAACGCCTGGGGCTGGTCTATTACCCGCTGTGGGTGCTGCGCTATCTCTACAAGGGCCGCGCCTTCCAGGTGGTGGTAGACGGCCACACCGGACAAACCCTCTATGGCAAAGCGCCCGGCAACACGCTCTATCGCGCCGCCATGCTGGTCGGCGGGATGATGGCCGGGGCGTTTCTGGCCATTGATGGCAGCGCGCTGGCGGGCTATATCGCCCTGCTGGCCTCTGATAGCGACGATTCGGGCGGTCTGTTTTTGTTGGCGTTGGGGGCGTTGGTGGTTGGCCTGGGCATGATGGGCCTGGCCTACCGCACCTTCCGCTATGGCGAGCAGTTCGAATATCGCCTGCACAAAGCGCCGAAAAATGTCGCCGAGAGCGCCACCGATCTGATCTCCAAAGTAACGGATGTGGAAAAATGGCTCGACCAATTGAACTGATCCCCCTGACCTGCCTGCGCTGCGCCACCCGCCTGCCCGCCCAGCCCGACGAAGTGGCCTGGGTTTGCCCGCAATGCGGCCAGGCCCAACAATTGGATGAGCAAAAGGGCCTGGCCGCGCTGGATGTACAATTCGCCGCCGGCATCGCCCCTGGGCAGCGCGGCAAACCCTTTTGGGTGGCCGATGGACAGGTGACGCTGCAACGCCAGACCTATTCGGGCAACCAGGATGCCGAAGCGTCAAAATTCTGGGGGGCGGCCCGGCGCTTCTTCATCCCAGCCTTCAACCTCGACCTCGAACAGACCCTCACCATCGGGCGGCAACTGCTGCTCCAGCCACCCGCGCTGACCAGCGGGCCAGCCACCGCCTTCGAGCCAGTCACCCTCGTCCCCGAAGATGTGCCAGCCCTGGCGGAGTTCATCGTGATGGCCCTCGAAGCCGACCGCAAGGATAAACTCAAAGAGTTGCGCATTTCACTCAAGCTGTCTGCGCCAGACTTGTGGATTCTGCCCTAATCCTTTGCCTGCATGATCCCCTACACCATCCCCCTGCTCATCGCCGCCGCCATTTCAGCGCTGCTGGCCGTGTACGCCTGGCGGCAGCGCCACATCCTGGGCACGCGCGCCTTCTCCATTTTGCTGCTGGCCATCGGCCAATGGGCATTGGGCTACGCCTTCGAACTGAACGCCCCCACCCTGGATGGCAAACTTTTCTGGACCAGCTTCAACTTCATCGGCATCGTCACCATTCCGCCCGCGCTGACCATCTTCGTGCTGCGCTATACCCGTTTCGACCACTGGCTGACGCGGCGCACCGTGGCTTTGCTGATCATCCCCTCGCTGCTGACGCTGACCCTGGCCTGGACCAACCCGCTGCATGGCCTGATCCGCAGTTCGGCCACCATAGATACCAGCGGGCCCATCCCCATCTTTGCCCCGGTTTACAACATTGGCTTTTGGGCGTTTTGGGCCTACGACGTGGCCCTGGCGCTGGTGTACATCGGCGCCACCATCCGCGCCTGGCAGACAGCCAAAGGCGTGGTGCGGTCGCAACTGGTCATCTTGCTGGTCAGCCTGCTCATCCCGTGGATCGGCAATGTGATCTATTTTTCGGGGCTGAGTCCATTCTATGGGTTAGATTTGACCCCCTTCTCGTTCACCCTCGCCAGTCTGCTGTTGGCCTGGGGCATCATCCGCTTTGGCATGTTAGATGTTTTGCCGGTGGCACAGGAGATGGTCTTTGCTGGCATTGACGATGGCGCCATCGTGCTGGATTTGAATGGCCGCCTGGCCGACATCAACCCGGCGGCGCGGCGCATCTTTGAAGTACAGGGCAACGCCGTGGGCCGCCCTGCCGCGGACGTTCTCGGTGATTACCCGGCCCTGGTCGAACAGATTGCCCTGCGCCAGCAAAGCCGCGGCGAATACCGGTTCGGCATTCAAGACTGCCGCTCTTACGACACCCGCTTTCTGCCCCTCACCGACAGCCAGAAGCGCTACGGCGGCTTGCTGCTCTTACTTCACGATGTCACCGAACGCCGCCGCGTCGAAGACGAGTTGAAACGCGCCAAAGAAGCCGCCGAGCAGGCCAGCCGCGCCAAAACGACCTTCCTGGCGAATATGAGCCACGAGCTGCGCACGCCGCTCAACGCCATCATCGGTTACAGCGAGATGCTGTCTGAAGAATTGCAGGCCGCCGGGCAGGAGGCTTTCCTGGCCGACCTGGTCAACATCCAGTCTTCCGGCCAGCATTTGTTGGCGATGATCAACGATGTCCTCGATCTGACCCGCCTCGAAGCCGGGCAGATGTCGCTGCGCAACGAAACATTCGCCATGGCCCCCCTGCTGGACGAATTAGCCGCTACAACCCGGCCCTTGTTCGACAAAAAACGCAACTCCTTCCAACTGCTGCACGACCCGGCGCTGGTGCAAATGCTCGGCGACCGGGCCAAGGTGCGCCAGGTGCTGTTTAACCTGCTCTCCAACGTCGCCAAATTCACCGAAAACGGCCACGCCCTGCTGGTGGCCCGGCTGCACCCTGAACAACCGGCGACCGTCGTTTTTGAAGTCCACGACAGCGGCATTGGCATGGATGTGGAGAAAATTGACCAGCTATTTTTGCCCTTTCAGCAAGCTGATTCGTCGCCTACACGCCGCTACGGGGGCAGCGGCCTGGGGCTGGCCATTGCCTACCATTTTTGCCAGATGATGAAGGGCCGCATTCGCGCCGTCAGCCAGCCCGGCGCGGGCAGCGTTTTTACCGTGGAACTACCCCTCGAAGCGGAGAACGTCGTGTAAATGTCAACGCTGCTCCTGCCCGACATCACCGAGGAACTGGACAAACTCACCGCGCAAGAACCGCCCTATCGGGTGATCATCCACAACGACGATGTGACGCCGATGGATTTCGTTCTGCATATCCTGCGCACGGTCTTCCTGCTCGATCACCTGCGCGCTTTGCAGGTGATGTACACCGCCCATTATCACCACAGCGCCTATGTGCAAACGCTGCCACGCCCCGAGGCGGTCAAGCGGGTGGGGCTGGCGCACACAACAGCCGCGCTCAACCGTTACCCGCTGCATTTCACACTCGAACCAGCGTAGGGCAAAATTCATTTTGCCCTACTCAAACAGCCTGCCATCGTTTGCGATGGCAGGCTGTTTTAACACCATTACAAACAGATTATTTGAAGATGACCGGCAGATAGACCTTATGGATAATCTCTGCCAGGTCGAAGTTAGCCGTCACCTGTTTGGCGGCATCCATCGTCACCACGCAGGTACCGCTGCCGGTGCAAGCGCCGCTCCAGCCGGTAAAGGTGGAGGCGGCATCGGCAGTGGCGGTCAGGGTGACGACCGTTCCCTCGGTGAAGTCAGCAGAGCAGGCCGCGCCGCAGTCAATCCCCGCGGGAATGCTGGTGATACTGCCCGCGCCAGCGCCGGTCTTGCTCACGGTCAGGGTGTAGGTGACGGGCGGCAGCGCATCGAAGGCCGCGCCGACGTAAATCCAGCGGTCGAGGGTCAGGGCGCAATCGTCGCTGCCGCTGCACCAGCCGCCCTGCCAGCCGACGAAGGCGCTGTGCGCGTCAGCCTGTGCCGTGAGCGTGAGAGCGGTGCTGGCGGCAAAGGTTTCGTCGCAGTCCGCGCCACAGGCCACGCCGGCGGGGTCTGATGTGACCGTGCCACTGCCCAGGCCGCTCTGGCTGACCATCACCTGGTTGCGCGAGAACGAAGCCGTGGTGCTGGCCGACTGCGCCAGGGTGAGAATGCAGGTTTCGGCCAGGCCATTGCAGGCGCCACGCCAGCCGGTGAAAGTGGAATTCTCGCCGACGGTTGCCGTCAGGGTGATGACCGAGCCAGGCGTGAGGGCGGCGGTGCAGGTGATGCCACAGTTGATCTCGCCGCCGCTGCTGCTGACAACGCCTTCACCCGTGCCAGCCAGGGTCACGTCCATCTCAGCGATGAAGGCTTCCAGGGCGATGTCATCGAGGTAGAAGGTGCTGCTCCAACCGCCAGCGTTGGCGAAGTTGATTGTGCCAATTTCGGTGATGTTATTCAGCGCGCTGAGCGGCACTTCCACCTTTGTCCAGGTATTGGCGAAGGCCTGTACCTGGGCTTCACCAGTGACTGGCCCGTTGACGTTGAACCAGATCGTGCGGTCGGTATCGCCGCCGTTGACCCACATGGTCAGGTGTGTAGCCCCAGCCGTGCTAAGCGGTGCGGTAGACCACATCCCAAAGCCATCACCCCACCACGTCGGGAGCGTGACCGAAATGGCCTGTGTGCCACCGTGGACATTGCCGGTGTAGTACAGATCGTAACTGCCGATATTGTTCCACAAATAGCCGCCGCCAAAGGGCGGGAAGGGGCCATCTTTGTAGAGATAGCCGACCACCGTATTGGCCGCCTGCGGGGCAGCCAGCGCCAGGGCGCGGCCGGCCGGTTTGCCAATCAACGTCACATCGCCAAAGAAGGTGGTATCTTGCCAGTTGTCGGCAACACCATAGGCCACGTTTTGACCTTCACGATTGCCGCCATCCACATCGTCATCCAAGCCAACATCGAAACCGACCTGGTAGAGGTTGGCCGGGGTGACGCCCACGTTGGCCCATTTGATCGCCACTTCCACGGCATAGCCAAGCACGGTCACGCCATCGGTATCGGTGATGGGCGACCACGCCTGCACCACATCATCGGCGTTGCCGTGGTAGACGGCAATGTCGGCGTCGTTCCAGCCTTTGATGATCTGGCGGTCGAAAGCATCGTAGGCAGCGCCCTTGCTGTCATCGCCATCGAAGTAGATTTCGACGGCGTCATCTTCGTGCGAAGGGGCCGAGTCGTTCCACAGGTCGGCATCCAGCACTTCAAAGCCGACGACGAAATACTCGTCATTCCAGGCGATGCCCGTCTGCGCGGTGGCCGCAACCGCACCGACCACGGTCTTGGTGAGCGGGATGCTCAAATCCCAGAAGGCTTCGTCCAGCACGCCATCTACGCTGAGCAGTGTATCGAAGTAGCTCGCCGTAACCTGCGGCACCATCTCGCCATTCGGCGAGGCGATGCGCTCGTTGGATGGGTCGCCCTCACCATTGACGTTGTAACCAACGACGATGAAGTTGTAGATCGCCCCATTGCGCAGTTCGTCCATCACCGTGGTGGTGGCGGTCTTGACATCTTTGCTCAGGTTGTACAGCCCGGAACGGCCATAGAAAACCTTATAGCCCTGCGCGCCGGGAACAGGCTGCCACGAGAGCTCAATCTGACGGTCACCCAAAACGGGTTCGTAAAGGTAGGGCGCAGCCGGGGCATATTTGCTCGGCACGGCCATCAATTCATTCGATGGTTCGCTATCGCCCTGGGCATTGGTGGCTCGGACGGCGAAGTAGTAGGCGGTGTTGTTGCTCAGGCCGCTGACGGTGTAGGTGATCTGGTCGCCTACGATGATTTCTTCGGTGTAATCGCCAGAGGCCAGGCCATAGGTCACTTTGTAACTGGTCGCGCCCACGGTCTCGCCCCAACGCAGGGCCACCTTGCCATCGCCAGAAACGGCTTCGATCAGGTTGGGTGCAGAAGGAACATCAGGCAGAATAGTGGTATCGTCGCCATACACGAAGCTGCTGCCACCCGTGCCAATGTAGACGCGCCCGGCGATGTTCATATCACCGTTGAGCGTGCGGTTTTCGTCGTAATTATCGTTGGGAAATTCGGCGATGTAATCCCAGGTGACGCCCATATCGCCCGAACGCCAGTAGCCTTCCTGCCCGCCGATGATGCCGTAGAGATAAATAGCCGGATAGCTTTGCCCCGGCAGGGCCTTGCCAAAGCCGAAAGCCTGAGCGCGCTCCACCCCGGCGATCTGCTGCCAGGCGCTTTGTCCGCCATCGGTGGTGTACCACAGGCCCTGCTTGACCGTGCTGGCCCACACATGCCCAGCAAAGCCCGGCACGGCGCGAATTTGCCCCCACACGTGGCAGTCGGTTTGGGCGGTACCCGAGCAAGGCGGCGCGTAGGGAGCGGGAGACCAGTTCAGACCGCCATCGGTGCTGACATAAAACGTGCCGCTGATCGTGTCCGACGGCTCAACATGGCCGGCCATCAGGTAGAACACGCCATCGGTTACTTTATCTGAGTCGAGGGCGCGCTTGCTAACCCACCAAACCAGTTCGTGCAGGCTCAGGTTGGGGTCAATGCCAGTTGTCTCCTGCCAGGTGAGGCCGCGGTCAAACGTAACATAAGGGGCCGCGCCCGCGTCGCCGGGCGTGTTGGTGCTGGGAAGCCAGACGATATTTTGCGGGTTGCTGGCCGAAATGGCGATATTACCGCCTTTGTTGACGTCCGGAAGCATGGGGAAGCGTGTCCAGCTCAAACCGCCATCGTCAGAATAAGCCGCCGTACCATTCCAGGGCCAGATATTGGTCTTGACCAGGGTCACCACCAGATTGTTGGCAGACTGCCCGGCGTAATCGAGGGTGGAACCAGTGTAGAACTCGCCATCCACCAGCGAACGGGTGGGGTAGCCATCCACATCGGCTTTGTAGAAGCCCTGGCGATCCATCGTCGTCACCACCGGCACGCCGCCGGGCGGGGCAATGATGTCGGCTGGCACCATTTCTTCGATGCCGCGGCTGCGGAACTTCATGGTGATCGTGTCACCCAGGATGTCTTCCATGAACCAGAAGCCCATGCCTTCGGTGAGCCAGATTTTATCTTCCACGGGGTCGAAGGCCCAATCACCAATGCCGAGCCAGTTGGCAATATCGGTGTTGCAAATCCATTCGGGGTCGCAGTCTGCCGGGTCGAAGCTCAGGTCGAGGGCAGCGCTCCAGGTTACGCCGCCATCGGTCGAACGCCACAGGTGACCGCTGGCGAGGTGGTCGTCGCTGACGAACATCAGATCGGGGTTCTTGCTGTCAATGACGATGGCGCCCCAACCACCCACATAGCGAATGGATGTCCAGGTATCGGTGGCGGGGTCATACTTGCGGAAATGGTCATCGAGCAGGGCGTAGAGGTAGTCACCGCCCATCTTGGCGGTGACGGCGTTGCCGGTGGTGGTGTAAATGCGCGTCCAGGTGACGCCAGCATCATCGCTGCGGTAGACGCCATAGCCCGAGGAACCGGCGAAGATGCGGTTGGTCTGCGTGATGCCGAGGGTGTCGGTGATGCCGCCGTTGGGGTCGAACAGCACCCAACGCACGCCAGCGGCATTGCCATCTGTACCCATCATCGCCGGGACGGTGCTGGTTGGCACGAGTGTCCAGGCGAGGCCGCCATCGAAGGTGCGCCACAGGCCATCTTGCCGCGTGCCAAAATAGACCACGTTCTCGTTGGCGGGGTCCACCGCCAGGCGCTCGCCGTTCATGCGAAACTCGCCATTGCCGCTGATGAGCCAGTTTTGCGGGCTGGGCTGAGTCCAGGTGGCGCCCTGGTCGGTGCTTTTGAGAATGCGCCCGCCGTTGCCGTTGGTGGCGATGTAGACGATCTGGTCGTTGGTGGCAGCCAGGGCGATGCTTTCGATGTTGTAATCGCCATTGCCCAGCGTAGCCGAGTAAACGGTGCTGGCGTTGATCAGTTGCGTCCAGTCTTGAGTGGCGGGGTTCCACTTGAACAGGCCGCCGACATCGGTGCGGCCATAGACCAGGCCGGGGGTGGTCGGGTGCATAGCCATGCCCGTCACCCAGCCGCCGCCGCCGATGGGCAGTTGCTTCCAGGCGTAATCGGCCGTAATATCATCCGCCGAGGAAGCCTGGGGGCGCAGGGCCAGGGCAGCCCCCGCCACCAACAAGGCGACTGCCAACAAAACAAACAGCCATTTGGGGTTGAAAAGATGTTTCATAAGGGTCCTTTCTCCGAAAAGTTAAAATACGAACACAACACGAAGCGCGGGCGCGTTTCGGGTATTCCTAAAAAGGTGTGTGTTGCAGGCGATGGGGTTGCGGCGGCTGGTTAGCGCAGGGCCGCCTGGGTGCTGTGACGGACGATCAATTGCGGGGAAAATCTCTGACAGGTTCGTTCAGTGTGTGGGTTTTCGATCAACGCCAACAAATAAGCCACCGTCTGGTGAGACCAGACCCTATCGTTTTGGTCTACCGTTGTCAACGGTGGCTCATAATAGGGAGCGTTGGCGACATTGTCGTAACCAACCACAGAAACATCGTAGGGAATGCGGATGCCGCGCTCGTGCAAGGCGCGTAAAGCGCCCAGCGCCGAATCGTCGTTATCGCACACCAGGGCGGTAAAAGGCGGCAGGTCGGCGGCAGTGGACTCACCGATTAAATCCATCGCGCAGGCATAGCCGCCATCAGCCATGAAATTGGAGTGGGTCGTCGGCCCGGCTTCCAGGCCGTTTTCGGCCAGCATTTCGAGGTAGGCGGCGTGGCGAGTGCAGGCATCTTCGTTATCGGTCGGCCCGGCGATTTTGGCAAAGCGGCGATGCCCCAGGGCCAACAGGTGCGCAATCGCCTGGCGCACGCCCTGGCGCTGATCGCCCACCACGGCCGGCATGGCGGGGGCAGTTTTCCCGCCCATCATCACATAGGGTTTGCCGTGGCACATATCGCTCAATTCGGCGTCGCTCAGTTCAAATTGCGGATCGAAGAAAATGAACCCATCCACCGCCCGCGACACCAGTTCGCTCAAACGCTGGCGCACCGCCTCCACCGTCAACGGGTGATACAGGTTAGACATGCCCGCAAAGAAACCATGCGTTTCAATTTCCTGCACCAAGAATTGCAGCGGGCGGTAAAAAAACGGGTTCAGGACGATAATTTGGATGGTTTGGGCGCGCCCGGTAGCCAGGCTGCGCGCCGCCCGGTTGGGCTGGTAGCCCAACTGCTCGATGGCCGCCGCCACCCGTTGGCGTGTCTTGGCTGAGACGTTGGGGTGTTCGTTGATCACGCGCGAAACGGTCTGGTGCGAGACCTGGGCCAATGCGGCGACATCGAACAGGGTGGGGAGTTTGGCGGTTGTCATAAATTGTTAGCGTTAACAAAATAGCAAAAAATTGAACGGTTGTCAACTTAAAATTTCAGTGAAATGTTCATCATCATTTGACCGCGCCGGCAATCGCCTCAACGAAGTAGCGTTGTAAGAAGATGAACACGATCACAATCGGCAAGAAGCTGATCAGCGAGGCGGCCAGCATCGGCGACCAATCCATCTGATGGTCGGCCAGGAAGCGGTAGATGCCAATCGGCAGGGTGCGCAAATCGGGGCGGTTGAGGGTGAAGATCAGCGGGGTGAAGAAGTCGTTCCAGGCGGCCAACATGGTCAGCAGGGTGACAGTGGCCGTCATGGGGCGCGCCAGAGGGAACATGATATGCCAGAAGGTCTGCCAGAAGTTGGCGCCGTCCATCATGGCCGATTCTTCCATCTCGCGTGGCAGGGTGGTGAAGTAACCCCAATAGAGAAAGGTGGTGAACCCGGTCATCCCGGCGGTGATCAAGATGATCACCGCTTCGCGGGTATTGGTGAGGTGTAGCGCCAACATGATCTGGAAGGTGGGGATAATGGTGTAGCCGGCGGGCAAAAACATGGTCAGCACGATAATGCTCTGCAAAAGCTTTTTGCCGGGGAAATTAAAGCGCATGGCATAACCGGCCATCCCCGCGAACAGGTTGGTCAGCAGCACGGTGGCAACGGTGATGTAGATGGTGTTGAAAAAATACTGGCTGAAATTGGCCTTTTCCCAGGCATCGGCGTAGTTTTCCCAATGGATTTGCTGCGGCAGGCCAAAGGGATTGGCGAAGAGTTCTTTGTTACTCTTCAGCGAACCGGTAAAAATCCACCAGAAGGGGTACAGGTAGCCGATCAAGACAATCGTCAGGATCAAATAGGTGACCCAGCGTCCCACCTGGGCACGGGTGAAGCGGAAAGCGGAGCGTTCCAGGGTGATATTCATAGCAGGTTACCCCAGGCCCATTTCGCGGCGGGCTGTTTTGGCGCGAGCGACCAACAACACCTGCGCCACGGTCAAAACCAACAAGATCAGGCTGTAAATGATTGATGCTGCCGAAGCATAGCCCAGGTCGGGACGGAAGGTGGAACCTTGCGGCGGGGTGAACGAGTGATGGTAGATATAAGTCTGCGGCACCTCGGTGGCGAACATCGGCCCGCCATCGGTCAGCGCCATCACGCCATCGAAGACACGCATCGAACCAAGCAGCGCCATCAGCACAATGATCACCGCCATCGGGCGAATCATCGGCAGGGTGATGTACCAGGTCTTCGTGAACCAACCGGCCCCATCTACGGTGGCCGCCTCGTAAATTTCTTGCGGCACCGATTGCAAAGCCGCCAGGAAGAAAACCAGGTTGTAACCAAAGGTCTGCCAGATGCCAAAAATGATGATCACCCACATCGCCCACCTGGGGTCCATCAAAAACCCCAGTGAAGGTCTAATCCAACCGGCATCCACCAAAAGTTGAGGTACAAGCTCGATGGCATTCCGCACCATAATTTTGAACGGCACACCCAACACCACCACACTGCACACCACCGGGATGAAAAAACCCGCCCGAAAAAGGCCGGCCAGGCGCAATTTGGGGTTATTCAACACCAATGCCAGCAGCAGCGAAAGGCTCAACTGCACCGGCACCAACGCGACCGTGTAATGGATGGCATTCTTCACCGCCTGCCAGAAGAATTTATCTTTGAGAATGTTCTCGAAATGCGCCAATCCGACAAACGTGGTCAATTCGCCAAAGCCCTTCCACTTGTAAAAGGCAATCTGAATCGAGGCGGGCATCGGATACCAGCCAAAGACGATGGTGAGGATCAGCCACGGGGTCACAAACAAATAAACCCAACGGTTATCCACAATTTGCCGCCAGAGTGATTTCTTTTTCGAGGCCGCACCGGGCGACTGGGCTGGCTGCGGCAGAACAGGGGTATAAGTGGTCATGGATGCGTTTTTCCTTGAATGTAGCGTTTACGGTTGGGGATCGCCATAGAGATAGCTGTTCCCTTCCAGCCCGATGTACACGCGGCCAGGAACATTCATATCGCCGCTGATGGCCATCACGGCGCTGTAATAGCCGCCGGGGTACGTGGCGATTTTCTGCCAGGTCACGCCGCTATCAGCAGAGCGCCAATAGCCATGCTCGCCGCGCAAGATGCCATCCAGGTAGAGCGCGGGGTAGGTTTGCCCTGACAGTGGCGCGCCAAAGCCGAAAGTCTCGGCGCGTTCTACATCGGCTACCTGAACCCAGGGGGTTTGCCCGGCATCGCTGGTGTACCACAGGCCGTTTTTGCTTGTGCTGACCCAAACATGGCCTGCAAAACCCGGCGTGGCACGCAACTGCCCCCACACGTGGCAATCGTAGGCTTCAAGGCAAGGCGGAGAGTGGGGCGCAGCCTGCCAGCTTTGCCCGCCATCACGGGTGACAAAGAAGCGGTCGCGCAATTCCGGGTCTGCGGCGATAATGTAGAACACGCCGCCATCCACCTTGTCCGAGTCGAGCGCGCGGTGAGTCACCCACCAGGCCAGCAGGTGCAACTTGGAGATATGTTCGAAGCCGGGGGCTTGTGTCCAGGACTGGCCGCCATCCAGGGTGTAATAGGGCTTGCGGTGAGCGGCATTCTCGAGATCGCCACTGGGAAGCCAGACGATATTGTTGGGGTCGCTGGCTGAAATGGCGATGTTCCCACCGCCATTGTAGGGCGGCAGCGTCGGCAGATAGTTCCACGTCAGGCCGCGGTCTGTAGAAATGGCCGCCGAACCAGCGTTGACATCGTAATTGGTGTGCGCCAGGGCCACCACCAGCACATTGGGCGAACCACCGCTGTAATCGAGCGAGCTACCCGTATAAAACTCACCGGCCAATGGGCTGGCTGGCGATTTCGTCAAATCGGGAAAGGCAAAGCCCTGGCGATCCATCGCCGAGGTAACGAGGAAGCCGCCGGGCGGGGCAAGCACATCTGCGGTGACCAATTCTTCGATGCCGCGGCTGATGAAATTCCACGCCACCACGTCATCGTCAAGGTCGCGCGTTTGCCACATCCCCATGCCTTCGGCAAACCACAGCAGCCCCGGTTGCAACGGGTCAAACACCAGGTCACCCGTGCTGAGCCAGTTGATGGCGTCGGTCTGGCCGATCCAGGCCGGGTCGAGTTCGCCGTAGGAAATGTTGAGCGTCTGCCAAGTCTCGCCGCCATCGAGCGAGCGGAAGAAATGACCATCGCGCACAGCGCCATCGGTGAGGAAGATACGCCGCGGGTTAAAGGGGTCAATGGCAAAATTGGCCCACGAACTGACGTTGCGCTTGAGAATACGCCACGTTTCAACAGCAGGGTCGAAGACCTGAAGATGTTCATCGAGGGTGGCGTACAGCAAGCCGCTGGGATCCAGTTTGGCAGCGAAGGGGATTTTTCCAAAAGCATCAATTTTGAAAATCTCATCCCATGTCTGCCCGGCGTCGCGGCTGCGATAGATGCCCGCGCCAGCCACACCCGCGTAGATGCGCAGCGTGCGACCTTCGTCAGCGCCGCCCGTGGGGTCGAAAAGTACCCATTTCACCCCCGTAGGCGACTCGGCGCGGCCCAAGCCTATCGGCACTCTTTCGGCGGGAATCTGTCGCCAGGTGGCCGCGCCATCTTCGCTGACCCACAGCCCGGCACGGCGCGAGCCAAAATATACAATTTCCTCATTCAGCGGATCCACGGCCAGGCGTTGGCTGCCGGTACGAATATCGCCGTTGCCCTGGATGAACCAGCGGTCGCCACACCCGGTTTCGACCCAATGCTCACCGCGATCCGCGCTTTTGAGGATGCGGCCGCCCTCACCATTGCCCGCCGCCAGGCAAACGATCTGGTCATTGCTGACGCTGATAGCGATGCTCTCCACTTCAAAATCGCCGCGTGGGCTGCCGGTGACGCGGTCGGAGCGCAACAGTTGTGACCAAGAACGGGTGGCTTCATCCCATCGGTAAGCGCCACCGACATCAGTGTTCGCGTAAACCAGACCAGGCGTCGTAGGGTGAATGACCATGCCGGTCACAAACCCGCCGCCACCGATGGGCAGTTGCTTCCAGGTATAAGGCACGTCGGCAACGTCATTGGCGGGGGTGGGCAGCGGCCAGGGTTCGAGCGTGGGTGTTAGGGAGGAGGTTGGGGTGGTAGTCATCGTAAGGGGAAACGGGGTATTTGTGGATGTACAAGCGGTGAGGAGAAGTTGGATGATGAATAGACGACGCAAACATTCGGCAGCGTGCATGGTCGGTCACACCTTTAGCGGAAACGTATAGTTCACTGCATGGCTGGGCGCACCACCTTGCAGGGCTAACTGGTCGGTCAGGTGACAGGCCACCCAATGATCGCCGCCTACATCGCGCAGCAAGGGGCGTTCTTGCTGGCAAATCTCCACGGCATAGCGGCAGCGTGGGTGAAAGTAACAACCACAGGGTGGGTTCGCCGGGCTGGGGACATCGCCGGGCAGTTTGAGCGGTCGGTCACGCATAAGCGGGTCGGGCTTGGGGATGGCGGAGAGCAGCGCTTCGGTGTAGGGATGGCGCGGGTGATAGAAGATGTCCTCTGTGGCGGCCATCTCGACCAAAAAGCCGACATACATCACGGCCACGCGGTCGCAAATGTGTTCGACCACCGACAGATCGTGGGCGATAAAGAGATAGGTGAGATGAAAATCGCGCTGCAAATCTACCAACAGGTTGAGCACCTGGGCCTGAATGGAAACATCCAGAGCAGAAACGGGTTCGTCGCAAACGATCAACTTCGGGTTAAGCGAAAGCGCACGAGCGATACCAATGCGCTGACGTTGGCCGCCACTGAAAGCATGTGGGTAACGCGAGGCAAAATCAGGACTCATCCCCACCACTTGTAGCAAATCAGCCACACGATCTTTGATGGCGGCGGGGTTCATTTCGCCGGCGATCTCGAGCGGCTCGGCAATAATGTCACCAACCGTCATGCGTGGGTCAAGCGATGAATAGGGGTCCTGGAAGATGATCTGCATGTTACGGCGAATCTGGTTCATTTCCTTGCGCTTCAACTGCGGAATGGAGACCTTTCCCAACCCTGGGTCATCGAAGATCACATCGCCGGAGGTGGGTTCGAGCAAGCGAATGATGGTGCGCCCGGTGGTGGTTTTGCCACAGCCCGATTCGCCGACCAAACCAAAGGTTTCGCCATCGCGCACAAAGAAGTTGACGCCATCTACGGCCTTCACATCGCCTACCTTGCGCCGCCAAAAGCCGCCGTGGATGGGGAAGTGTTTTTTCAGGTCTTTGACTTCGAGGAGCGTATTTTCTGGCATGGGATTCATCCGGCGAGGTAATGGTGGCAACGCACCTGATGTTCGTGGTCGCCAGGGATATTTGCCAGGATGGGAGCTTGCTGTTCACACACCCCAGCAATGATGCTAGGACAGCGCGGGTGGAACGGGCAGCCTGACAAACGTGTGTAGGGATCGGGGATGGCGCCCTTGATCGATTCAAGGCGTTCACGGTGCGCCTGACCCAGGCGGGGGATAGAACGCAGCAGTGAAATAGTGTAGGGGTGCTTGGGGTTATAGAAAATATCCTTGATGTCGGCTTCTTCCACCACCTTGCCCAGGTACATTACCGCCACCCGGTCAGCCATCTGGGCAATCACGCCCATGTTATGGGTGATGTACAGGAACGACATGCCCAACTCAGCCTGCAACTGACGCATCAGATCGAGAATTTGTGCTTCGGTGGTCACGTCGAGGGCGGTGGTGGGTTCGTCGGCAATCAGCAAACGTGGCTGGCACGAAAGCGCCATGGCAATCATCGCCCGCTGACGCATCCCGCCGCTCATCTGGTGAGGAAACGAGTGGTAAATACGCTCAGGATTGGGCATTTCGACGTTTTTCAACACCGCCAACACCTGGTCTTTGACTTCAGCTTTGCCGCTGGTATGCAGGCGCACCGCCTCGGTGATCTGATCGCCAATGGTGTAGCACGGGTGAAGGGAGGTCATCGGCTCTTGAAAGATCATGCTGATGCGGCTACCGCGAATGGCGCGCATTTCGCGGCCATAGCGATCGTAGGCAAGCAAATTGACCGGTGTGGAAGCATCGTCCTCTTTGTAGAGAATCTGCCCACCCTCCACGCGTCCTGGCAGCGGGACGATTTGCAAGATAGATAAGCCCGTCACGCTCTTACCGCAGCCGCTTTCGCCCACGACGCCCAACACTTTACCGCGCGGGATTTTCAGGCTGACGCCATCCAACGCAGCCGCCACACCTAAAATCGTTTTGAAGTTAACTTTCAAATCCTGGATGTGAACCAGAGTATCGTTACTAGAAAGATTTTCCATGACAGTCTCATTGCAAACCTTGGGTTTAGGAACGGTTAGCTATAAGGGTCCACTGCGTCGCGCAGGCCATCACCCAAGAAGTTGAAGCACAACACGACGACGATCACTGCCCCAGCGGGCAGCAACAGCCAGGGGAAACCGAGAATAGTTTGCAGCGACATCGCTCCACGCATCAACACCCCCCAACTCACCGCTGGCGGCAAGATACCCAACCCCAAAAAGCTCAGCGCCGTCTCGCCCATGATCGTCCCCGGAATAGCCATCACCGAAACAACGATAATGTGGCTGAGGGCATTGGGAGCCAGGTGCTTGAGGATAATGCGCATGTCTGAAGCGCCAGCCGCCTGGGCGGCAGCGGTGTAATCGGCATTACGATAGCCCATCACCTTGCCACGCACCTGGCGTGCCAGGCCCGTCCAGTTGATCAGTGAGAGAATGACCGAGATAAACACATAACGCTGCACGACAGGCATATCGCGCGGCAGCACCGCCGAAAGCGCTGCCCACAAGGGAATGGTGGGGAAGGTCTGAATCAACTCAATCACACGCTGCATCAGGTTATCAATCCAACCGCCATAATAACCCGAGGCCGTACCCAAGACCGCACCCAACAGGGTAGATAGGACGATGCTGAGTACGCCAATCGAAAGTGAAACTTGCCCACCCAACATCACCCGCGAGAACATATCGCGCCCCTGGCGGTCGGTACCGAGCAGAAAGACCTTATCGGCTTTCTCCTGCCCGGCGGCTTTTTCGATGCCAAACAGATGGCGGTCAACCGGGATGAAACCAAACAAATGATACGGATAGCCCTGCACAAACAGGTTGATATACACTTTGCGCTGCAAGTCTTCCTCAATGACGTACTTAAAATTGGCTTTGTCGAGGATGGCCACCTGTGGATGGATGTAGACACCGCCCAGGTCGAAACGCAAGCGCGAAGGCGGGGTGACGGGGAAGTCGCTATCTATCTCATCAAATTTATAAGGGGCGATGAAATCGGCGAAGATAGCGGTCAGATAAAAGAACGCCAATACGACAAAACCTGCCGCTGAGAGTTTGTTCTGCCAGAAACGGCGCACACTCAACTTCCACTGCGGAATCTGGCTGACGTCTTCCTGATGTTTGGGGCCTTTGCCCCAGGCGAGGCGGATGCTCATAACAGGTCACTCCAGGCGCACACGCGGGTCTACCCACGCCAGCAGCAAATCAGCGATCAAGTTGCCCACCGTGAGAGCCGCCGCCAGCATCATCAGTACAGCGATTGCCAGGTACATGTCCATTTGCACCAGGGCATCGAAGTAGAGCGGGCCAACCGTAGGCAAGCTCAACACCATCGCCGCGATCACCTCGCCAGAAATGAGCGCCGGGAGTGTGCCGCCGAGCGTCATCACCAGGGCATGGAGGGAGGTACGCACAGCATGTTTCCAAATCACCACCACTTCCATCAGCCCTTTGGCACGGGCCGTCTGAATGTATTGCATGTTTAACACATCCAGCAGATTGGCACGCATCACCCGCGTCAACCAGGCAGTGCTGCTGGCCGAAACCACCAACACCGGAATCCAAAGGTGGCTGAGCAGATTGACGAACTTGGCCCAACTCCACGGCGCATCAATATACTGCTGCGAAAACAGGCCACCCACATCGTAGTCAAGAAAGCGGGCGGCAAACACCATCATCAAAATCGCCAGGATAAAATCGGGAATGGCAATACCGATGAACTGCACCACCGCAATGACATAATCGGGTAAGGTGTAACGATGGGTGGCCGAATACACCCCTACCGGGATCGAAACGACCCAGGCAAACAACAGCGAAGTTCCAGAAAGTAAAAAAGAGAAGCCCAGGCGTCCCCAGATCAACTCGGCCACGGGCTTTTTGAACTGGAACGAATCGCCAAAATCGCCGCGCACCACGTTAGAAATCCACTTCCAATACTTGAGCGGCAGGGGATCATTGACGCCATAACGCTCTTCCAACTGGCGCAGCATCTTATTATCCACAGCCACACCCGAAGCACGCAGACGGTTGAGTTCCATATCGAGATAGTCACCTGGCGGCAATTCGATCAGGATGAACCCGATGATTGAAACCAGAAAAAGCGTGAAGACCATCCAGAGCAGGCGTCGCCCGATGTAATTGAGCATGTGCAGCCCTCCCAAGGCGAATATATGCGTTGCGCTTTGATAACATCTCAATAAGCTGGAGAGGTGCAACGCACTGGGTCATCAAACGAGCAATGTTCGAACCCAAACCCAGTGCGTTGCACTTTCTGCCTCGTTTTATTGAGCAGATACGCGCGTTGTTAGAATTTGAACCTCGATCCGGCGTTAGATCATGTGCGCTTCAGGGTTCTCGAAATACCACGTTTCGGGGTCGTAGGTGCCGGGGGTGGGGATGATCCACGGGCCGGTGAAGCCGCCCAGGGCGTACAACTTGAGTTCTGCATCGGTAGGAACGTTCTTCAAGTCTGCTTTGCACAGCACCACGGTTGGCACATCGGCCACCACGCCGATCATAAACGGGCCCGATTCGATGTGAATCTTGACCATTTCGTACACCAGTTGGTAGCGTTTCATGGCATCGGGTTCGAGGTACGATTGATCGAGGAGTTCCTGTAATTTGGCAATGGGCGAACCAGGGTCGGGTTCGCGCCAGGCGGGGTTACGTTCCCACGGGTCAACATCCTTTTGCGTCAAACCAGCTTCACTCTTGCGGTTGCCATAATAATAGCCTTGCATGGGCGCCCATCCATACGTCCCAGAGGGGACAATATGCGCCGGGAAGAGAATGCAGTTAGGCCCATCGGCTGCATCGTAGTTGCCATAGCCCATGATTTTGCCAGAAATGAACAGATCGTTAAAGCTGTCGGGCGGGACGGGGTTGAGGCGGGTGTTGAGGCCGGCGGCTTTCCAGTCGCGGTCCATCAGCTCGATGGAGGGGATCAAATCGCCCTGGGCGCCCTGGTAATCGAGGGTTAGTTCCATCTTCGAGCCATCAGCGAATTCGCGCAAGCCGTCGCCATCCACATCCTTCAGGCCGAGTTCGTCGAGCAAAGCGGCGGCCTTGGCGGGATCGTAGGCCACGGCATTGTCGCGCCACTGCTGATACCATGAGCGGCCACTGTCATCAATGTTGAACTCGATGGCACGCGAACTCATCGTACCAGTGGTCAGATCACCATAGCCGAGGGTGTGAACCTTGCGATATTCCTCGCGGTTGCAGGCATGAGAAAGGGCTTTGAGGAAGCGAGGATCGTTGAAGAGCTTACGGTACTTCTCTTCGTGGTAATCCTGGTTGAAGACAAAACCCGGCCCAGTGCCAGAACCAAAGCTCCACAGATACACATTCACTTTGCTGGTTTCGTAGGAATCTTTGACAGTAGGAATTTCTGGCAACCCAAAGGGGCCAAATTGACCGAAATCTACCTTCCCCTCGAGCCAGGCCAGCTTTTCGACATCGGCGTTCATGTAGTTGGTGTTGACAAAGCCATCGAGGAAGGGCAACTGGCTGCCTTCTTCGTCCACCACATAGTAAAAGGGGTTGCGTTCCCAAACAATGCGCTGACCCTGTTCGTATTTCTTCACCTTCCAGGCGTTGAGCGTGGGTACATCGGGATTGGTGAAGAAGGCCAGCGCCTCATCGAACTTGGCAAAATCCGCCATCTCTGCGTTGTACTTCGGATGCAAGTTCTTGAAATAATGCTCCGGCACGCCCATCCAATCACTTCCGCCCCACAGACCCTTGATATTCATAGCGATCTGGTCGAGGGCGAGAGGGGTCGGTACGCTGTATTTGATCTTGACCGTGAAATCGTCCACCTGCACCACTTCTACACGGTTGCCAGCGCCATCCCAAAAACCGCTGGGGGCTTCTGCACCATGGTCGGGGTCAAGCACCATATCATTCCACCAAAACATAAAGTCCTTCGTCGTCCAGGGAGTGCCATCAGACCATTTGAGGCCCTTGCGGTAGTGCAGGGTGAGTTCGGTGGCTTCAGCGTTGAAATCCCAGCTTTCACAGGTGCCAGGTTCAATGCGCAAGCCGTCATCTTTGTATTGCAAGGGTGAGCTACCATAGGCAAATTGTTCTGCGGGGAAGTAAGTCAACCCCCACTCGAAACCCACCGACAATTGCATATAGCCGCCATATTTACCAGGGGTCTGCCAGCCATGCTTGGCCACGCGTGGATTTTCAGGCAGGCGCTCATCCACCGGAGGGAGCTTGCCCTGCGCAACCATTTCAGCCAGCATGGGTGACTCTGTGTACTGCGCCACAGCCACCACTGTCGGCTCAGAAACCTTGGTCGATTCAACAACCGGCGCGGTGGGTTCGGCAGTGGCATCGGGGGCTGTGGTCGGGGCGGGGGCGTCGGTTGCGGCAGGTTGCTGCGAACAGGCCGCCAGCAAAGCCCCGCCTGCTGCCAGGGCGCTCAGGCGCAAAAAATCTCGACGCTTCAGTTTAGCTTGATCCGTCATTGTCTTATCCTCCAGAAAAATTATAGGGTTTCCGCAGCCGCCTCAAGTTGGCGAGTGCGTTGCTCGGCATTGAAGTAAACAAATTCGGGAATTTCAAAGGTGAAAAACGTATAATTCGCCATCGCCAGCCAATGCTCATAATCGCTGGCAGGGGCATGGTAGATCAACACAATCTGATAATGGTCAGCAAAAACGACCCATTGGCGGCGCTGAAACGATTCGCCCCCCCGCTCAAAGCTGAAAACCCGCTCGAAACGCAATAAATTGCCGATCCATTCATCTTGCGCCCTGGATACCAACACATTTTCCCCCAACTGGCGCAACCCTTCCTCCAAACCCGCCCGCAAGGTGTCAACGTCTTCTGGCAAGATGGCGCTCCCCAGGTCTTGTTTCCAGGCCGCCAACCAGACCGCTCCAGCCGTATGCGGCGGCGAGACCAACCTGCCGCCAGGGTGTTCGGGCATTTCCCAAACATCCCAGTTCAACGCATAACGAAATTTGAAGAGTTCATCAGGATCAAGATAAATTTGGATACCTTCAAATGTGGCGGCCGGGCGATTGATCATACCTATACAGACTCCAAAGAACACGTTGGGGCGGGGAACCCCCGCCCCAACAACCTTACCCATAAACCTAACTTTTGCGTTCGGTAACGTAATCTTTGAGCGGGTCCCAATCAGGGAAGACCCAATCTTCAAAGGTCACATCATGTCCTTCGGCCTGGGCGGCGGCGATGTTATCGAGCAGGCTCTGATCTTTCTGATCATTGAGCGTATCAAGGGTGGCGCGCAGCATGTCTTGGGTGATCTGGTCAGAGAAGACGCCGGTAGTGATGGCGGTCTCATCAGGCGTGCCCATGCCATCCGAAACGTAGGCGCATTCAGGGTTGCGCAGGCTGGGCTGCGGGTTGACGAAGTTCCACTCGTTGTCGAGACGGGCGTAATCTTTCTGCACCTGTAAAGAGAAGTATTCTTCTTTGTTCAGTTCAGGCCAGATGACCATGCCATGCCCATCTTTGACAAACAACTCGGCGCACGGCTTGGAGTGATACCACTTGAACCAGGCCCACAGCACCTCAGGGTTTTTGTTATTGGCAGCGCTGATCTTCCATTCGCCAGTGGGCGGGCCCATATACACACCGTACTTCTGTGTGCCATCCATCGTAAAGGGCGGGCAGATGGTGTAATTCTGAAATTCGGGATTGTTTTCTTTGTAATTGCCCACAATCCATTGACCGTTGGAAAAGAAAGCAAAGTTGCCCATCGGGAACATGGCTTGCATTTCGCCATCGGTCGAAGCGCTGCTTTCAGGGGCGATCAATTCTTCATCGCGCAAGGTGATCAGGGTTTCCCAGATGGTCATGTAATTGGGATCGCTGCGGTACATCTGTTTGCCGGTGCGGTGATCAAAACCCCAAGCCTTAACGCCGCCCTGGAACATGAACATGAACAACATCGCTGTCCAGTCGCTCATCGCAATGCCATACGCCGAGGCTTTGCCAGCCGCTTTGACGGCCCGGCAGGCCTCCACGAATTCAGGCACCGTGGTGGGGATTTTGTCTACGCCAGCATCATTGAGCAAGTCCAGGTTGACGAAGACCTGATTCCACCAGCCACTCGGCTTGGTGAAGGGCGCCTGGTAGGTCTTTCCACCAATGGTGTTGACCCCTTCGAGAAAAGCGACATCTGGATTGGGGTAAGTTTGTTTGAAATCTTCAAAATCGGCGAAATCGGAAATGGGCATGCACCAGCCGGCGTCTACCTGTTCGGCCAGTTGCACCTGGTCAACATAGCCGAAGAAATCGGGGAAGGTGCCATCGGCAAAGGACAATGGCAGAGCAGTTTTCAAATCGAGGCCGGTCTGGGTGATGCGCTTGACGGTGACCCAGGGAGTGGCCTCTTGAAAAGCGGCAATCTGACCATCCAACCAGGGCGATTGGGTGACGAAGTTATCCCACATCACCACTTCAACCGGTTCGGGCATGGCCGCGGGAGCGGCGGTTGGCTCTGGCGTAGCGGTGGGTTGGGCCGTTGCCGTGGGAGCGTCCGTCGCTTGAGCAGGAGCGGCAGTCGCTTCAGAGGTCGCCGTTGCCTGTGGCGCACTCGTGGCAGTCGGCGGCTCGGTTGGCAGAGGAGCTTCAGTCGTCGCCTGATTGCCGCAAGCGGCCAGAACTGCCGCCCCACTGGTCAGGGTCGTCAGTTTGAGAAAATCTCGACGAGAAAGTTTAATGGCAGATTTCATCAACACATCTCCTTGAACAAAGTCGAAAAACAGATCGCCAGCCATTGCTGGCTATTCCAAATAAAAGGTCTCCCTCTCCCCGCCCCTTGCAGCCCACAAGGGACGGGGATTACGGAAGGAGAGAAGAAAACCCACGTTCAGAACAATCTCTCGCGCAGCTTGTTCGTAAACGCTTACGACATAATAGCATAGCAAGTTATTAAAGTCAAGTTAATAAGTTTATTTTTTAATAAATAATTCAATCATCGAGAATAATTTGCGATTTATTATCTTATTATTCGACAATAAATGTTAAAATAATTTATTTTATATCATTTCTATTCCGTAAATGATTTCAAACATCACTTCGCCATTTCGTTAAAAATCGTGTAGAATAAGCAAGGATTTTCGTAAAATAACATCATCCTTACGAACATCACTTCTACCGACGTGGAGATGCAACCAATGGCCCACTATTACCTTTCCCCGCATGGCGATGACGCCAACCCCGGCACCCTCGAACAACCCTGGCGCACACCCCACCGGGCTGCCGCCAACCTGCAGCCCGGTGATACAGCTTACTTCCGCGCCGGCGTCTACCTGTTGAACAAACGCATCGAACCTGCGTCGGGTGCGCCCGGCCAGCCGATCACCTTCGCCGCCTATCCCGGCGAGCAGGCCGTCATTGACGGGGCTGCCCTCGACAACGCCGATTTTCACCAGCGCCCCCGCCCCTATCACGCCGAAACGGGTCTTTTCCACCTCGTCAATGTCAGCCATATTGTTATCCGCGATCTGACGATCATCAATTCGTACTGGGCGGGCATCAACATTCACGACAGCCAATCTATTGACATCCTCAACAACCACATCGAACGCACCTTCGGCTCAGCCGTGGCAATATGGGATATGAGCCGCCAGGGGGTGTGCCATCACCACCGCGTGCTGGGCAATACTGTCGTGAAGGCCAACACCTGGGACATGCGCCCCATTCATGGCTACGAACCCCTCAATGAGCCACCCCACGAGGCGATCAGCATCGCCGGGGCCAACCATTTCGAGGTGGCCTACAATCATGTTCACCATTGCGAAAAAGAAGGCATTGACGTCAAAGAGACCAGCAAGCATGGCGTCGTCCACCACAACTATGTTCACCACGTTGACCGTCAAGGGCTATACGCAGATACCTGGTTTGGCGTGCTGGAAGATGTCGAATTTCATCACAACGTTGTCCACGATTTCGGCGGGGCGGGCATTGCCATTTCGGTGGAAGACCAGGAAGTGCTGCGCGACCTGCGCATCCACCATAACCTGGTGTACAACGGCCTGGGTTCCTGCCTGTTTTTCTCACGTTGGGGGCAAGACCGCCTGCGTCACGACATCCGCATCTACAACAACACCTTCCACCACGGCGGCTATGGCACACCTGACTCCGCCCAAGATTATTTCTACCTTGTCGGCGGCATGTTCCTGTATTCCACCCAGGTGGAGGATTTGGAAGTGCGTGACAATATCTTCAGCGCCAGCTACGCCTTCGAGTTTGGCGCTTCCACCGATTATTTGCAAGGCGAAGCAGACCTGGATGCCGCCCTGGCGCGCCAAAATATCCGTGTAACCGGCAACCTGGTGTGTGATCAGAACCACAACATCCCATTCCCCATTCGCGTGTACGAAACCACTGTCCTGCCCTTCCAGGGAAACGCGACCCTGCGCGCGGACGATCCGGGCTTTGCAGACCCCGAAAATGGCGATTTCTCCCTCCGACCCGATTCCCCCGCCGCCAAGGCTGGCCGACAAATCGGCGTTTACGCCCCAGGTGAGCGGCCAGATTTTTGGTGGCGGCACAACTTCCCGCCCCGAATTGAGCAGTGACCCATGACCATTTCGCACCTCAAACGCGCCACCCTGAATGATGTAGCCCAGGTTGCTGGCACTTCGTATGCCACGGTTTCACGGGTGATCAACAACAATCCCGAAGTGGCCGAAGAAACCCGCCAACGCGTGCTGCACGCCATCCAAGAACTAAATTACGTCCCCAACCGCGCCGCCCGCAGCCTGATCCGCGGGCGGACGTTCTTTTTGCAGATGATCGTCGCTAACGCGGCCTCGTCCCTGCTCGACATCGTCACCACCGTCAAAGAGGTCAATTATGGCCTGGGGTTCACCGTATTATCATCGCCAACCAACAAAGATGAGTTTCGCCAGGTCATGCGTGAAGTGGTGGCCGAAATGGTGGATGGCTTCTTCATTGACGGCCCCGAATTTGACTATACCCTGGACGAGATGAACGAGGTGTGTATGGGCCGGCCCTTCGTCCATATCGGCTCCAACCCAAGCCCCAATATCCCGGCTGTCATGTACGATCAAAAATATGGCGCAACGCTGGCCCTGCAACACCTCTTCGACTACGGCCACCGGCAGATCGCCGAAATCAGCGGTGCGTTTGCCTATTACGACGGGCGCATCCGCCACGAAACGTACCTGGAAATGATGACCGCTCGCGGATTGACGCCCGGCCCCTGGCTTGCCAGCGAATACTTTTCGGTCGAAGATGGTTACAGCAAATGCCTGCAACTGCTCGACCGCAGCGAAAAGTTCACCGCCCTTTATTGCGGCAACGACTACATCGCCATCGGGGCCATGCGCGCTCTGACCGAGCGCGGCCTGCGCGTGCCAGAAGATGTTTCGGTGATTGGTTTCGACAACACGGATTTAGCTGCTTATGTCACCCCCCCTTTGAGTACCATTCGCCAGGAGCGCTACAACCTGTACACCCAGGCCGTGAAATATCTACTGGCAATGATCGAAAACGCCGACACGCCGCGCTACCGCCAGGTGATGCCACCCGAACTGGTGGTGCGCCAAAGCACCGCCGCACCCCGCTGAGCAAACCACGCAAAACCCTGTCTATATCAAGTATAATCGCCTAAGGAGCCATCTGAAAAATTTTTCACTCGCCGGGGCGACCTGGCGAAAGCATCTTTGACCGTACGGGGTGTTGTGTGGTTGATCAAAATCACTGCGATTTAATTTCGACGCTCAAGCTCCATCTTGAGAAAAACAGTTCCATTCCCCTTTACAAACAAATCCTGAACATCTTACGCGCCCGCATCGCCAGTGGCGAATGTGGCGCGGGAATGCGCCTGCCCACCGAGGATGAGTTGAGCAGCGAGTTGGGCGTCAGCCGGGTGACGATCCGCCAGGCGTTGAGTGCGGCAGTGGAAGAAGGCTGGCTGGTGCGCACCGCCGGGAAGGGGACGTTTGTGGCCGAGAACACGCCGCAGGCGATCAAGCGCGGTTCGATCAGCTACATTGTGCCGCATCTGAGCAGCAGTTTCATTGTACAAACCTTGCTGGGTGTTGAAAGTGCGCTGAAAACGCAGGGCTATTCCCTTATTTTTGGCAATTCGGAAAACAGTCAGGCTACCGAAAATGAGTTGCTGCAACGCATGGATGGCGAAGACATCGTGGGGCATATCATTTGGCCGGTGATGGCCGAAGGTGGGGAGCGCTGGCTGCAACGGCTGATCGGGCAAAGTAAGCCGGTTGTACTGGTGGATCGCAGCATTCCGCAAGGCGATTGCGATGTGGTAATGGGCGATCACTTCGCCGGCGGGCAGATGGCGGTGGCGCATTTGATTGAGCAGGGCTACACCCACATCATCTACCTGGCGCATCCCATTTTGGAGTTGGCTTCGATTGCCACGCGCTACCGCGCCTACCAGGAAGCCATGCGCGCCGCCGGCCTGACGCCTGCGCCCGCCGCCATCGTAGGACAGCGCCAGGAGTTGGGCTACACCCGCTCGCCCGATAATTTCGTGGCCAATGAAAGCGCGGACGTGGCCGAAATCATCCACCTGCTGCGCAGCCCGCAGCGCCCCCAGGCGATTGTGGCAATGAACGACCTGCTGGCGCTCCTGGTGATCGAGGCCGCCGCGCAGTGCGGCCTGCAAATTCCCGATGACCTGGCGCTGGTGGGTTTTGATGATCTGGATTACGCCCAATCCATGCAGCTTACCACCATTGCCCAAGATGCCTACCAGATCGGCGTCGAAGCGGCAAATTTGATGCTGCGCCGCATCCAGGGAGAAAGCGGCGCGCCGCAGCAAGTGGTGGTGCCAGTGAGATTGATTCAGCGCGCTTCTTCAATCAGGCGAATTTGATTTCGTCCGACTGCTTTTCAAGCCGGTTCTCTTCAGGAACCGGCTTTTTTGTTTAAGCGATCTTAACGCTTGACAATGCAATTAATATCGTTATAATACATATTAAGACAATATACAACATTATGAACACTCTAGCCGCCCCCACCAAAGTCCAATTGATCAAGGATAGCCCCATTCCGCTCTACCGCCAGATTCTCAATTTCTTGCGGGCGAAAATCGCCAGCGGGGAGCTTTTGGTGGGAATGCGCCTGCCAACTGAGGCGGAACTAGAGGACGAATGGGGTGTCAGCCGGGTCACGCTGCGCCAGGCGCTCAGCGCAGGCGTGGAGGAAGGCTGGCTGGTGCGGATGCCAGGCAAAGGCACGTTCATCGCCCGGTCAAATGCAGGAGACGCGCTCGCAGATGCGGCCCAGCCCCCGGTCAACCAACGCACGGTCAGCTACATCGTCCACCACCTGAGCAGCACCTTCAACGTACAGACGCTGCTGGGGGTCGAAAGCGTGCTGAAAGCGCAGGGCTATCACCTGATTTTCGGCAACTCGGAAGGCGACCTGGACAAAGAAAACGAACTGCTGCAACGTATCCATGCCGACGAGATGGCCGGGCATATTCTCTGGCCGGTGGCAGCAGATGATGCCCGGCGGGCGCTGGTGGCGCTGGCCGCCAGGAATACACCCATCGTGCTGGTAGACCGCCTGGTGCCCGGCATCCGCACCGATGCGGTGATGAGCGATCACCTGGAGGGCGGCAAGGAAGTGGTCAACCATCTCATTGCCCAGGGCTACCGCGACATCGTTTACCTTTCGCGCCAGGCGATGGAGATTTCAAGCCTGGCTGAACGGTATGTGGGCTATCAATCGGCCATGCGGGCGGCAGGGTTGACGCCGCAGCCGCCGCGGGTGATAGACGAGCCGCACGAAATGGGCCATAGCCCCGATATTGGCGGCATTCTCCAGCGCGAGGCGGCGGCCATCGCCGAAATTCGCGCCTTTCTGACAGGCCCCACCCGCCCGGCGGCCATTGTGGCTTCCAACGACCTGGCGGCGCTGCTGGTGTACGAAGCGGCTCGCCAGGCCGGGGTGTGCATCCCTGGCGACGTGGCGCTGGTCGGCTTCGACAACCTCGATTTCACCATGCAGTTGAATCTGACCACCATGCAGCAGCAGGCGCATCAGATCGGCGTGGAAGCGGCGCGCCTGCTGCTGCGACGCATCCGTGGCGAATGCGAAGGCCCGCTTGAAATTCGTGTGCCGGCCCGCCTGGTGGTGCGTGGCTCCAGTATGCGCCCGTGCGGCTGACCATTGACGGATCAGGAGGTGTGCGCGACCAGATATTTTCGAGTTCACCCGCCCATGTTTTTTCCGTTTATCCAACCATTCAACCATTTTGAGGAGACCGTATGAACAGCAAAAGTTTCAACCGCCGCGCGTTCCTGCGCCTGGCCGGCCTGGCTGCCGGCAGCACCGCTCTGGCCGCCTGCGCTCCGCAGGTGATCAAGGAGACCCAAATTGTCACCGTCAAAGAAACGGTGGCCCCTGAGATTGTCAAAGAGACCGTTGTTGTTGAAAATACCGTGAAAGAAACGGTCAAAGAAACCGTTGTTGTCGAGGCCACGCCGCCTCCGCCCGAAGTGATCCAAATCACCGTTACCGATTGGTACGGAGATGACGCTTCAGACGAAACCAAAGCTCAGATGGATAAAATCATCGCTGATTTCAATGCCATTTATCCCAATGTGCAGATCGAAGGCCATGCTGGCGGCTACAATCCCCAGGAATATGCTGCCCGTCTGGCCGCTGGTACGTTGGAGAATACCTTTGCCGTCTGGTTCACCGAGCACATGAAATTCATTGACGCTGGCGCAGTTGCCAATGTGACCCAATGGCTGGCCGCCAACGATGTCACTGCGGATATCAACCCCGCCGCCCTCGAAGCCTCTACCAAAGAAGGCAAGCGCTACGGCTTGCCGGTGGGCGTATACGCCATGGGCCTGTTCTACAATGGCAAGCTCTTTGCCGATGCCGGCCTCGACCCCAAGACCCCGCCCAAGACCTGGGAAGAACTGCGCGCCGCCGCCAAGACCATCCGCGAAAAACTTGGGATCGCTGGCTATGGCGAGACGACCATCAACAACCAGGGCGGCTGGCACCTGACCGGTTGGATGTTCACCGCTGGCGCCAACCCCGAAAAACAGGTGGATGGCAAGTGGATGGCCAATTTCACCGATCCGGCTGCTGTCAAATGGCTGGCCAATCTGAAGGGTATGGCCATCGAAGATAACTCGCTACAAGACGAAAAACTACTCGATCAGGGCAAGGTGGGTGAGTTGTGCGGCACCTATCAGTGCGCCATGATGTTTGGCGGCGATCCTGGCTGGTTCGTCAACGATTTCAAAGCGGCCAAAGAAGATCTATATGTCACCATCCCGCCACAAGAAGGCGGCATGAACGGCACCCTCGGCGGCGGTTACACCTACATGTTCAACTCGAAGAACACTGATGCCCAAAATGAAGCAGGTGTCAACTGGGTAGCCTTCCGCGAATTCAACCTGGATAACTTTGAAAACTGGAAAAAGAACGACGCCGAAAAGGGCTTTGCCGTGGGTTCGCCCGAAATGCCGCTCTTCGTCGGTGAGTTCCAGCAGAAGCGCCAGGCCATCCTCGACAAATACAACAACATGCCGCAGGAAAACTATGCTGGCTTCTACGAGGGGCTGAAAAGCATCAAGGTCATGGCCGAGCCGCCGATCAAAACCCAGGAAATGTACGCCGCGCTGGATGTCCCCGTGCAGGCAGTAGTCACCGACCCGAACGCCGACCCCCAGGCCGTTCTGGAAGAAGCTCAGGCCCAGTTCCAGGCCATGCTTGACGCCGGATAAACCATTTTTTAACCGCAAGGGGCACAAAGGACACTCCGGGGAAATGATCAGAAAATCCCTTGGTGTCCTTCGTGTCCTTTGTGGTTATTTTCCTTTGGAGGCCCCATGGCGGCAACCACGCGCCCACAATCTACGACAAGCACACGTTCATCCGCTCGCTGGCAGCGCGCCTTGCACCACAACATCCCCGCCTATTTATTTCTCTTGCCAGCCATTGTTTTGTTTCTATACTTCGTGTGGTATCCAATCATCCAGAGCTTCATCGTCAGCTTTCAAAAAGTGGGCCTGACGTGGGATGACGCGCAATGGGTGGGGTTGAAAAATTTCCAGGTTTTGTTCGCCAACCCGCTGTTTTGGAAAGCCTGGAAGAACACCATTTTTTATACGCTGATTGCCCTGCTGTTTGGATACGTTGTGCCGGTAGCGCTGGCGATTGCCGTCAACGAGATGGGGCGCGCTCGCGATTATTTTCGGTGGGCGTTTTATCTGCCCGGCGTGCTGCCGGGGGTGGTGACGATTGTGATGTGGCGCTTCTTCTACTATCCCACCGAGGGCGGCCTGGTCAACATGCTGCTGGGCGCAGTCGGCATCGAACCGCAAAAATGGTTGAGCAACCCCAACCTGGCGATGTGGGCGATCTTGATCATGACCACCTGGGCCGGGGCGGGCGGAGCGATGATGATGTATATCGCCGCCTTACAGGGCATCCCCGCCAGCCTGTACGACGCCGCCGAAGTGGATGGCGCAAATTTATGGGAGCGCATCATCCACGTGGCGCTGCCGCAAATCCGCTTTATCATGCTCATCACCCTCGTCGGGCAGATCATCGGTACGATGCAGATTTTCATGGAGCCGTTCATTATGACCGGCGGCGGCCCGGTCAACGCCACCTACACCGTTGCCATGCTGCAATATGACTACGCCTTCCGCTATTCCAACTATGGCGCAGCCTCGGCCCTGGGGCTGGTGGTGTTCGTGGTGTTGGGCGGCTTCTCGCTGTTCTACACCCGCATGATGATCTTCCGCCCGCAAGCGCGCGAGCAAAACTAACGGAGCAAGCGATGGCTACCCTTACCCAACCTCTGGCCCGACGCAAAACCAAAGAATTCGACTCCAGCGAACGCACCCTGGTCTCGCCCATCGAAATGAAACGGTGGAACTGGAAACTGATCTACCTGATCGTCTTCCTGATCTTGCTGGCGCTCTCGCTAACCACGCTCTTCCCGCTCTACTGGCTGTTCACCGGCGCAGCCAAGACCCCCAAGGAATTTCTGCAAATGCCGCCCACCCTGTGGCCGCAAGACGCCCATTGGGATGCCTTCTACCTCGCCACCAAAAACTGGAACTTTGGCAAATTCTTCGCCAACACCATTTTCATTGCCATCGGCACCTGGCTGCTGCGCACCACCGTATGCACCATGGCCGCCTACTCACTCTCCAAGCTCAAGCCAGCCTTCAAAAACGGCCTGCTGATTTTCTTCTTTTCCACCGTGGCCGTGCCAGGGGCCATGCTGCTCATCCCACGCTACCTCACCGTGGTCTACCCACCCATTTTGTATCAACTCTTCGGCATCAAGTTCATAGATAGTTGGTGGGCCATCTGGCTGCCCTATTCGGTAGATGGCTTTTTGATCTTCCTGCTGACCAACTTCTTCGACCAGATTCACAACGACCTGATTGACGCCGCCCGCATTGATGGCGCCAACACGTGGGCCGTTTTCACCCGCGTGGTATTGCCGCTCTCCAAACCGGTGCTGGCGGTGATCACCATCACCTCCTTCATGGGTTCCTGGCAGGATTTTTTCTGGCCGATGCTGGTCTTGAACACGCGCACCGATCTGCGCCCGATCATGGTGCTGCTCTCCACCATTTCGCAAGGCACCAATGCCGCCGGCACGGTGAAAGAAGCCGCCGGGCTGAACCTGATCCTGGCGGGCAACGCCGTCATCGCCATCCCGCCGTTGATCTTCTTCCTGATCTTCCAACGCCAGATCACGCGCGGCTTCAGCATGACGGGGTTAACCGGCGAGTAGCCAGTTAGTCTGGCCAATGGGAGCAAATCGCGCGTTTGCCAATTGGCTTTCAAGCTCACATTTCACCAATCATGGCAATTTCCATGCCCCTCATCACCCTCGCCCTCCCCCACAACATCATCCTCCAATTCGCCCTCGACGGCGACACGCTGCTCGGCCTCGAAACGGTCACGCTAAACGGCAAGCCACTGCGCTCCGCGGCGGAGTGCATCTTCCCCGAAATTGCCACCCCCGACGGTTGGGAAGTGGATTCCTACGAGTATGTGACCACCCGCCAGGAAGGCGATGCCACCGTGATCGTCACGCGGCCACGCTTCCGCCTGGCGCACCGCATGGAATGGGCCGAACACGCCCTGCATCTACGCATCAACCCCGCCTCGTGGCGGCGCGGCCCCATCACGCCAGCAGATGCCGTTTTCGAGTGGATCATCCGCCCCGCCGCCGAAACCCTGGCGGGCGTGGAATATGTTGGCTTCTCCTACGGCTTCCGCTACCACGCTCCCGGCTACGCCATCTACCAGATCGAAGACAAGGCCACCTGGGAATTGGGCGGCAGCGCCGTCGGCAACACCTTCATCCTGCGGGGGGCCAACCATCCTCCGGTGGCACAGCTAGAAAAAGATACTGCCATCTACTCCGGTTGGGATTTACCCGGCATCGCCAACCCGCACATCTTCCAGCACTTACCGCTCTACGCCGCTCTGCAGGGCTTCACCTTCCAGTACGATGACGAACACACCCTGATCACCACCCACGAACGCCCCTCACACGTGCGCAGCCTGTTCCAAAAATCTGCCGGCGACGATAAGCTGCTGCACTTCAATCAGTTCTGCTTCAACCTGACCGACGATGTGACCACCCCGGCGCGCAAAATTTTGGTGGGAGAAAGAATTGGACGCGGAAAAACGCGGAAGAACGCGGACGAATCAGCGTTTTTCCGCGTTCTTCCGCGTCCTACTTCTGAAACGGCCATCATTAACCATTTCATCCGAGTGCGCGAGGCACTCCACGCCCGCATCCGCGCCCACTACGGCCTCAAAGACGACCCCGCCCGGCCCGACGCCCACGTCGAGACCTGGCACATTGCCAACGTAGCGAACTTCACCCCCATCTTCCAGCAGCTCCACGAATGGGGTTTCCGCCGCGCCTTCCTTATGCCGTTGTGGCGCTCCAACGAAACCGACGTGCTGCCACGCTTCGCCGAAGACCGCCAGCAATTCGGCATCCTGGGAAATATGTGCTGCCCGCTCGAACTCGAAATTGCCGCTTGCTACGGCGGCTGGGACGGCCTGGCACGCATCCTGGCTCCGGCGGTGGAACTGGGCATCGAAACCTACATGTGGTTCGGCTCGCACTTTTCGTCGCTGTCGCCGCTTGGTCAGCCCCATTCTGGCGGCCCTGACCCATCTTACCCGCTCGGCGATCTCTTCGCCCGCGATGTTTCCGGCCAGTGCCAGCGCAACAACTACGGCCACGTCCTCTTCGCCATTGACCAGAACGCCCCCGGTTGGGCCGATTATTTCATCGCCGCCTACCGCCGGGCCAAAGAATGCGGCCTCAACGGCATCTTCCGCGACTCGCACTTCAACATGGCCGCCGACACGATCACCTACAAACACGTCGCCGATCAACCGGTGATCGAGTCCATGCACGATACCGAAGCTGCCATCCAGCACCGTTTCCAGCACGAATTGGAGATGCTCTACATCGTCGAGTCGCTGGGCGTACTGGGGACGCCCATGTGCGGCAGCGATTACGACCAGATGCGCGGCCACGAGTGGCTATACGCCAACATTCACACCGGCCTGGATCACCAAAAGGTGCTGGCCCACGGCGACGACCCGGCAATGGCCTATTTCCGCGCCCTCTCCGCCCGCATCAGCTACCAGTTGCATATCGAGGTCAACCAATTCCCGGCCCCCGAAGCCTTCAGCCCGTGGTGGGATGCCGCCGTGATGGCCCCCCTGCTCCAGGCCTACCACCGCGTCGAACCGCACCTGAAAGAAATGTGGCTGCTCGATGACGACTGCGGCATCCTGTGGAAAGATGGCGACATCCGGGTCATCTTCGCCTACCGCGAGTTCGACTACCCCCTGCCCGGCGTCTGCCAGGTGATCGAGGTCATCTCTGGCAACACGCGCCAGGCCGAGGGAAAAATAGCCCTCCAGGCCAGGCAGATTTACATCATCACCCAATTCCTATGCTACAATGCCGTCCATCTTACAACCATAGGAAACGCCCATGAAAACGATCATCCCCTCCGTCAAAGGCACCCGTGATTTTTACCCCGCTGAGATGGCAGCGCGCATCTGGCTGTACAACAAGCTGCGCGCAGTGTCTGAATCCTTCGGCTACCAGGAATACGAAGGCCCCGTCCTCGAAACGATTGACCTGTATGCTGCCAAATCGAGCGAAGAACTGGTCAAAGAACAGGCCTTTTCTTTTCAAGACCGCGGCGGCGACTGGATCACCCTGCGCCCCGAACTGACCCCCACCCTGGCGCGCATGATCGCCCAACGCCAGGGGCAACTGGTCACACCGCTGCGCTGGTGGTCGTTTGGCCCCTTCTGGCGCTACGAAAAGCCGCAGCGCGGGCGCACGCGCGAATTTTTCCAATGGAACATAGACCTGCTCGGCGTGGATACCCCCGAAGCCGACGCCGAGATGGTGGCCCTGGTGGCCGCCTTTTTCCGCGCCGTGGGCCTCACGCCCCAACAGGCGGTTATTCTGGTCAATGACCGCCAACTGACCAACGGCGAACTGGAAAAACTGGGGGTCACTGCCGAACAGCGCCAGGCCTGCCTGACCTGGATTGACCGCCGCGACAAACTGACCCCCGCAGCCTGGGAAGCCTACGGCAGCGAAATCGGCCTGAGCAGCGAGCAGATCGAAGGCAGCAAAGCCTTCCTCGAACGCGCCGACCTGTGGCAGCAATCGCCCACCTTGCAGCGCATCTTCGCCGCCCTCGAAGCGTTGGGCGCCAAAGAATACGTCCGCTACGATTCAGGCATCATTCGCGGCCTGCCCTATTACACCGGCCTGGTCTTCGAGGCCTTCGACGTCAGCGGCAGTGTGCGGCGGGCCATTTTGGGCGGCGGGCGCTACAACAACCTGATGGCCGCCGTCGGCGGCGACCCGCTGCCGGCCGTGGGCTTTGCCATGGGCGATGTGGTCATCGGGCTGATCCTGAAAGAACTTGGCCTGCTGCCCGCCGAACGCGACGCATCTCCCGCCCCCGTGCTGGTGACAGTCTTCGACGCCGAGCGCATGCCGGCCACGCTGGCCCTGGCTGCCGAACTGCGCCGCGCCGGGCTGAAGGTGGCCTGCTACCCCGAACCGGCCAAATTGCCCAAACAATTCAAATATGCCGACCGAATGGGGATGCGCGTGGCCGTCGTCATCGGGCCAGAGGAGGCCGCCGAGGGCCAGGCCACGCTGAAAAACCTGCAAGCCGGCACGCAAGAACGCCTGCCGCAAACACAGGTGGCCGCCGCCATCCAACGCATTCTCGCCGAGGCATGAAACGGCTCAACCGGCGCGATTTTCTCAAGCTGGCCGGGCTGACGGGAGTCAGCCTGGCCGCTTTTGCTTGTAGCGACAGCCCCAGCACCCCCACTCGCGCCGACACGCCCGCGCCAACACCCACGGCCACCCCCACATCCATCGTCATCGAAGTCACCGCGCCGCCGCGCACAACGCCATCAGCCACGCCGCCGCCCAAAACGCCGCGCACTTTGCGGCAATGGGATACCTGGAGCGACCAGCAGGCGGCCTGGTTCGAGGCAGAGATGGCCCTGTTCGAGGCCGCCTACCCGTGGCTGCGCATCGAACGCGCCCGGCAGGAGGATATGCCGACGGCCCTGCAAAGCGGGGCGCCGCCCGATGTCTATTTCGGCGGGCCGCTGCCCATTCAGCAGTATCACCAAAAGAAGTGGCTATGCGCTGCCATCTCCGACTTCGCCGATTTCGACGATTTCCGCGCCATCTTCCCCGACCCGGCGATTGATTTCGCCCCCGGCTCGAATGTGATAGACGGCAAAACCTACACCGCCCCACGCCAGGGGCGCAATGGCCTGCCGGTGGTCACCTACGTCAACCGCAACGTGACCGAAGCCTACGGCCTGGCATCTCTGCCCGAAGACGACGAAGCGTTCCTGGAGGCCTGCCGCAAAATCGCCCTCGACAGCGGTAACAGCGCCTATGGCTACGCCCTGGGCTTTGCCACCGGCTGGATGAACGACCTGTTCGAGTGGCTGGGCGCGCTCAGCTTCAAAGTGGGCGGGCGCGATTGGCGTACACCCGCCTCGCAGTATGCCCGCAACCCGGCCTTCCTCGGCCTGCTCAAACTGCTCTCGACGCTGACCTACGAGGGGCTGATCCTGCCCGAATCGTACCTGGCCGATGAATGGGAACTGCGCCGCCTGTTTGCCGAGGGCCGCGTGGCCATGCTGGCCGGGCCGCTACGCTTCGTGGACGATTGGCAGCAGAGCCATCCCGATTTCACGCAGTACACGGTGCTGCCGCCCTTGCGCGTTGGTGGGCCGCAGCGCTTCGCCAGTTACGCCCCGCCGGGCATCACCGGCACGCCGCTGTACATCCATGCCCAAAGCCAACTGGCCGAGGAAGCCTGGCTGTGGTTCAAGTGGCTGCACCTGCCCGAATGCGGGCGGCGCTGGGCCGCCGCGGGCCTGGGGACATCCATCTTCCCGGCCAACAACCAGCCCGGCTTCTTGCCCCTGCCCGTCCTCGAAGATTACGCCGCCCTCAACGCCGCCCTGACCCGCGTGGAACCGTTGCCCGAAAGCGGCAACCTGGCCTGCTACCAGGTGCAGCCACAGCCGGTGGCGGCCCCGTTCGCCTCGCTGGTGGCGCGCGTCTACGATTACTGGCTGCCCAGCGACGACATCGCCCCGGCGCTCGAACAATTGGCCGCCGACAGCGACGCCGCCTGGCAAACCGCCCTGACCGCGGCGCAAAAAGCCGGAGCCGCGGTGAGCGAAGAGGATTTTGTTTTTGAGGATTGGAATCCGCTGGAGGATTACAGCCCGCACCATGTAATTGGATGATCCCAACGATGCAAAAACGATTATCCTATTGGTAGAATATCTACTTTTTGCTATAATCTCATTTAGGATAAAAAATATCCCATTAACCTTTCGATAACATCCCCTTCTTTGAGGCATCCCCCAGAAGGGCATATAATGGGGACGAAAGCTATCATCTTTTTGCAGATCGGATCGAGAACGTAGCGCAACATTTCGAGCAGCAAATTCATACCAACCACAGGCACGAGGCGGTTTCCCAGGCGGCAATTCACCATGCAAGTTACCTACGTCGGCACAAAAAAGGCTCCCGCACAGCTCAATTCTCCCATCGAGGTAAATTTGAGCCTGAAGCACCTGCTTGCCGAACTGGCCCGCATTGACCTGCTGCTGCAACGCCAGATTCAACGCTGGCAAGAAGCCGGGCAAGACCCCGGCGATGCCTTTCGCGGGCTGTACGTCTCCGACCAGGAAGCGCAGGCCCTCATCTCACGCCCGGTCAGTTCCCATTGGGGGGATACGATTTCCGGCGACAACCACTCGCAAGCCGACCCCTTTGCACAAGCCCTGCAAGAAGCCAGTTTGCAGGCCCACGCCCTGGCTGAAGCCGCCCGCCATCAAAATCACCCGCCGCGCCTGAGCCGCCTGATCGAAACCTTTGGCTTGCAGCCCTTCGACGTAGATGCGCTGCTGATCTGCCTGGCCCCACAGATCGATCTGCGCTACGAGCGCATCTACGGCTACCTGCAAGATGACGTGACCAGGAAGCTGCCGACGATCAACCTGGTGTTGGGCCTGCTCTGCCCGCCTGGCGCAGAGCGCATCCTGGCGCTGCGGCATTTTTCGCTGCAAGGGCCGCTGTTCAGCCACCGCCTGCTCGAACGCCCCGCCGACGAGCCGCGCAACACCCTGCTCAACCAGGTGCTGACCATAGACCGCACCGTGGCCGCCTGGCTGCTGGGCGATTATCAGCCCCCCACCCAGCCCGGCCTGCGTTTTGCCCTCTCCGCGCCCGCAGCCCGCCCCAGTGACCCGGTCATCGCCGGCGAAAGCGTGCTGAATCCCCAAAAAATCATCGCCAAGAAACCGATCCTGGCCTTTTATGGGCCAGATAGCGCCGCCCAGCTTGCCGCCGCCCGTCTGCTGGCACAGGAGGCCAAACGCCCCCTGTTGGAAGTGCGCTACCAGGCCGAAGCCGCTGGCGAAACCTCCGCCGCCGCCGCCCTCGACCTGGCGCTGCGCGACGCCCGCCTGACCGATGCCCTGCCCTTCCTGCACGGCTGGGACAGCGCCCTCGAAGACGCCGCCCTGCCCGCCGGCATGTTTGCCGAACTCTGCACCTTCCCCGGCCTGCTGATCTTTTCGACGGCGGCGCGCTGGCTGCCGAAAGGCTACGAACACGACCGGCGCATCGCCTGGCAGGAATTTCCCACCCCCTCCTACGCCCGCCGCATCGCCCTGTGGCAGCATTTCCTGGGCCAGGCCGAACCGCTGCCCGACGTGGAAAACGTGGCCGGTCAGTTCCAACTCAACACCGGGCAGATTCAAGATGCCGTGGCCTCTGCCCGCAACCTGGCCGCCCAACACGAGCGCCGCATCCAGCCCGAAGACCTGCTGGTCGCCGCCCGCAGCCACTCGAACCCGCGCCTGGGCGCGCTGGCGCTCAAGATCAACCCGCACTATCGCTGGGATGACATCATCCTGCCCGATGATCAGCGCGCCCTGCTGCGCGAACTGGTAGCCACGGTGCGCGAACGCCCGCAGGTGCTGGATGCGTGGGGCGTGGGACGCAAGCTCGTTCCGAACCGGGGGGTGACGGTGTTGTTCGCTGGCCCGCCTGGCACGGGCAAAACCATGTCCGCCGAGATCATCGCCGCCGAGTTGGGCCTTGATCTATACAAAATTGACTTATCCACCATCGTCAGCAAATACATCGGCGAAACCGAAAAGAACATGGAGCGCATCTTCCAGGAGGCCGAAACCAGCAACGCCATCCTGTTCTTCGACGAAGCCGACGCCCTGTTCGGCAAGCGCTCCGAGGTGAAAGACTCCCACGACCGCTACGCCAACATCGAAATCAGTTACCTGCTGCAACGCATGGAAGCGTACGACGGCGTGACAATTTTGGCGACCAACCTGCGCGCCAACCTGGATGAAGCCTTCACCCGCCGCCTGCAATTTGCCGTGGATTTCCCCTTCCCCGAACAGGCCGACCGCCTGCGCATCTGGCAGACGCTCTTCCCGCCCGATGTGCCGCGCGCCGCCAACCTCGATTTTGAAATGCTGGCCCGGCGTTTCAAGCTGGCAGGCGGCAACATCCGCAACGTGATCGTCAACGCCGCTTACCTGGCCGCGGCCAATGGCAGCGTGGTGACGATGGAACACCTGTTACACGGCACACGCCGCGAATTACAGAAAATGGGCCGACTCATCGGCGAACAGGATTTGAGTCAGTAGGTGTCAGATGCCGATCAAACAGCGCAAGCACCGCAAAGAAATCAAACGCCGCCAGCCCAACAAGGGCAGCCAGGCCGTCAGCCGCGAGCCAGCCGAAGAAGCGCCCGCCGCCGAAATGGCCGCCGCCCGGCGCGATGGCCTGTTCAACACCTCGCTGCCCATCGCCCAACGCCAGGAATTGGCGCGTTCACTCGCACACAGCGGGGGCAATCTCTTTTTGCAACGGCTGATCCAGCCCAACCTGGCCCAACGGGAGACAGAGAGCGGCGACACGACCGGCAACCCGCTGGTGGGCCTGAGAAACCGCGACGGCCTCGATTATGGCACCTGGGAACTGCGCCCACGCGTCAAGCTGCTGCAAGATAAGCTCAACCAGAAGATGATGGCCGGGCTGAACGTGGATGGCATGTTCGGCGAGAAAACCCTGCGGGCGCTGCAAGATTTTCAACTCAGCATCGAAGTGCCGCCAGGCGAGATGGTGGATCAGGTTACGGGCGATGCCCTGATGGATAAAAAGAAAAAAGAAGAACCCCCCGAACCCAAGCCCGCCGAGTTCAACCCGGCCCTGGAAGATGTGCTGGATGCGGTGTGGAACGCCAACCATTTCATCCTGTTGGCCCGGCGCGACGGCCTGGCCCGGCTGGGCAGGCAACTGAAAAAAGATGCCTCGTCGCGCTTCTCCGACGACATTCGCGGCCCGCTGACCGACGCCGCCAAGAACGGCCTGCACAAGGCCACCGACGGCCAGCGCGACGAACTGGTCACCGGGCTGGTGGGCGAGACCGCCAAAGATGTGGTGGTCAAGGTGCTGGATCTGGGCTTCACGCCCGCCGTGGAATTTCTCGTCAACGGGGCGATAGACCTGGCCGTAGACCTGTTCGCCCCCGAACCCAAAGACGCCCCCGACGGCACCGCCGTAGACGTGTTCATCGAAGGCCAGGTCAAAACCGTCACCGATGCCGCCTTCGAGGCCGAACAGACTTTCATCCGCGAGGGCAAGCAAGACTTTCGCCAGAAAGAAGCCGAGGCCCCGGGCGAAGGTTTAGCCCAGGCCGAAGAACTGCTCAAAGCGCTGAAAACCCGCCAGAAGGCCGCCCAGGAAACGCAATACAACGAATCGCTGACGACCTGGATGCTGCTGATGGCGCAAGAAGACCTCGGCAAGCACCTCCACCACATCACCGAAGAAGATATGGGCACCGAAATGAGCGACCTGAGCAAGGTGCAGGTGGCACGCGGCGTACTCAAAATCAAGGTGATGGGCCTCAGCCCCGATCACCCGCTGATCCTCGATCCCAGCGAAGCGCCGCGCATGGCCGGGCTTTCGGAGGCCGCCCGCAAGAAGCTCAAAGAACGCACGATCAACGAGATGGGCATCCCCGTGCTGGCCGAAGGTGACAACCTGGGCCGCCTGCGCCCCGATGACGCCAACCCCGAAGGCAAGGCCGTCACCGGTGACATCGCCTTCCGCGCCAACGAAAAGAACACGCTATGGGGTTGGGATAAACCCATGGACGTAAAAATCTGGCTGCAAGAAAAGAAAGCTGGCAGCGGCCCGGTGGCCAATCCTGGCGACGATCAGGCCGCCATTGATGGGCTGTTGATCGCCCTGCGCAACGAAGTGGGCGAGCAAAAATTGAGCCAGGATATCCAGGATGAGTAACAAGCAGCAGACGCAGGCCCAGCCCGAACACAAAAACGGACGCAAACCTGAACTCGTGGTGGTGAACGAACAGGTCAGCGAACTGGCTGGCGTGGCAGAACTGCCCGGCGGTTTGGCGGCGGCTGGCGATGCTCAGGCCCAGGCAGCCCGCCTGGGCGACGCGCGTTTGCAGACCATCCAGCGCCAGCGCATGGCGAAGCACATCGGCCAGATGCAGGGCAATCAGCACTTGCAGCGCATCATCCAGGCCGCCACGCACAACAACGCCGCCCAATCGAGCGCGCCGAAGGGAAACGGAAACGGCCATCACGCGGAAAGCGTCACCGCCGAAGCCGATTTCGCCGGCGATGCCGATGGCCTGGGTGCGGGCGGGCCGCGCGCCTTCGTGGGGGTCAGCACGCCGCCGAATGGCAACGGCAATGGCAACAGCCACCACGCCATCCAACGCGAAGAAACCTCGGCCAACCAGGAACCCACCGAGGCCGAGAAGGCCGCCGCCAAAGCCGCCGCCCAGGCTGCCCGCGCCCAGGCGCAGCAGGCCCAAAGCGTGGCCGACCAGGAAACCGGCAAGGCCAACACCGCCAGTTCTGCTGAAAAACAAGTCAAAGAGACGGCCAAAGCCAAAGGCGATGCCGCCAAAGCCGAGGCGCAAAGCATTCCCAAAGGCCCGCCCGTCAAAGGCGCAGCGCCGGCGCCCAAACCGGTCAATGCCGCGCCCCAGGGCATGATCGGCGGCGCAGCGCCCACGCCGGCCAGCGTCGAAGGCGGCAAAGCGCCCGCCTCCCCCGAAGAAGACCCCGGCTTCAACACCGTGGTGGGCAAGGCCAAAGCTACCAGCGCCAAAGAGAAAACCCACGAACCAGCGGCGACAAAAGCAGAACAAGCGCAAGGGGCCGCCGTCCCCCCGGCAGGCGAAGTGACCAGCAAGGCCCAGGCCGGGCAGGTGGGGGCGATGGAATCTACCGAGACGCCCGCCTTCGACAAGGCCGCCTTCAAAGCCAAGCTGATGCAGAAGATCGAGGCGATGACGCCCAAGACGGCGGAGGAAGCCGATAACTTCAAATCGGGCGGCAAAGCGGGGGCGATCAAAGGCGAACTGACAGGCGAGGTGGATCAGCAGAAACAGGCTTCGCAAGGCCCGCTGAAAGAGAAAGCCGCCGCCGCTCCCGACACTGGCGGCATCAAACCCAAGCCGGTGACGCCGCTGACGCCGGAAACGCCTGGTGAAGCGCCTGCCAGCCTGGGGGCTGAAGCCGCCGCGCCCAAGCCGAAGGGCCAAAGCGAACTGGAAACCCCGCTCAAACAGCAAAGCCAATCGGTCGATCAGCAGATGGCCGAAGCCGATGTCAGCGAAGATCAGTTGGCGAAATCGAACGAGCCAGAATTTACCGGGGCGCTGGCATCCAAAAAAGAAGCGCAAACGCAGGCCGAGCAATCACCGAAGGAATATCGCCAGTTTGAAGGGGAGCAGGTTGCCAAAGCCAAATCGGAGGCGGAAGCAGTTGCCACCGAAAAGACCCAGGCCATGCACGCCACCCGCACGAACGCCCTGACGACCGTAGAGGGCCAGCAAGGCCAGGCCAAAACTCAAGACGAGCAGAAGCGGGCGCAGATTGCCGCGGATATCCAGAAAATCTACGACAACACCAAAACGAAGGTCGAGGGCATCCTGACGAAGATGGATCAGGATGTCAACCAGGCCTTCGATGCCGGCGCGGCGGCGGCCAAGCAAGCCTTCGAAAATTACATCGACTCGGAAACCGAAGCCTACAAGCAAGACCGCTATGGCGGCTGGCTGGGCTGGGCGCGCTGGATTGAAGATAAATTCAAGGCTGACCCCGAGATCAACCGCATTGCCGAGCGGGGCAAGGCGCTGTTCATCAAAGAGATGGACGCGGTGATCAACAACGTGGTCGAGATCGTGGCGCGCGGCATGACCGAGGCCAAGGCGGAAATCGCAAATGGCAAGAAGGAAATCCAAACCTATGTGGAAAAACTGCCCGCCGATTTGCAGCAGGTGGGGCAGCAGGCCGCCGGTGACGTGCAGAGCCAGTTCGACGAACTCGAAGCCAGCGTCAACAGCAAGCAAGATGAGTTGGTAGACAGCCTGGCCAACAAGTACAAGGAAAATCTCGATGCCGTCAACGCCCGCGTCGAGGCGATCAAGGAGGCCAACAAAGGGCTGATTGACCGGGCGGTGGATGCGGTGGCCGGGGTGATCCGCACGATCATCGAACTGAAAAACATGCTGCTGAACGTGTTGGGGCGCGTGGCCGATGCGGTGGGCAAGATCATCAAAGACCCGATTGGCTTCCTGGGCAACCTGGTGAATGCCATCAAGCAGGGCTTCAGCCAGTTCGTCGGCAACATCGGCACGCATCTCAAAAAGGGGCTGATCGCCTGGCTGACAGGTTCGATTGCCGAGGCGGGCATCACCCTGCCGGAGAGTTTCGATCTCAAGGGCATCTTCCAACTGGTGATGCAGATTTTGGGCGTCAGCTTCCAACAGATCATGGGCAAAGTGTCGAACGTGCTGGGCTTCGACGTGCTGGCCGTCTACGACCAGATCATGCAGTTGGTGACGATTTACCAGGAGCAAGGTCTGGTGGGCCTGGCGAAATTTGGCCTCGAAAAATTGATCGGCGAGCAGGGTGTGGCGGCATTGATGGAAGTGGTCAAAATCTTCAATGCCATCAAGAGCGGCGACTGGGGCCAGTTGTGGGCGATTATCCAGGAGCATTTAGCCAGCCTGAAAGAAATGGTGATGAGCAAAATCCAGGAGTTCATCGCCGAACGCGTGATCAAGGCCGGCATCACCTGGCTGATCAGCCTGTTCAACCCGGCGGGGGCGTTCATTAAAGCCTGCAAGATGATCTACGATGTGGTGATGTTCTTCGTCGAGCGCGGCTCGCAGATCATGTCGCTGGTCAACGCGGTGATCGACTCGGTGGGGGCGATTGCCTCGGGCAATATCGGCGCGGCGGCCAACTTCGTCGAGCAATCGCTGGCGAAGGCCATCCCGGTAGCGATCAGTTTCCTGTCGTCGCTGCTTGGCCTGGGCAATATCAGCGGCAAGGTGAAAGAGATCATCACCAGCGTGCGCTCGACCGTAGATAAAGCGATTGATAGCGTGCTGAACTCGAAGCCGGTGCAGTTGGTGGCCGGGTTCATCAAGAAGGCGGTCTCGAAGGTGAAGGCGTTTGTGAAGGGTGGGGTGGAGAAGGTGAAGGGTGCGTTTAGTGGGAAGGGGAAGGAAGAGAAAGTAGAAGATGATAAGCGCTCGTCTGATGATAAACAAAAAGCATTGGATGCAGGTTTAAAGCAAACAGAAAGTCTGATGAATGATCCGAAATCTACACCAGAGTCAGTTCGGAACCAATTACCCACTATCAAACAACAATATGGCTTAAAAAGCCTTACTTTAGTTCATGAAAATGAGTTAAAGTACCACACAGAAGGCATTGTAGCTTTACAGTCAAGTGATTCGAAAGAGTTACATTCAGATTACAGACCAGAAAACCTGAAAATTACAAATCATCGAGACGGAACCCAGACCATCAGTTACAGCACGCCTTCTGGACAAAAGTTTGCTGTTAAGCTAGATGAGAATGAGATGGTTCAATCCGTAACCGGTACAAACCTTGAATTAAAAGAGCCAGGCACGCGAGGGTATACAGGTAGATCTGGCAGATTTGTATCAAACATGGATATGAACGCAGCCCACCTAATTGCAGATAGATTCAAAGGCTCAGGTTATAAAGAAGCTGCCAATTTAATTTCGACCAGTGATCATTACAACAAACAAGTGATGGGAGCCACCGAGGAAGAAATCGTCAGTTTTATCGAGCAAAATGGAGCAACTGTTTTCAACATGAAGGTCAGTGTGAAATGGGTAAAACTTGATGATGGCAGGGTTCGCAAAAGCATTGAAAAGGAATTTGGTAGCAATGTTGATATAGACGATGCAATTGGACAACTACAAGCCGCAAGCCCTAACATCCAGCGTTGTTCCGGTGTCACCTACAATGTCACGCTAAAAGACAGCCAAACAAACACAAAAACCAGACAGTTCATGATCGGCCCGGATATTTGGCTGGGAAATACATAATGTGGTTTCAGAGGTCACTATGGACGAAGTCATTAAATTTATTAGCGCTTTTTTAGCAAACGAATTTGAAGCCATTATTCAACGCTGGACAGAAAAGGATGATGAAAAATTTGAGCAAGCAGAAATTCTATTGGGCAAGTATTACACCCAGGGAATATCTTCTGGCCTGGCGCGACCATTGGATATGGAAGAAGGTTGGTTTTTAACACGAAAACAGGCACTGAAAAGACATGAACCACGAAAGCTGTTTCAAATCAAACACTATTTTCACCCTGAGTATTACGACCTATATCGCTGTTATTTGAGTACAACTGAAAAAGGCGCCAGTCTATTTTTCACTTGCTATTTCGTTGCCAAGAAAGATGGTGAACTAAAAATTATTTCCAAATACATTTACAGCTTTGAGCGGAATGATTGGAAATGGCAAGACGGTATCCAGTTTGAAACTTTTGGAAAATTGGTTGAAGTCAGGCAGTTTATTGCCCCCACACATCCCAAACAATTGGATGAATACAATGACCATTCCAATCATCAGTAAAAAAACTGGTCAATAGTTGAAATCCAGGAGTACCCCCTATGACCGAAAAACACCTCTCATCCAAACCCGATGAAAAGAAAGCCTTCATCCGCAAGGCAAAGAGCGAGACGAACGCCCACGAGGCGCAGCCGCCGGGCAGCGAGTCGGCAGCCATGGCCACCCTCCAGCAGCAGGTCGGCAACCGCGCCGTGCAGCGCCTGATCGCCCAGCGCGCCGGGGCGGGTGCGTTCGACCTGGATGACGACACCGCCGGGCGCATCAACAGCCAGCGCGGCGGCGGGCAGGCGCTGGATGCCGGGGTACAGGCCAAGATGGGTGCGGCTACCGGGCATGATTTTAGCGGCGTCAAAGTGCATACCGATGGCGAAGCGCACACCCTGAACGAGCAGTTGGGAGCACGCGCCTTCACCACCGGGCAAGATATTTTCTTCCGTTCGGGCGAGTACAGCCCCGGCTCATCAGGCGGGCAAGAACTCCTCGCTCACGAACTGACCCACGTTGTCCAGCAAGGCACGGGGCGGGTATCGGGCGGCGGCGGCAAGATGACCGTCAACGCGCCGGATGATTCCTTCGAGCAAGAAGCCGACTCAGTCGCCCAATCGGTCTCCACTGGCCCCACGGCGGGCATCCAGCGCCAGGAAGAAGAGGAACTTCAGACAAAGCGTTTGCAACGGCAAGAAGAAGAGGAAGAAGTGCAAATGCAGCCCGAAGAGGAAGAAGTTCAGACCATGAGGCTGCAGCGCCAGGAAGAAGAGGAAGAAGTTCAGATGCAACCTGAGGAAGAAGAAGTTCAGGCCATGCGCCTGCAACGGCAAGAAGAAGAAGTGCAAATGCAGCCCGAAGAGGAAGAAGAAGTTCAGGCCATGCGCCTGCAACGCCAGGAAGAACCCGAAGAAGAAGAAATGGCCTAACGCCAGGTAAAACCCCATGATTGCCGATTTAGACGAAACCCTGCGTCAACTGCTGATCAAAGAAATCCCGGTCAAGAACGGTGAGATTGACATCACCTTCGACCAGCCCAAGCGCGAATGGAGCGCCCGCGTCTCCAAGCCGACGGTCAACTTATTCCTGTATGATGTGCGCGAGAACAATGTGCTGCGCCAGCACCAATGGGAACGCGTGCGCGAAAACAACGGCACCGTCACGCAAAAACGCTCGCACATGCGCGTGGACTGCTTCTACATGCTCACCACCTGGGCCGCCGACCCCGAAGACGAACACCGCCTGCTGACACGGGCGATGATGGCGCTCTTCCGCTACCCCATCTTGCCAGAGGAGCGACTGGAAGGCACGCTGCGCCGCCCGCCTTACGAAATCCAGACCCGCCTGGCCGCCCACGACCGGCTGACCAATCCCGCCGAATTGTGGAGTTCGCTCGATAACGAACTGCGTCCCAGCATCTCCTACATCGTCTCAATCGCCCTCGACCCCTGGACGGAGATTACCGGCCCGGCCATTCGCACCTTCACCTTCCGGGTGGGGCAGGCTGGTGCGCCGGAAAAAGTTCAACGCTTCCAGCAGGGCGGCGAGGCCGTGGGGCTGCTCTACTTCGGCGGGACGGTGCTGGGCAAAGACCAGGCCCCCCTGCCAGGAATCCAGGTGGCCGTCAAAGGCACGGGGCTGTTCGATACCACCGATGCCAAAGGTCACTATCGCCTGGGTGGACTGCTGGCCGGTGACTACACGCTGGTCATCTGGTCGCCAGGCGGGGGCACCATCGAAAAACCAGTCAAAATCCCGGCCAAATCCGATCAATACGATATACAGGTTTAACCCATGAACACTCTCGCTTCTCGCTCTCCGCCGGTCATTCATCGCCTCATCCAGAGACGGTTGATCCAACCCACAGTTTGTTCGTTACCCAATACTTGTATTCAAGAATAAGGAGAAATCACGATGGCACTTACTTATGCATCCCCCGGTGTTTACGTCGAGGAAGTTGACAAGGGCACCAAGCCGATTGAGGCCGCCGGAACTTCGATGGCTGCTTTTGTCGGCGTCACCGCCCAGGCCAGCCTGAAAGCGTATGACCTGGTCACCGGCGAGCGTGTGGTGATGGAATCTTGCCTGAACAAGCCCATTCTGGTTGCCAACTGGAGCCAGTTTGTGGATACCTTCGGCAACCTGACCCCTGGCGCTTACCTGCCGGACGCTGTCTACGGGTACTTCGCCAATGGCGGCGGGGCCTGCTATGTGACCAGCATCATGGCCCTCGAAGAAGGCGGCCAGGCGAAAGCAGCCGAGGTGGTCATCCCTGGCGCCAAGGGCAACAGTTTCAAGGTTTCGGCCAAAGTTCCCGGCGCGCACGGCAACGAGATCAAAGTTTCGGTGCGCCCAACCGGTGAAGACATGTTCGCCATGACCGTCAACAACGAGGTCAAAGAAGGACTGAGCCTGAAAAAGGGCGATAACTACCTCGGTAACGCCAAATTCGAGGCGGTCACCATTTCTGAGATCGGCGGGCCAGCCGCATTCCCCATCGAAGGCAGCTACAGCCTGGCTGGCGGCGGCACACAGCCGCTCAGCGCAGCCGATTTCATCGGCGATGCTGCCGCCCGTACCGGCCTGCGCGGCCTCGAAGCCTTCGATGACATCCGTATCATCCTCTGCCCCGATGTCTTCCTCGGCTACGATGGCTCGAACGAAGCGCGCGAACGCGTCAAGATGGTGCAGACGGAAATGATCGCCCAATGCGAGAAAATGCGCTACCGCTTCGCCGTGCTGGATACGCCCCCCGGCCTCTCGGCGCAGCAGGCCAAAGAATGGCGCATGTATGTCAATTTCGACAGTTCCTACGCCGCCATGTACTACCCGTGGATCAAAATCGCCGATCTGAGCGGTTCGGGCAAAGCCACCAAGAACATCCCACCCAGCGGCTATGTGGTGGGCATCTACAACCGCTCCGATGCCGACCGCGGCGTTCACAAAGCCCCGGCCAACGAAGTGGTGTTGGGCGCCATTGACCTGGAGTTCAACCTCAGCCGCCAGGAACAAGACACCCTCAACCCGATTGGCGTCAACTGCATCCGCTCGTTCCCCGGGCGCGGCATCCGCGTTTGGGGTGGTCGCACGTTGAGCAGCAACGGCGCCTGGCGCTATGTCAATGTGCGCCGCCTGTTCATCATGGTCGAGGCCTCGATGGATGCCGGCCTGCAATGGGTGGTGTTCGAGCCCAATGACCAGACGCTGTGGGCCAAGGTGCGCCGCGACGTTTCATCGTTCTTGCGGGTGGTCTGGCGCAGCGGTGCGCTCTTCGGCACCACGCCGGAACAGGCCTTCTACGTCAAATGCGATGAAGAGCTGAACCCGCCCGAAATTCGCGACCTGGGTCAGTTGATCATCGAAGTTGGCATGGCCCCCGTCAAGCCAGCCGAATTTGTCATCTTCCGCATCAGCCAATGGGCTGGCGCCAACGCGGAAGCCTGAGTAGCACAAACCGAAGGAGTCTAAAATGGCAGAAGAACTACCTCTCGTTGGTTTTCATTTCGCCGTCGAAATGCAAGGCGTGGTGACCGGGTTTTTCACCGAATGCGGCGGGCTTGGCTCAGAGCATGAAGTGATCGAACACAAAGTCGTCACCGAAAAAGGCAACGAAGTGGTGATGAAAATCCCTGGCCGCCTGAAATGGGAAAATATCACCCTCAAACGCGGCATCACCAAGAACATGGACATCTGGAAGTGGCGCAAGGAAGTGGAAAACGGCAACGTCGACTCGGCCCGTCGCGACGGCTCCATTGTCATGTTCGACCAGCAGCTCAACGAAGTGGCGCGTTGGAATTTCCTGCGCGCCTGGCCGGTCAAGGTGACAGGCCCGCAGCCGAAATCAGATAGCAACGAAATCGGCGTCGAAGAACTGACCATCGCCCACGAATATATCGAACGGGTGAAATAAGCGCCGCCGCGGGAACTGTCTGAACTTCGATGAACCTCCGCACCGACATCCCCTTCACCCTACCCCGCGGTTATGTAGACGCATCCGGCCTGGTCCACCAGACCGGCCGGATGCGCCTGGCAACTGCGCTCGATGAGATCGAGTCCTACCAGGACCCCCGCGTCCAGGCCAACGAAGCCTACCTGCCGGTGGTGCTGTTCAGCCGTGTGATTGTACAGTTGGGCGCGCTGCCAGCAATTACCGTGCAGGTGATCGAGGGCCTGTTTGCCTCCGACCTGGCCTACCTCGAAGACCTCTACCAGCGGCTCAACAGCCCCGGGCGCGTCACCCTGGGCGTGGTCTGCCCGCAATGCGGCACGCAATTCCAGGTGCAGGTGGCGCCCCTGCAAGCTGACGAATAACCCGGCGAGGCAACCATGCCCGAAACCGCACCAACCGACACGCCCAACACCCCCTCACCTGCCGATAACGCCCAGGCCACAGCCCTGACACCCGAACTGGTGAAACAAGTGACCGAACGCGTCTATGCCCTGCTGCTGGCCGATCTAAAAATCGAAAGAGAACGCCAGCGTTGGCAGCCGGCAACACAACCAACTTCCCGTGGAGGTGGCTATGCCGTTTGACCCCCGCATGATCTTTCATATCAACGCCGCCTTTCGCTTCGTGGTCGCCGTGGACAATGTCACCGTGGGCGCGTTCACCGAATGCACACTGCCCACCCTCGAATGGGAAGTGGAAGAAGTGAAAGAAGGCGGCCTGAATACCTACACGCACCAGCTACCCGGTCGGCGCAAATCGGCCCGCATCGTGCTCAAAAACGGCGTGGGCCTGGCCCCGCAACTGGTCAAATGGTACACCCAAAACCTGCAAGAAACGTTCAAGCGGCATCGCGTCACCATCACCTTGCTCAACGCCATGTACCTGCCGATCATGGTCTGGAACCTGGAACAGGCCCTGCCGGTAAAATGGACCGGCCCGCAGCTCAAAAGCGACGACAACACCGTCGCCATCCAGACCTTTGAACTAACCTGCGGCGAGATTACCGTCGCATAACCGAGCCATGAATCGCACCCGCACCCTGCCGCCCAATCCGCTCATCCGCCGCATCTGGCGGCATCGCAACGTTGCCACCCTGTTTCGCAGCCCGCTGCCCAACGAAGCAGCGCCCCCCTATGCGGTTTTCCCTGTGGAAGCAGCGGATTCTGGCCTCCAGCAAACCGTCGAAAACGAGACGGACTGGCCCAAACCCAGCCCATCTCCCACGGCCCGGCGTCAACAGGTCGAGTTCGTGCGCAGCCCTTCGATAGCACCCGGCCCGACATCAGCCAGGCCCGTCGTGCAAACCCAGGCCAGCCCAACACCCCGCCCCGGCTGGCAACTGCCCAACATCATCCGCCGCTGGCTGCGCCGAGAAGATACGCCGCCGGCATCGCCCGCGCCGTCGGCCACACCGCCTTTGCCAGCCGCAGCCCAGGCGCCGTTCCCAACCGCGCACAGCGCCAGCGCGCCGCCCGTGAAAAGGCAGGTTAACCCGGCCCAGCCTTTGGCAACACCAGCACAGCCGCTCAGCCCACAGGCAGCACAGCCAACGCCGCCCCCGTTCACAGCCCCAGCAACAGCCACCGTCACGCCAACCGCTGGCGGGCAAATGGTTCAGCGGCAGACGGCGGTTGCCCCCAGTCTGGCCACCTCGCCACAGAGCGCCCCGGTGCAGACGCCGGCGCGCGCATCCAGCAATAGCGAAGATGCCACCTGGCGCCGCCTGCAAACGATCATGCAGCGCCACGAACAAAAACAGGCCTCCGAATCCGCCGCAGCCGGGCAGGCTGCCCCGGCCAGTGCGCCAGGCTCGCCATCCCCGCAACCGCTCCCGGCCACCGAGCAGCGCAGCGCGCCCGCCCCCTTGCCAGACCGTCAACCCCTCGCTTTCAGCGAAACCCCGCCAGCAGACGCCGACGAAACCGCCACCCTGCCGCTGGAAAAGGTCTGGCCGGTGCAGCGCCAGGAGACGCCTTTGGCCGCAGCCATTTCCGCGCCCCCCCCAATCGAAAATACCCTGGCGTTGCAACCCGAAGAAGAGCAACAGCTCCGCCAGGCCGTACAAAAAGCCAAAACCGGCCAGCCCACCAACTCATCGGTCGAGGTGATCTTGCCGCGCAGCCCGCGCCCGCCCGCTCTGGCGAAGAGCGCCTCGCCAGGCCAGACAGCCCCTCCGCCCGACACGGATCAGGCCGACACCGCCACCGACGAGATGGCAGCACCGCCGATGGCCCTCGCAAGCGGCGGGCCAGACAGCCCGCCACCGCCCGCCACGCCAGCCCCTTCGGCCATCCAGCGCCAGGAGGCCGAAGCACTGCCAGCCACCCCACCAGCGCCAGGCGCGCCCACGCGTGCGGGCGAAATTCCCCGCCTGGCAGCCGCGGCAGATTTGCCCGATGTACAGCCGCAGGCCATCCAAACCGCCGCCGCAACACAACCCGCCTCGCCAGAAGCCTACAGGCCAGCCACCTCCGCGACGGGCAGCGCCGCAGAGCAGGGCGATTTTTCATCCACCGATAGCCACTTACCGCCCTCCTCCCCCGCGCCAATACCCGAAGCCACAACACAAATTGTTGCGGCAAGCGGGCGCGTGGAGGAAGCCGAATCAACCCGCTCTGTCAGAGCACTTTCGCCATCTACAACCAGCCTGCCCGAAACGAACCCGCAACGCCTGGCAGCACAAAACCTGGCCGTCACAACACAGCCAGCAGCCCCCCAGGCCATGCCACCCGCTGAGCCGCCGACCACGCGCGCCCCACAAAGCGCCGCGCCATCGTCGTCATGGGCTGCCGACACCGTACAGCAATCGCCGTTTCCCGCTGCTGCGACAACCCGCTCAAGCACACCCAGCCTGCCGCCACAGGCCACAACGGCGCACATTCCAGGCGCACCGACGGCGGCTGCCGCGCCGTGGAATTTGGGGGCAACTGCCGCTGCGCCAGCGCCGCAAAGCATCCAGCGCCAGGCAACCACGGCAGCACACCCGCAAGCGACGCACATGGATGCAGCCCGCATTTATACGGCACGCCCGCCAACGCCGGGCGGGGCCGTTTCAACCGAAACAGAGCATCCGACGATGCCGCACATATCATCCGCTTCAGCCATGCCTGAAAGCGCAGCCGTGGCGGCCATCCAACCGGATGAAATGCCCGAATTGATCCCCACCGAGATCGGCCCTTTGCCGCGCGACCTATGGCAGCTCATTGGGCAGCCGCCAGGCCCACAAAGCGGGCGGGCGGGCCGCCGCGCCGCCGGTGCGGGCCAGGTGGTGCAAGCAACGCCCCAGGCAACCGGCGGAGCAGCGCTCAGCCCGACGCGGCCACTGTGGGGTGCAGCGCCGCCCGAAAGCCCTGCTGCGCCCGGCCAACCGGCGGCAGCGGGCCACACCGCTTCTGCCGGGCCGCAAAGCTACCCACCGCAGACCATCCACCAGGAAGGCGGCCACGAAACGCCGGAAAAGCCAGCCCTGGAAAACGTGATTTTCGGCCAGGCAGCCGTGCAGCGCGAGACGGTCAGCTCACAGGCGGCAGGTTCGGCAGGCCCATCCAGCACAGCCGGTGAGGAGGCAGCCCAGGGCGCGCCCAAATTATCGGAGGCTGAGTTGGATCAGTTAGCACGCCAGGTTTATCAGGAAATCCGCCAGCAAATAGCCCGCGAGCGCGAACGCGCCCGTGGATGGATGTAGAAGGAGATCGCTATGGCCAATACGCGAGGAAATTTGGCGGCGGCCCGCATCACGCTGGCCGGAGATAACATCACCATCGTGCGCAGCGATCACCCCACCTCGATTGAGTGCATGTTCAACCCGTTTGAATATACCATCTCGAAGTCGAATTCATTCTCTGAGGAGCCCAAAAACGATTCAGACACCCCCCAGGGCGAGTTTAAGAAGGCTGGCAGCCAGACGTTGGAATTGAAACTCGTTTTTGACACCTACGAAGAAGGCAAAGATGTCAGCGAGATCACCAACAAGCTGTGGGCGTTCATGCGTACCGATGTCTTCTACCAGAAGACTTCGGAGAGCGGGAAAAAATCGCCGCCGCAGGTGGCTTTTGAATGGGGGGGCGTGTTCCGCTTCGTTTCGTATATTGTTTCGATGACGCAGAAGTTCACGCTGTTTCTCAAAGATGGCACGCCAGTGCGGGCAGAGGTGACGGTCAAATTTACGCAATATACCGATGTCAACGATTACCCCAAACAAAACCCCAGTTCGGGCGGCGGCCCCACCGAGCGCATTCGGCAGGTGGTGGCTGGCGACCGCCTGGATTGGATCGCTGCGCAAGAATATGCCGACGCCAGCCAATGGCGGCTGATCGCCGAACACAACCGCATTGCCAACCCGCTGGCCCTCAAGCCGGGGATGCGGTTGCGCATCCCGGCCAAATAGGAGCAACCGGTGAGTCCCCACGTTATTACCAGCCAAATTCACATTCTGTTAGATGGCACGGAAATCCAACGGCCCATCTTGCAAAAACTGGTCGAGGTGATTGTCGATCAGAATTCGCGCCTGCCGAACATGTTTTCGATGCGGTTCTTCGATTCGGACTTTGAGCTGACCGACAAAGGGCCATTCGACCTGACCAAGACGGTGCGCATCGAAGCCGAGAAGGAAGATGGCACAAAGATCATCCTGGCCGAGGGGGAGATCACCGCGCTTGAGCCGGTTTACGATAAGGGGATGATCGCCCACCTGATTGTGCAGGGATATGACAAATCGCATCGCCTGTTTCGCGAGACCAAGAGCCGGGCGTTTTTGAACAAGAAAGACAGCGACCTGGCCAGCGAAATTGCCCAGGGCGTGGGCTTGCAAGCCGACGTGGAAGCCACCAGCACCGTCTACGACCATATCTTTCAGCACAACCAGACCGATATGACTTTCCTGATCCAGCGCGCCTGGCGCATTGGCTACGAATGCTTCGTGGCCGAGGGCAAGCTGCACTTTCGCAAACCGCCCAACCGCCCATCGAACGTCCGCATCACCTGGGGCGAAGATTTGCTCTCCTTTCACCCGCGCCTGACGCTGGCCGAGCAGGTGAGCGAGGTGATTGTGCGCGGCTGGGATGTGCAAAACAAAAAAGCTATCGTGGGGCGCGCCCAGGGTGGCAAGCTGTACCCTGATATTGAAGAGCCGAAAGACGGCGCGGCCTGGGCTGGCAGCTTTGGCACCGGCAAAGTGGTGATCGTCAACCAGCCGGTGATCAACCAGGCAGAGGCCAACACCCTGGCGGCGGCGCGGCTGGATGAACGAAGCGGCACTTTCGTGGAGGCCGAGGGCCTGGTTTTCCGGCGGCCCGATGTGCAGGCGGGACGGGTGATCGAAATCGAGGGCCTGGGCAAGCGGTTTAGCGGCAAATATCTCGTCACCAGCGCCCAACACATCTATACCGCCGATGGCCTGCAAACGCGGTTTCGCGTCCTGGGTGCGCACACCGGCACGCTCAACGAGGGCCTGGGCAACGCCTCGCCGTTGGATCGCTGGCCGGGGGCGGTGGTGGGCATCGTCACCAATACCAATGATCCCAAAAAATGGGGACGGGTGAAGGTCAAATATCCCTGGCTGACCGAAGAGGCCGAGAGCGATTGGATTCGCGTCATCGGCCCGGGCGGCGGCCCCAAGGCCGGGTTCTTTGCCCTGCCCGATGTGGACGATGAAGTGCTGGTGGTCTTTGAACATGGCGATTTCAACCACCCCTTCGTGTTGGGCGGCATCTGGAATGGCAAAGACCCCCTGCCGCCGAAATCGGACAGCGTGGGCGGCAATGAAATGCCGCAGGTGCGCACATGGTGTTCGCGCAAGGGGCATCGCATCACCATGTACGATAATGCCGATAATAAAATCGAAATCGTCACCGCCGGCAACCAGCAAATTGTGATGGATGACGCCGGCAAGAAAATCACGGTCAAGACCAGCGGCGGCCTGTCGGTTACGATGGATGACAATGGCTCCAAAGTGAGCATCCAAAGCGGCAGCGAGGTGGAGATCAAAGCGGGCAGCAATCTCAAAATTCAGGCCAATGGCAACATAGACCTTCAGGCCAGCGGCATGGTCAACATCAAGGGAGCGACGGTCAACCTGAACTGACGCTCAAGGAGGAACGATGCCCACACTGGTTACCAACGGCGCCATGCTGACGTGCAGCTTTGGCGTAGCCCCCAGTACGCTGACGGTTGTGCCAGCCAGCATGGTCAACGCCAGCAACCTGCCGGCGGCAACGACGATGGATAACATTGCCATGACCAATATCATGCCTTTTGGCATGTGTACCACCCTCACCAACCCCCAGGTGGCTTCGGCCACGACTGCCGCATCGGGCGTGCTGACGCCGCAGCCGTGCATCCCCGTCACCACCGCCCCCTGGACGCCCGGCTCGCCCACCGTGATGATCGGTAAAAAGATGGCGCTGCAAAACACCTGTCAACTGATGTGTGCCTGGGGAGGCGTCATCACCATCACCAACGCCGGGCAGTTTACCGTCAATGTCCCCTAAAACCGTAGCGCAAATTTGAGATTTGCGCCACAATCAAAGAATGGATACATTATGACCCATGAAATTATCGGGCGCGGCTGGACTTTCCCCCTGAAAATCAATTCGCAGGGCGGCATTGCGCTGACTTCTGAACGCAATGAGATCGAACAGGCGATGGTGATCATCCTCTCCACGGAGATCGGCCAGCGGGTGATGCGGCCCACCTTTGGCAGCCGCCTGCACGAACTGGTCTTCGCCCCCAACAACCAGCATACCCTGGCCCTGGCCCGGCGCTACACCGAAGAAGCCCTGCGCATGTGGGAGCCGCGCATCACCAACCTCGACATCAAGGTCAGGCCCGACGAAACGCCCGCAAAAGAGTCGCGCCTGCTGATCGAAATTAACTACCAGGTGAAAGCGACCAACGATAAGCGCAGCCTGGTTTATCCGTTTTATTTACTGCCTGAAGAGTAGGGGCGGATAGCATTCGCCCGATTTATGACGCAATAGAAACCAATCACAACCAACCGGAGGCCTGCATGCCCCTTCCCACCCCCAAACTCGATGACCGCCGCTTTCAAGACCTGGTTGATGAGGCCAAGAAACGCATCCCCCATTACTGCAAGGAGTGGACCGATCACAACGTCAGCGATCCGGGCGTGACGATGATCGAACTGTTCGCCTGGCTGACCGACCTGACCCTCTTTCGCCTGAACCAGGTGCCTGACCTGCATTACATCCGCTTTATGGATATGCTGGGTATCACCCTGCAGGAACCGCTGCCGGCCCAGACCGATGTCACCTTTTGGTTGACCAAACCACAAGAGACCGTCGCCCTCATCCCCGCCGGCACCGAAGTAGCCAGCACACAGACCGAAACCGAGCCATCCATCGTGTTCACCACCGACACCGATTTTCGCGTCCACCCGCCGCAATGGAACTGTGCCTTCTCCGAAATCACCGGTGAAGACCGCAGCAAGCATTTCGTCAGCCACAATCTCAAACGCCTGCAAACCGGTTTCGAGGGCTTCGAGGTGTTTTCGCGCACACCACTAATGGACGACGCACTCTATTTTGGCTTCGAAAACGATCTCAGCCATCACATTTTGGGCCTGGAGTTAGAATGCGACCCGGCCGGCGGCACCGGCATTGACCCATCCTTCCCCCCTTATGTGTGGGAAGCCTCCACCGGCAGCCTGAAAGAAGCCTGGCAACCCTGCATCGTAGACAGCGATACCACCAAGGGCCTGAACCATCCGGGCAAAATTATTCTGCACCTGCCGCGCGTGGGCAAGAGCCAGATCAACAACAACGAAATGTTCTGGCTGCGCGTGCGCATTCAGGAAATTACCCCCGCCCTCAAACGCAATCACATGCAACCCTACCGCCTGACACCACGCATCGAAAAGGTGGCCATCGCCGCCTGGGGCGGCAGTGTGCCAGCCACACACGCCCAACTGATCAGCCAGGAAATGTTGGGGCGCAGCGATGGTTCGCCGGGGCAGCGCTTCCAGTTGCAAATGCCGCCCGTTCTAAAGCGCCGGCCAGGCGAAACCCTGGTGCTGCAACTCGAAGGCGAAGCTCCACAACCCTGGAAAGAAGTGCCCGATTTCGCCGATTCTGGCGCAGAAGACCGCCATTTCTGCCTCGACGGCGTCAGCGGTGAGGTGCGTTTTGGGCCAGCCATCCGCCAGCCCGATGGCACGATCAAGCTGTATGGCGCCATTCCGCCGCGCAGCGCCAATATCGTCTTCGAGCGCTACCGCCACGGCGGCGGACAAGAAGGCAACGTGGAAGCCGGTGTGCTCAACACGCTCAAGACCGCCATCCCCTACATCGAACGCGTGGTCAACCGCAAACCGGCCTATGGCGGCGTGGATGCCGAAACGCTCGAAGCTGCTATGGCGCGTGTGCCAGCGTTGCTGCGCTCACGCCAGCGTGCGGTGACCGAAGCCGACTACGAATTTCTGGCCCGCCAGGCCCTGCCGGGGGCCATTGGCCGGGTGAAATGCCTGCAACCGCGTGCCGCCGAGGGCCGCGTGGCCGGGCGGGTAGACCCCAGCCTGGTGTATGTCCTGGTCATCCCGCGCATGAACTTTCCCGCGGGCCGCCTCGACCGCGAACTGCTCAAAATCAAACCGGAGGACAAAGCCACCCTGACCGCCTACCTGGATGAGCGCCGCCTGTTGACCACCCGCGTGGATGTGCGCGACCCGGCCTATTATTGGGTTTCGATAGAAGTGCAACTGCGCGCCGCCCCCAACGCCCAACCGACGAAAGTGGAGGCCGACGTGCTGGCGCGCCTGTACGCCTTCATCAACCCCCTCACCGGCGGGCCAGAGAAAAATGGCTGGCCCTTTGGCCGCTCCATTTACCTTTCAGACATTTATCCCTGCTTGCAGGGCATCGCTGATGTGTTGTTCGTGCGCAGCGTGGAAATGTACCCCGTACAAGAGGATGGCCGCCGCGGCAATCCGGTGGAATCCATCGAACTGGTGGCGCATGGCGTGGTCGCTTCAGCCTTGCATCATGTGACGTTCGTATGAAAGGGGGCGTTGTCATGGCTAACCCCACCTACACCCACATTTTCCACATCAGCGGGCCCGAAGAAACGACCAGCCAGTTTCAAATCCCCATCGGCATCACCATCATCAGCCGCCAGGAGGGGGTGGGCCTGCACCTGGATAGCAAGTTCATCTCGCGCCGCCACGCCCGGCTGGAGTGCATTGACACCGAATGCCATCTCACCGACCTGGGCAGCGAAAACGGCTCCTACATCAACGGTGAACGGCTAGAAGCGCAAACCCCCTACCTGCTGCAACACAACGATCAGATCAAAATTGGGCCATTCACCCTGGTGGTCGAAAAAATAGCGCTTGCCGCGGTCGAAGAAGTGGCCGAAACGCCCGCCCCGCCGCCCGAACCCGTGGCCGCCGAAGAACTGCCCGGCGTGGCTGTGGCCGAAACACCCCCGCCGCCGCCACCGCCCAGCGAACCCCCCACCGCCGAGGCCCAGCCACCTGAAAAAGATGCCTTCCTGCCGCCGCCCGGCCTGGGCCTCAAAAGCACCCGCCTGATCAATTACCTGCCAGGCATTTACTTGCCAGGCATTTACCAAAGCGATCTGCTGGCGCGCTTCCTGGGCATTTTCGAGGCCATTCTGACCCCCATCGAATGGAACATAGACAATTTCGACCTGTATCTTTCTCCCAAAACCTGCCCAAGCACGTTTTTACCCTGGTTGGCAACCTGGTTTGAGATAGAATTTGATGAAACCTGGAGCGAGGCCAAACGCCGCCAATTTTTGCAAGAAGCCCACCAAATCTACGCCGGACGCGGCACCCCGCGAGCGCTGCGCCGCACACTCGAAATTTACACCGGCCTCACCCCCACCATTGATGACACCAGCAACGATTTGGAGCCACATACCTTTCGTGTCTTCTTACCCGTACCCGAAAAAGATGTGCAGCGCACCACCATCGAAGCCCTGATCAACGCCCACAAACCGGCGCATACGGCTTATGAACTTCACTTTCAAGAATAAGCTCAAATCTCCTTTCGCACGGGAATTCCTCGTCATTCACATCCCCGATGGCCCCACCCGCCACGTTTCCCTGCGCGCCGCAACGCTCGAAATGGGTCGGGCAGAGGCCAACCAGATTGTCATAGACCATCCCTCCATCTCGCGCCGCCATGCCCGCCTCACCCGCCAGGGCGATGGCCTGCTGATCGAAGACCTGGCCTCAGCCAATGGCACCTGGGTCAACGACCAGACCCTGCAACCCTACAAACCAGCCCCCATCGCCCGCGGGCAGTCCTTCTGGGTCGGAAAAGTAGAAGTTACCTACAAGCATCAAGATTTTACACTGCCGATAGTGGGCGTGTTCTTTGCGCTGCTATGCTGCTGCGCCGCCGTCCAACTGATCATCCGGCTGATCCCGCAGCCCGATGTGTTCGCCTGCGATGCACCCTCCATTTTGATCGTCCAGCCAGACCCTAACCAACGTCCCGCCGCAGCCGACGAACCCGCCCGGCCCACCGCCACCCGCCCCCCCACCGGGCCAACCCCCGCCGAAACGCAAGCAGCCGGCGAGCCAACCTCCGCCCCGCTCATCTTCACCGATGCGCTGACCTACACCGTGCAAAACTTCTTCGATCTGCCCTTCCCCTACGCCGGCGACCGCAGCGAGTGTACCTACGGCACGCTCGAAGAGTTCCAACAGGCCAATCAGCGGCGCTACCTGGGCGGGCGCATCAACAGCTTCTTCGACCACTTCTACCCCAAATATCCCTACGACCCCGAACGCCAGGGCCGCGAAAGCCCCGACCCGCCCGAAGCCAAAAACCTGCTGCTGTTCACCGGCGAACTGAGCGCCAACGACGATTACAGCGGCCACCCCGGTTACGATTACTCGTATGAATACACCACCAGCGAGGGAAAGTACACCACACCCGTGTGCGCGGCCGCCAATGGCATCATCGCCGCGGTCGGAGGTGACGAGCAGGTTGGGCTGTATGTCAAGATCAATCACTTCGCCAGGGTCAACGGCGTCAGCTATCGCTATCAAACCTTTTACTTGCACCTCAAACAAGATGAATTTTTCGATCAGATGCTCGGCCGAGAAGGCCAAATCATCAACGTCCACGAGCGCATTGGCACCATCGGCAACACCGGGCCATCCACCGGGCCGCACCTGCACTTCGAGGTGCGCGCCGATCTGAACAACGACAATCGCTTCGATCTGAGCGAAGTGGTGGACCCCTATGGCTACATCCCCAGCCGCGAATACCCGGTGGACAAATGGCCGCGTCCCAGCGACTACCTGTGGATTCATCCGTGGGGAGTTTTCCAGTCTATTGAAGGCAATGCCCAAAGCAACGCCGGCGCCGAAAAAGGCATCGGAGGCGAGTTTGCGGCGGCGGTGAGCCGGCCCGCCCGTCTGTGCGCTCCGCCCAACGCTCTGCCATCGGGCGGGTTGATCAGCTTCTCCATTTCGCTCTCCCCGCCACCGGCAGATGGGCTGATCAGCATCGGTCGAGCGGCGATCATTGCCGTGATGAACCAGGGGCAATTTATCGAAACCTTCGCCGAGCCAGTGCGGGTGATGATCCCCTTTCCCAAAACCGAACTGGATTACGTCAAAGATAACGAACGCCTGCGCATCTACCGCCTGCAAACCACCCAACAAGCCGATAAAGATGTATCGGTGTGGATTGCGCTGCAAACCGAACTGGATCGCGAACATGCCGTCGCCATGGCCTACACCGACAGCCCCGGCCAATTTGCCCTGCTGGGCGAAGCCACCCAAGATACCTACCCCCCCACCACCGAGATCACCCTGGATGGCCCACAAAGCCCCGAGGGCACCTTCTACGCCAATGTCACGGTCAGCTTAGCGGCCACCGACGGCCAAAGCGGGGTAGACTCGATCTATTACAGCCTGGATGGCCGCAACTGGCTGCTGTATAGCGAGCCATTTGTGATCTCGCCCAACGGCATCCCCGAAGCACTGCCAGAGACAGAAGATGAATCTTTTCTGGGCGGGCCGGGCCGCTTTCAGGTGCTGGCCTCAGCCACCGATAAGGCCGGTAACAGCGAGGAGCAGCTCAAAGGCAAGCCGGCAGCCGTTTACTTCATCATTGACCCGCGCAAAGAACCCCAAAGAGGCTATCACTGGAGGTAATGATCATGCCCGATCTGGTTGGACAAGCTCTGAATCGCTATCAGATGGTCAGTTTGCTGGGCGAAGGCGGCATGGGGGCGGTGTACAAAGCCCAGGATACCGCCCTCAAGCGCGAAGTGGCCGTCAAGGTGCTGCACAGCCATTTCGCCCGCCAGCCCGATTTTCGCGAACGCTTTTTGCAAGAGGCGCGCACCGCCGCCCGCCTGGATCATGCCGGCATCGTCAAGGTGTTCGATTTCGGCGAGGCGCAAGGGCAGCTTTACATTGTGATGGAACTGATCGCCGGGGAGAACCTGCAAGATTTACTCACCCGTCAATGGGGGCAAGGACAGGGCTTAACGCCGCAGGAAGCCAGCCAACTGACCCGCCAGATTGCTTTGTCGCTCGACTATTTGCACAAACAGGGCATTTTGCACCGCGACATCAAACCGGCCAATATCATGCTCAAGCCCGAATCGCTCACCGGCCTGCCCTACCGCCCGGTGTTGACCGACCTGGGCCTGGCGCGCCTGCTGGATGGCCCACGCCTGACCCAGGATGGCGGCTCGATGGGCACGCCGGCCTATATGTCGCCAGAGCAGGCCAGCGGCATGCCCACCGACGCCCGCTCGGATGTCTATTCGCTGGGCATTCTGCTCTTTGAACTGGCTACCGGGCGGCTGCCGTTTCCCATTCACACCATCACCGAGGCCATCCGCTACCACACCCGCGAAGTTCCCCCCTCGCCGCGCACCTTCCGCCCCGAGTTACCCCAAAACCTGGAACAGGTAATCTTGCGCGCCATTGCCAAAGAACCGGCCAGCCGCTTTGCCGATGCCGCCGCCCTGGCCCAGGCGTTGGAACAGGCCATCCTGACCTTTCCACCGCCGGGCATGCGCGCCGCGGCCAGCCCGTCCATGCCCGCCAGCGCCCCGGCCGGGCAGCAGCGCCCGCCAGCCGCCAAAGCGCCAGGCAGTGCTTCCATCCCGCCCGATACCAACGGCATCCAGGTCATCGCCAAAAATCACCCCAACCGGTTCATCCCGATCAAGCCCAAAATCAAAGACATGGTCGAGATGTCCATCGGACGCGACGAAAGCGCCGATATCTGCCTCGACAGCCCCGGCGTCTCACGCAAGCATGCCAAGCTGACCTACGATGGCAGCGAGTTTTATCTCACCGACCTGAACAGCACCAACCGCACTTTCCTGGGCGATACCGAGCTGTTGCCCGGCGTGGCCGAGCGCTGGAACCCCGAAAAGGTGGCCCGCATTGGCACGTTTGCCTTGCAACTGGTGTTGGCCGGGCAAAAAGCCGCCCCCATCCAGCCCCCTTCCCAGCCGCCGGGCGAACGCGCTGGCTTCCGGCGCACCAACGGCAGCCTGGTGCCGGTCAGCCCCGGCTTTACGCAGATGGAAAACCGCATTTGGGTTGACCTGGAAGAAGAAGACCTGACCGTGGAGGCCGGCGGACGGGTGCCGCTGACGGTCAACCTGCTCAACCAGGGCGGCTTCGTAGACCAGTTCCACGTCTCGGTCAAGGGTATTCCGGCTGCCTGGTATTCGGTGCAGCCCCCGGTCGTCAACCTGATGCCCGGCGACCAGGCCACCGCGCAGATCACCTTTCACCCGCCGCGCAACCCCAGCAGCCAGGCCAAAGCCTACCCGCTGGAAATTCGCGTGACGCCCGAAAAGCCGCCCAAGAAAGTCAGCACCGCCACTGGCACGCTGACCGTCTTGCCCTTCTACCAATCGCGCAGCGAAATGCACCCGATGAAAATCAAAGGGCGCAAACCGGCGCGGGTGACCATTCAAAACCAGGGCAACATCGCCGATACCTACACCGCCTACCCCGCTGACCGGGCCGACGAACTGATCTTCGACCCGCCGCAAAAGCAGGTGCAGGTGGCCGAAGGCCAGCAGGCGGCGGTCGAATTTCGCGCCCGCCCGCGTGCCACGCGCATCTTCGGCATGAAGCAGACCCATTCCTTCACCATCCAGGTCAGTTCGGCGCAAGGCGGCAACCCCACCCAACACATGGGCGAGTTCACCAGCACGGCCCTGATCCCGCCCTGGCTGCCGATCTTCTTGATGGGGTTTTGCGCCCTGCTGATGCTGGCTGCCTCGCAACTGATCCCCCTGGTGATGCCCAAGACAACGCCCACCAGCACCGGCGTAATCGTCTTGACGGTGATCCCCGATACCCTGACGCCCTCCCCCCTGCCCGATACCCCCACCGCCCCACCCAGCGACACTCCCACCCTGCTAGAACTGTGCGCCGGCGCACCCGAACCGCGGGTGGAGAAAAATGGCCTGGGGCGTGTCGGCGAAGACGACCCCCGCCCACTGCGCGTGCGCAAAACCGCCGAATACACCGGCGATAACGACGAAAACGTGATCGCCAAACTGCCGCCCGGGACGCAATTCCGCATCCTGGATGGTCCCGAATGCGTGCAAACGCCAACGGGATCGAAGGTGCTGATGTGGAAAATCGAAGTCATCGGCGGCATGGTCTTCGACGATGGCACCACCCAGGGCTGGGTGGTTGAAGCAGATAGCTCTGGCTATTTCATCGAACCGTTGAAATAAGCAATCATGGATTACCCCATGCAGCCACAACAAATTGATCGCTACCAGGTACAGGCAGAAATCGCCCGCGGCGGCATGGCGATTATTTACCTGGCCTACGACCCGCAAAACCAGCGCCAGGTGGCAATCAAGGTGTTGCCGCGCGAATACTTGATGGATCGTCAATTTCGCGTGCGCTTCCAACGCGAGATCGAGATCATGGTAGCCATCCGGCATTCGGGCATCGTGCCGATTTATGGCTACGGGCAATACCAGGGCCAGCTTTACCTGGTGATGCGCTACATGGCCGGCGGCTCGCTGGATGACCGCCTGCAAAAACAGGGCAGCATGTCGTTGGCCGAAACCGCCGCGCTGATCGAACAGATTGCCCCCATTCTCGATTTCGCCCATTCCCAGGGGATCATTCACCGCGATTTGAAACCGGGCAACATCTTGTTCGATACCCAGGGCAAAGCCTTTATCAACGATTTTGGCATCGCCCGGCTGACCGAGCAATCGAACTATGCCGCGCTGACCGGCAAAGCGCTGATCGGCTCACCGGCGTACATGAGCCCCGAACAGGGGCGCATTGGCCTGAATGTGGATGCCCGCAGCGACATTTACTCGGTGGGCGCGATGGTTTTTGAGATGCTGACGGGGCAGCTTCCGTATGACGCCGAAAGCGCAATGAAGCTGGTAATGAAGCATCTGACGGACCCCATCCCGAACATCCTGGCGTTGAACCCGGCCTTACCCCCGTCGTGCCAGGCGATCATCGAAAAAGTGCTGGCCAAAGAGCCTGAGCAGCGTTACGCCAGCGTTTCAGAACTGGCCGCAGCCCTGCGCCAGGCGGTTAATGCGGGCAGCCGGGCCGCCGCAGCCTACCCATCTACCCCGCCGCAAGGGCCGCGCCAGCCCCGGGACGCCGCGCCGCCGGTAAGCCGACCAGCCAGCCAGCCGGTTAGCCGACCAGCCCCGGGGTCAGCGAAGCCAGCCGGCATACGACTGCCCTCGTTTCTCAATTCATTTCGCCACGCCATCTTGCAGCAGTTTCGCATGCCGCGGCTGCTCGGTGGGCCAGCGCTGCCTTACATCACCCTGCCATCCTTCCTGCGCCCCATCACCAGCGCCCTGGGAATTTCGAGTACGATCAGCCTGCCCGGCAACAAGCTCTGGTTAGGGCTGGCCGTGCTGATCGCCGTGGCGGTGCTGCTCGTTCTGTGCGGCGGGGTGATGGCAAGCTGCTACATCCTTTTTCGTATTTTTGCCACGCCTATCTAATCACTTGCAAAGGGTTATCACCATGAAAAACGCTTCACTCGTCCACCGCCTGATACTCGCGACATTTGCCATCCTGCTCCTGCTGCTGCCGCACCCCACCGCCGCCCAGAGCGAGGTGCGAGCGTACATCAGCAGTGTAGATTGCTCTGCCTTTCCCACGATCAGCCTGACCGTGCGGGCGGTGGATGCGCAAGGACGGGTGATCACCGATAACCTGGATACCGCCTCGTTTGCCCTGTTCGATAATGCCACCCAGGTGACCCAACCGGCCGTTATGGCTACCGAGACGGGGGCAAAGCACGTCATCTTTTCCGTTGACCGGCGCGGCGAAAACACCAACCTGGAAAAATACCAGGCGGCGATCCGCAATATCATGAGCGAATTTACCAGCCAGTATGTGATTGACGACACCGACATCGTCAGCATCGTCTCGCACATCTCTGGCAGCAAACCCGATGTGGTGCTGCAACCCACCAGCAACAAAACCGACGTGCTGAATGCCATCAGCGCGCTGTCCTTCGCCCGCATCAGCGGGACAAAAAGCGACTTAAGCGGGCTGGAGGCCGTTTTTAACGATCTGGTGACACAAAAACCCGGGCGGCGAAACACGGTCATCTTCCATTTCAGCCGCTTTCTCGAAACCCCCTCCGCTCCCCTGCAACAGGTAGACCCGGCCAAGAACCTGGGCGCCAAAATGGCCAGCGAAAATATCCGCGTCTACACCTTCCAGACCGAAACATCTGGCGACGCGCGCTTTTACCGCGCCTTTCAAGAACTGGCCGCCAGCAGCCAGGGCGCTTACCTGCTGATTGATAAACCCGGCTACGAAGGCGAACTGGCCCGCATCTTCCGCGAGGTCGAACAGGGCAGCAAGGTCTTCCGGCTGCAATTCACCAGCACCGCATACGTGGCCGACCACACCATCAGCCTGGCCGCCCCCGGCGCAGGCCCCGAACGGGCCATGGACTCACGCACTTGCATCGGCATAGACATTCAAGACCCCCAGGTCGCTTTCGATTACCCGCCCAACAGCCCCGGCCTGAAAATCCAGTTGAAGCCCGACGACACCTCCATCACCGTCCGGGCGCATGTAGATTGGCCCGATAAAAAGCCACGCACAATAACCACGGCGGAGTTATTGGTGAACGGCACGGTCATCGAAACCAAAACCGATCTGCCGCCCACCGACCCCCTGTATTTCATTGTCAGCACAGACGATCTCCTGGCCTCCAAGTCGCTGGCGAACATTGCCCTCGAAGTGCGCGTGGCCGATGCCTGGGGGCGCAGCGCCTCCAACTGGGTCAGCTTCGACCTCAGCGCCGCGCCGACCCCGGTCGTCACACCCACGGCAGCGCCCCGGCCAACCACGGAAGGGCCGGTAATCGTGGTTGCGCCTGGCGCGTGTGATGAAGGCTTATCGGTCAATTGCATCAAAGCGTGGGTGATCTCCAACTGGATTTTATTGCTGATCCTGGTGGTGGTCGGTGGGATGTTCCTGGTAATGTTCATCTTGCTCATTGCCACCCGCCACCAACTGGCCAAACTCTCTGCCCCGGCGCGCGAGGCCATTGGCAAACGCGCCGCCCAGGTGCGCGACCAGGTGCGCAAAACCCTGCTGGGCGGGGCCTCGCACCAGCAGCAAGCCGTGGCCTACCTGAATGTGCTGGTGGCGCGCAGCGACCGCGTTGGCTCGAAAATCGAAATTTACAACAACCGCACCACCCTCGGGCGCGACCCCTCGCTGACCGATGTGCAGCTCTACAACCCCGAAGATAAAACCAGCGTCAGCGGCCTGCACTGCACCATTTTTTACGACCCCGGCCAGGGCAAATTCTTCATCACCGATGATAACTCAACCAATGGCAGCTTCCTGAACGGCAAGCGCCTGCCCTCCAACGAGCCGCACGAACTGAAAGAGAATGATGAGATTACGCTGGGCGATATTTACCGGCAAGGCGCCAAGCTGCGCTTCGAACTGGCCGCCGGGCAGCCGGCGCACTCCATCGAAGATGAAATGATCCCTATCGAAAATGACTTCAATGTAGATTTGGATGGCTCGGGGTCTTACGCCAACGAAGTGACCCAGGCCGCCGTCGATTCGATGCCGCCACCGCCCCCTCCCCAACCCAAGAAAGAAATGTCTGATGAAACCATCCCCGGCTATCGCGACGAAGACATCCTTTCTTACCCTGAACAACCCGCTGCGCCCCCGCCAGGCCGCCCGGCCAACAAACCGCCGCAGAAAAAAGGCAAAGATAAAAGCTGGATAGATGACCTGAGCTAACGCTTGCATATGGCAGAAACGTACATTGGCAATTTCGTGGTCGAAAAAACGCTCTCGAAGAGCGGTATGTCGTATATCTACCTGGCGCGCCTGGCCGAACAACCCAACTACAAAGTGGCCCTGAAGATTCACCTGGAAAGCGAAGGCCCGCGCAACACCTATCAAGATTTACTGCGCCACGAAGCCGAGCATCTGGCCCATTTCAGGCATCCCAACATCATGCGCGTTTTCCCCCTGCAACTGCCCACCGGCAAGGTGGTCTATTGCGCCCGCGCCACCGATTTACCCGAAAACCCGTGGTATTTCACCATGGAATATATCCCCGGCGGTGATCTCAGCAAATACATCAAGAACTTCACCAAAATGCCCATCCCCTGGATCATCGAATTTTTCTACCAACTGCTCATCACCGTCAAATACATTCATCAAATGGGATACGGACATTGCGACCTGAAGCCGGAGAACATCCTGCTGCGTGAGCCGCCCAGCCCCCTGCGCACGCCCCAACCCATCCTGACCGACTTCGGCACGGCGCAGCGCGTGGAAGACATCATTGCCCAGCCGACCCGCTCCCTGCGCTACTCGCCGCCCGAAATCATCATGGCGTACACCCGCAAAGACATCGAAGCCAAAAATTTCCCCCTGTATGCCGCCAAAATAGACATCTGGTCGTTGGGCGCGCTGCTCTTCGAGCTGCTCACCGGGCAGCAATTGTTCAGCCAGCGCAAAGAAGCCGAAATCACCTCGTCCATTTTGCGCGGCGAACTGCGTAAAATTCAAACGCTGCGCCGCGAGGCGCACGAATCGCTCGATAAAGTGCTCAGCGTCATGCTGCAAACACAGCCAGAAGAGCGCCCCGAAATTGACGACATCATCGAGGCTATCGAAGAGCGCATCAGCAGCGTCAGGCCGCCGCGCATCCCGCTGGCCTGAAAAAATTATCCGCTTTGGATAGGGAGAAGCATCGTGGCGAAAATAATCATCGATTCACATTATGACATCGGCGGACACCGCGAAGTATACGAAGACCGCGTGCGGGCGCGCCCCGTGACCACCGCCGCCGGGCTGAAATTGATGGTGGCAGCCGTGGCCGACGGCGTGGGCGGCGAAAACAAAGGCGAGCGCGCCTCGCAAACCACCATAGACGCCCTCTTCAACTACCTGGAAAAAAGCCGCGAAACCGCCCTGCCCGCCTTGTTGACCCAGGCCGTGCAATATGCCAACAAAGCCACCTTTCAACTGCAACGCGAAACCAGCGGCGCCAGCACAACCCTGGCCGTGGCCGTGGTAGATGAGGCCACGGCAAAGCTGTACATTGCCAACGTCGGCGACAGCCGCATCTACCTGTGCCGCAACCGCAAGCTGACCCAATTGACCATAGACCACTCGTGGGCAACCGTCATGGCCTGGCAAGGCAAAATCAGCGCCGAAGCCGCCCGCGACCACCCACGCGCCAACGTCCTCATGCGCGCCATCGGGCCGCGCGAGCAGGTGGAGGTAGACCTGGGCTTCTACGTTGGCACCAGCGACTACGCAGAAGCCAACGAACGCGGCCAGGGCGGCCTGCCCTTGCTCGATGGCGACGCCATCCTGGTCTGTTCTGACGGCCTGATCAAAGACTCGCCCCAAACCGGCGAACCCCTGATCAGCAAAGAAGAGATCATTCGCACCGTTACCGAAAAAGAAGGCAAGAAGGCCGCTCAGGAGTTGGTTTCGTTTGCCCTGGGCCGCGGCCCCGATGACAACATTTCGGCCGCCCTGATCCAGATGCCCGACCGCTGGCGCACCTGGCGGGCGCGCCGCCCGATGCTGATCGCCGGAGGTGTCATCTTTGCGCTGGCAATTGTTCTGTGCGTGGCCGTCGCGGCTTTGCTCATTACCCAAAGAACGCTGCAAACGCTCTCGCAAGAGCAACAAGCGGCTACGGCGCAGGCCGCAACCGTGGCCGCCTACACCGCTACACCTTCCGATACCCCCACGCCCTCCAACACACCCACCGTCACCTTCACCCCATCGCCCACGCTCAAACCCTTCGTGGCCGGGCAGGCCGGCGTCATCGTCAGTCAAAATGGCGATGCCTTCTTCCTGAAATCACCCCTGCAGGCCAAAGAACAGGAGGACATGGTCTTGCTGATTTTCCACCGCGAAGGGTACAGCAGCAACCCGGGCTATCTCCACGCCCTGCCGGGAAGCCTGTTACAGATGAATACCATTGATGACCAGGCCTATCAGTTCTTCGTCTCGCAAGCGAGCCATGTGTTTGTCGAAAACGGCAGTTACGCCCTGGGCGAACTGCAGCTTGCCCGCTCCAATCTCACTTTGCGCGTCGAAGGCTCGTGCCTGGCATTAGATTACCCCGCAAACGAGCGCGCCATCGTCAGTTGCTATGCCGGCACCTGCACCTACGACGCCCTGGGCGGAGGTTCTGGCAGCATCGCCCCCGGCACACAACTGCTCTTCTCCGGGCCAGACCTCGACGCCGGCGAGGCGCAAGCCATCCCCGAAGCCGAGGCGCGCCAGTGGGCCAGCCGCCTGCCGGTGGGCAGCCTGGCCTACGATTGCGCCAACCAATATATCCCCACGCCCACACCCACCCGCCCGGCCGCCAAACCTCCCACCCAAAAAGAACCCGATGAGCCGGGCCACAATCCCGATCCCACCAACACGCCCATCCCTGCCTCCAACACCGCCAAACCGCCAAACACCAACACACCCAGACCGGCAAACACCAACACGCCCGCCAAAGCCCCCACCAACACAACCGCCGCCACGAAAACCACCGCCCCCACCCAAACACCCAAACCCGCCACGGCGACGACAACCCCCAAGGCAAGCACCCCCACCGCCACCGCCAAGAACACCGCCACACGAACCGCCGTCCCCAGCCCTACACAAACCCCGCAACCCACGGCCACACCAACGTCACAACCATCCAACACCCCCGAAACACCCACCGAAGTTCCACCTACCGAAGTTCCACCCACCGATGTCCCCCCCACCGACGTTCCCCCAACTGCTACCACTGAAGCGCCGCCTCCTATTGAAACGGATGACGTGCCAAAACCAAGCGATACACCTACCACAGACGAACCGCCGAAAGATGGATAGACTTGTTCCTGAATAACGATGAAGGTCTTTCCGTCCTTCGTGCTGGCGAGAAATTGCTGTGGCAAACGAATCATTAGCTGCTGAAGCGGTTTCACAGCAAGATAGAGGACGGAAAAACCTGGCTGGCTTATAAAGGCCGCTCGCCCCTGCTCGAGCGGCCTTTTTATATCCCGCAGAAACCCCGCCCACGGGGAGAACGAACGGCGAAAGAAATTCGCCCGGCTAACTCTCCACTAACCCACCAGGGTTGTACAATGGAATTGAAAGTTGAAAGCCACCCCTGCCTTCAACGTTCAATCTTCAACCTTTTCCCGGAGGCTTCATGCAATCTCAAATCGTCGTCCGTAACGCCCGCCTGCACAATCTCAAAAACATCACCCTGTCCATCCCCAAGAACCAGTTCGTCGTCTTCACCGGCCTGTCGGGGTCGGGTAAAAGCAGCCTGGCCTTCGACACGCTGCACCAGGAAAGCCAGCGCCAATTCATGGAATCGCTCGGCATGGTGACAGACGGCCTGAGCAAACCGCCGCTAGACTCTATCGAGGGCCTGGCGCCCTCAATCAGCGTGGATCAACACCTCACCAACCACAGCCCGCGCTCCACCGTCGGCACCGTGACGGAGGTGTACACCTATTTGCGCGTGCTGTTCGCCCGCCTGGGGCACCGCCCCTGCCCGCAGTGCGGCGGTGACGTGCCGCCCTCAGCCGACGCGCCCGGCGAAACCTGGGACGACGGGGACGGCAACGACGAATCCACTTACCTCTGCCCGCACTGCGGCCATCCCATCCCCGAACTGGGCATGGCGCACTTCTCGTTCAACAAACCCGCCGGAGCCTGCCCAACCTGCACCGGCCTGGGCCAGGTGCTGACCGCCCGCGTCGAAACGCTGGTGGACTTGGAGCGCAGCATTCTCGATGGCGCGGTCTATGGCTGGGATGCTTTTTTCGTCGCCCGCTACAAGGAAGCGCTGGTGGCCGCCGGCAAGCATTACGGCTTCGAGTTCGACCCGGCCTTGCCGGTCAAGGAATACACCTCCATCCAGCGTGACCTGCTGTTCTACGGCGTCAACGGCGCGGCGTTCACCCGCCACTTCCCCGGCGTTAAGCCGCCCGACACGGTCGCGCGTGGTTCCTTCGAGGGCCTTGTCACCAATTTGCTGCGCCGCTATGCCAACCTGGAGGGCGAAACCAGCTATCGCGAGAAGATGGAACAGCAATTGATCTCGCAGACGTGTTCCGCTTGCGGCGGCACACGTCTGAAGGCCGAAAGCCGCGCCGTCACCATCCTGGGGCAAGACATCATCACTATCTCGCAACTGCCGCTCTCGGCGCTGCTCGAATGGGTGACGGCGTTGACGGACAACATCGCTGGCGAACTGGCGGCCATCGCCGCCCCCATCATCGCCGACCTGCGCGGGCGCATCGGGCGGCTGGTGGATGTGGGCGTGGGCTATCTCACCCTCGAACGTTCGTCGCCCACGCTTTCGATGGGCGAGGCGCAGCGGCTGCGGCTGGCCTCGCTGCTCGGTTCGGGCCTAACCGGCGTGCTGTACATCCTCGACGAACCCACCATCGGCCTGCACCCGCGCGACAACCAACGCCTGATCACTGTGCTGAAACAACTGCGCGACCTGGGCAACACCGTCCTGGTGATCGAACACGATCTCGATTTTTTACACGCCGCCGACTACGTGGTGGATTTCGGCCCTGGCGCTGGCAAAGACGGCGGGCGCGTGGTGGCGGCTGGCACGCCGGCTGAGATCGCCGCCGAGCCGGGTTCGCTGACCGGGCAATACCTTTCCGGCACACTGACCCTGCCCCAACCGCCGCGCCGCCCGCCGAATGGCAAAGCAATTGTCATCCGCGGGGCGCGCCAGCACAACCTGAAGAACATCACCGCCCGCATTCCGCTGGGGATGCTGGTGGCGATCACGGGCGCTTCGGGGTCGGGCAAATCGTCGCTGCTGTTCGACATCTTCGATGCCGCCGCCCGCCAGCGCTTGCATGGGGCCAGCAGCCCTTCGACAGGCTCAGGGCGCGCACTGGCAGATTACGATTCCATCGAGGGCTGGCACTATCTCGACCGGGTGATCACCATTGACCAATCGGCCATCGGACGCTCGCCGCGCTCCAACGCCGCCACCTACACCGATGCCTTCACGGCCATGCGCGAGGCCTTCGCCGCCACCGCCGAGGCCAAACGCCGCGGCCTGACGGCGCGCCACTTCTCGTTCAACACGCCCGGCGGGCGCTGCGAACGCTGCGAGGGGGCGGGTATCCTCAACATCTCGATGCACTTCCTGCCCGATGTCCCCGTACGCTGCCCGGCCTGCCACGGGCGGCGCTTCAAGAAAGACGTGCTGGCGGTGAAATATAACGGCGTGGATGTGGCCGAAGCGCTCGAACTGACCATCGCCGAGGCGCTGCCGCACTTCGCCGACGTGCCGGGCGTGGTCTCCCGCTTGCAGGTGATGGCTGACGTGGGCCTGGGCTATTTGCAGCTTGGTCAGCCGGCCACCACGCTTTCGGGCGGCGAGGCGCAGCGCGTCAAACTGGCCAAGGAACTGGGGCGCAAATCAGGGGCAGATTCTCGCCGCCCAGGGCACACGCTCTACCTGCTCGACGAACCCACCACCGGCCTGCACGTGGCCGACATCGCTCGCCTGCTGATCCTGCTGCAACGCCTGGTCGAGGCCGCTAACAGCGTCATCGTTATCGAACACAACCTGGAATTGATCCGCTCTGCCGATTGGGTGATCGATCTCGGCCCGGAAGGCGGCGCGGCGGGCGGCGAGATCGTGGCCGAAGGCACGCCCGAACAGGTGGCGCAGGTGGCTGCCTCGCATACCGGGCGTTTTTTGGCCGGGCAGTAATGGTGGCAAAAAAAAGCGGCGCACCCTGGGGGTGCGCCGCACACATTCGGCTAACCTTCTATTCCTGGCATCTGCGTGCTGCGCCGATCATCTTCCCATTCGGCTTGCAGTCCGCAGGTACATGAGCGGCCTTCGGCGCAATCGGTGCAGCAAAAATGGCGCTGCTCCACAATCACCGGCAACCAGCCAATTTCAGCGCCACAGCCATCGCAAAAAATGGTTTGGGTGTGATCGAACATAGCAAACTCCTTTGGTTTCGACAGGCTTTAGGTTTCGACAGGCTCAACCGGCGCAGCCCCTTACTTGACCAACAGCCCCGAACACCCGGCATAATGGATCAACTTGCGCGACACGCTGCCCACCAGCCAGGCGCGCACCTCGCTCAACCCACGCGACCCCGCCACAAACAGGTCAATCTGGTTTTGCTGGATGTATTCGATGATCTGCGTGGCGGCGTCGCCGGTGGAAAGGACGCTGACAGCCTTCAAGCCGGCCGCTTCCAGGTAACGCACGGTGCTATCGAGCAGCGCCGTGCCTTCGTTTTCCTGTTCGATGCGCATCGCCTCGATGGCTGCTTCGTCTTCCGGCGTGATCGGCGGCAGCGTTTCGGCCAGGATCGGCCAGTAATGCTCCGTGGCGGTCAGGCGTGGCGGCGGCGGAAGGACGTGCATGGCGTGAATGGTCACTTCGCCCGGCCAGGGAAACTGCGTGACGTATTCGGCGGCCTTCCGGCTGTTGGCCGAGCCATCGGTTACCAACAGCACATGGCGCAACCCGCGGTAGGGCGCTCGCACCACCAAAACTGGGCTGCTGGCATATTCCACCACCTGCTGCGCCACGCCGCCCAGCAAAATGCCCAGGGTGGCCCGCAGCCCTTTGGCGCCCACCACGATCAGGTCAGAGCAATTTTCGGCAGCATAGCGTGTGATTTCTGCCGCGGGGTTGCCATGCAGCAGGCCCGTTTTGCATGCAATCCCCTTTTCTTCAAAGAGATACTGCGTGCTTTCCAGGATTTTCACCAACGATACCCCCTGGTGTTGCCGGCGCACATCTTCTACCGCGACGGCGGTTACGCCGCTTTCGGGGGCGTGGAACTGCATGATGGCTAGATCACACAGCAGGTGAATGGCCGCCAGCGAATGTTCTGACCCATCCACCGCCAACAAGAACTGCATCGGCTTGTTGATCTTTTCAGCGCACATGACTCACCTCCTTGTCCTGCATCTGCTTGCCCCATTCGGCTTGCATCTGCTGGGCAATCGAAGCGACAACCGTGCTGGAAGTCGGGTCTTGCAGGGCCGCCAGAAGGGGGTGCAGCGTGTTGCGCACCGCTTGCGCTTCGATGGCATTGAACGCATGGCCGACCGCCTGTAAGGTGGGCTGTGTCAGACCGGGGCGGCTGAGCAATTGCAACAGCCCCGCCACGCAGTCAGCGCCCAGGCAGGCCAGGGCTTCCGCGCTGGCGAAACGGATCACGCGACTTTCATGGAACAGGCCCTCCTGGGCCACCTCCACACCGCGCAGATCGCCCATTTCAACCAGCGCCCGGGCGGCATGCCAGCGCACGTGCGCATCAGCATGGCTGAGCGCCTCGATCAGCGCCGGGCGAATGCTGCCCGCCACCTTGCGCACCGCCTGACCGGCCTCCTGGTGCAGGGCGCCGCGCCCACGCCCCAGGGCCCAGATCAACAACGGGCCGCAGCGCTGATCGTCAATGACTGTCAGGGCACGGACCGCTCGCACCTGCCAGGTTTCATCGCCCTGTTCAAGCGTCTCTTGCAGGGCCGAAATGGCTGCGGGATTGGCGCGCAAGCCCAGTAAACACGAGGCGGCGTAACGCACCGCAGCGCTCTGGTGCCCCAGGCAGGCTTGCAGGGCGGCCAGTTTCATCTCGCCTTCGGCCAGGCTATGGTCTTGCGTAAACACCTGGCGAATCGACTCATCCAACCGATAGGCCGCCTCCACATCCATCAGGCGCAGGTCGGGCGGCCCCGCTTGCCAGCAATGCTCGCCCATGCAGCGAACCACCCCCTGCCACACCACCGGGTCGGTACACTCGTGCAAAGCCGCCTGCATGATCTTGCGCAAATAGGGGTTGGCCGAACTGAGATATTGAATGGCCTCGTGCATCGCCTGGCGTTCCCCCCGGGCCGCCCGTCCGAGCAGTGCCAACTCGGCGGTGTAATGGGTTGTCTGTGTATTGCTCATCAACATGGCACCACCATCCTTTCGCGTGTCTACGAACTTGGAGCCGATCCATCGGATGACGTATACACTCTCTATTTATACAGTACAAAAAAACACCCCGCGAGTCAACCACCAACATCGCGAAGGTGTGTAGCGTTCCTTTCCCCCAGGTATGGCCTGCTAGCGCCTATCAGCAATCACATGACTTCTGGTACAAACTTACCAGCAACTTTCGGTAACGCTCTTCAGATTTTAGCAGCGCCCACAGCAAAATGAAGGTCAGAGCCAGGACAAAGAAAATCGAACTCTGGTTGGCGATAGATTGATAAAAAAAGTAACCATGCTGGCCGGCTTGTTGAAATGTGTTCTGATCGTTTAGCATCTCTATTCATCCTGATAATGGTTGTGGTCAATATAAGCGCTGAATATGATACCAGATCAGTAACGCTTTTGATTGCGTGTAAAATAGAACCACCACAAATAGGAGGTAGCCATGTCCGACCAACCATCTTTCGATCATGCCGTTGTTCACAAATACTTTTCAGCCAATTGTTTTAACCAGGCCTGGGATTTAATGGAAAAAACCGACCGCACGCCCGATGAAGACGAGCGAATGCTGCGCCTTTCAATGGCATCCCTATGGCACTGGACACAGCGCTTCGATTGCACCCCCGAAAACCTGTCCGTTGGCTATTGGCAGTTATCGCGTATTTACGTTTTGTTGCGCCAGCCCGACAATGCCCGACATTATGCCCGGCTCTGCCTGCAAGTCAGCCAGGCCGATGGAGCGCCGCTGTATTGCCTGGGCTTTGCTTATGAGGCCCTGGCCCGCACTGAAATGTCTGCTGGTGACCGCTTTGAAATGCAATCTCACTTACAAAAAGCCCTGCAAATCGCCGAACGCATCACCGACGCAGAAGAAAAACAAATGCTGCTCGACGACCTAAAAACTATCGGTTGAAGGATGCGGGGAGCAGGTCACAAGTCAAAGGTCAAAGGTCAATCATAACGACTTTCGACCTGCGATTTTCGACCTGCAACCTTCACCCTTCACCCCAAGGAACTCCCCATGAACACCCTCTCGATTGGCAAAATCCGTGGCCTGCAGCAGTGCAGTACCGCCCGCGCCACCCTCACCACCCTGGCGCTCGACCATCGCCAGAACTTGCGCAAATCGCTCAACCCGCAGTCGCCCGAAAGCGTCACCGAGGCCGAACTGACCGGCTTCAAGGTGCAGGTGGCCGCGGCCCTGGGGTGCGCGGCTACCTCGGTGCTGATTGACCCCGAATTTGGCGCGGCGCAGGCGGTGGCCGCCGGGGCCATCCCGCACAGCGCCGGGCTGGTGGTGGCCGTCGAAGCCAGCGGCTATACCGGCGACCCTGCCGCCCGCCAGAGCCGCGTGCTGCCGGGCTGGAGCGTGGCAAAAGTGCGGCGCATGGGCGCCAGCATGGTCAAACTGCTGGTCTACTATCACCCCGATGCCCCCACCGCCGCTGAGATCGAAGCCTTCGTGCGCCAGGTGGCTGCCGATTGCACCGCCCACGACATCCCCCTGATGCTCGAACCGCTCTCCTACCCGCTCGACCCGGCGCAAAAATCGCTCGCCTCTGACGAGAAGCGCTACGCCGTCATCGAAACCGCCCGCCGCCTGACGCCGCTCGGCGTGGAGGTGCTGAAGGCGGAGTTCCCGCTCGCCAGCGACGCCCCCGCCAGCGAGTGGGCCGCCGCCTGCCGCGACCTCAACACCGCCAGCGTTGCCCCCTGGATTCTGCTCTCCGCCGCCGTAGATTTCGAGACCTACCTGCGCCAGGTGACAACCGCCTGCCAGGAAGGGGCTTCGGGCATTGCCGTGGGCCGTGCGGTGTGGAAGGAAGCGGTCAGCTTGCAGGGAGATGCCCGCGCCGCCTTCCTGCGCGACGTGGCCTACCCCCGCCTCGAACGCCTGACCGCCCTGTGCCAGGCCCTGGCCCGCCCGTGGACGGACTTTTTCGCCGCGCCAGAACTCACGACGGAATGGTATGCGAATTATTAGTTTATTCACCAAAAAGGTCACGAAGGTACACGACGGTTTAAAGAAATTCCTTTGCGGCCCTTTGTGTCCTTTGTGGTTGATTTTCCTTATCACCGCCTGCCAGCCTGTCGCATCTGCTGCGCCCGCCTCGCCCACGCCCGGCCTCACCGTCAGCGCGACGCCCCTCTCTGCAACCGAAACACCCGCACCCACCGCTACAACAACACCCACCGCCACAGACCTCCCAACCAGCGCTACGCCCATCCCGCCAACGGTGACCCATACGCCATCCCCCACCCCGCGCGGCGCGCTCACCTGGGAGCAGGAACGCCTGCTCTACGAAGCCTCGCAGCGCTACCTGGCCGAAACCACCGACAAAGCCAACGAAATCATCCACCAGCAAATAGACTACCTGCCCGGCAACGTCGAAGATGCCTCGCTGGTGTGCGGCCCGCTTTCGGCCATTTTGCTGCGCGAGGCTGGCGTGCTGCCCGCTGACACCGACCTACACGCCTTCTGGCTGCTCGACCCCGCAATCAACCAGCCCACCCTGCAAACCTACTTCCCCCAAGAGCGCTTCGCCTGGTACCACTTCGATACGCCCATGCACGAGTTCGATTTTGCCGCCTTCCCCCTGCTGCCCGGCGATTTTCTCTATCTCTACCCCGGCCGCAATGGCACGTTTGAACACATGATCACGGTGACGAAAGTGGATGAAGCAGGCCGCGCTTACACGGTGAGCAATCTCAACACCACCGCGGGCTTCGTCATTCGCGAGCTGATGCTCTACGACCCGGCCCAGCCCGGCGTCGGCCAAATCTACGATTGGGCCAATATCGAGTTGAACAAATGGCTCGGCCTCACCGGCGGCGCTGGTTTTGACCTATGGCGGCTCACAAATCCGTAAACGAAACAGGATGTACAGAATATGCAGGATAAAATTCAACATCCATCCTGTCTATCCTGTACATCCTGTTAAATTTTTAAAGGATTCCCATGACTAACGAAACGATCAACCTGATCCACCAGCACGGCTCCGTGCGCGACTACAAACCCGACCCCCTGCCCGGCGCACTCGTCGAAACAATCATTGCCGCGGCCCAACGCACGTCCAGCTCGTCTAACCTGCAAACCTACAGCGTTGTCGCCGTCACCGACCAGGCCAAACGCACCCAACTGCGTGAATGGTGCGGCGGGCAGAAACACGTCGAACAGGCCCCGCTCTTCCTCACCTGGTGCGCCGACCTGGCCCGCCTGGATCGCGCCTGCGAACTGCGCGGCTACACCCACGAGCCGGGCTATTTCGAGAACTTTCTCATTGCCGCGGTAGATGCCGTCATCGCCGCCCAAAGCGCGGCCCTGGCGGCGCAGTCGCTTGGCCTGGGCATCTGCTACATCGGCTCGCTGCGCAACCATCCCGACAAAGTGATCGAACTGCTTGGCCTGCCCAGGCTGGTCTTCCCCATCGTCGGCATGACGGTCGGCTGGCCGGCCAGCACGCCGCCCATTCGCCCGCGCCTGCCGCTGGAAGCCGTGCTGCACTGGGAAAGCTACAACGCCGATCAAGATGCCGCCCTGCTGCAGTACGACGCCGCGATGGCCGCTACCGGCATCTACAAAGACCGCCAGGTGCCCGCCCCCGGCAAACCAGAAGAGATGGTGGCCTACGGCTGGCTGGAGCATTCTGCCCGCCGCGCCGCGCAAGTGCTGCGCGCCGAACTGCGCAGCGTGATCGAGGCGCAAGGTTTCGCTTTGAAATAATGCCCCCTCGCCACCCCCTCGCCATCCCCAAAAAACCGCAAGGCCAGCCCACGCGCGGCAAAACGGCCCGCAACCGGCTGCGCCAGGTGGATCATTTCGTCCTGCGCTACGACCCCGGCTTGTTGGCGCGGCAGGATGGCGATTTTGCCAACGCCCTGTATGTCGACCTGGGCTACGGGGCCGAGGCCACCACCACCCTCGAAAGCGCTGAACGCTTCCGTAAACTCAACCCCGAACTGCGCATTCTGGGCGTAGAGATTGACCCCGCACGCGTGGCCGCCGCCCAGCCCTTCGCCGATGAACGCACCTTTTTCCGGCTGGGCGGCTTCAATGTGCCGCTGCTGCCCGGCGAGAGCATCCGGCTGATGCGGGCCTTCAATGTGCTGCGGCAGTACGAGGCAGATCAGGTGGCCCCCGCCTGGGAACAGATGGGGCGCGGCGTGCTGCCCGGCGGTTTGCTGATCGAAGGCACGTCGAACCCCACGGGGGCGATCTGGGCCGCCAACGTGCTGCGCCGCGGCGAAAACGCCTGGCAGGCGGAGGCGCTCGTCTTCTTCACCAATTTCCACCTCGGCTTCGATCCCGGCGAATTTCAGACCATACTGCCCAAGAATTACATCCACCGCGTCATCCCGGGCGAACCAATCTACGACTTTTTCGCCGCCTGGAAAGCCGCCGCCAACGAAAGCAGCGCCGCGCAAACCTGGGGCTTACGGCAGTGGTTCATCGCCGCGGCGGAGCGGTTGGCTGAACGGGGGTATGGAATCAATTTGCAGCGGGGATGGTTAGCGAAGGGGTGGCTGATCTGGATCAAATAAACTTCGGCAGTCTTGGGCGAGCCTAAGGTTCGCTCGACTTGGGAAGTTTGAGTTCACGTCCCTTCCAGCGCGGCCCGCCGCGCAAGCGCCACCAGACCGACTGCGCGGCAATGACGGTCATCAGAATCACCGAAATGGGCAGGAAGAGGGCGTCGCGCAGGCGTTGGCCGCTCACCGCCGCCGTGATCGCCCGCAGGCTGACGCCCAATGCCGCCAGGCCCAATGGCCCCCACGGATACAGCGGCGAGACGGGCAGCCGCCAGCCAAACGCCAGCCACAGCCAGGGGAACAAGAACAAGGCCCAATGAAAGAACGTGGAAAAGAGTAAAAAGACGAGCGAATTGGCATGACCTGCCAGGATGTTCTTGGCGAAGCCATGGCGCACCTGCTGCCAGTTGGCATACATGCGCGTTTGCAGCAAACCGCCGCCATCGGCCATGCGCAAACGCCGCCCGGCCCGCTTGACCGCCCAGGCAAAGCCCATATCTTCGACAATGTTCTGGCGTACCGCACCGTGACCGCCCACCTGGGCATACACCGGTCGGCGAAAAACCAGGCATTGCCCGTTGGCGGCGGCAAATACGGGCCAGGGCGTATGATGGACGGCCAAAATGGGCAAATACCCCACAATGGTAAAAGCCATCAACGGCACCACCAGGCGTTCGGCCCAGGTGTGGGTGATCTGCGTCGGCCAGATCGTCAGCAGGTCGGCGCGGGTTTGCTCGAAGTGGGCGACGAGTGCCGTTAGCGCCCCCGGCTGCCAGCGCACGTCGGCGTCGGTGAAGATGAGTAGTTCGCCGGTGGCGTGTTCGCTCAATTGCTGGCAGGCCCAGGCTTTGCCCAGCCAGCCGGGGGGCAGTGGTTTGCCAGGGAAAAGGCGCAGCCGCGGGTCGCCAGCGGCGGCGGCGAGGGCTATTTCAGCCGTGCCATCGCCCGAATGATCATCCAGGATCAGAATTTCGAGGGCGGGGTAATCTTGCGCCAGCAGGCTGCGTACGGTTTCGGCGATGACGGCGGCTTCGTTGCGGGCCGGGATGAGCAGCGAAACCCGCTGCGCTCCCGTTGAGGCTGGCCGCAAGCGCGGAAACGCCAGGGCATTGACCAGGGCGATCAGATTGAGCAATAACAGGGGGAAAAGCAGAGCGAGGAAAAGAAACGCCATGAAGATGGGATGTGCGCGTTAGCTTTCCTGGCTGGCGCGGTTGGCCCCGGCGGCCGCCACGGCAATCGCCAGCAGGTTGACGACCAACTCATCTATGCCGCCGGGAATGAAGCCGCCGAAGAAAACGTAAACGGCGGCTGCCAGCAACGGCACGATGATCCAGCGCGGCGTGTTGGGGTCTTTGCGCAGCGCCAGGGCGTAAGTCATCAGCGATCCCAGGGCGGTCACGGCGGCATCGTCGGCGCCGAGGGGGATCAGGTCGGGGCTGAGGGTGTAGCCGAGGCTGAGCAGGTAGGGCAGGCTGACGGTCAGCCAGTTCAGGTCGCGCACCTGCGCAAGGGTCAATCCCCCCAGGATGAAGAGCGCCAGGAATGCGCCAAACATGATCAGCAGGCCGGTTTGGAGGTCGTGGTAATACCAGCCCAGGCCCAGCCCGATCAGCGGCAGCACCAGGGCCGCCAGGAAGAACACGATAGCGATGAATAATTTTGTGCGGTCGTTCATGGGCCTATTGTACACCCCGGCGGCGGATTGCCGGCCAGCGGTGTAGATCGTGGCGGTATTTCCAGCCCAACAAGATGACCTGCCCCGCCCACACGGCCAGCAACAGCGGGTCGGGGGCAAAGGCGAACAAATAGATGCCCACCGCCAGCAATGCCGTCATCATTGCCCAGCCCGAGGCGCTCAGGATGGCGAACGCCAGCGAAAGCGCCGCCAGGGCCACGGCTGGCACCACCCACAACGTCAGACCGATCCAGATGCCCAGGGCGGTGGCTGCGCCCTTGCCGCCTTGCCCGCGTAGAAAGGGCGAGAAGGCGTGTCCGAGCATCGGGGTCAGGGCGATCAGCACCATCCACGGCCCACGCCAGCCGAAAACCTGGTAGGCCAGGCCGACGGGCAGCGCGGCTTTGCTCACGTCGAGCAGCAGCACCGCCAGGCCGAGTTTCCAGCCGCCGGCTTTGAGGGCGTTGGTGGCGCCCGGGTTGCGGTCGCCCACCTGGCGCGGGTCATGCCCGGTGCGTTTGCCCAGCCAGACGGAGAAGGGCAGGGAGCCGAGGAGAAAGGCGAGAAGGGAGAAGGTGAGGGGGTACAAGGGGAAAAGGTGATCTGGTCGTTAGACCGCTCCGAAACAGATGCCCATGATCGGGTTGAGTATCAGCAGATGAAAATTCAGATGCTTAGTTTTTATAAGGCTTCGGTCAAAATCCCCGCCATTTCTTCTTCTGTCAGCGCCACCGGGTTCGCTTTCATACTGCTGGCTCGGGCGGCTTTTGGGATGAGGGCGGGGATTTGGTCAGCCGTAAAGTGATTGGCAGAAAGTGGGGGGATGCACAGGTCGGCACAGAGTTGGTGGAGGAAGGCTACGCCATCGGTGCGGCGGGCGTGGGGGTTGGCGGTGAGCAACCGGGCGATTTCATCGTAACGCGATAAAACCTGGCTTTCGGGCTGGCGGGCTTCGAGAGCGCGGATGTTGGCTGCTACCACGAAGGGCAGCAGGCGGGCGCATAGCGCGCCATGAGGGGCGTCCATTTGCCCCCCCAGTGGCCCGGCGAAGCCATGCACAGCGCCCAACCCGGCATTGGCCAGCGCCAGGCCGCTGAGCAGCGCGGCATACGACAAATCCTGGCGGGCGGCGGGGTCGTCGCTTGCATAGGCGCGGCGCAGCGAGCGGGCCGAACGGGTGATGCCATCGCGGCAAAGCGCATCTACCAGCGGGTTGGGTTTGTTGCAGGTGAAGGGTTCGATCAGTTGCGTCAGCGCATCCAGGCCGGTGCTGGCAGTGACGGCGGGCGGCAGGCCGTAGGTACGCGCAGGGTCAACCAACGCCAGGCGCGGCAGCATGAGCGGGCTGCGCAAACTGACCTTGACGCCATGCTCCGGCGAGCCGATCACGGCGTTGCGGGTGACTTCGCTGCCGGTGCCGGCGGTGGTAGGAATGGCGATGAAGGGCAGCGGGGCATTCAACAACGCCCGTCCCTGGCCGATCACTTCCAGGTAATCCAGCACGTCGCCGGGGTTGGCCGCCAGGGCGGCAATGGCCTTGCCTGCATCGAGGGCGCTGCCGCCGCCGAAACCGATCACCAGGCTGCAATCGGCCTGGCGGGCCAGTTCCACGCCCCGCCGCACGGTCTCGACCAGCGGTTCGCCGGCGACCGAAAAGGTAGTGACGGCGACCGATTGAGCGGCGAGCGCATCCAACAAAGCCGCGGCACGCGCGGGATTGGCCCCGGTGACGAGCAGGGCGCGCTGGCCCATATTGGCAGCCCGCTGCCCGGCCTCGGCGATCAGGCCGGGGCCGAAGATGATTTGGGTGGCGGTGGCAAATTCAAATCGCATGGCGTGATTTTAACTGAAAAAGTGGTCATTCATCCATTTCAAATGCAAACCCATGATTGACAATCCACGCGCCCCTCGGTACAATCAATTAACCCACTTAACTATTCGTAGAATTAACTACCATGCCCCCGTCCGACACCCTCACCCAACAAACCATCGAGCGCTTCTGGGAAACCATCCCCCCCACCTGGAACCGCATTCGCCAACGCATTCGCGCCAGTGCCAGCGAAGATTTCGGCATCTCGGTTGAGCAGTTTCACATCTTGCGCCACATCCGCAAGGGATTTCGCACCATTAGCGCATTGGCCGAGGAGCGCCTGATCAGCCGCCCTGCCGCCAGCCAGATTGTGGACGCGTTGGTGGGCAAGGGGCTGGTCGAACGCTGCCCCTCTGCCGAAGACCGCCGCCGGGTTGACCTGACCCTGACCGAAGCCGGTAACGAACTGCTCAACGCCATCTTCCAGCAAAACCGCGCCTGGATGCAAACCCGACTCGCCGCCCTCGACGAAGACGAACTCGCCCGCCTGCTCGATGGGTTGGAAGTTTTGCAAAGGGCGTTTGGCGAGTCGGGCGAAGAAAAGCACCCATAGCGCAAACCTATCGCAAGTCAGAGACTTGCGCCACAAGCTACCCACACAGGAACAAAGTGAACCTCATCCGCCGCATTCTCCACTACGTCAGACCCTACTGGGGCTGGTCAACCATCAGCCTGGTGCTGCTGACCACCGTCGTCTTCATGGATTTAGCCATCCCGCGGCTGATCCAGCGCATCATTGACCAGGGCATCAACCAGGGCGATCAGAACGTCGTCATCCAGACCGCCGTGATCATGCTGGGCATCTCCGCCCTCAGCACCATCTTCGCCCTCGGCAACAACTACTACTCGATCCAGGTCGGCGAAAGCATCGGGCGCGATTTGCGCGAGGCGCTCTTCGTCAAAATCCAGTCGTTTTCGCACGGCAACCTCGACCACTTCACCACCGGCAAGCTGATGGTGCGCCTGAGCAGCGACGCCGGGGCCGCCCAACGCCTGGTACAGGTGACGCTGCGCATCGGCACACGCGCGCCCATGCTGATGATCGGCAGCCTGATCCTGATGTTCAGCACCAGCAGCAGCATGGCATTGACGATTTTGCCGCTGTTACTCGTGACGGGCGTGGTCATCGCCATTTTCAGCATCAAAATGGAGCCGATGTACCGCTTCGTGCAGCAAAAGCTGGACTGGATGAACACCGTGCTGCAAGAAAACATCGCCGGGGTGCGCGTGGTCAAGGCTTTCGTGCGCGCCGAACGCGAAGAGCAGCGCTTCGAGGCCGCCAACGAAGAATTCACCCGCAGCAATGTGCGCGTGATGCAGTTCATGTCCAGCCTGTGGCCGGCCAGCACCGTCATTGTCAATATCGGCATGGTGGTAGTGATTTGGGCCGGCGGGCTGCGCGCCATCGAAGGCCAGATGTCCCAGGGGCAGATCGTCGCTTTCATCAATTACCTGATGACCACCCTCGGCCCGCTCACGCTGATGGCCATGCTCTCGAACACCTGGGCCAACGGCTTCGCCTCGATGCGGCGCATCCTCGAAGTGCTGGATGCCGAACCCGAAGTGCAGCAAGCCGCCAACGCCTACCCGCTGCCCGAGGATGTGCGCGGGCGCGTGGTCTTCGAGAACGTGTCCTTTCACTACAACGGCAGTTGCGACGAACCCGTCTTGCGGGAGGTCAACCTGACCGCCGAAGCGGGGCAGATGGTGGCGATTTTAGGGGCCACCGGTTCCGGCAAAAGCTCGCTGGTCAACCTGGTGCCGCGCTTTTACGATGTGGCCGGCGGGCGCGTGCTGATTGACAGACACGACCTGCGTGACCTGCAGCAGCAATCGTTGATTGCCCAGGTCGGCATCGTGCCGCAGGAGACGATCCTGTTTTCGGGCAGCGTGCGCGACAACATCCGCTATGGCCGCCCCGAAGCCTCTGAAGACGAGGTGATCGCCGCCGCCAAAGTAGCCCAGGCCCACGAGTTCATCCTCAAACTGCCCAACGGCTACGACACCCACGTGGAAGAGCGCGGCGTCAATCTGTCGGGCGGGCAAAAGCAGCGCCTGGCCATCGCCCGCGCCATCGTCACCCGCCCCAAAATTCTCATTTTCGATGACAGCACCAGCTCGGTAGACGTGGAAACCGAAACCAAAATCCAGCACGGCCTGGAAGCGATGCTCAAAGAAACCACCCGCTTCGTGGTGGCGCAGCGCATCAGCACCGTGCTGAACGCCGACAAAATCGTCGTTATTGACCAGGGGCGCATCGCCGCCGAAGGCACGCACGCCCACCTGATGCAGACCAGCCCCATCTACCGCGAAATTTACGACTCGCAGTTGGGCGAAGGTTTGCGTGCCGAAACGGAGGTAGGGCGAAATTAATTTCGCCCTACAGGAGGTTTACCCATGCCCCCACACCATCACCAGACCAACACCTCAGCCGCGCCGCGCGGCGGCTGGATGACACCCGGACGGATCGAGAAAGCGCGTGACTCGCGCCAGGCGTTGCTGCGGCTGGCCGGCTACCTCAAGCCATTCACCGCCGCCCTGATCGGCGTGATGTTTTTGGTTGTTGGCTACACGCTGCTTGGGCTGCTCGGCCCCTATCTCACCGGCCTCGCCATTGACCAGTTCATCGCCACTGGCGATGCCCCCGGCCTGGCGCGCATCGCCGCCATCATGTTGACAGCCTACCTGCTCAACAACCTGCTGCACCTGATCAGCGCCTGGGTGATGGCGGGCATCTCGCAGCGGGCGCTCAAGCAACTGCGCCGCGACCTGTTCGCTCACCTGCAAAAGCTGCCGCTCAGCTTCTTCGACCGCAACCCCGCCGGTGAGCTGATGAGCCGCCTGACCAACGACATTGACGCCATCAACCAGGCCGTCTCGCAGAATGTGGTTTCACTGTTCGCCAGCGTGCTTTCGCTGGTGGGCATCGTCATTGCCATGTTTACGCTTAATCCCTGGCTGGCGTTGACCACCTTGCTGGTGGTGCCGATCATGCTCTGGTTTACCAACTTCATCGCCCAATATACCCGCCGCGGCTTTCGCGAACTGCAAAAGCACCTCGGTTCGATGAACGCCGTCATGGAAGAAGCCATCAGCGGGGCCAAGGTGATCAACGCCTTCCGCCGCAAAGACAGCGCCATCGAAACCTTCCGCCAGCACAACCACGAAGTCTACAAAGCCGCCGTCTACGCCAACACCTACGCCTTCATGCTCATGCCGCTGACCAATGTGCTGGGCAACTTCTTCGTCATCGTGCTGGCCGGGCTGGGCGGCTGGCTGGCGCTGCAAGGGCTGGCCACCGTGGGGACGATTGCCGCCTTCATCGCCTATGCCCAGCAATACATTAACCCGCTGCGCCAACTGGCCAACGTGTACAACGCCGTCCAGGCTGCGCTGGCCGGTTCGGAGCGCGTCTTCGACATCCTCGACACCGCCCCCGAAACCGACTGCGCCGAAGACGGTGCGGCGCTGCGCGGCCATGTACGCTTCGACCAGGTCAACTTCAGCTACGTCCCCGGCACGCCGATCCTCAAAAACATGAACCTGGAAGCGCAAACCGGGCAAACGATTGCCCTGGTCGGCCCGACCGGCGCTGGCAAGACAACGCTGATCAACCTGCTTTCGCATTTCTACGAACTCGATTCCGGCGGCATCTGCATAGATGGCCGCGACCTGCGCGACATCCCCAAGGCTGACTTGCGCCGCCAGTTGGGGATTGTGCTGCAAGACACGTTTTTATTTTCCGACACGGTGCTGGAGAACATCCGCTATGGGCGTCTCGACGCCAGCGACGAGGCGTGTATGCGGGCCGCCGAAATGGCCGACGCCGACCACTTCATCCGCCAACTGCCCCACGGCTACCAGACGCAGCTTTCCGAGCGGGCCAGCAACCTGAGCCAGGGCCAGCGCCAGATGCTCGCCATCGCCCGCGCCATCCTGGCCGACCCGGCCATCCTGATCCTCGACGAGGCCACCAGCAGCGTGGACACACGCACCGAAGCGCGCATCCAAAAGGCGCTGCTGCGGCTGATGGAGGGCCGGACGAGTTTCGTCATCGCTCACCGCTTAAGCACCATCCGCGACGCCGATAACGTGCTGGTAATCAAAGACGGCGAGATTGTGGAGCAGGGCAGCCATCAAAGCCTGCTCGATCAACGCGGGTTTTATCATCAGTTGTATGTCAGTCAATTCAAAGGTCAGGCCATTTAACTCAAGTCACAGGCAAAAATGCTGCTGGCAGGTATACTGAACTGAAATCCCACTTCAGGAGCATTCCCATGACCGATCAAACCCCCGCCTGCCTGGTCTGCCAGCAGACCAGCCAACAAATCCCCCTCATCCCGCTCATCTTTGGCGAAACGACCTACCATATCTGCCCCTCGCACCTGCCGGTGCTAATCCACCACCCGCAAAAGCTGGTCGGCCTGCTGCCCGGCGCAGAGAAACTAACGCCCCACGACCACGGCGACGAGTAGTACCAGAAAAATTCCGAAGTTTTGAAAACTTCGGAATTTTTTATGTATACATCAGGCTCTCGCGCACGCTGATCTGCGTGGCGCTGCGGGCAGGGAGGATAGACGCCAGAACCGCAATCGCCAGCACCAGCCCGAACCACACGCCCACCGCGGCGAAGTTGAAGGCGTAATCGAGGCGCACTTCGAGCATCACCAGGCCCAGGCGTTCGGCCAGCGGGCGGGCCAGTGCAAAGGCCAGCGGCACGGCCAGCACAAAGCTGATCAGCGCTTGCAGCACGCCCTCCATCACAAACAGGGCCATCATGGCTGGCGAGCGCGCCCCCACCGAACGCAGCACGCCGATCTCGCGGCGGCGCTCCACCACGCTGATGCCCAGCGCCCCCATCAACCCGATGCCGCCCACCATCGCCGCCAGCAGCGCCAGGCTGAGCAGCATACTGATCACCGAATTGAACTGGTTATCAGCATACACGCGGGCATCCAGGCGGGCGCTGGTGGTGTAAAAATCAATCCCCATCCCGGCATCTTCAAAGGCTTCTTGCAGCGCATCCGAAAGGGCCTCTTCCTCGGCCAGGGAGGTCACGTTGCCGCGCACCAACACCTGCGTCCCCACATCATCCAGCCCGGTCGCCGCGTCCATCGCCGCCAACGGGGCGTAGATCGGCTCGACGACGAAGCCCGACCCGTAGAGGACGCGGTATGCCCCGACGACTTCCCATTCCGCTGCGCCAAACGCCCCCAGATCGAGCGTCACCGTATCGCCGACGGCAATGCCGTTCTTCTCGGCAGTTTCGGCGCTGATGACGATCACGCGGGCGTCGGCATCGGCGGCTTGCAGCCAGCGCCCGACGGTGATGATCGGGCGGTACATCGCCGTATCGGGCGGGATGCCCAATAGTTGCGCCCCCAGGCCGGCCGAATCTTGCAGGCGTTCGCCGGCGCGCAAGAGCGTGGCGTTGCGGCTGTGCCACATTTCAGCCGCGGACACGCCCGGCACGCCGTTCGCCAGCGTCAACACATCATCCACCGGCTGCGCTTTGGCAAAGCCGATGCGCACGTCGTAACCCTGGCGGGCCATCTCGTTATCGAGGGTGAACGTGACCGAGCTGATCAGGCTCATCACCACCAGGAACATCACCCCCGCCGTGATCAGCACCAGCAGCGTCAGCGCCAGGCGTCCCTTGCGGCGGAACAGGTTGCCCAGCGAGGCGGCGTACAGCGTGGGCAAGAAGGCCGCCCCAATCCGCTCCACCGCCCGATCCAGCCGGCTGGAGCCGAAATCGCCGCCCAGGCCGTAGGAGGCGATCGCCTGGCGCACGGAAAGGCGCGCCCCCTGCAGCACCGGCACGAGAGCGGCCAGCAGCGGGGCCAGCAGCCCGGCCACAATTTGCAACACCACGGCGCGCGTGGAAACCTGGAAGGGGGGAAAATCTATGTTGAACAGGCCCAAAAACCAGCCGCCCACGCCCCAGGCAAACAGCGCCGCCGTGGGCAGGGCGATCAGCAGCGCCAACAGGCCAAAGATCAATACCTGTGCCAGGTACACACCTGCAATCGTCGGCCAACGCGCCCCGATGGCCTTCAACACGCCGATCTGATCCACCTGCTGGGTGATCAGCGCCGTCATCGTGTTCCACACCAGCACCACGCTCAAAAACAGCGCCACAAGCGCCATAAGCTGCATCACCCAATTGATGCCCTCAACGAACATGCGCCCCCAATGGCGATCCGGCTCCTGGTACAGGCTGACCGCTACGCCGTAGCCCTGCTCGGCCAGGCGAGCACGCATATCTCCGGCTACTTCCTGGGCATTGGCGAGGCTGTACGGCTCCACGCGCACCAGAAGTTGGCCGAAATAGCCAGCGGGGATGCCGAACAGGTCTTCGAGCGTGGCGGCATCTACGAAGAAATGCGCCTGCCCGCCAAAAAGCGGCGGTTGGACGAAGGGATGGCGGATCACCCCGGTCACGGTCAGGGTGTGCTGGCTGTCGCCGATCTCGAAGGTGACGGCGTCAGCCATGCCCACGCCAAAATACGATCCCGATAGGCGTTCAATGGCGATGGAATCGGTCAGCGGCCAGTTGCCTTCTTTCAACACCACCTGGTCGTAGGTCTGGTTGGCATAATCGGGCCGCTGGACGATGGTGCCCAATTCCCATTCATTGGTTTCGACAGGCTCAACCAACGAGGATTCGCCGGTTGAGCCTGTCGAAACCGCCGCTGTCGAAACCAGGCGGTAACGCACCGAGACCTGGTTGACCGCATCCACCGCGGCCACGCCGGGCAGGGTTTCGAGGTCGTCGGCCACGGCTTGCGGGATGTAATCGCGCAGGATGATGTTGACGTGTGATGGGTTGACGGCCTGGTGAGCGGCATCCATGCCGGAGAGCAACTGATCCACCATGCCAAAGATGGCCCCCACGGCAAACACACCCGAGGCAATGCTGAACACGGCCAACAGCGTGCGGGTTTTGTGGTGGAACAGGTCGTGGAGGATTTTATAACGCAACATGGGGATTTTAGGATTGGGGGATTGGGGGATTGGGGGATTTGAGGATTGGGGGATTGGAATAAGGCGATCTATCAATCCATCAATCCGTCAATCCGTCAATCCGTCAATCCACCAATCCATCAACAGCTTCCATCACGGGCAATTTGCCCGTTGCGGATTTCGATGCGACGCGGGACGCGGCAGGCTAATTCTTCGTTGTGTGTGACCATCAGCAGGGTTTTGCCCTGGCGGGCGAGGTCGCAAAACAGGCCAAAGACTTCTTCGGAGGTGGCGGCGTCGAGGTTGCCGGTGGGTTCATCGGCCACGAGCAGTGGCGGGTCGTTGGCCAGGGCGCGGGCAATGGCGGCACGCTGCTGCTGCCCACCTGAAACGGCGCTGGGCAGTTTGTGCATCTGATCGGCCAGGCCGACCAGTTCGAGCAGGCTTTCGGCGCGTTGGCGGCGTTCTTTGGAGCGGCCGCGGCGGGCTAAATCTTGCGGGAGGATCACGTTTTGCAGCAGGTTGAGCGAGGGGAGCAGTTGGAAGAACTGGAAAACGATACCAACCTGGGTGGCGCGCCAGCCCGCCAGTTGATCCTCGCTGAGGACGTGGATGGCGCGCCCATTGACGATCACCTGCCCGGAGGTGGGATGGTCTATGCCGGTGATCATGTTGAGCAGCGTAGATTTGCCATTGCCCGACGGCCCGACAATGGCGACGTATTCGCCGGCGGCGATGTCGAGCGAGATACCGTTCAATACCGTCACCTGGCGGTCAGCGACGGGGAAGGTTTTGACGAGGTTTTGGAGTTGGATCATCTGGCCTCCGCCATGCGTAGGGCGAAATTAATTTCGCCCTACAGGTCAAAATAGGCCCCGTGGTAGCCGAATAGCACGGGTTGGGGCAACTCGGCGCGGGCGAGCTCGTCGAGGGTGTGGGCGTCGAGGACGAGCAGGAAGGAGATGCCGCGCCGGGCGTCCAACACCACGGAGAGCAGCACACCATCATCTTTCAGGGCCGCGCCGGGCCGGGGGACGAAGATCGCCTCGCCGGGGTAGCAGTCATCGGCAAACCAGGCGGCGGCGTGGCGGGCGTAGGTGTCCACTTTCACAATCTGGTTGTAAAAGCCTTCGGGTTTGTCGGGGCGCAGGCTGGCGGCGTAGACGTAGCGGTAGTCGCCGCGGGTGTTGTAGGCGGGGTAATCGAAGTTGGGCAGTTCCATGCAGGCATCGGAGAGGGTTTCGTAATCGGCCGTTTTGCCGTTCAAGGGGATGTGGTAGCGCCGCAGGTTGCCGTGCGGGAGGGGCTGCGAGCCGTCTTGCAGGCGGTCGAGATAATAGGCTTGCAAGATGCCAGCATCGGGGTAAGCAACGATGTCCACGAACAGGTCGTCGCCCTGCTCGAAGGCGTTGACGTGGTGGAAGGCGAAAAAGGCTGCGGCCTCGTAGCGTCCGCGCAGTTGGCCGGTGGCACGCTCTACCACCCAAAAGCGCGTCCCCCGCCCCGGCTGCCAGCGGTAATTCTCGATGTAGGGCCTGCGCCACAACAACAGGTCGAGCGGATTGACCACCAGGGGAAATTCCGCCAGAATAAAGTAGCGTGCAGACATGCCAAAACTGTGTAGATAGGCTGGTTGGCTCACCGGCAGTGAGGCTAGAAGAATTTTTTGTTTATGTTGTGCAATTTGGTAAACGTTATAGTGGCTACGCGCATGAAAACGCGTTACCAGGTTATATGCCGTGCGCCGGTCAAAATCAAAATGCGGGTGGACGGTGGTCATCTGGCCGGTAAGGTTATCTTCGTAAGTGAAGACGCCTACGGTGGCGAGGGTCTCGGGGTCAAATTCAATCTGGATCGGCGTTTCGGCCAGCGCCAGATATTTTCCCGCCATCAGTGCCACGCTGACCTTGGCGCTATCGGTTATGCGCGTGTCGGTGGGATCGAAATAGCTGTTCACCCGGTCGAAGAGCGTTCGGCAGGGGTCGGTGGCAAATTCGGAATAAGTAATCCGCCCAGTTTCCTGGGCGGCGCGATATGCCTTGGTTTGCAGAAATTTATTGGCGTACGCCACAGCCCCGCCCCGCATCGTGAAGCGGTGCAGCATCGCCAGGCCATCGAACCAGTGGCGGTAGCGCTGCTGACCGGCCTGAAATGTCCCTGGCCCGTTGCGGATCAGCGTGCCGTTCAGCCATTCGGGCAGCTTGCCGCGCACCGGAAGCGAAGCGATGGAGATTTCGAGCGTGGGCTTTTCGAACCCGAGAGGGAAGTAGGAGGTGGACATGGAGAGTGTTTCGTCACGCTGCCGACGGGTTTGACACTGGCAATTGCCGGGCGGGCTGTTCTGCCTTCGCCATCTCCTCAGCGATCAGGTCGGCGGCGATCTTACCGGAGGCCAGCACCGCCGGGACTCCCGCGCCGGGGTGGGTGCCTGCACCGACGAAGTAGAGGTTGTCGAACTCTTCGGAGCGGTTGTGCGGGCGCAGCCAGCCAGCCTGGAAAAGCGTGGGGCGCACGGAGAACGCCGCGCCTTTGTAGCTGTTCAACACGTCGCGGAAGTGCAGCGGGTCAATGTAGTGTTCGGCCACAATATTCTCGCGCAATTCGGGCAGGTAGTTTTCTTCAAGAAATTGCAGGATGCGCGCTTTGTAGGGTTCGGCCATCTTCGTCCAATCCACGCCGGCATCGAGAGTGGGAACAGGCGAGAGGACATAGCAAGATTCGTGGCCTTCGGGAGCGACACTGGGGTCGGTCATGGAGGGCATGTGCAGGTAGAGCGAGAAATCTTCGGGCAGGCCCTTTTCGCCAAAAATTTCGGCCAGCAGCTCGCGATAACGCTCGTTGAGGATGATGTTGTGGTGGCGCAGGTTGCTGCTGTGGCGGTACTGCTTCTTGGTGCCAAAGTAGATCACGAACAGCGACATGCTATATTTGATCTGGTCAATGCGTTTGTCGGTGTATTGCTTGCGCCGCGCGGCGGGGATCATGTATTTGTAGGTAAACGCCGGGTCAGCATTGGAAACGACCAGGTCGGCCTGGTGAACGCTGCCATCCTTCAGGCGGATGCCGGTGGCCTGGCGGCCTTCGACCATAATCTCGTCCACTTCGGCGTTGAGGTGGACTTTGCCGCCCAACTCACGAAACAGCTTGCCCAACGCCTCGACCAATGCACCCGTACCACCGATGGCGTAGTGAACGCCCCACTGCTTCTCGAACTGGACAACCAGCGTGTAAATGGCCGGGGTATCGAAGGGGCTGCCGCCCACCAACAGCGGGTGGAAGGAAAAGACCCGGCGCAGAAATTCGTTTTTCAGGAATTTGGAAACGAAGCTGTAGGTGCTGATAAATGCCTGCATGCGGATCATATCCGGGATCAGCTTGAGAAAATCGGGCAGGTAGAGGAAAGGTTGATCGGTGGCAGGGTTGAAGCGCTCGAAAATTTTCTTGGTGGCGGCCACAAATTTCTTGAAGCCCGGTTGATCGGCGGGGCTCCAGCGCTCGATTTCCTTGAGGGTATCTTCGGTATCCTGGAAGTAATCGAAATGCTTGCCCTCGTGATTGAAGATGCGGTAGAACGGGTTGAGCGGCACGAACTTGACGTAATCTTCACGCTTGCGCCCGGCAAGTTCGAACAATTCGTCGAACATCCACGGCGCGGTGATCACGGTCGGACCGCCATCGAACTTGAAGCCGTTGATTTCATACTGGTAAGCGCGCCCGCCGAGCTTATCGCGCTTCTCGAAAATTTCCACCTGATGGCCTTGCGCCGCCAATCGAATAGCTGCACCCAACCCACCAAAACCACTGCCAACAACAATCACCTTACTCATTGCGACACCTCCAAGAATTTCTGATTTCTGATTTCGAGCGCATTGTACAGTTTTTGTTCTGATTTGTCAAGGTTTGGTAGAGAATATAATCATCTCGTGTTTATTTGACCGCGCATTGGCTTTGCGATAAACTCAAGCGCATGGATGACGCCCCCCGCCAACTGGAACAAGCTCGCCTGATGGCTGACCGCCTGGCCCGGCTGAACGTCGACTCGATCTGGGCGCGCCGGGCCGGGGGCTTGCGAGGCTCCCTGCTGCACAACATCACCCTGGTCGAGCGCGGCGCATCGCCCCGCCGCCTGGCCCACCTGGAACGCCTGGTTCAGCAGAGTTACCACATCCTCACCCAGGCCGCCCGCGAAATCCCCGACCCCAGCACAGCGAGGAGATAATATGCAAGAACGCATCAACCACACCACCGGGCTATACAATGAAATGCTGTTCGATGTCTTGTTCAACCACGAAGTGGTGCGCGCCAAACGCTACCCCAGCCCGACCACCCTGCTGCGCCTGGGAATCTGCCTGGATCAGACCGGCGAAGACATTCTCGAAACCGCCACGCTCAATGTCGCCCACGTACTCAACAGCAGCCTGCGCCAGGTAGATGTACCAGCCCACTGCGGCGCGAATTTCTGGGTGTTATTGCCCGCCACTGAAGAAGAAGGCGGCATCATCGTCGCCCAACGCCTGATTGAGCGCCTGACCACCGAACAGGCCACACGCAGCAATCATCGTTTTTGGATGAGCCTGTGCATTGGGCTGGCCAGTCATCCGGGCGGGCCAGCCATCACCGCAGGGGAGTTGATCGTACAATCTACCCATGCCCTGGAAGAAGCGATGAAGCGGGGGAAAAACTTACTGGTCACCTATCGCGAGTTGGTGCGCATTCCATAGCGGCACAGGGCAAAATCCCGCCTAAGCACCTACAACATTCAGGATACATGTCACTGCCAAAAGCCACGGGGGAAGGGTATCATCCACGCGTCAACTTCTTAACCTTCAATCTACAACCTTCAAACCTTCACCCCACCATGGAAGACCCCCGAATTCTCGAACTACGCGCCATGCGCGAAAAAGCCCGCCAGGGCGGCGGCCCGGCCCGTGTGGCCAATCAGCACGCCAAAGGCAAACTCACCGCCCGCGAACGCCTCAACCACCTGCTCGACCCCGGCAGCCTCAACGAACTGGAGCCCTTCATCACCGGCGACCCCGATGACATGGGCATTTCCGCGGAAGAATACCTCGGCGAGGGCGTGATCACCGGCTACGGCCACATCAACGGGCGCACCGTCTACTTCTACGCCCAAGATTTCACCGTCTACGCCGGCACGCTCAGCGAAATGCAGAGCCACAAAATTTGCCGCGTGATGGATTTAGCCGTGCGCAACGGCTACCCGATCATCGGCCTGATCGATTCGGGCGGGGCGCGCATCCAGGAAGGTGTCAAATCGCTGGGCGGTTACGCCGAAATTTTCCGCCGCAACGCCCTCTATTCCGGCGTCATCCCGCAGATCAGCGTCATGCTGGGGCCGTGCGCCGGCGGCGCATCGTACTCCCCCGCCCTCACCGATTTCATCCTCATGGCCGAAGAATCGGCCTATATGTTCCTCACCGGCCCCGATGTACTCAAAGCCGCCACCGGTGAAGTGATTGACGCCGAACAACTCGGCGGCGCAGCCGTTCACATGGGCGTCAGCGGCATCGCCCATCTCTCCGCCTACGACGAAATTGACACCCTGCACTTAACCCGCCGGCTGCTTGGCTACCTGCCGTCCAACAATGTCGAAAACCCGCCCAGCGAAACCTGCCCCGAAGACCCCACCCGCGCCGCAAAAGACGAAGAACTCAACCACATCGTCCCGCTCGACCCCACCATGCCCTATTCCATGCACCGCGTGCTGGAATTAATTGTGGATTGCGACAGCTTTCTCGAAGTGCAGCCGGCCTGGGCGCGTAATGCCATCGTCGGGTTCGCTCGCATCGGCGGGTACAGCGTGGGCATCGTGGCGCAAGAACCCGATGTGATGGCCGGTGTCATTGACATTGACGCCTCCGATAAGATGTCGCGCTTCGTGCGCTTCTGCGACTGCTTCAACATCCCCCTGATCACCTTCGTAGATACCCCCGGCTACCTGCCCGGCGTAGACCAGGAACACCGCGGCGTGATCCGCCACGGAGCCAAAATGCTCTACGCCTATTCCGAAGCCACCGTCCCCAAGGTGACCGTCATCACCCGCAAAGCCTACGGCGGCGCGTATGTGGTGATGAGCAGCAAATTCCTCGGCACCGATGTCACCTACGCCTGGCCAAGCGCCGAAATCGCCGTGATGGGCGCCGATGCCGCCGTCAACATCCTGTTCAAAAAGCAGATCGCCTCCTCGCCCGATGCTTCCGGTGAGCGCCGCCGCCTGGTGGAAGATTATCGCAAGAAATTCAACAACCCCTATTACTCGGCCAAAGCCGGTTATGTAGATGACATTATCGAACCGCGCGAGACGCGCGCCAAGATCATCACCTCGTTGGGCGCGCTGCGCGACAAGTACGCCCCCTCCCTGCCGCGCAAGCACGGCAACATCCCGGTTTAACAAAAAATGATTGAGAATTTGTGGATCGCCGCTCAAATCAGCCTGCTGGGCATGAGCCTCGTCTTCGGGGCGATCTTGCTCCTGTGGGGTGTACTGGCCTTACTGGTGCATCTGACTGCCGAACGCCAGCCCCGCGCCGAAACCGTGGCCGTCGAAACGCCCCCCGCAGCCACCGCCCCGGCAATACCCGCCGCGACAGATAGGCTGGCCCGCGCCGCCGCAGCCGCCGTGGCCGTTGCCCTGGCCCTGCAGCACAAACCAACCCTCAGCGATAGCCCGGTAAAGCCCAACAGCGCCGTCAGCGCCTGGCAGGCCGTCACCCGCGCCACCGCCCTCAACGCCCGCCGCCCGCGGCGCTCCTGACCCAACCATGAAACTTCAAGTCAAAATTGACGATCAAACCTACGAAGTCGAAATTGGCGACCTGACCACCCGACCCATCCGGGCCACCGTAGATGGCGAGACCTTCGACATCTGGCCCGAAGAAACCGCCAGCCTGCCGACCGCCCCCCGCGCGCCCGCGGCCACCACACCCGCCGCCAAACCCACTGCGGCAGCAAGCGCGACGGCAGGCAAACCGGCGGTCGCTCCGGCCGCCACAGCCAGCGCCAATGCCGTGTGCGCGCCCATCCCCGGCGTGATCATCTCCATTGCCGTGCAGCCCGGCGCAACCGTCCGGCGCGGGCAAGAACTGTGCCTGTTAGAAGCGATGAAGATGAACAACGCCATCCGTTCGCCGCGCGACGGCCAGATAGCCTCCGTGCCAGTCAGCGTCGGGCAGGCGGTGAAACATGGGGATGTGCTGGTAACGTTCGAGCCATAGTCACATGGACTTCACCAACATCCTCCACGAACTGCTCAAGGGCCTGTCCAACTTCACCCTCGGCAACGCCTTCATGCTGCTGGTGGGCGGTACGCTGATCGCCCTGGCCGTGCTCAAAGAATATGAACCGGTGCTGCTGCTGCCAATAGGCTTCGGCTGCCTATTAGCCAACATCCCCATGACCGGCATGACATCGCCAGGCGGCCTGTTCGACGTGTTGTATCAGGCGGGCATCAGCAACGAACTCTTTCCCTTGCTCATTTTTGTCGGCGTGGGGGCGATGATTGACTTTTCACCCCTGCTCTCACAGCCGCGCATGGTGCTGCTGGGCGCCGCCGGGCAGTTTGGCATCTTCGGCACGATGATGCTGGCGACCCTGCTCGGTTTCACACTCCAAGAATCGGCTTCGATTGGCATTATCGGGGCGATTGATGGGCCGACCTCGATCTTCGTTGCCACCAAGTTGGCCCCCCACCTGCTGGCCCCCATCGCCGTGGCGGCCTATTCGTACATGAGCCTGGTGCCCATCATCCAGCCGCCGATTATGAAGCTGCTCACCACCAAAGCCGAGCGCCGCATCCGCATGGAATACACGCCGCGGCCCGTGTCGCAGCGGGCGCGCATCCTGTTCCCGGTGGTGTGTACACTGGTGGTCGGGTTACTCGTCCCCGATGCCACGCCATTGATCAGTATGCTCATGTTGGGCAACCTGCTGCGCGAGAGCAAAGTGGTCGAACGGCTGAATAAGGCCGCCCAAAACGAGATCGCCAACATCGCCACGCTCTTTTTGGGCATCACCATCGGCTCGACAATGAACGCGCAGAGCTTCTTGAACGCCCAGACGATCAGCATTCTCGTGTTGGGCCTGCTGGCCTTTGCCCTGGACACGGTGGCGGGGCTGCTGTTTGGCAAGCTGATGGCGTTCGTCACGCGCGGTGCGGTCAACCCGCTGATCGGCGCGGCGGGCATCAGCGCCTTCCCCATGGCCGGAAGGTTGGCCGCCCGCGTGGCCCAGGATGAAGATTTCGAGAACTTCATTTTGATGCACGCCATGGGGGCCAACACCGCCGGGCAATTGGGCAGTGTCATTGCCGGCGGGGTGCTGCTGGCGATCATGCTGGCGATGTGATCGGCGGCGATCTCAAAAAAAGGCCACGAGCGCTGAGAAAGCAATTTTCTCAGCGCTCGTGGCCTTTTTTGCTGCTTTGAAAATAGCCCGTGGCGCAAGTCTCCGACTTGCGAGCGCTAAATTGCGCCGCTCCGCTGCATTGCGCACGTTCGCAAACCAAAGGTTTGCGCCACAGCGCGGGCGGATGGCATCTGCCCCTACACAATTTCAGGGGTTGGGTGGGGGCACATCGCGCGTTTCGGTTGGCGGGATGGGTGTGGCGGTGGGCTGGGTGGTGTCGGTGGGCAGCGGCTTGGGGGTGCCGGTGGGGGTTGGGGGCAATTCGGTTGGCGCGGGGAGGGGTGTCGGCGTGGTTGTAGCCGTTTCGGTCGGCGCAGCGGTTGCGGTGTCAGCCGCCGTCGGCGCGGTGGGCGTGGGGAGGTTGGGAACAGATAAACGCTGCCCGGTGAACAGCCGCGCATTGTCGGGCAGGCAATTGGCCTGTTGCAATGCGGTCAGCGATACGCCAAAATACTGGCTTAACCCAGTCAAGGTGTCGCCAGCCTGAACGATATAAAGCACCCAATCGGCCCGCGGGACGCACACCACAGTCGTGGCTGTCGGCGCAGGTGCGGCGGTGGCTTCAGGGAGCGGCGTTTCGGTTGGCGCAGTTTCGAGCGTGGGCGCGGGGGGCGGTGGGGGCGTATCGGTGGGCAGGGCGGTGGGGGGGGCGGGCGTGGCCGAGGCGGGCTGAGGCGTGGGCGGGGGAGTCCAGGTCTCAGGCGGGACAGGCAGCGCCGGCAGGCCCGACTGCCAGCCAGCCAGGCCCAACACCAACGCCAGGGTGAAGGCCGCCAACGAAACCGCCACCCAGCGCCAATTGCCAACGCGCCGCGGCGTGGCGCTGATGGGCGCTGGCAACGGGCCGGCCGTCTTGCTGGCAAACACCGGGCAGCGAAAGTGTTGCGCCGATAGGCAAAAAGCCGCCTGATGTGTCAGCGCCACCGGTTCCACCGGCTGGGCGCGCTGACAACAATTATGCTCCGATGGGAACAATTTACAGGTATCAGGGTCGTCGCGCAGACCCAGGAAGGGGCAGGTCAAATCGGTCACAATCTCACGCTCTCAAATCGTGCAAAGATAAGGCCGGAAAGCCAATGGCCGCCAGTTCATCGAGCAAAACGTGGCGCAGTCGAAAGACCGTTTCTTCGTACTCCAGTTGTTCGATGCGCTCCAGGATGGCCGCCAGGCACATGCGATACAGATCGAATGGGTCAACACAGGCCAGGCAGTTGGCAAAATCTTCCTGCTGGCGGCACCAGGCGGCGCGTAGATGCGCCAGTTCAATTTCCACCTCCTGAATCAACAGGTTCGTCACCGAAAGATGCGCTTGCGCCAGGAGGAAAGGCGCATCCGAAGAAAAAGCCAGATGGGTGCCGGCTTCATTGACCCTTTCGATGTACAGCGAACCGCCAAAGGTGAATAAATCTACATGCTTGCCTTTGCGGTCGAGCAAATCTATCTGCCCGACGCACAGATGCCAATTCGACGGGCCGATCCAGGGGTGGGTGATCTTCAACAGTTCCAGGCCGCCGTCGGCAGAAGCGACCGATACATGCACCTGGTCGGGATCAAAGTGATGCTGCGATGGGCGGTCGAGCAAGTGAACTTCGAGGCGCGCATAACCGGGTTCGCTCGGACGGCGCGGCGGGTACAACACATACCCTAATTCGTGAGACAAGTTTTCATCCATCATGCAACCTATTCTATCAAAGCCATTCAAAGCCTGCCATCAATCAGACGTTAAGACCTGGGCCAGCAGGCGAATGGGGTGAATGGCAAGGCGCTGCGTGCCATCTTCGATTTGCGCCTGGCAGGAAACGCCCGCCGCCACCAGCGTGGCCTCGGGCGCAGCCCGCACCGCCGGAAAGAGCGCCAGTTCGCCCACATTCATCGAAAGGGCATAATGCTCCACTTCGTAGCCGAAAGCCCCGGCCATGCCGCAGCAGCCATCATCAATCACCTGAACGGTGTAACCGGCGGTCTTAAGCATCGCCACGGTTGCTGCCACACCCACCGGCTTGCCATCGGCGGCAGGAGGCTGGGCTTTTTGGTAGCAGTGGCCGTGCAAAAGAATGTGGTCATCCGTAATTCGTGATTCGTGATTCGTAATTCGTGATTCGAATAACGAATCACGAATTACGAACTCATCCATCATCCAGGCACGCGCGGCGATGGATTGGATGCGGGGGTCGGTGGGGAAGAAATCGAGCAATTCGTCGCGCAGGGTGTAGATTTCGGAGGGTTCGAGGCCGACGATGGGCAGCGTGGCCGAGGGATCGAGGCGGTCAATGGCTTCGACGAGGCGGGCCAGGTGCTTACGCGCCGGTTCGAGGAAACCCTTGGAGATGAGCGTGCGCCCGGCGCCCAGGATGGGCAGGTCAATCACCCGCACACCCAACGCCTGCCAGACCTGGCGGGCAGCGCGTTCGGTTTCGGGGTAGAAGTAGCGGTTGAAGGTGTCGGAGAGGAAGAGTACGGACGAGGCGGGTTGTGTTGCGTGGCTTGCCCTGAGTGCTGTCGAAGGGTGCGTGTTGCGCAGGGGAACGCCGGCGAATTTGGGAAAGGGGCGGTGGCAGGAAAGGCCAAAGAAGCGTTCGGCGGCGCGGCGCAGCGGCGGGTTGCGCATGACCCAGTTGGCGAGGGGGGCCAAGGCCGCGCCGAGCGGAGCAATGACGCCGATGTAGCCAAACAGGTAATCGCGCAGTTTGCGGGGATGCTGACGATAATGCGCGTTCATGAACTCATATTTGAGTTTGGCCATATCCACGGCGGAGGGGCAATCGGCCTTGCAACCTTTACAGGCCAGGCAGAGGTCGAGGGCGGCGAATGCGTTCGCTTCGGCGGCGGCCCTGTCCCCCGGCTCATCCCCCATGGGGGTAAGGGCCGGATTCACCAGCATCGCGCGCAGCAGGTTGGCGCGGCCGCGCGTGCTGTGCATTTCGTCGCGGGTGGTTTGGAAGGAGGGGCACATCGTCCCTTCGGCCTTGCGGCAGACGCCCGCCCCATTGCACATTTCGAGAGCGCCGATCAATCCCGCTGCGCCGGGTGCGCCGCCAGCGCGGGAGAAATCCATCACCGGCTGCCAGCCCAGGTTGGCGGGGAGCGGCAGACGGCGCAGGTCGGCATCCATGGGTGGGGCGTCTACGATCTTGCCGGGGTTGAGGATGTTGTGGGGGTCAAAGGCGGCCTTGACCTGGCGAAAGGCATCCACAATTTCAGGGCCATAGATGCGCTCCAGCCACTCACCGCGCGCCTGACCGTCGCCATGCTCACCGCTGATCGTGCCGCCCAGCGAGGCCAGCAGGTCGGCGGCAGCGGCGGCAATCGAACGCATGGCGGCCAAGCCTGCAGGCGTTTTGATATTGAGGATCGGGCGCATGTGCAGGCAGCCAGCCGAAGCGTGGGCGTAAAAATCGCCGCGTGTGCCGTGTGCGGCCATGATGCGATCCATCTCGCGCACGAAGCGGCCCAAATTTTCCACCGGCACGGCCATATCTTCGATGAATGTCACCGGACGCGGCTCGCCCGGCTGCGATTGTAAAATGCCCAGGCCCAGTTTGCGCACGTTCCACACGTCGCGCTGCGCCTGGGGTGTTTCGGCCAGCAGCACGTCGCCGGGCAGGGCCAGGGCGCGCTGCTTGAGCAGGGCCAGATCTTCACCGGCAAATTCGATCACCAGCAGCGCATACTCGCCCGATTGGGCGGGCAGGGCATCCAGCCAGGTGAGGCTGTGGGCGGCGGCGGGGACGGTGTGCGCCAGGCGGATCAGGTTGTGGGGGATCAGTTCGACAGCGGTAGGCTGATGTTCGAGCAGCGCCGGGACGGCATCGCAGGCGGCAGCCAGATCGGGATAAGCCAACACGGCCAGGATGGTGTGCGGCGGCTTCGGCACAAGGTTGAGCGTGACACGGCGGATGACAGCCAGGGTGCCTTCAGAACCAGCGAGCAGGGGGGCGAGGGGGGCGGGGGAGCCGGGGGGCAGGGGAGATGGGGAGAACAGGTAAGGGAGGTTATACCCTGAGGCGTTGCGCCAGGTGCGCGGCCAGCGCGTGCGCATGGCTTCGGTGTGGGTTTGGCGCAAGCGGGCAAGGGTGGCGTGAATGCGGGCGAGGGGGTTATTCGATAAATCGTTATTCGATACTTCGTGATTCGATAATTCGTTATTCGAATATCGAATTATCGAATTATCGAATGTCGCCAAACTTCCATCCGCCAAAACCACTTCCGCCGAGAGGATGTGATTGGCGCACATGCCGTAGACGATGGAGTGTGCGCCGGAGGCGTTGTTGGCAATGCTGCCGCCTACGGTAGCGCGCTCAGCCGAGGCGGGGTCGGGGCCAAATTGCAGACCGTGACGGGCAGCGGCGCGGTTGAGCGTATTGAGGACGACCCCCGGTTCGACCAGAGCCGTGCGCGCTTCGGGGTCAATGGCGAGGATGTGGTCGAGGTAGCGCGAGCAATCGAGGATCAGCGCCGGGCCGATGGCCTGCCCCGCCAGCGATGAACCCGCCCCACGCGCCAGAATGGGGATGCGGTGCTGCGCGGCCAGCGCCACCGCCGCAGCGAGGTCATCGGGGGTGCGCGGGAAGGCTACGCCAAGCGGCTCAATCTGATAGATGGAGGCGTCGGTGGAATAGAGGAGGCGCGTGGCCGCGTCGGTGCGCAGGGGGCCGCTGAAATGGGCTTGCAGGTCGGCGAAGAGATTGGCAAGTTGGGGATGGAGGGGGTGTTCAGGAGGCATCGGTGGTAGACGGCAAATTTTGAAAGAAAGACGAAAGGCCCGGCATCGGCAAAGGCCAAAATGGTGTTGCGGGCCTGCTCGATTTTACCGCTGATCAATCTCAATCTGCGAACTTTCAGCCGGCCCGCCTTCAACTTGCCCCCTGAAACTTTCCCGTAATTGGTCAATGACCCGCCGCTGCCCGGCGTCGTTCACGTATTCCCAGTACTCCCAGCCGTTGCACGGCGCGCCGGTAAGCGCCCGCGCCACCTGATGGATCGAGCCGGTGAGTTCGCCGCAGCGCAGGTGGCCGCTCGCCAAAATTTCGGCGGACGCACCATTTTGGACAAAAAAAAGCATCTGCCCGGGCCGCAGCAGGCCGGCTTCGAGCAAAGCGCCAAAGGGGACGCGCTTCTGCTGGCGGGGGTTTTCCAGTGTCAGCGCACTTGCCGGGGCAGGCTGGATGGCGGCAATGCGTTCTGCCGCCACATGGATGTAGCGCTCGTCGCGCTCGATGCCGATCCAGTGGCGGCCCAAGAGTTTTGCCACCGCCCCGGTAGTGCCGCTGCCGAAGAAGGGGTCAAGCACGATATCGCCGGGGTTGGAACTGGACAGGATGACACGGTAGAGCAGCGCTTCGGGTTTTTGGGTGGTGTGGGCTTTCTCGCCATTGACCTTGAGGCGTTCTTTGCCGGTACACAGCGGCAACACCCAATCGGAGCGCATTTGCAGCCCGCCGTTTGTACGCCCATCATCGTTGAGCGCTTTCATGGCGTGGTGGTTGAAGGTGTATTTAGCCCCCTGCGTCTTCTGCGCCCAGATCAGAGTTTCGTGGGCGTTGGTGAAGCGCACGCCGCGGAAATTGGGCATGGGGTTGGTCTTGATCCAGGCTACGTCGTTGAGAATCCAGTAGCGTAAATCTTGCAGGATGCTGCCGACGCGGTAGATGTTGTGATAGCTGCCGATGACCCAGATAGTGCCGGTCTCTTTGAGTATGCGGCGGCAGGCGGCTAACCAGCGGCGGGTGAAGTCGTCGTACTCATCGAAACTGCCGAACTTGTCCCAGGCATCATCCACGGCAGCTACCTTGCTCAGGTTGGGGCGGTAGAGGTCGTTTTGCAACTGCAAGTTATACGGCGGGTCAGCGAAGATCAAGTCCACCGAGTTTTCGGGGAGTTGAGCGAGGATGTCGAGGCAGTCGCCGGGGAGGATGGTGTCGAGGGGTAGATTCATTTCAAGCGGGTTGTCCTGCTTTTTCGTAAAACACCTGTCCAACCCGCTGAATATGAGCGATGAAATCGGGGTCGCTGAGTTGCTCGAAAATCGAAAGGTCAAAGGTGTAGGGCAGCAGCAGATCATCAAGTTCGCTGTCAATTTTGTAGAGGGTGTGCAGGGTCAGGGCCGGGCCATGCAGGGTGAGATCGATATCGGAGCCGTTTTTGTAGTTGCCTTTGGCGCGCGAACCGTAGATGACGGCCTGCTCCACCTGGGGGTAGTGAGCGAGAACACCACAGATTTTTTCGATGGTGGTTTCTGTCAGGCCAAATTTTCTCATGATCCGGTCTCCGATAATGTTCGCATCTTCTTTTGAAATTCTTCAAATTCGGCAAAGTATGAAGCAATCACCGCAGAAACAATTTTGATGGCGGTCGCTTCATCGTAGGTGTGTGAGGTTAAGTTGCGGTTCTCAATCATATCCATCCATGTACCGCCGTTTTGGATCAGATCGGCTTTGAAAGCGGCACGGGTGGTGTCTTTTGAGCCATACAGGTTCTGCACACCTTGTTCTTGCAAAAAATCTTTCAGCGTATTCCAGGCTAATTCATGGGTGTATTCAAATGCCTGTATCAAACCTTGTTCTTCCAGCTTTGAGAGCTTGCGTTGCCTGGAAAGCTCTACGGCTTCGCGTAATTGCGAAAAGGCTTTGGAGAAATTGTTGAAGCGTTGAATCCAGCGAATATCTTGTGCGGTCATGGGAAGACCCCTGGGTGATAGTATTCCTGTTGATCAGTTACAAAACTTTCTTCACATCCAACAACCCACTGCGCTCCTGGTTGGCCTTTTCGATACTCTCTGCCGAACCCAACACCACGATTTCGCCTTTCTCGGCCAGGGATGCCAAAATTTCGGCGAACTGTTTGAAATCGCGCACGCTGGCGGCCAGCACCTCGTCGCGGATTTTCTGGCGTTCGGCGTCGGTGTAGTGGGTGAGGTGGCGCACCATCGAGGTGTAGCCTTTGGCATCGGGGAGCATGTATGCATCGAGGTCGCCGATGACGCCGATGATGGTCTTGGTCAGTTCCGCTTCGCTCAGGTCGAGGTCGCGCAGGAAACGGGGGACGGCATCGTAGTTATCGAGCGTGGCGAGCAGGTTGGGGTCGCGGTATGAAAGGTAGGTGAACGTGCCGGAGGTCGGGTCGAAGACGCTGAAGCCGCCATACGCCCCGCCCTGCACACGCACCTTTTCCCACAGAAAGGTGGTGTTGAGGTAGTTGTTGATCACATGAACGGATCCATGCGGTTCATAGCCGAGAGCGTACAGGTTCGCGCCTTTGCCGACGTAGTTGACTTGCGCGGGGATGGTGAGACCTTCGTTGAAGGTTGAAGGTTGAAGGTTGGGGAAACTTGCAACCTTCAACCTGGAACTTTCAACCTTCCCCGCCGGGAGTTGCTCGATGAAGGCGGCGAGTTGCGGCTCGAACGCCTGCCAGTTGGCTGCGTCGAGGGTGACGTTGGCGAGGGCGGCGGAGCGGTGGATGAGGGCCTGGCGCACGGTTTCGAGGCGGGCGAGGACGCCGGGCCAGTCGCTTTCGATGTCGCTGGTAAGCTGGCGCAGGAAGAACAGGTGGTCAATGCCGCCAATTTGCTCAGAGACCCAATCGGCCTCGCTGAAGCGGGCGCGCAGGCGGCGGTTGACCACGCCATGCCCGCCGGGGATCAGCCCGGCTTCGGCACGCGCCTTTTCCTCGAGGACGATCTGCTGGAAGCGCTGGCGGTTGTCGAGGTTGGCGGTTAGCAGCACATCTTTGAGGATGGCGAGCAGTTCGCCGGTTTGGGCGGCTACGGCTTTGCCGCGCAGGAAGAAGTACAGCGCCGAATCGCTGGATTCGCGGATGGCGGAGGTGAGCGTGGCCGAGCGGATGCCGCCGGTGTTCTGGCCGATGCGCTGCGTCAGTTGGACGAAATCTTGCGTGGCCGTACCCATTTCGAGCAGGGCGCGCCCGAACAGGCCGATGAAGGGCAGCAAATCGGTGGGCAGGTGGTGTAGGTCAAAGCCGAGGTCGAGGTAGGCGATGCCGTTGGTGAACAGGTCGTGGTAGAGAACGGGGGTAATGCCCGCTTTTTGGATGGCAATGGGGATGGTTTTGATCGTCTTTTCGATGTCGGCCAGGGCCAGCGAGGGAATTTTCGCCAGGGCTGCGGGGGAATCGGGCGCTTCCTGGCGGCGTTCGAGGTCGGCGGCGGTTTCGATCACGCGAGCCATGTCGGCGGGGGTCATGGCGGCTTTGGCGGCGGCCAGGCGGGCTTCCTCGGCGGCGGCGCGGCGTTTGCCTTCTTCGGCGTCGGGCAGCAGGTGGACGGTGGCGCGGTGGGGGTTGTTCAATAAGTATTTTTGAATCAGGTTTTCAAAATAACGTGATGGGTGATTCGTGTTGCGTTTGATTTCCTGGAGAGGCGCTTCAAACGACAAGGCTTCAAAGGGGTCGCCGTCGTAAAGCCAGGTGGAGAGGGCGTTGAGCATGAGGAACAGGCCGCGCGGGAAGCGTCCGGTGTTTTGCTCGCGCAGGCGAAATTCGATAGTGTTGATGGAAGCGGCCACGGTGCCGGGGTCGATCCCTTCGGCGGCCAGTTTTTGCAGGGTTTCGAGGATCAGCGCTTCCACTTTGTCGAGATTTTCGGCAGCCACGCCTTTCATGCCAGTGCCATAGTACATTTGCTTGAGGCTTTCCTCGAAGCCGGCGCCGGCCATATCCTCACCGAGACCCGAATCCATCAGGGCTTTGCGCAGCGGTGAGGCGGGCGTGGCGGTGAGGATGTGGGCGAGAATGCTCAGGCCCATCGTGTCGCGGTGACCGGCCTCGGGCAGCAGCCAGTTGACGGTGATGTACGATTTGGGGTTTTCGGCGTCGCCGGCGTCGTAGGCGTGCGTGAGGCGGCGGGGAGCGTCGAAGCGGGGCTGCAACGCCAGGCCGGAATGTGGGTCGCGGCGCTCGAAATCTTTCAGCCAGCTATCCAGAAATTCCAGGCGGCGTTCTTCGGGATCATCGCCAGAAAACCAGATGTAGGCGTTCGATGGGTGGTAATAATTCTCGTGGAAGGCTTTGAACTCGGCGTAAGTGAGATCGGGGATGACGGCCGGATCGCCGCCGGAATCGAGGCCATACTGCGTGTCGGGGAAGAGGCTGCCCTGGCTGTGTTCGTAGAGCAGGCTGTCGGGCGAGGAGTAGTTGCCTTTCATCTCGTTGAAGACCACGCCCTTGAAGGTCAGCGGGGCTTCGGGGTTTTCCAGTTCGTAGTGCCAGCCTTCTTGCATCAGAGTTTGCTCGCTGATAAGCGGGTAAAAGACCGCATCCAGGTAGACATCGGCCAGGTTGTACAGGTCTTGCAGGTTTTGGCTGGCTACGGGGTAGCAGGTTTTGTCGGGAAAGGTCATGGCGTTGAGGAAGGTGTTGAGCGAGCCTTTGGCCAGTTCGATGAAGGGTTCTTTGACCGGGTATTTGCGCGAGCCGCACAACACCGAATGCTCCATGATGTGGGCGATGCCGTTGGAGGTGGCGGGCGGTGTGCGGAAGCTGACGCCGAAAACTTTGTTTTCGTCGTCGTTGAGGACGGAAATCAGGCGGGCGCCGGTTTTGCCGTGTTCGTAGAGGCGCACGAGGGCGTTGATTTCGGGGATGTGTTTTTCTTGGAGGAGGGTGAAGGGGGACATAGGTGAAGGGGGTGGGAGGGTGGGAGGACGAAGGGGTGAGAGGGTGAGAGATTCGCCGGTTGAGCCTGTCGAAACATCAGGGGGTTAGGGGTTTGTATGGGAGGGGTTCGAGAGAGAGTTTACCAGCGAGCGTGTCATATTCGGGGTCTTTGTGCAGCAAGGTGGCGCGGTGTTGGATGGCGGTGGCGGCGATGATCGAATCGGCCAGGGAGAGGCGGCCCGTGGCTTTGAGGCGGGCGGCGACCAATAGCGTAGGCTCGTCGGCCTCCCAGATGATGCGGGCATTGAGCTTCTTCAGCATGGCGTAGCGCCGGTTGGCAACTTCGTCGCCGTATTCGCGCCGCGAGATATACATCACTTCCAAAATAGCAACCCACGGAATGATGATTTCATGTTGGCGCAGAACTTCCTCAACGCGGTCGGCGCCATCTTCATCTTCAATCAGGGTGAACAAGGCAGAAGTATCCAGCACAAAGGGACTAGCGGCCATTGGCGTCCTCGCGCTCGCGGTCTTTGCGCCGCTCTTCCAGTAATTTTTGGGTCAAGCCCTGACCCTTGCCGCAGCCGCGCAACGCTTCGATGGGATCAGCCGGAACGGGGACAACGTGAATCCCTTCGCCATCATCAATCCACACCAGCTTGTCGCCATCGTGAATGTTGTAGCGCTCGCGAATGGCGGCAGGAACAACGGTTTGCCCACGGCGGGTAACGACAGTTTGCATACAAAACTCCTTTGGCACATGATATATCCCCATTTTACAAGACAAAAAACCGTTTTACAAGTCAAATGCCGTTCTTGCCTTGTAAGCAGCGCGTTGCCAGCTTGGCCGCCACGTCCATGCGATATTCGGCGCTGGCCCAGGGGTCTGTGGCTTCATGGAAAGCGTTGCGGGCGGCGCTCTCCATGCCTTCTGCGCCCGAACCATCCATCGCCAGCAGGGGGGATTGGCCGTAGCCACCGACGGCCAGGCGTGTGCGGCCTGACGGCCACTGCGCCGCCGCCGCACACACGATAGGCCGGTCGGCGGGCGTGCGGGCGACGTATTCGAAGCCCAATTGGACGTTGGCGGGAATAGTGATGGCGGTGATCAGGCGGTGGGCGAGGTCGCGCAAAGGGAGAAAATTGCCAAGCGAGACAGATGTGATACGTGATTCGTGCTGTGCAATCGTGATATAGGCATCGAGGGCGAGGAGGGTGGTGGCAAAGGAGGAGCGTCCGTCACAGGCGATCAGGCTGCCAGCCACCGTTGCCATGTTGCGAAGGTTGATGGCGGCCTCAAGACGGATGGCGGCTTTGAGGGCCTCGGGGACGGTTTCGTATTCGAGCAATTCTTGCAGCGTGACCGTTGCGCCGATTTCCAGGTTATTGCCTTTGCGCTGAATCTGGTTCAGCCCGAGGGCCTGCAAATCTACCACGGCCACGTCACGCCCACCAAAGGCTGGCGTATTGATCAACGTGCCACCCGCGAGGGGAATCGTCTCTGCCTGGGTCAGCAGAGCAAGGGCCTCTTCCAGGGTTTGAGGGCGAAAATAGTGTGTAATCATCTCAGTCCTCGTACACTTTCCAGCCGAGCGCTTCCAAATCGGCATGATCGATCATCGCATCGGGAACATCTACCAGCAGCAGATCGGCTTCGGCCAGCAATTCGCCATCAGGGGCGTAGATGGCTGCGCTGGCGGTGGCTGTGCGGCTCTTATTTTTGCCAGGCCGCCCCACAACTTTGAGCGGTTGGCCGGTGGGCACGTTTTTGCGATAGCGAATCTCCATCCGGGCGGTGAAGAGGAAGCGCGGCTGGTTGGGGTCGCCCATGTAGACGCGCCCGCCGGCCTCGTCGAGCATGGCAGCCACGATGCCGCCGTGGACGACGCCAGGATAGCCCTGGTATTGCTCAGGCACGGTGTGTTCGACGATCACTTCGCCGCTATCGGCAGTATAGAATTTGAGTTGGAGGCCAAAGGGGTTTTCAACACCGCAAATGAAGCAGTGGCGCGAGTTGGGTTGGCGGATAGTCAAGGCAGGCTCCTGGGAAAAGATGGTGCTGGCAATTATAACGCCCCCGAAAGCCACACTCGCTTGCTTCTGCAACCCTTTCCAAATCTACAACAGCGTTCACAGAGGAAAACCGCTGCGAACGCTGTGACAAAATTCAACCCAAAGGCGGATCGCCACCCAAAAGGGCAAATACAACATTGTTCACTGGCGGTCTCCAGGAGCGATGAAGCCATGGCGATATTTCACCAGCAAATCGTCCAGCGCTTCGCGCAGCAGCACGGCATCACTCACGCCCTGTTCTTTGGCCAATTCGGTCAGGCGTTCGAGCTGGGTCTGGGTAAAGTGGGCGGTCTTGGGTACCATGCGTTCTTCGTAGGCCAGCATGATTTTGTTGCGCCCGGTCACCTTGGCGCGATACACCGCCGCATCGGCTTTGCGCAGCAAGGAGTTTTCGTCCTCGCCGTCAATGGGGTAGGCGGCGATGCCGGCGGTGACGGTGACATGAGCCGGATAGATTTTATGGGGCGTTGGATCAAAATCACAGGCGGGATAGGATATGGTGGCTTCCACTTCGGTACGCACCTTCTCCAGGCGCAAGAAGGCCTGTTCACGCTCCACTTCGGGGAATAACAGGGCGAATTCGTCGCCGCCATAGCGGAAAGCTTTCATGTCGCCGCTGAGGTGCTTTTTGAGGATGGCAGCCACGCCCACCAAAACGGCATCACCCCCGGCGTGACCATGTTCGCCGTTGATCTTCAGAAAATTATCCAAATCCAGGTAGGCCAGCGAGAAAAGCGGCAGCCCCGATTTTGTCTGTTCCAGCAGGTCGCGCAGGCTTTCTTCAAATGCCTGGCGGTTGCCCAGGCCGGTAAGAGAATCGGCTGAAGTTAAGGTATCCATAGTTGCTCCTTTTATTTATAAATAATATAAGATAATAATATATCAATATATTATTTAAGTCAAGAGATAAGCCAGCAATTCCAAATCCGAAATCCGATTCTGCGGGCAAAGGTCCTTCTGCATGGAAAATTTGTGGTTTTTACTCGCTCTTTCATCACATCCCGTGTTTCCATCCATTTTCAAGCACGAAAAGTATAACCGGGCCACAGCAAGGCGAAAAACGTTGGATCTGATCTGTTTGAATTTTAGATACCGGACTCGCCAATTTTGTTTGGCCTGTTTTAAACCGCAGATGAACGCAGATAAACGCAGATAAAGACCTTAATTCCGGTCGTAAACTTGCTGAAATTCAGAAATATCCGCGTTCATCTGCGTTTATCTGCGGTTCCCTTCGCTAATTTCAGAAAAGGCGAAACACCAGTTTTAGATTTGGAATTGCTGGAGATAAGCCAGGCAGAAGCACTTTGCCCAAGATTTACCTTGACATATTATTTCAAATTGATATAATTATTTCGATAGTTATCGAATTATTTTCACGAGAACACCATGAGCGATCACCCACCTGCCAACGATGAGCAACTGCTCGATTTTTTCAAAGCCCTGGCCGATGCTACCCGGCTGAAGATCATTGGGCTGCTGGCGCAGAAGGCGTTCAGCGTCGAAGAACTGGCCGCCCTGCTCGATCTGCGCCCGTCCACGGTTTCGCACCACCTGAACGTACTCAATACGGCTGGCCTGGTCGAAGCGCGCACGCAAAGCTATTACAACGTCTACCAGCTCAAGCCCGAGGCACTCGAAAGCATGGCCCAACGCATGTTGGCGCAAGAAACACTGCCAGCGATGGCCGCTGACATTGATCTGGACGCCTATGACCGCAAAGTGCTGCACAATTTCATCGCGCCCGATGGCAGTCTGAAAGTTATTCCGGCGCAACGCAAGAAGCGCGAAGCTGTGCTGCGCCATGTGATCAAAGCCTTCGAGCCAGGCAAACGGTACAGCGAAGCTGAAGTTAATGATATTTTGAGCCGCTATCACAAAGATGTGGCCACCATGCGGCGCGAGTTAATCGTCTCGAAATTATTCGAGCGCGAAAATGGAGCATATTGGGTCAGCGCATCCATAGCATGACCGATAAATTACTGAAGGTAAACGATATGAACGCACAAACCACACAACCAACCAATGCAGAGATGCTCGATTTCTTCAAAGCCCTGGGCGACGCCGATCGGTTGAAAATTTTGGGCCTGCTGGCCACCGAAGCGCTAACCCTGACGCAGATTTCTGAGCGCATGGCTATGCGCCCACTCGATGCCCACAAACATCTGAGTCAATTGGAAATGCAGAGATTGGTCGAGAAATCGGGCGATGTCTACCGGGCATCCTCGGCGGCTGTTGAACAGAAAGCGCGTGCGGTGCTGGCAAATTCACGGCCCAAGGCGGACCCCAATCGTTTCGAGGGCGATGCTGAAGAGCGAAAGACGCTCAACGCCTACTGCCGCAGCGATGGTTCGCTCAAGGAAATTCCCACCAAAGACAAAAAGCTGCGGATCATCTTGAATTATCTCCTGCCCAACTTCGAACAAGGCCAACGCTACCCTGAAAAGCAGGTCAACGAAATTCTCAAGCGTTTTCACGAAGATTATGCTTCCCTGCGCCGTTACCTGGTAGATTATGGTCTGATGGCTCGCGAAAATGGTGAGTATTGGGTTATCAAACAAAGCTGAGAAGCGCTTGCTCAATAACACGCCAGGCAAGGGGTGGCAAATATCACCCGAACGCGGGAGTAACGTCATTTGACATCCCCCCTGGCCTCGCGTAACATAGCGCTGTAATTTGTATCCAAATCCAGACTAATTTTAGGAGAAACTCCCATGGCCATGCGAATTAACGAAGATTGCATCAACTGTGGTGCTTGCCTGCCCGAATGCCCGACCGAATCGATCACCGAAGGCGACACAATCTATGTGATTGACGAAGCCACTTGTGTTGAGTGTGTCGGCTATTTCGATGCCCCCCAGTGCGTGGCGGTTTGCCCGGTTGATTGCATCGTCAAAGCTGAATAATCGGTAGCGGTGTCAAACCCAAAAAGCAAAATGCCCCTTTCGAGGGGCATTTTGCTTTTCTCGCGGGGCTGTTGTACAATCAACAATAGGAATGGCCTGTTAGAGACAAATCACACGCTGATACCCATCTCACAATCCAAATGAAAACAGAGCCTTGCTCAGGAGATGAAACGATGAAACGACTCAACAAAATTCTCTGTTTGGCGGGTTTACTCGCGTCGCTGCTGGTGGTCATCACCATCATTGCCCTGCCCGTCTCGCGTGCGGCAGCATACGCAGGTTACCCCACCTTATCCATCCTGGCGGTTGTACGCGACCAAACCGTTTCGATCCAAACCTACAATTTGCCCGCCAACGAAAATTTCGACGTGCGCATGGGCATCTACGGCAATTTGGGGTGGGGATATTACGTGATGACGATTGATTCCGGCGGCGGCGGTTCTCGCAAGTACGAATTTAGCATCCCAGCGCAGCTCGCCGGCCAGGAGCGCATCGCCATCCGCATAGATAGTTCCCCGGCCACCGGCTATTATGCTTACAACTGGTTTTGGAACAGCACAGCTCCCGTTTCAACCACACCACAACCCACGGCAGTGCCTGGCACACCAACGCCCCCCGGCTATTCGGGTTATCCCTACTTTTATATTACCAGCGTCGAACGCAACGGCACGGTGACCATTGACGCCTACAACTTTCCGCCCAACGACAAATTCGACGTAACGATGAATTTGTATGGCACGCTCGGCATAGGCGGCTATGTTGTCGAAAGCGTCACCACCGATGCCCAGGGCAAGCTGGCCAAACTGACCTTCAGCATCCCCAGCCAGTTGGACAATCTGGATCGCATTGCCATCCTCTTGCGCAGCCCCACCAGTGGATATTATGCTTTCAACTGGTTCTGGAATTACTAACTTTCAGCCCGGTTCCCCCTGCCACCTGCTCCCATAACGTGCGTTCCGTCTCCACATCCAGCGCACTCGAAAGGTCGTCCACCACGAGCAACTCCGGCTGGCGCACGAACATGCGCGCCGCGGCGGTACGTTGGCGCTGGCCGCCGGAGATTTTGACGCCCTTCGAGCCGATGATCGTATCCAGGCCATGTTCGAAATCGGCGATGTCCTTGTCGATCACCGACAGGTGAATGGCAGCTGGGATGTCGGCGTGTTCTTCGGGGATGCCCATCAGGATGTTGTCGCGCAACGCCTCGCTGCAGAGCCGCGCCACCGAAACGCCCGCCTGCTTGAACATGGCCCACACCACGCCGGTCATGGCGGTAAATTGGGTGGTAAAACCGAGGTAGTAGATAAACAGCGAAAAATCGCCCAGGCTCATGGCGGGTTTGCCGTTGACGCTGCTGAGCGACTGCGCCACCAGCAGCAGGATCACGCCGGTGATGATGTTCATAGAGTTCCAGATGGCCGATTCGACGAAGGTGAGGCCTGGGCCATTGCGACCTTGCTCATCGCCTGGCAGGTGTATGTAGAAGGGCAAGGGCAGTGGCAGGTCAAGTGCTACGAGGGGCATTGTGCCAAGTCGGTACACCGCAAACCAGGTTACATATAAGAAAAGAGAGGCCGGTTGGCGGCCTCCCTGGAAACAGGTGCTGAAGTTTGTTGGAGCAGATTATCGCCGCCAGGCGCGTACGTAATCTACTTGCATGGTGACGGGGTACTGTTGGTTAGCGTCGGGATAGCCCATCCAGCCGGAACCGACGTGAACGTTGACCATTAAGTAGAATGCGCCGTTGATCAGGTTGGCATTATTGCTGGTTCGCCAGGTTTCTACACCATCTACATACCAGATGACCTGGTTGTCCTGCCACTCTGCACCGTAGGTGTGGAAGGCCGCAGACAGATCACCCTTATCCATATCGGGGCTGCCGGAGTTACAAGGGGTGGTGGTACCGGGGCAGTTATAGTGGATGGTGTGGTAAGGGCGGTTGGTGTTGGGGCCGATGACTTCGATGACGTCTAATTCGGGCGGCCATTCTTCGGTGTTGCGCTTGCTCCAGAAGGCGTTGAGCCAGCCATTGCCTTTGATCGGTTTCATACGGATTTCAAAGTAGCCACGTTCCTGGTAGAACTTGTTTTTGGTATTGACACAGGCGCTGGCATACGGCTTGCCGTTGTTGTCTTCTTTGGTCACTTTCAGGTTGAGCAGGCCGCCACTGACGACGATATTGGCGGGTTTGCACCATTCCTGCGTCCAGTCGGTGCGGTCGCCCCAGCCATAGCCCGATGACCATTTGCTGGTGTCGAGGGACGTACCATTGAATTCGTCCTGGAAGGTCAATATCCAGTTTCCACCTGTGCTGCCCGCCGGCAAGGGTGCGCCAGATGGCGTGGCGGTGGGCGGGATGGGGGTGTTGGTTGGGTTAGAACCCGATGTAATGGTGAGGGTCATATTATCGGCATATCCCCACGCCCAGGCACCCGCCGGGGAGCGCTGGACGTAAATCTCGGCAGAGGTGTTGCTGCTGCCGGTGGTGAAATCCAGGGTCAGGGATGTCCAGCTATTGCTGGTGCTGCTGCGGGTAACGGCCGTGCCACCGAAGTTGCGCGCGCCCAGGATGATGGTGTCGTTGCTGCCGACCTTCACATAGCCTGTTAACCGGTAGGTGGTGTTGGCAGTCAGACCGCTGACCACCTGGACGCCGGTCTGGTTGCCCTCGACGGCCAGGGAATACGTCCCGGCATATTTGGTGTCGCTGACGACATGGAGACCGTAGCCGCTCCAGGGCGAGAGATTGCCGCTTTCGAGGTCGCCGTTGGAAAGCAGGTTGCTGCCTCCAGATGGTGTGGCGGTGGCTGTGGCTGGCGCAGGTGTTGATGTTCGGGTTGGTGTCCTGGTTTGGGTGGGTGTTGGCGCGTTAATAACGTCCAGGCTCAGGTTGTCGGCGTATCCCCACGCCCAGGCACCCGCCGGGGAGCGCTGGACGTAAATCTCGGCAGAGGTGTTGCTGCTGCCGGTGGTGAAATCCAGGGTCAGGGATGTCCAGCTATTGCTGGTGCTGCTGCGGGTAACGGCCGTGCCACCGAAGTTGCGCGCGCCCAGGATGATGGTGTCGTTGCTGCCGACCTTCACATAGCCTGTTAACCGGTAGGTGGTGTTGGCAGTCAGACCGCTGACCACCTGGACGCCGGTCTGGTTGCCCTCGACGGCCAGGGAATACGTCCCGGCATATTTGGTGTCGCTGACGATATGGAGACCGTAGCCGCTCCAGGGGGAGAGATTGCCGCTTTCGAGGTCGCCGTTGGAAAGCAGGTTGGCCGCCTGGGCCTGTTGCGCCGCCCCCAGCAGCGCCGCACCGATCAACGCGATCATAAACGTCCAGTGAATCCATTTGAAATTGATGTTTTTCATGGGGGTTACTCCTTTGTTCCAGTGTAGCAACCCTTTCACCCAAAACTGATATAGTTTTGTGTGCGATCAAATGGATTTTTGTGACATCTTGCGGTAAGCCCCCGGCGGCTGGCCGGTTTCTTGCTGGAAGACGCGGCTAAAATACGAACGCTCAGAAAACCCCACTGCAAAGGTGACATCTTCAATGCTGTTGCCAGCCGCCAGTAATTCTTTGGCGCGCTGAATGCGGTAGCGGTTGAGATAGGTTTTGAAGGTCAGGCCGGTTTCCTCGCCAAAGCAGCGGCTCAGGTAGCTTTCGGCCACACCAATATAGGCGGCCACAGTCGAACGTGAGATAGGTTCAGCGAAGTGCTGGTGGATGTAGGCCATGGCTTTGCGCACAAGGCGCTGTGTTTCGCTGCCCAGGCGTGGGTTGCGCTGCAACACGCTTTCGATATGAGCGAGGGTTTCGCGGCTGTTGAAAAGGCCCTTTGAGAGAACCGTTGCGACGCCGCGGTTCAACCTGTCCATGTCGGCTTCGGTTAACACCTGCGAGGTCAATACGATGACGGGAATGCGCTGCGCGTGTGGCTGTTGGCGCAGGGCTTCCAACACAGCAAAGCCATCCATTTCAGGCATCATCAGGTCGAGCAGCACCAGGTTGGGCGAATGCTGGCGGATGGCTTCGAGTCCTGCACGTCCGTTGGCGGCAGTCAACACCTGGCAGCCAGGCAGTTGCGTCTGCACTATGCGGGTGTGCATCGCCAAAAAATTGGCGTCGTCATCTACGATCAGAATCGTTTGCGGCCGGTTGGCGGCTGTTTGAATGCCCTGTTGGGCCAAAGCCTGGGTCAAATCTTGTGGGCGCAGCGGTTTGTTGAGCGTATCCCATGAGATGGCGGCGGCGATGTCTTCACCGGTCTGGTTGTAAAACAACACCGGCAGGTGCTTCATGGTCGGGTTTTGGCGGATATAGTGCAAAATTTCAAAACCGCGTTGCTGCGCCAGCAAGGTATCAATCACGACGGCCCCAGGCGGGTTGGCGGCCAGGACGGCGGCCCAGTCGGACTGGGATTCGATGGCCTGGATGTTGACAAGATAGCCCATTTGAGTCAATTGCGTTGCTAAGTTCTTCATGCTGCTGCAATGCCCCTGGCCCAGGATCAGCACCGTCTGATCGTTGGTACCGGGTAGGGCTTTGCCTTCCTGCGCTACCGGCAGCGTGAAGGTGAAGGTCGAACCTTCGCCCTCTACCCCCGCCGATTGCACCGCCATTTGCCCGCCATGCAAGGCGATCAGACGCTTGCAAATGGCCAGGCCCAACCCCATGCCGCCATAGCCGCGCCCGCTGGTGCGCTGCGCCTGGCGAAATTCATCAAAGATCAACGCCTGTTCATCGGCTGCAATGCCCAGCCCGCTATCCCGCACCGAAAGCGTGATGAATCCCGGCGGCCCGGCCTGCGCGGAAAACGTCACCTGGCCCTGGCGGGTGAATTTGAAGGCGTTGGCTACGAGGTTGAGCGCTACCTGACAAATGCGCGTGCGGTCGCCCCACACAGGCGGCAGATCGGGCGGCAGGCGCATTTGCCAGGCCACACCTTTTTCGCGGCTCAGTTGCTCGCCGGTCATGGCCACCACTTGCAGGGTTTTGTCCAGTTGCACGGCTTCGCAAGCCAGGGTAAGCTGGTCGGCATCACTGCGGGCCAGGTCGAGAACGTCACGAATCAGACGGTCGAGGTGCTGACCGCTGGCGTAGATACGCCCCAGGTCTTCATACACCGAGGGCGGCTGGATGTTTTTCTCCTGCAATAGCATTTCGGTCATGCCGGTCATCAGGTTAAGCGGGGTGCGCAGTTCGTGGCTGACGGTAGAAAGAAAACCGCTTTTCAGACGGTTGGCTTCTTCGGCTACCTGGCGGGCGGCATCTAATTGTTGTACCAACAGGGCGCGATGGAAAGCTGCCGTCAGGGTGCGGGTGATGGCGACCAGGTCGGTGGTCACTTCGTTAACATTGAAGGCCACGAAACCGGTTGGCTGCATTTGCCTGGGCAATACCAATGGAAAGATGAACAGGCAAAAGTGTTCAGCAGACGGGTATAAGGCTGGAGGTGGGAAACTGCGGCTGGGGAATGTTTGCCCGGCGGCGCGATGCGGCCCAACCAGGCGCGCCTGTGCCAGGGCATCGTCTTCGATGGGTTCGTAGAAGCCCACCAGGGTTTCGTTGGCAAAAAAAGGGAAGACACGCGGCGTGGCGTATAGATGTTGCACGGCAACATCGGCCGCACCCGTGCTGAGGATGCTGGCGTTTTCGTCATCCAGCGGAACGACTTCATTGATAATTTCGACGATTTCGGCTTGATCCAGCGTTTCAAGCAGATGGGCGGCCAGATAACTGACGCGGGCCGCCAGGGCTTGTTGACGCAGGCCGCGGCGGTTGTATTGATACCAGGCGCGTTCACTGATGTAGAGCCGGGCTTGATCGAGTAGCGGGTTGATCCAGCCTGTGGCATCTGGCAAGCCGTTGGCGGCCAGCAATGCAGGCGAGGCTTCTTCGAGCATGGCAAGGGCGGTGTACCAAGCGTGCAGGATGTTGTGTTGCTGCTCCAGGGCGTGGACAATCACGCGGATGGCGGCCAATAAGCCTTCGCCCTGGTGCTGCCGGACGCTTTCGAGATAGTTTGTGATCAATTGTTGGCATAAATTGGCGGCGCGCTCATCGGTCAGCGAATCATCATTGGCCAGGACGTGTTCGACAAGTGTATGGGTCAGGCGGTGGGTGAAACAAGGCTGCGCAAACCTTTCCAGTGAAAGATCGAGCTGCACACGCAGCATGGCCTCAGGCAAGCAGCCGCACGATTGGCGGATCATCAACGTGGTGGGCAGGCGCAGGTTTTCTGGCGGGGTTCCATCACGTACCTGCTCGAACAGCATCTTGACCGCCTGATAGCCCAACCTGGGAATGTGGGAATGGATGGTGGTCAAGGGTAGGTTGATACTGCGGGCCTCGACGCTGTCATCGAAGCCTGCCACGGCGACTTCTTCTGGCACGCGTTTGCCAGCTTCCTGCAAGGCGTGGATGGCCCCCATGGCTGAGGCGTCGTTGCTGGCAATGACGCCTGTGAATGGCCTTCCCCCCGCCAGGATTTGGCGAATAGCTGCTTCGCCGCCATCGTAGTTGTGTCCACCGCAGGCCACCAGCGCCTCATCGAAGACCAGCCCGTTAGCCGCTAATGCCTGGCGGTAGCCTTCCAGTCGTTCGATGACATCGCCACTCTGGGCTGGTGCGCCAGAAATAAAGGCGATCTGGCGATGCCCATGCCACACCAGATGCGCCAGGGCCTGCGCAATGCCCCCGGCATTGTCGGCGGCCACAAATGGCTCACCCATACCAGGGCCGATGAAGAGCAGTGGAAAACCCTGGTGTCGAAGGGTTTGTAGGTAGCGCCAATGCTCAGGATTGCTGATCGGCAATTCCACCAGTAACCCATCTGTGTTCCACGGGCCAACCGGTGTGAAGGCATCACCGGGCGTTGGTTCGGGCCAGGCCAATATGTTGCGTTCGATCAGTCCAATGCCACAATTGACCAGCAAATTGCAGCCCAATTGGCGCGCTGCTCGCACCATGCCGCGACGCAGCGGAATGGCGTAGCGTTCGGTGCTTTCGTAAATGTATTCGCTCAACACCCCCAGGGTGATAGGAGAAGATTTGTCTTTCATCATCGGCCAGAACTTTCACAAGATAGTCTCAGGAGATGAAAATTTTGGTTAATCGTTCCAACGGAGCGACTTGAGCCAGAATAGCGCCGATGGGGTGGTAAAGCTTTTCAATAAATAAAGCCAAAAACTGACGATGGCGCTGAAGTTCATAAGTTTTTAGTGCCTAACCCGCGAACTCCTTGCACAAAAAGCAAGAATTTCCAGGATAAGCGCTTTAGCTCTTCCGCTTTATGCGGGTTAGGAGTTGTCTTTATGAAAATCGCCATCGCCTCCAACCACGCCGGATCTCCACTCAAACAAACCATCCTCGAAGCCGTGCAAGCGCTCGGCCATGAGGCCCTCGACTTCGGCACACACGTCGCCGCCAACACAGCAGGCAATTGCAGCGCCACGATCAGCGCCAGGGCCATCGGTATCTGGCGCGTGTGGCCGAAAAGACGCGTGAACCCGTCGAGCCAGCCGGGCATGATGGTGGGCGTGTCGTAGTGCGCCAGGAAGATCACCGCCGGCTGCGCGCAGGTGGTGATCAGCGAGCACGATTGCGGCCAGTTCCGGTCGGTGATGCGTTGGGTGGCATAGCCGCGGGCTTGCAGTTCCCCTTCCAGCGTTTGCAGGAAGGCTTCTTTTTGTGGGCGGGTGATCCGTTTGGGGTGCCGGGCGGCCCAGGTCTGATCCCAGTGGGTGATGTATGATGTGAGCATAACAAACCTCCGCAATTCTGATCTGCACTCGATTGTATCCTGCAAACCTGTACTTGCGTACAATACCAAATCGGACTGTAGACGCATGACGGGCCGGGGGGCTTGTTGTAGAATGGGGACAAGGTACAGCCAAACAAGGAGACCAAATGAAACTGAACATTGGCCTGAAACTGATCGCCACACAATTCGCCCTGACCCTGGCGGCCTTGTTGCTCGTCAGCGCGGCCGCGGCCAGCGGGCTATTACGCTGGCTGCCGGGCTACGCTGCCGCCGAACGCCTGTGGATTTGCGGCCTCGGCGCGGCGCTCGCCAGCCTGCTCGGCTGGGCCGTGGCCCGCGCCACCCTGCTGCGCCGCCTGGCGCACGCCAACGTCATCGGCCAGGCCTGGCTGCGCGGCAACATGGCCCTGCGCATGGCCGACCGCGCCGAAGATGAACTCAGCCGCCTGACCGATCAGATGGATCAGTTGGTGCAGCAGTTGGCCCACGATGAGCAAGATTTGGCCGAACTGCGCCAACGCGAGGCCCGCCTGAGCGACCAGGTGCGCGCCCTTTCGATTGCAGAAGAACGCAGCCGCCTGGCGCGCGAACTGCACGACGGCGTGAAGCAGCAGCTTTTCAGCATGGCCCTGACCGCCAGTGCCATTCAAGACCGGGTGAACCAACAGCCCGACTGCATGACCCCCGCAATGGCCGAAATGGTCAAGCAGCTCAAAACCACCGCCCAAACCGCCCAACACGAAATGACGCGCCTGATCGAGGGCCTGCACCCGGCCTCCATTCAGGAACGCGGGCTGGCGGCGGCGCTCAACGAATACACGCTGCTCTTCGGCGCCCGCGAACACCTGCTGATCTACCTGAATGCCCAGGGCAACGATGGCCTGCTGCCGATCAGCGTGGCCGAAACGCTCTACCTGGTGGCGCAAGAGGCCCTCAACAACGTGGCCCGCCACGCCCGCGCCACCCGCGTGGACGTGAAACTGCGCTGCCTGCCCGAAGAAGTGAGCCTGACAGTGCGCGACAATGGCAGCGGCTTCGACCCCAGCCAGCCGCGCCGCGGGCTGGGCACCGCCAGTATGCAAGAACGCCTGGTGGCCGCCGGCGGACGCCTGAGCCTGCACAGCGCCCCCGGACGCGGCACCACCGTCATCGCCCAGGTGGGGCTGGGCCGCCCACTGCCGCCGTTGAACGACCTCAACCGCCTCGATCCCACCCGCCCGCAGCCGAGCATCGCAAACTGGCTGTGGCTGGGGCAGCGGCTGGTCATTCCGGTGGGGCAGACCTGGCCGTGGCTGCCCGCCGACGAAGATTTCCTGCGCCAACCGCTGCTCGACCCCGCCCAGGCGCTGCACGCGCAAATATCCAACGGGCTGCTGGGGCTGGGGCGCAGTTTGCGCCTGGCCGCGGGCGATGTTGCGGCCCGCGTGACGCACGGCTTGGGCGGGTTTACCTGGCGGCTGCACGGCGCCAACTGGCGGCTGACCTATCGCTCGCCTGAGGGCAGACAGGTGCTTTTGCGCAACGGGCAACCCCTGGCCGCCGTACAATACCAGGGGCGGCAGATGGATACCTGGAGCGAGTTCATCTACGCCGGGCGCGGCTACCGCCTGGCCCGCAACGGCACGCCCGGCGCTTACCGCCTGAGCGACGAAGATGGGCAGGAGATCGCCCAATTGACCAGCCAGGCCGGGTTGACCATCATCCTGAACCGTCCATTGCCACTCAATTTGTTATTGATGGCCGCCCTGCGGCTGTTGGAAGAAAAACAAGCCACCATTTCTCATTAATCAAAAGGAGATTGCCATGAGAACCATTTATTCCCCCATTTACACCCTGATGCCCTACGAACGCGGCATCCAGGAAACCCTGGGCAAGTACACCCGCTTCGTGCAGCCTGGCCTGGGCTTTCAAATCCCCTTCATTCACATGATCCGCGTGCGCGACATCCGCGAGCATACGATGGATATTCACCCGCAGCCGGTGATCACCAAAGACAACGTCGAAATCACCGTGGATGGCATCATGTGGGTGCGCCCCGCCGCCGACGAGGAATCGATCAAGCGCACGTTCTACAACATTGACGACTGGAAGCGGGCGGTGGTGCAACTGGCTATGACCAACCTGCGCCAGGAGTTTGGCGACCTGACGCTCGATGAAAGCCTGGTGGCCCGTGAAAAGATCGCCACCAACCTGAAAGCGGTGCTGAGCGCCTTTGCTTCGGAATGGGGTCTGACCGTCAGCAAGGTCGAAATCCGCCTGATTGACCCGCCGGAAGACATCAAGCGCGCCATGCACAAGCAGAAAACCGCCGAGCAGGAACGCCGCTCGATGCGCCTGCTGGCGACCGGCGAATATGAGGCCTCTGAGCAGCAAAAGCTGGCCGCCATCCAACGGGCCGAGGGCGAGCGCGAAGCGGCCATCAAGGTGGCCGAGGGCCGCGCCGAGGCTATCCGCCTGGTGAACGAGGCCGCCGAACGCTACTTTGTCGGCAACGCCCAGGCGCTCAAGCAGATCGAAATGGTCGAGATAGCCCTGAAAGACAACGCCAAGATCGTCCTGACCGACAAGGGCATCAACCCCACCCTGCTGCTGGGCGATATGCCGGTGGCGGTGACGAATAAGTAGGGGCGACCCTTCTGGCGCTGGCTGAAGCATCATCCGGCAATGCGCCTGGGCCAGGCGGTGTTTTATCTGGCCCAGGTGGGTTGCCCCTGCGAGACATTTTCATTATCAATGACCATGAACGAACCCATTACCATCTTCCTGGTAGATGATCACGACGTGGTGCGCAAAGGGCTGCGCTTTTACCTGAGCGCCCACGCCGAGGTCAGCATCGTAGGCGAGGCGGGTGACGCAGCCACCGCCGTGGCTGAAGCCACCCGCCTGGTGCCAGACGTGGTGCTGATGGATCTGCTGCTGCCCTTCAAACCCGATGGCGAACCCAACGATCAGGGCGGCATCGAGGCCACGCGGCGCATCCGCCAGGCCAGCCCCTTCACGCAGGTGGTGGTGCTGACCAGCTTCGCCCACGATGAACTGCTCTTCGCCGCCGTCAAGGCTGGGGCGCTTTCGTATCTGCTCAAAGACGCCGACGCCGAGACGGTGCTTGCGACGATCCAGGCGGCTAACCGCGGCGAGGCCGTGCTGCACCCGCGTGTGGCGCGCCGCCTGATGGCAGAGATCAGCGCGCCCGGCCAGGGGCGCGGCGGGGCAGCCAAACTGGCCGATGCGTTGACCGAGCGCGAACTGGAAGTGCTGCGCCTGATTGCCCAGGGGTTGAGCAATGCCGAAATCGCCGAAAAGCTGGTTGTCACCGAACGCACCGTAAAAGCACACGTCAGCAATGTGCTGAGTAAGTTACAATTAAGCGACCGTACCCAGGCGGCGGTATACGCCTGGCGGGAGGGGATTGTCGAAGGAAAGTGAAACCGTTACACAATCGTTTGTAAGGAGGCGTGTTATGTTCAACAAGCGCATCTTGAAAATTATCGGCCTGTGCGGGCTGCTGTTGGCTGCCTGCGCCGGGCCAACCGCCGTGCCAACGCCCGACCTGTTGGGGGGCAATGGTGAATCGATCTACGTGGACACCTGGTCGGACGATTTCAAAGGCGAAATTGAATGGGGCGAATGCGAGATTCGCTCCTACCAGTCGGAACCGCAGTGCGG
>CAZSFD010000002.1:0-151039 GCA_964606085.1 uncultured Anaerolineaceae bacterium
TGTTCACCTGCGACGACGAAATCGGCGCAGACGCCACCGACCTGTTCAACTACCTGACCGGTTACTCATCCAATCACAATTTCCGCAAATTATTGGTTGCCCCCATCAACCTGCGCCAGCGCCTGGAAACGCTGATCCGGCGGGAAATCGAACTGCAAAAGCAAGGCGAACCCGGTCACTTGATTTTCAAAGTGAACTCGCTGGTAGATCAGTCCATGATCCGTTTGCTCTACGAAGCATCGCAAGCAGGCGTAAAAATAGATTTGATCACCCGCTACACCTGCTGCCTGCGGCCCGGCGTGCCAGGCGTCAGCGAGAATATCCGGGTGATCAGCGTCCTGGGGCGTTTCCTGGAGCACAGCCGCATCTATTATTTCCGCAATGCCGGGCGCGAGGAAATCTACCTCGGCAGCGCCGACCTGATGCCGCGCAATTTAGACCGCCGCGTCGAAGTCCTTTTCCCGGTGCAGCAACCCGCTTTGATTCGCACCTTGCGCGACGAGATATTGGAAATTTACCTGAAAGATAACGTCAAGGCCCGCCTGATGAAACCAGACGGCAAATATGAACACGTCAAGCCTGAAAAGGGCGAACCGCTCATCAACAGCCAGGAATGGTTCATGAGGAAAAGAAATGGATGAGCTAACCTGCTATCGTGCGCTGGCCGAGCGCCTGGATGCCCTGCCCAACGGCTTCCCGCCCGCCCCCGATGGCGCCGAACTGCGCCTGCTGGCAAAGCTCTTCACTCCCGAAGAGGCCGCCCTGGCCGCCCAACTGCGCCTGACGCTCGAAACCCCGGCGCAGATCGCCGCCCGCCTCGGCGCAGATGCCAAAGCCACCCGCAGCACGCTCAAAGAGATGGCCCGCCGCGGCCTGATCGCCGCCGGGCGCGGCGAGGGCGGCCTGGGCTATGGCCTGATGCCCTTCGTGGTGGGCATTTACGAGATGCAAAATGGGCGTCTCGACGCCGAACTGGCCCAACGGTTCGAGGACTATTACCGCCAGGCGTTTGGCAGGTCGGCGGCTGTGCAGCCGCAGGTACACCGCGTCATCCCGATCAACCAGGCGGTCAAAAACGACCTGGAGATTCGCCCCTACGAAAGCGCCGCCGGCATCGTCGCCGCCATGCAAGCCTGGGGGGTGATAGATTGCATCTGCCGCCAGCAAAAAGCGCTCATCGGCCAGCCCTGCGCCCACCCGCTCGACAACTGCATGGTCTTCAGCGACCGCCCCGGCGCATTCGACCACGATAGCCAGGTGCGCGCCCTGACCCAAGAACAAGCGCTGGAGACGTTGCGCCAGGCTGCCGAAGCCGGGCTGGTACACTCCGTCAGCAATAACCAGCGCGGCACGTGGTACATCTGTAACTGCTGCACCTGCTCGTGCGGCCTGCTGCGCGGCGTGGCCGAACTGGGCCTGGCCGATGTGGTGGCGAAATCGCCGTTCATTTTACAAGTGGATGAAAATCGCTGCCAGGCGTGCGGGAACTGCATCGCAGCCTGTCAATTTGGCGCGTTGACCATGCAACTGACAGCCAGCCTCGACCCAAGACGCTGCGTGGGCTGCGGCGTGTGCGTGCCAAACTGCCCCGATCAGGCGCTCGCACTGATCCGCCGCAACGATGCCGCGCCCCCGCCCGAAAGCGAAGCCGAGTGGCGCGCCCAACGCGCCGCTGCCCGCGGCATTGACCTGGGGCAGGTTTTGTAGGGAAAATGCGATGAACGAACTCCCCCTCTACCTTTCCGACCTGGTCAAAGAAAGCCCGTCCGCACCGGGCATTTTGCCCGACGACAGCCTGGCCGAGGCCGGCCTGAAAACCTGGCGCTATCACTTCGCCGAAATGCTGCGCCAGGAACCGGGGACACGCCTGGGGCAAGACATCGAAGCCTTACACGATATGCGTGTGGCCACGCGCCGATTGCGCGCCTCCTTCGACATCTTCGACACCGCCTTCGACGCCAAGACGCTGCGCCCCCATCTCAAGGGCTTACGCGCCACCGGGCGCGCCCTGGGCTGGGCCAGGGATATGGATGTCTTCATCGAAAAGGCCACCATGTACCGCGAAAGCCTGCCCGCCCGCCAGCAGGCCAGCCTGCGCCCGCTGATCGAAGGCTGGCAAGCCGAACGCGCCGAAGCCCGCCAGGCCATGGTCGCCTACCTCGACAGCCAACCGTACCACCAGTTTCAACTCGCCTTTGCCAGGTTCCTGCAGCCCCCCGATGAGAGCTTCTCCCCGCTCAAAACCACCGGCCCGTCCCTGCGTCTGATCATCCCCGGCCTGGTCTACGCCCGTTTGCACGCCGTGATGGCCTACGATGCCATCCTGCCGCACATCCCAATCCCCCAATTACACGCCTTGCGCATCGAATTCAAGAAATTTCGTTACACGGTGGAATTTTTCCGCGAGGTGCTGGGCAAACCGGCCAAACCCGTCATCGAGATGATCAAAAGCCTGCAAGACCACCTGGGCGACCTGCAAGACGCCGATGTCGCCACCGACGTGCTGCGCGCCTGGCTGGATCGCTGGGATGAGCAGCAGGCCGCCCTGCCGCTGCCCAAACGCCAGGGTCCCGTGGGAATTTTAGGCTACCTGAGCTACCAATATGCCGTGCGCCAGCAGTTGATGGGCAGCTTTCCGGCGGCATGGGCTGAGTTTATCCGCCCCGATTTTCAACAATCCATCGCCGGGATGATCGCCGGGCTGCAGGCGTAAAGCCGCTCAACGCCGCGGCCAGATCGCCCGCCACAGCCACAGAAACGGGCGCAACAGCAGATAGAGGGGGAAAAGCCAATCGGGCAGGGTCACCTGATCCCAATCATCTTGCACGAACAACAACTGGCCCACCACCCGCCAGGCATAAACCCACGAACCCTTCATGCGCAGGTGATAGCGCAGCAAACGCAAACGCGGCATCGGGCGCTCGCCATCGGCCACATCACCGCCAGCGTGGATCGATGCGAGGGCCTGTTGCGCCAGGGCCTGCACAGCCGCATCTTCGATCAGCGCGGCAAAGGACGGCGGGACGGGCCAGGCAAACAAATCGCGCGCCAGCCGCAACGCCTGGCCGAGCGGGCGCAGCAAATCCAGTGCGGCCATGCGCTCATAAACCAGCGACCAATCGGGCGGGGGGTCGCGGCGCAGCAGCACGGCCACATCGCTCAACCACTTCAGCCGCGTCCAGGCGTGCTGTGAGCCATGCACCACCAGGTACGCCAACAGGTCTTCATCGCTCAAATCCAGCAGGCCCGCCCGGCCCAGCGGGTGCGCACGGGCAAGGAACTGTGCCGAGGCAGCCGGGGGCAGCAGGGCGGCATCGCTGAGCGCCCAATGCAATTCCACCCGCAGCCGGGATACCCGGTGAACGTAGACCACATGATGGCTGATTTGCCGGTACACGCGCCAGCGCAGCGGCGTGAGGCCAGCCCGCGGCACCTCGCGCCGGTAGCCGTTGGCCTGCAAGAGGGCCTCAGCCGCCTGAAATTGCCCCTCGGCCACCAACAGATCGAGATCGAGCATCGCCCGCAAGCCCACATCGCCATACAGCCTTTGCGCCAACAGCGGGCCTTTCAGCGGGCATAGCGGCACGCCCGCCGCAGCAAACAGGCCAGCCAGGCGGTTCAATTCGGCGGCCAGTTGCAGGCTTGGGCGGCTGTTGCGCCCGTTGAACTGTTGCAGATCAGCCAGGATGGACGCCGGCAGCAGGTCGGCGGCGTGCTGTTTCAGGTTGTGATGCAGCAGCGGCAGCAAGCCATGACGCTGCCCCAGGCGCAGCAGGCGCGGCCAATCGGACGTTTGCTGGCACAAGCGGCGCAGCGCAGCCACCTCGTCCGGCCGCAGGGGGTGCATGGCGCAAACGCACAGCAGTTGAAATTCGGCATCCATTTATCGCTACGCTTTCCGCAAAGACAACGCCCTCCCCGGCCAGGGAGGGCGTTGCAGCAAATGAAAGGGGGACGGAATCGGAAGCCTAAGAACTATAGCGAAGGGCGGCACTGCCATCGGCAATAGAATAACCGCCAGCCTTTGTTTCATCAATGTTCAAGGCGGTCAATTTGGGGGCGGCCCAGGGGCGTTTTTCGGCCACGGGTTGGGTGGATGAGGGATTTGTTTGCTGGTCCATAGCATCTCCTTATGTGATTTTTCGATTGGAATTGACCATCACGGCAGGCCCATTATAGCGCATGTGCGGGATGGTCGCAATCATGTCAATGGCCCAACGTCGCCACCATCACGGCTTTGATGGTGTGCATGCGGTTTTCGGCCTGGTCGAAGACAATCGAACGCGGCGACTCGAACACGTCGTCGGTCACTTCCAGGCCATCCAGCCCGGTTTTCTGGTAGATTTCCTCGCCGACGACGGTCTCGCGGTTGTGAAAGGCCGGCAGGCAGTGCATGAACTTGACCGCCGGGTTGCCGGTTTTTTCGATCATGGCGGCGTTGACCTGGTAGGGGGTCAGCAGGCGCACGCGTTCATCCCACACTTCTTTCGGTTCACCCATCGAAACCCATACATCGGTGTGCAGGTAATCCACCCCGTTCACGGCGGCAGCTACATCCTCGGTCAGGGTCAGGCGTGCGCCAGATTGTTCGGCCCGTTGGCGCGCCTGGGCCACCAGATCGGGTTTCGGCCACAGCGCTTGCGGGGCGCAGATGCGCACGTCCATGCCCAGCAAACAGCCTACCACCATCAGCGAGTTACCCATATTGAAACGCGCATCGCCCACATAGCAGTAAGAAATTTGCTCCAACGGTTTGGGGCTGTGCTGGCGCATCGTCAGCACGTCAGCCAGCGATTGGGTGGGGTGAAATTCATCGGTCAGGCCATTCCACACCGGCACGCCCGCATATTGGCCCAGCGTTTCGACGATCTCCTGGCCGAAGCCGCGATACTGAATGCCATCGTACATGCGCCCCAACACGCGCGCCGTGTCTTTCATCGACTCCTTGTGGCCGATCTGCGTGCCGCTCGGCCCCAGGTAGGTGACATGCGCCCCCTGGTCGAAGGCGGCCACCTCGAAGGCGCAGCGCGTGCGCGTCGAAGTCTTCTCGAAGATCAGGGCGATGTTCTTGCCCACCAGCCGCGGCTGCTCATAGCCGCCATATTTGGCCGCCTTGAGGTCCGCCGAGAGCTTGAGTAAAAAAAGAAATTCATCCTGGCTGAAATCGAGTTCTTTGAGGAAATTGCGATTGCGTAAGTTGAAGGCCATAGTCATCACTCCTGAATGGGAAAGGGACTTTTTTCGATTATAGCAGGCTATCTGCCAGACAAAGGATTGGCTCTTGACTTGCCAAGGCCTTTCTGCCATAATTACTATAACGTTCAAGTGAACGATAAAGGAACCCCATGTCCCGCCGCATTCACCAACCTACCATGCGCGAAGTCGCCGCCCTGGCCGGGGTCTCGGTGCAGACGGTTTCGTTCGTGATCAACAATAACCCGGTGATCACGCCCGAAACGCGCCAGCGCGTGCTGGATGCCATCGCCCAGGTTGGCTACACGCCCGATGCGTCGGCGCGTTCGCTGCGCTCAGGGCGCTCGCAGGTGATCGGCCTGCTTATCCCTGATGCGCACAACCCCCATTTCTGGGCCATTTTGGATGGCGCGGAACAGGAAGCGCTCGCCAGCGGGTACAGCCTGATCCTGGCGACCGCCTCGATCAACCGCCAGCGCGAACGCCGCGCCTTCGACGGCCTGGCGCGCCAGCACCTTGACGGGCTGATCCTGCTGCTCACCTACCCTGAAGATTTCGCCAGTGATGTGATCCGTTTGCGGCAGAAAGGCGTGCCGATCGTGGTAGATGGGGCCATGTTCGACGATGTTGACCGGGTGTGGTTGCACTACCGGGCGGCGGCGCGCGAGCTGATGGATCACTTGTTCGGCCTCGGCCATCGGCGCATCGGGTTCATCCAGGGCGTGGGGCGGCAAGATCACCTGGCGGGCAAAGACCGCACCGATACCTATCACGCCAAAATGCAGGAGGCCGGGCTGCCGCCCATCGTCATTGCCTGCGGCAACACGCTCGAAGAAGGTTTCGCCGCCGCCAACCAGATGCTCGATTTGGCCGCCCGCCCGACCGCCATCGTGGGCATGAACGATCTGATGGCCTACGGCGCGGTGCAGGCCGCCATGCAGCGCGGCCTGCGCGTGCCGCAAGATGTCTCAGTGGCCGGGTTCGACGATGACGCCATGTTCCGCCTGCTCACCCCGCCGCTGACCACCGGCAGCGTGGATGGTGCGGCCTTTGGCGCACAGGCTGTGCAGCTCATTCTCAACCGGCTGCAAAACCCCGCGCTCGAACCGCAGCGTTCGCATGTGCCTTCGCAGTTGATCGTGCGCGGTTCCACCGGGCCATGCGTGGGGCAAAATTAATTATGCCCTACCAAAGCAGTATCGGGAGAAACCATGAAAGAAAAACTCGGCCTCGGCATTCTCAGCTTTGCTCATGGACATGCGAACGTTTATTGCCAGGTGATCAAGGATTTCGCGGACGCGGGATTAATCGCCGCCTGGGATGACGATCCCGCCCGCGGCGGCGCGGCGTGTGAACGCTTCGGAATCCCTCTGTACGCCACGCCCACCGCGGTCATCGAAAACCCCGCCGTACAGGCCGTCATCGTCACCTGCGAAACCAACCGCCACGCCGACCTGATCGAACAGGCCGCCGCGGCGGGTAAGCACATCTTGTGTCAGAAGCCGCTGGCCACCACCCTGGAAGATTGCGACCGCATCATCGCCGCCGTCAACCAGCATGGCGTCAAGTTCAGCATGGCCTACCAGATGCGCCACGACCCGGTCAACCAGAAGATCAAGGAACTGCTCGAAGCCGGGGCGGTGGGCAAGGTGGCGCTGGTGCGCCGCCGTCATTCGATTGGTGTGCTGCTTGATCCCGGCTTCGTCAACGGGCCATCGCGTTGGCACATGGACCCCATCGCCAACGTGGGCATGTTCTTCGATGACGCCACGCACGCCGCCGATTGGTTCTACTGGATGCTTGGCAGGCCGCGCAGCGTGATGGCGGAAATTGACAATGTGGTCACCAACGTGGCCCCCGACGACAACGGCGTGGCAATCTACCGCTTCGCCCACGGCGAGATCGGCACGCTGGTCAACTCCTCGACGACGGTCGCCGCCGTTGGCACCACCGAAATCTACGGTGACGAAGGCACGATCATCCACGATTACGGCGACCTGGTTTCTACCAACGTGCCGCGCCCGGCAGATGCCATCCCCCTGCGCATGATTCGTAAAGGTGAAACCGCCTGGACGGAGTTCCCCATCCCGCTGCCGCAACGCCACGCCGAGCGCCTGGCGGCCATCCCACGCCCGTTCGTGGATTACATCCTGGGCCGCACCGACCAGACCGTCAGCGCCGAAGATGGCCGCGTGGCCGTGGAGATGGTGCTGGCGGCGTATCAATCGGCCCAAACAGGCCAGCGGATTGAACTGTAAGGCGAAATTTATTTCGCCCGTGAACCAAAAAGGCAAACTGAAGTTTGCCCTACGTGAAAGGAGATTCCCTTGTACTCCCATTGGACTGAAAACACCGTACTCGTCAATGGCATCGCCATGCACTACACCCGCACCGGCGATGGCAGCAAACCCCCGCTGGTGCTGGCGCACGGCTTTTCTGATCACGGCCTGTGCTGGCTGCCGGTAGCGCGTGATCTGGAGGCCGATTATGACGTGATTTTGCCCGATGCCCGCGGCCATGGAAGATCGGCGCGCGTGCAGCCAGGTGAAGCAGTGGATCAGGCTGCCGACCTGGCCGGGCTGATCCGCGCATTGATGCTGTACAGGCCCATCGTCGGCGGGCATTCGATGGGCGCAGCCACTGCCGCCACGATGGAAGCGCAGTTTCCTGGCCTGGCGCGGGCGCTGCTGCTCGAAGACCCACCCTGGCGCGAACCAGACCCCATACCAACCCCGCCACCCACCCCGGCCCCGCCCGCTTCGATGGCGCAGTGGATCATTGACCTGAAAGAACTCAGCGAAGTCGAGATGATCGCCAAATGCCGCGCCGACAACCCCACCTGGCCCGAAGTGGAATTGCAGCCGTGGGCGGAGTCGAAAATTCAGTTTGATCTCGGTTTCTTGCAAGCAGCCCGCTTTCGCGACCCCGACTGGACGCATGTAGTCAAGGCATTGAGCATACCCACCCTGCTGATCACTGCCGACCCGGCTAAAAGCGCCATTGTCACACCGGCTTCAGCCTATAAGGCTGCCTCGCTCAATAAGCTGGTGCAGGTAACGCAAATTGACGACGCCGGTCACTGCATCCGCCGCGAAAACTACGCCGACTATATGGCTGCCCTAACCGATTTCCTGAAAGGACTGGCCGCATGACCGCCGCCTTGACCCAAGCCGACATCACCGCCGGGCTGCGCCAACTGGGCTTGCAGGCCGGCGATGGCGTGATGGTGCATTCCTCGTTGAAGAGCTTCGGCAACGTGGAGGGCGGCCCGCAGACGGTGATTGCCGCGCTCATGGAAGTGCTGACGTCCGAAGGGACGCTGCTGCTGCCGTCGTTCAATCATGGCGCGGCGTTTGAAACGGGGCCGTTTTTTGGAAAAGCCAGCGAAACAGCCGTGCAAGACTTGGGCCACGGCTATTACGACTCCACCGCAACCCCCACCACCAACGGCGCCATCCCCGATTGCTTCTGGCGCTTGCCGGGCGTGCAGCGCAGCCTCGACCCCACGCACGCCTTCGCCGCCTGGGGCAAACATGCCCGACGCTATACCGAGCATCACCACCGCACGCTGACGATGGGGCCGCAGTCGCCGCTGGGATTGCTGCAGGCGGATGGCGGCTACGGCCTGCTGCTGGGCGTGGGGTATGGCTCGAACACCTTCCACCACGTGGTCGAAATGTCCACCGGCGCGCCCTGCCTGGGACAGCGCACAGAAGCCTACCCGGTGAAGCTCGCGGATGGCCGCATCGTCGAAGGCCGCACCTGGGCCTGGCGCGGCGGTGAATGCCCGATCACCGACCACACCGCCTACGCCGAAGAGATGCGCCCCTTTGAGCGCGTGGCGATGATCGGCTCGTGCCGCGCCACGCTCTTCAAACTGCAAGACGCGTACACCGTCATCGCCCGTCTGCTGGCCCATGGCAAAGGTGAATTGCCTCCCTGCTCCCGCTGCCCCATCCGCCCGCGGATTGTCCCACAAACCGTCCCTTCCGATTGGGACGCCGCCAACCAGCGCCCCCTGCCCGACTCGGTCGCCTGGAGCTATTGAATCCCCCTCACCCCCAACCCATCTCCCATACGGAAGCGCATCGCACGGGAGAGGGGAGAATCACCCAATCACCCTTTCACCTTTTCACCCTCTCAACTTATGCCTACCAAACGCAAACCCAACCTCCTCTTCATCGGTATCGACTCGCTGCGCGCCGACCGCCTGGGCTGCTACGGTTATCACCGCCAGACCAGCCCGCACATTGACCGCTTCGCCCAGGGCGGCACGCTCTTCGAGCGCACCTACAGTCCGTTTATTCCTACCACGAGTGGATACGGCTCCATGCTCACCGGCATGGACGTGATCAGCACCCAGATGGTGGCGCTGCGGCACAAAGGCCCGCTGCGCCCCGAAGTTGCAACCCTGCCGGAGATTCTCAAAGCCGAAGGCTACAACACCACCTGTGTCGGCTTCACCGGCAACCCGGCCTCGCGCGGCTTCGACAAATACATAGACTACCCCGGCTGGGGCAGTTGGAACGAAGGCCGCAGCCCCAAGGCGCAAAATCTCAACGAGGTGACCATCCCCGAGCTGAACCGCCTGGCGAAGAAAAAGGCCCCCTTCCTGCTCTTCTTGCGCCACATGGACCCGCACGCCCCCTACCTGCCGCCGGCCCCCTTCGAGCGCATGTTCTACCACGGCAACGAGTGCGACCCCCACAACCATTCGATGGACCCCGTGATGGCCTTCAAGCCTTTCCGCGACTTCTTCGCCTCGTGGATGCCGCCCGGCATCACCGATAAAGATTACGTTATCGCCCAATACGACGGCGAAGTGGCCTACATGGATGCCTGCCTCCAGACGATTTTCACCACCCTGGAGACCCTCGGCCTGGCGGAAAACACGATCGTGGTGCTCAACTCCGACCACGGCGAGACGCTCTACGACCACGACTGCTTCTTCGACCACCACGGCCTGTACGACCAAACCCTGCACGTCCCGTTGATTTTGCGCTATCCGGGAAAAATCCCCGCCGGGCAGCGTGTGGCGGGCTTCAACACGCAGAAAGACCTGGTCCCCACTTTGCTCGAATTGGCCGGGATCGAAACGGAAATCAATTTCGATGGCAAGAGCTTGCTGCCAATGGTACGCAGCGAAGTAGCCTCCCACGAAAGCGAGTTCTACATCACCGAATGCACCTGGATGCGCAAGCACGGCTGGCGCACGCCGCAGTGGAAGCTGATCGAAGCGCTCGAACCCGATTTTCATTTCAAGCCAGCGGTGGAACTGTACAACCTGGCAGAAGACCCCGGCGAACTGGTCAACCTGGCCGAACGCGAACCCGAGGTGGTCAAATACCTCGAAGGCCGCATGAACGCCTGGATCGCCAAACGCGAACAAGAAACCGGCCTGCCCAACCCCATCCACCACCAGGGCGACTGGCACGGCAAAGAAGGCGTCGGCGCGTTCACATCCTCGCAGCAAGCCTACGCCACCCTGCATATCGGCGACCCCAAGCAGGCCGCCAGGTTGCAGTCCGAATCCAGGAAATAAACCACGAAGGAACACGAAGGAACACAAAGGTCATCTGTTTTCCTTCGTGTTCCTTCGTCTACTTCGTGGTTAATCATGCTTTTTAGGAGTTTTCTATGACCCTCAACATCGCCATCGTCGGCATGGGCAACATCGGCAACACCCACGCCCGCGTATATGCCAAGCGCACTGATGTAAAAATCGTCGCCGTCTGCGACATCATCCCCGAACGTTCTGACCGGGCCGCCGAACAATATGGCTGCCAGGGCTTTTATTCGGTCAAAGAGATGCTTGCCAGCGGCATCCAAATTGACGCCGCCAGCATGGCCACAGCGGGCGTCGAAAACGGCGGCGACCATTACACACCCACCATCGAACTGCTCGAAGCCGGCATCCCCGTACTCGGCGAAAAACCGATCTCCAACGACATCAGCAAAGCCGAGCAAATGGTGGCCCTGGCGAAGGCCAAAAACCTGCGCTACGGCATCAACCTCAACCACCGCTTCACCCCCGCCGCGCTGCGCGCCAAAGAATGGGTGCAGGCGGGGCGGCTGGGCGAAATCAACATCATCAACATGAAGATGTGGATCAACAACCCCAACGAAAGCTCGCCCTGGTTCCACATCCGCGCCCTGCACCCGCACTCGCTGGACGTGATGCGCTACTACGGCGGCGATGTGGAAAAGGTGCAGGCCTTCTTCAAACGCGGCCCACGCGCCGACGGCCCGGATGGCCGGCGCGTCTGCTGGTCGAACGTGCAGGTCAACCTGCTGTTCAAAAACGGCATCCTCGGCCATCTCACCGGCAGTTACGATGCCGGCGGCAGTTACGGCCTGGAGACGCTCGAAGTAGTCGGCTCGGAAGGGCGCTTTGTGCTGCTGGATGCCTGCGAACACCTCACGTTTTACCCGCGGCGCTCGCAGCAGACCGAGACCTATGACTACCTCGGCGGCATGATGAGCTTCGGCGAAACCTTCGGCAGCCGCATCGGCGTGTGGGTGGAACAGAACATCGCCCATGTACCGCCGGAGCAGATTGACGCTTCGGGCGCCGACGCCTTGCACGTGCAGCGCATTATCGAGGCCATCATCCAATCGTGGGAAACCGGCGCAGTGGTGACGGTGTAAGAACAAAATCACGGATGCCACGGATGAACACGGATGATCACGGATTATTTTTAGAAAAATCCGTGGAGTTCTGTGTCATCCGTGAAATCCGTGTCTGAAAGGTCTATTATGTCCTTGATTACTGTTATTGGCCGCGGACATTCGGGCACGCGGGCGATGAGCCATACGCTCTCGGCCAGCAGCGTGTTTATGGGCGAGCCGCTCAACGGTTCGGGCGACCTTCTACCACCAGAAGCCATGTACGATGCCTGCCGCGTGCTGGCGAAGTATGTCACCTGGAAGGGCGGGCTGGAATGGGATTGGAGCGCCCTGCATTCGATGGAAATCCCCGCCGAGTTCACCGATCTCATCCAAGAGTATTTGGTTTCCCCCCTCGGCAGCGATTCCCCCCACAAAGGCTGGAAAATCCCCGAAACCACGCTGGTCTTCCCGTGGATTATCCGCCTGTTCCCAGAGATCAAATACATCTTCTGGATTCGCGACCCGCGCGACTGCATCGCCGGCGGGCATCTCACCGATGACCTGAACGACTTCGGCATCCCCTACCCGCCCACCGACGACCTGCGGCTAAGACGCGCCATCTCATGGAAATACCAGTACGACCTGGTACGCGCCACGCCCAGGCCCGCCCATTGGATCGAGGTGCGCCTGGAAGATTTCGTGCTGCAACAGGAAGAAACCCTCGGGCGGCTCGAAGCCTTCCTGGGCATCCCGCTGGCGCGCATCCCGGTCAAGCCCGAAGTGATCGGACGCTGGAAAGATGACCCTGAAACCACATATTTCGATTTCTTCGCCCCGGCGATGGAAGAGTATGGGTATTCAAGACTTCCGAAGTCTTAGAGACTTCGGAAGTCTGCCCAATGGAGGCAAATATGCTTCGTGTGTGCGTCATTGGCATGGGGCCGATTGGCAACCGCCATGCCATGATTTACAAAGAGAACCCCGGCGTGGAATTGGTGGGCGTGTGCGACATCGTCAAGGAACGCGCCCAGAATGCCGCCGCCCGCTGGAATACCGCCGCCTTCAGCGATGCCGGGCAAATGCTCGATGCCCTGCGTCCTGACCTGGTCAGCGTGACCACCGGCGGCTACGAATACGGCTCCGACCACTACGAACCGACGATGCAGGCGCTCGCAGCGGGCTGTCACGTGCTGGGCGAAAAGCCGATCTGTAACGAGATCGCCAAAGCCGAAGAAATGGTAGCGCTGGCGCGGGAGAAAAGGCTGTGCTACGGCATCAACATGAACCATCGTTTCACCCCGGCGGCGCGGCTGGCGAAAAAGTGGCAAAACGAAGGGCGGCTCGGCCACCTGCTGTTTATCAACATGAGCATGTGGATCATGAACCCCAACGAAAGCTCGCCTTACTTCCAGATCAAGGCGCTGCACCCGCACACGGTAGACATCATGCGTCACTTCTGCGGCGACGTGGCCGCCGTACAGTGCTTCGCCACGCACTCGCCCAACCGCACCATCTGGACGACGGCGCACTTCTCGATGCAGTTCAAGAACGGCGTGGTCGGCGGGCTAACCGGCAGCTACGAAATTCAGCGCGGCCACCCGATGGAACGCTGCGAGGTGGCCGGAACCGGCGGGCGCTTTGTAATTGACGATATGTACCGCGAGGTCACGCTCTACCCGGCAGGCGATGGCAAATCCCCCTCGATGGTGAAAGAAGTCTACACCAACCCGATCTTCGACGGCATGGAAAGCTTCGTAGACACCTTCCGCAACCGCATCAACCGCTTCGTCGAGCAAGTTGCCGCCGGCGATAACCCCGCCGACATTGACGGCTCCGGTGCAGACGGCCTGGCCGCGCAGAAGGTGCTGCAAGCGGCGATTGAATCGCTCGAAAGTGGTTCGATTATCAGAATAAACGGGAACTTTTAAACCACCAAGTACACAAAGGGTTGCGGTTTTCCTTCGTGTACTTGGTGCCCTTCGTGGTTCAAAAAAGGAAACTTATGAAACTCGGCGCAAATTCTGTCCTATTCGGCGCGTTCCCCCTGGAAACGGCCTTCCAATACCTGGCGATGTCCGGCTACGATGGCATCGAACTTTCGGCCATAGACGGCATGAGCGAACACCTCATTTTGTCAAAATGGCGCCAACTGGCCCCCGAAATCAAGCGGCTGGCGCATACCTTCAACCTGCAACTATTGGCCATGGAGCAGCCCTCGCAAGACCCCGCCGTGATGGAAACAGCCTTCCAGGCCGCGGTCGAGATCGGCATCCCCATCATCAACTGCGGCCCCGGCGGGAAATCGGACGACGAAGCCGCCTGGCCGAAGGTGATCGATTCCCTCGGCAGCCTGGCCAACCTGGCCGAACGCTATGGCGTCACACTGTGCGTCAAAGCGCATGTGGGCGCCAGCATCTACAACACCCCCACCACACTGCGCGCCATGCAAGCGATCACCTCCCCCGCCTTCGGCATTGACATGGACCCGTCGCACATCTATCGGGCGGGTGAAAATCCGGTGGATGCCATCGCCGCCGTGGTTTCACGCGTCAAACACGTCCACATTCGCGATTGCAAAGGCAGGCAGCAAGGGCCAGGCGTTCCTGCCCTGCAAGCCAACGGCCGCGGCGACATTGACCTGGTAGGCTATCTCCGTGTGCTGCACCAACACGGCTACACCGGCCCGGTGGATTTGGAGATTATTGGCACGAAAGGGCAGGACACGCCCCTGGAGCAGTGCATCGTCATCGCCGCCGAAGCGCGCGGCCACATGCAGGCGTGTTTGCAGGCCTGCGGGGCACGCTGATCAAGCGCAGGAGGTGATTATGAACAAAAAAGTCAAAGTGGGTGTGGCGGGCTGCGGCGTGGTGGCAACCGCCTATTACCTGCCTTACCTGATGAAAATGGAGAGCGTTGATCTGGTGGCCGTGTGTGACCGCTACCCGGCGCGCACCGAGGCCAGCGCACGCCTGTTTGGGGCACGCCAACAATACCTCGATTATTACGAGATGCTCGAAAAAGCCGACCTGGATGCCGTCTTCATCCTGACCGCCCCCGGCACGCACGTCCCGTTTGCGCTCAAAGCCATCGAAAAGGGGCTGCACATTTTGGTGCAAAAGCCCATGGCCACCAACATGGCCGATGCCCACCGCGTGGCCGATGCTGTACGCCGGGCAGGCGTGGTGGCGCTGATCGAACCCAGTTCCAATTCCCCGCTCGAACCCGAAATCCCCGGCCTGCGCGACCTGGTACGCCAAGGCGTGCTGGGCGACATCCTGTGGTTCTCGCTGGCCTGGACTGGCCCGACCACCTATGGCCCTTCGCTGGGCGGCAACCCCTACGGGCAAGATGCCTTCTATACCGCCGACAGCGGCGGCTTTCTGTTCGACCTGCCCTACGCCCCGGCCAGCATCGTCTCGGTGCTGGGACCGTGCAAAACGGTGATGGCGCACACCAAAACCGCCGCCGTGGAGCATCTGATTGTGCCAGAAAGCAAGTACGACGAATTTTTGTCCCAGGTGACTGACCCCAACCAGGCCAATTATTGGGACGTGGTGGTTGACCTGCCGCGCACCCAGCCCGTGCGCATGGAAGCGGTGGACAACGCCTACTCGCTCTACACGATGACCAACGGGGCTATCGGCACCTGCCATGTGGGGCGCATCTTCCACCCGGTGCTGCCAGGCAGCGGCGGCGGAGCGTTGCAGGTCTTCGGCACCCAGGGCAATCTGATGTTCGGCGGAGGCTACGCCGCCTCGATCATCTCCACCCGCAAAGACCTCCTGCCACACGTTTCTGCCGATGGCTGGTATCACATCCCTGCCACCGGCGATTGGAGCAAGGCCAAATGGCCGCAGCCGGTTCCGGGCGGGTTCAACTACTACCACGAGTCGTCGCAGCATTTCATAGATTGCATTCTTGAAGGCCACGACCCGGTGGTCGGTGTGGATTGGGGTCTGCACATCACCGAGATGATGGCCGGCGCGCTCGAATCGGCCAAGACGGGCTGTGCTTATGCGATGACTACCACCCTGGATTATTAAAAGCTCATGCACCTTCCAACCATCCGGCAAATTGAAGAAATCTCGCTCAACGCCTGGCCGGCGCACCAGCAGCGCCTGTACGATGGCTGGCTGCTGCGTTCGGCGGAAGGCTACACCAAGCGCGCCAACTGCATCATGCCCGTCTACGAAACGAGCTTACCGCTGGCCGAAAAAATCGCTTTCTGCGAGGCGGCCTACCGCCAACTGACCCTGCCGCCCATCTTCCGCCTGACCCCGCTGGCCGACCCGGCGCTGGATGCGGCCCTGGAAGGGCGCGGCTACCGCCAGATCGATCCCACACGGGTGATGACGCTCGACCTGCACGGCTGGCAGCTTCCCGCCCCGCTGACCCTCTCGCCGCGCGAACTGCCCCTCGAACAGTGGATGGGCGTCTACTCGCAGGTCAGCGGCTCGCTGGTCGAAAAACAGCCCGCCCACACGCAAATTTTGCGCAACATCCTCGCCCCGCATCTCACCGCCGCCCTCGAAATTGAGGGGCAATGGGTTGCCTGCGGGCTGGGCGTTTTAGAACGCGGCTGGCTGGGCCTGTTCGACATCGTCACACACGCCAGTTTTCGCCGCCGGGGGTTAGCCACCGAATTGGTGACGGGTATGTTAGCCTGGGCGCAGGCGCAGGGGGCCGAAAATTCCTATTTGCAGGTTATGGAAAATAACACCCCGGCCCTGGCGCTGTATGCGAAGATGGGCTATGTGGATGGGTATGGCTATTGGTATCGGGTGCCAGCCTGTCGTGGCGCAAGTCTCTGACTTGCGCACGCTGAATTGCGCACGCTCGCAAGTCAGAGACTTGCGCCATGAGTAACATCTCAATAAACTGGGGAGGTGCAACGCACTTGGGTATCAAACGAGTAATTTTCGGGCCAAAACCAAGTGCGTTGCACCTTATGCCCCGTTTTATTGAAAAGATACCGCCACGAGCTATTTTCATGCCAGGGCATCTTTCCTATTGACGACAATGCGCACAATCTGATAAATTCTATCTGAATTAGAAACATTCAGATCAGGAGGTATCTCATGAACCGCGTTGTCTGCACTTTTCTCATTTTTACCATTCTCGTCAGCCTGCTGCCCATCTCACACAGCCAGGCTTCGCCTGAAGCCCCCAACATCTCCTCAGGCAACCGCTCCTTGCTGCTCGATGGCGCCGGCGATTACCTGCGGGTAAACCATGCCCCCGAACTCAACCCGGCCAGCGCCATTACCATCGAAGCCTGGGTCAATCCCGATACGGTCAGCGGCTGCCACACCGTCCTCGGCAAAGACTACACGCAAGCCTATTGGCTCGGCATCTGCAATGGCAAAATTCGCTTCTACCCCCACGGCGCAACTTCCAGTGTAGATGGCATCGCCAGCATCCCGGCAGGGGCGTGGACGCACGTGGCCGTCACTTACGATGGCACGACGCGGCGCTACTACATCAACGGCGCGCTCGACCTGAACAGCACCATCAACCCCGGCCCGCTCACCGCCAGCACCGATGACCTGGCTATCGGCGCAGACCTGGGAACCGGCACGCTCTACGAATGGGATGGCGCGCTCGACGAAGTGCACCTTTGGAACCGGGCGCTGACGCAAAGCGAAATCCAGACCAACCGGTATAACGATGTTTACATCGGCGGATCCGGATCGGGATTGGTCGGCGAATGGAGGCTGGATGGAGCCGGGTACGATTATGATTACACCGGCGGCGCCAATCACGGCATTGCCCAGGGTAACGCCACCTATTCTGCTTCTGGCGTCGAGCCAGATAGCGTCAACCTAAAGCAGAGCGCCAATGCTTTCACGATGGATGGCGTGTGCAACCCGGCCGAATATGCTGGCGCGTACGAATACATCACCGGTTTTTCCAGCACCTATCTTGTCCACAACCTGGAAAATGTCTACATTTGCTTCCCATCCCTTGAAAAAGGCAACAACCGTTGGGCCAGCGTGGCCTTCGACATGGACTACGATCACACCAACGCCCCCGACGACCAGGATTACCTGTTCACCATAGACATCAACAACGTAAAAACCGCTCAAACCGGCAACGGCAGCACCTGGGTATCCTTTTCTCCCCCGCCTGATTTTTGGGAAGCCGCCCGCTACAACGACCCCGGCAACGAGTTCACCTGGAGCGCCGAGTTCCGCTTCCCCGCCAGCGCCTTTGGCTGGACTCCCGGGTACGAGCACACCTTTGGCGTGGCCCTCTTTGAAGGCTTCACCGGGCAGACATCCAAGTCCTTCCCTGGCGGAGCCGATGAAGATATCCCTGCTTCGTGGGGTAACGGGATTCTTTCGACCATCGCCGCCACCAGCACATCCTGGACCTTCAGCGGCTCCGTGCAAAATGAGCAGACCGGCGGCGGTATTGCCAATGTGCCGGTGCAACTGATCCAATCTACCTCTGGTGGAACGTTTTTGCTTGATGTCAGCACCACCAACGGCAGCGGCAACTTCAGTTTCAGCCACACCGGGCTGGCCGGCGGGGTGTTCATCGTCCAGGCGCAGGATGCCACCGGGTATAGCTCCGTCAGCGCCGCCGTGGGCAGCGACGGCCGCGTGATCTCGCCCAATCTGGTCAGCTACAATGCCACCGTAGCTGGCGGAACCTATTCCCCAGCCACCTTCCTCGATACGCAAAACCTGCCCGAACACCGCGCCTTCAACCGCCATTACATCATCGTTTACAGCAGCCCCGTGCAATATAGCGACCTGTGGCCGCTGATCGAGATGAAAAAGCTGGAAGGCTACCAGGTGGAAACGGCTAACGTCTCGACGATTGAAGCCAGCACCGCCGGCTATGACCGGGCCGAAAAAATTCGCAATTACCTCAACGCACGCTGGCAGGCGCTCCGCCCGCAGCCCATCTACGCCCTGCTGGTGGGCCGCCACGACCTGATCCCCGTGCGCGACCTGGGCTGGCTGGGCGACGCCGACCACCGCACCCCTGGCGAGGACAATTACGCCCCCGCCGTCGTCACCGACTGGTATTACGCCGACCTCGACTCGAACTGGGATACCGATGGCGATCACTTTTACGGCGAATACCTGTACTGCGACCCCAGCACCTACATCGTCCCCATCGAAGGCGCAGACCTGCCCGGTCAATGCCCGCCGGTTGGCAGCCCGCTGCGCGAAGGGCCGTATGGGGCCAGCGCTTCTGCCAGCGATGACTGGATTCCTGAAATCAGCCTGGGCCGCCTGTTGATCAACGACCGCGCCGAAGTGAACTGGGCGCTGCGCACCTCGGTACGCTCCGAAAGTTCAGGGGATTTGGTCAAACGGGATGCCTTGCTGGCTGCAGCCATGTGGTTTCTCAACGGCCGCTCGTGGGATACCGCCACCAACACCTATCTCGTCGGGCAGGGCAACGGCATTCTGGGCGGGTGGCCCAATCCGGTGGCGCGTCCGTTAGGCCCCGATGCCGCCATCAACCTCGAAACCTTCATCAAGCCTGGCCTGGCCAGCCACATGAGCCTGGTGGATACGCTCTACGAAACCACTTCCCCTTATAGCGGCGAGGGCCTGATCCCCACCAGCTTCACCCCCACTGCCGGCCTCGACGAAGCCACCTTCAACGATTACTTCGACAACGGTTACGGTCTGGTCAACGTCAACGGCCACGGCGACCCCACTGGCGTGTACCGCATCGCCTGGGTACGCGACCAGAACAACAACCGCCAGGTGGAAAACCCCGCCAACCCCGCCGAAACCGCCGCCTGCACCCGCAATTGCACCGAACTGGCCTGGGCCGATTACATCAGCGCCGATGTCAGCTCTCCGGGCGTGGTCGCGCCGATCATCTTCGCCAATGCCTGTTCTACTGGTGCATGGATTAAAGAGACTTTCGTGGCTGGCGAGCGGGTGTTCGTAGCCGATGACCGCTCGGTAGCCGGGCGTATCCCTGCCCAGGGCAAAGCGGCCGCCTGGATTGGCGGGTTGAACATTGTGCCGGTGTACAGCCTGGACAGGCTGCAGAACAATTTCAACCTGGACATCATCACCCAACCCCTTTTGCTCGGCGATGCCTTCTGGAAGGGCATGATCCAGGCTCACGCCGATGCCGTATGGGATTGGCGCATGCACACCCCCATGCTCTTCGGCGACCCGGCCTATTCTTACTGGGGCAACCCGCTCAACATGGATGCCCCCTGGCCGCAAGGCGGGCAGAACTGGTTCAGCAGCGGGGCCACCCTATTCAACGGGCCGGATTCTGGCACCATCTACTGGACACGCAGCAACACCACGCCCGCCTCGCCGCCGGTCATCTCTATCAGTGGAAATGTGATCGTTGGCAGTCAAAACGGCCTGACCGCTTTTTCGAGCAATGGGAATGTGGTGTTGACCGCCAGCCCTGGTGGGACGGTTACCCAATCGCCGGCGGTGGCGACCGATGGCGTGTACTTCGTCTCCGGCTCAACCCTGTACGAATACATCCCGGCGTTATCTCAGCGCCGGGCGATCAGCCTGGGCAGCAATGCCACCGGCGAACCGCACATCGGGCCAGATGGCGTGGTGTGGGTGCCGACGACACTCGGCATGGCACGCGTCACCGGGGCCAACATTCCCGAAATTCTCGATGGCGGCGCAGCCCTCACCCCTGCCGCACTGACGCTTTCCGGCGCGGCCGTGTGGGTAGGCAACACCAGCACGCTGCACGGCTATTTCATAGATCAACGCGGCCAAATCACCCGCGACGCGCTGACGCTCAGTGGCGCGGGGGCGCTCACCCCGCCCGCCACCGCCCCCAATGGCGATGTGTACGTGGGCGGCAACAATAGCATTCTCTACAAAATCCCCGGCGGCTTCCCCTTCCCCGCCACCGCCACGCAAGTGTTCGACTCTATTGGGCCAATCGTCGCCCGCCCCACCATCGGCGATGACGGCTCGATCTACTTCGGCACACAAAACGGCGGATTGTACGGCCTTAACCCCGATGGCAGTGTGCGCTGGATGAAAATCCTGCCTGGCGCACTCGTGGCCGCCCCGGCGCTCGACCCCAACCGCCTGTATGTGGTCTTCGGCAGTGAACTCCGCGTCTACGAACCGGTCAGCGGCGGCTTTTTGTGGTCAGTCAACCTGGGTGATACCACCGGAGCGCAATCCACGCCCGTCATCGGCGCGGGGCGTATGCTCTATGTCACACTCAACAACGGCAAATTGGTGGCCGTTGGGCCAAACCTGGCCATCAGCCTGCCCGAAAACCTGCGCCTGACCCCTGGCCCCGGTAATGTGACGTTGCAATGGGACGACACCAGCAGCAACGAAACCGGATTCCGAGTGGAATACTGTGTGCTGAACCAAAGCTGCCAGTTGATCAGCACCACAACAGCCAACACCACCCAAATCCTCATCGGCCAGATGAAGCCCGGCGAGACCATGCGCTTTCGCGTTCAGGCAGTGGGCAGCTTTGGCGGCAACGGCCCGCAAAGCCCCGCTGACGACCCCGGTTACAGTTCCGAATTTGCTTATTCTGAATACACCACCATCACCCCACCTGCGCCCGTTCCCCCCAATAACCTGAACGCCGAAGCCACCTCCGCCGAGGGCATCCGCCTGGCCTGGGAATACAGCGGCCCCAACGCCGACCTGCTGACCGGCTTCCGCATCTATCGCAGCGCCTCCAGCGGCGGGCCGTACAGCGAGGTGGGCAGCGTGGGCGCATCCACCCTGGCCTTCGACGACAGCGGCCTGACGCCGGGAACAACTTACTACTACAAAGTAGCCGCCGAAACAACGGGCGGCCTCTCGGCGCAATCCTCCTTCGCCAGCGCCCCAACCCGCGGCCAAAGCCTGCCCGCCCCCAGCAACTTCACGGCTGTGCAGCAGGATAACCTGAGCGTGCTGCTCACCTGGCAAGATAACGCCAACGGCGAAACCGGCTACCTGGTGGAACGCAAACTCCCCGCCACCAACGAATACGTGCTGACCGCCATGCTGCCCGCCAACGCCACCACCTACACCGACCCGGCGGCGCTGCTCAGCGAGGGCGGCATCAGCTACCGCGTGCGCGCCTACACCGCCAGCGATGAGTCGCTGCCGACGCTGGCGTATGTGAACTACGAAATTGCCAGCGATTACCAGGTTTTCTTGCCAATGCTGACGCGCTGAAACCGGCTTCTAGGGCAGGTCACAAATTGCTTAAACAAGACGGCAGGCTGGATGGCGTTGTATGCCATCCAGCCTGCCGTCTTAGAGTCTGTCTGAAAATTCAGGTGCAACACACTTTCTGGTGCGAGTCCGATTGTGTTGGCAAAAGGCAATGTTTTCAACCAAGAAGTGCGTTGCACCTGTGTTACGCGAAGAATCTATTTCTTGCCGAATAACCCACCCAGGGCGCCTAAATCGGGCAGGCCACCCGCCAGGGCGGTATCCACCTGAGATGCCAAGGGGGCCGGTAACTTTTGTTTGAGGAAACTCACCACGGTTTCGACCGCGGTTTTGGCCTGGGCTTCAGAAATGCCCGTTTTCTCGACAACCAGCTTAATCAGTTCGTCCATGATGGAATCCTTTCTGAGCGATAGAAACAAAAATGCGGATTTCCGCTTGCGCTTCATCCGCATTCCCAGTCATGTAAGGGGTCACTCGTCACGCAGCGTGGGCGTCGAGGTAAGTAACCGCTTCGCCAACGGTGGTGATCTTCTGGGCATCTTCGTCGGAGATTTCGCCGCCGAATTTGTCTTCGAAGGCCATGATCAACTCAACCAAATCGAGTGAATCGGCTTCCAGGTCCTCGCGGAAACGGGCTTCCAGCGTTACCTTGTCCTCATCAACGCCGAGCAGATCAACAACGATTTCCTTTACCGTATCAAATGTAGTGTCAGCCATTGCAAAAATCCTCCTTGCAGGAAAAATAGTGATTGCCTGATACCGCTTTGCTGGCGGCGAAACAGGCCAATTGTAACCCCGGTTAGAGGACTGTCAAGCCCCGTGGTTTTGTTGACAGTGCCTAACGCGGCTGGTAAGATACCAAACGCCCATTTCATGTCTGCGTGTTGCAAAAGGACGTTTATCCAAAGCAGTAAAACCCACCTTTTTCCGAGAAGTTACGCCATGCCCGACAATTCGCTGATCCGCACCCGCAAAGCCGACCACATCCGCATCAACCTGCAAGAGAATGTCCAATCGGGGCTGACCACTGGCCTGGAACGGTATCGCTTCATTCACCGCGCCCTGCCAGAAATCAATCTGGATGATGTTGACCTCAGCCAGGGCTTATTTGGCAAGCGGCTGGCAGCGCCGATTTTGATCTCTTCGATGACCGGCGGCACCGCAGAGGCAGCCGCAATCAACCAGGCCTTGTCCATTGCCGCCGAAGAAACCGGCATCGCCATGGGGCTTGGCTCGCAGCGAGCGGCCATTGAAAACCCCGCCTTAGCCGATACTTTTCAGGTGCGCCAGTTTGCCCCGCATGCGCTGCTCTTTGCCAACCTGGGAGCCGTGCAACTCAATTACACCTACGGCCTCGCACAATGCCAGCGCGCCGTCGAAATGCTCGAAGCCGATGCTCTGATCCTGCACTTTAACGCCTTGCAGGAAGCCGTACAGCCCGAAGGAGATACTCGTTTTGCCGGGCTTTTGGCAAAAATCGAGGCTGTTTGCCGCAAATTGTCCGTTCCGGTGATCGCCAAAGAAGTGGGGTGGGGCTTTTCAGAAAGCGACGCCCGCCTGCTGGCCGAAAGCGGTGTCGCGGCCATTGATGTGGCCGGGGCGGGTGGCACTTCGTGGAGTCAGGTGGAAATGTACCGCGCCCAAAATGAACGCCAACGCCGCCTGGCGGCAGCCTTCATAGATTGGGGGATTCCCACCGCCGAAGCGATTCAAAACGTGCGCCGCGCGGCTCCCGAATTGACCATTTTCGCCTCTGGGGGGCTGCGCACAGGGATGGATATTGCCAAGTGCATTGCGCTGGGCGCAAGTATCGGCGGGATGGCGGGGCCATTCCTGAAAGCGGCAGCGCAGTCGCCTGAAGCCGTCATAGAAACCATTCACGAACTGCAACGCGAAATGCAAATCTGCCTGTTTGCCACAGGTGCAGCCAATTGGTCTGCCCTGCGCGACGGGCATTTGATGCGTGTGGAGCAATAAGGTTTTTGGAAAAAAAGATGCAGCCACTTAAAGAACTAACCATCACCTACCTGCCAGCCATCGAAAACAGCTTGCGCCAGGCAGTCAATGTGACCAACCTCCCCGGTCAAGAAGAACTCCATTTCATGCTGGCTTACCACATGGGGTGGCAAGGCGAAGGCGCCGGGCCAGAGGCCCAGGGCAAACGCATTCGTCCACTGTTGGTGCTGCTATGCGCCGAAGCCTGCAAACCCGCAAGCTGGCAAAACGCCCTGCCAGGGGCAGCAGCAGTGGAACTGGTACATAATTTCTCGCTGATCCACGATGACATCGAAGATAATTCACCCCTGCGCCGTGGCCGCCCAACGTTATGGGCAAAATGGGGCATACCCCAGGCGATCAACGCCGGTGACGCCCTGTTCACCATCGCCCACCTTGCCACGCTGGGCCTGACTGAAACAGCCAACCCGACCATCGCCCTTGAAGCCACCCGCATCATCCAGCAAACCTGCCTGCACCTGACCCAGGGCCAGTTTCTCGATATCGGGTATGCCACTCGCAACGATCTGACCCCGGCGGATTACTGGCCGATGGTCGCCGGAAAAACGGCGGCCTTGTTGGCCTGCTGTACCGAACTGGGCGCAGTGATCGCCGGCTCACCCGATCGCCAGGCTTATCGAGAATTTGGTCGTCTGCTGGGCCTGGCGTTTCAGGCCCAGGATGACCTGTTGGGGATTTGGGGCGATGTAGCCACGACGGGCAAATCGGCAGACAGCGATTTGGTGGAGGGCAAGAAGAGTCTGCCGGTTCTGTATGGCCTGAGCTATGGCGGTGAATTTGCCCGGCGATGGGCTGCCGGACCCATTCCCCCTGCGGAAGTGCCAGCCCTGGCAGCCCGGCTTGAGGCGGAAGGCGCACGCCAGGCCACCCAATCTGACGCCGACCGCCTGACGCACGAAGCGCTGCAAGCGCTGACCAGCGCCCAACCGCAAGGACGGGCGGGTGAAGCCTTGCACGAATTAGCAACAAAATTATTGCGGCGAGAAAAATAAACGTCCAACGCAAAGGCCTCCCAGGTTCAGCAAACCGGGAGGCCTTTGCAATTACAAATCCACCTTCTCAAACTTTCTACGCGTCAAAAGTTCGCCAAACAAATTCGACCGCACGACAAAGACCATCAGGGCCACCCCAAGCCCCAATTCAATCACCATCAGCAGCCAATTCAACCAGGCCGCGGCAGTAAAACCCTGGGCCATCAAAATGGTTAAATTAGCCGTTGAAACCAGGAGCAATTGAACGCTAAAAACCAATGCGATGCGTTTCAGCCAGTTTTTCTTACTCACCCCGGTCATCATGAACTGTTCGATAAAAATGATCGAGACGAGGAAAAGTACCCCCATCACATAGGTATACACATCCTCAAAAAAGCGCATCTGCGCCGAGCGTTCATAAATGCCTTGCACGTACGCTACCCCCATAAAATCTTTGAACGCTTCTTGCCCGGTCAAAAAAATGCGCAAACCCATCCAAATCGAAAGCGCCCACATGGTATACACAAAAAACTTAATTAAGTTCTCTTGCGAAAACAACGGCTTTTTCTCCACAAATCATATCCTTTCTCAAGCATCATCTCGCTGGGTATCGTAAACGAGAGTATATCACGCTCACAAAGCGGTCAAAATAACCACGACCTCATCATCGAAGGAAATATCGCCCGGATAGGGCTTGCCGCAGCGGTTGTACCAGTATTTGGCGTTCCAAATGTCCGGTTCTTTGCGGTGCAGATAGGCGTGAATCCACATGGCGTGGGCATCGTCCATGGCCTGGACAATGCGGTGAGCGGTATCCCAATCGCCGTGCAGATCGTACCACAGGGCGCGCAGGTGCTGCGAGGGAAGAGAATCTGGCTTAGGGGTGGCACGAAGGCCGACAAGGGTCATCATCACAATTCCTTTAGAAGATAAACGATGGGCGAATACACGATATGTTTCACCGTTTTACCATTCGCAGGACGAAAAAGCAAGTGGCTGCCTCCGTGGAAGCAGCCACTCTTTTATCAACAAGATATGAAATTGTTATGTAAAACGACTACTGGCCTTTGGCAACTTTCCAGGCATCGTATTGCTTCTGAACTTCAGCCAGGACGGTTTCCAACCCGGCAGCCTTCAGCGCTTCGATATATTTGGGCAGTTCGACCTCAGGATCAACGTAGCCCGTGAACAAGGCGCGGCCCATACCATCAACAACGGCATTGACAGCAGTCAGTTCGGCGGCCACGGGTTCCGTGCGGAAGCGGAAGCCGAGAGAAGCGTGGTCAATCGCGTCATTCGAGTACTCGATCAACATCTTATTCTTCAGGGGGTCTTCTTTATTCGAAACCGCCTGCAGCATCGTGTTTCCCAGGGTCCAAGCGCCAGGGTGCGCACTGTACCAGGCATTGTTGATGATGTTCACGCGGCCATCGGCTTCAAATTCCCAATGGGTGCCTTCGACGCCAAAGAGCATCATGTTGAGCAGTTTGGAGTCGGTGTGCATCAGGTTGATGAATTTCATCGCCTGAACGGGGTATTCGGAGAGCATGGGGATAGCGAGCATCGAGCCACCAGCGTGGGTGGTGATGTTGATCTTGGGCTGGCCATAGATTTCGCCCACTTTCAGGTCTGCATTGCCCGATGAATTGATCAATTCCTGGGCCTTGATATTGCTGCCCTTGAGCGGCATGGGGATGAAGAGGAACTTCCCAGCGTTGAAGAGCTGCATGACATCAAAGGTGTTCAGGCCCGAATCAGGATGAATGTAACCCTTCTCGTACCAACTGCGCATAATTGCCAGGTGATCTTTGGCCCAGTCGGTTTCCATTACACTGACGATGGTTTCATCGAATTTACCAGAGGCATCGGGGGTAAATTTCATATTGACCAGATTTTCATTAACGCCACCCGCAAAGTTGGGTACCCAGGGCATGAAGCCAATGCGACCATCGGTCACGTACGGATAGTCATCGGGGTGAGCTTCTTTTGCTTTGGCAAGCCAGGGTTCCATATCGGCGAAAGATTTGATGCTGGCAGCCAGTTCAGGGGTCAAGCCAATTTCTTCAGCCCAGGTGAGGTTATACAGGAAACCTTCGGGAACGGTCAGTTCTTTATTGGTGGGAACCGCGTAGTTGACGCCGTCAATCTGCGTGCCGGTGATGAAGGCGGGGTGCAGACTGCTCAGGATGCCCTGGCCATATTTTTCGAGCAAGTTGCCATATTCGCCATTATCGTCGTTCAACGGGCGGAACAAGCCCTCGCTAGAAAGCTGCATATAGTGCCACCAGTCGGCGGTGAAGAAGATATCCATCTTTTCGCCAGCCTGGATGCCGGTAACAGCTTTGGATGACCAATCACCCCAGCCAACGATGTGGAAGACCACTTTCGCGCCAATCAATGGCTCGATATATTCATTGATGGCCGCTTCGACCAGTGGGCGCTGATCGGTGTCGGCGTTGCCAACCCAGTAATAATCCAGGGTGACCGTTTCAGCAGGCATCGGTTCATCGGTGGGTTCAGCGGCCTTCGGCTCTTCCGCGGTGGGTTCGGCAGCCTGTGGCGCTTCGGCGGTGGGTTCGGTCGTTGGCGTTGCTTGCGTACAACTAGCCAACAAAACCGCCAACAACAAAACGAGAGAGATGATTTTCCTTGTCATTTTTTACTCCTCTGTGAACAAAATGGGTTTTCGATTATATGGCACACCCATATAATTCCAAATGATATTGACTGCCAGGGCAACTTACTGCACTAACCCTTAACAGCCCCGATGGTTAAGCCTCGAATGAAAAAGCGCTGGAAGAAAGGATAAGCCAAAATGATCGGCCCCACGGTGACGACAGCCATCGCCATGCGGAACGTCTGCGAGGGGAGTTCAGATATATTGACCAGCCCCTGCATCTTATCTGCATTTTCGAGCAAGAAACGAATGTTATTGAGGGTGGTATAGATGGTAAATTGCAGGTTGAAATACTGCGCTTCGTCAATCAACAATAGACAGTTGAAAAAATTGTTCCAGATACCAATGGCGCTGAACAATGCGACCGTTGCCAGGCCAGGAACAGAAAGCGGTACCACGATCTGGATGAACGTACGCCACTCGCTGGCACCATCCATACGGGCAGCCTCAATGATCTCATTCGGCACATTGGCCTTGTAGAAGGTGCGCATGACAATCACCCAGAACGGGCTAAATGCGGAAGGGAGGAATAAGGCCCATAAAGTGTTTTGCAGTTGTAATACCTGACGAGTCACCATGTAGTAGGCCACCAACCCACCGCCAAATAACATGGTGAAGAAAGCATAGAAGGTAAAGAAGGTTTTGAATTGAAAATTATCTCGCGAAAGGGGGTAAGCATACAAACCGACCATGATCACCGACATAATGGTGCCTGCCACGGTGGAAATGATCGTGTTTTTGTAGGCCGTGATAACGATTGACCCCTGGCTGAACAGGAAATTATAGGCCATTGTCGAAAATTCTTTCGGCCATAATTGGTATCCGTTTTGTGCCAGTGCGGCCTCTGATGTGATCGAGGAGATAATAATCACATAAATAGGAAATAACGTCAGAATGCTCGCAAGAATGAGCAGGATGTTGAAAATGGCATTCGTAGTTGGCGAAATGGCCAGCACATCCCTTTCTCTTTTCGCTGAAAAGAACTTCTCTACTTTTTGTGGCTCAACTTTGACACGCGTATCCATGTTCTCATTTCCTTTTTCAGCTAAAACAACGCCATTTCGGGCCGCGTTTTCCGCACAATATAATTGGTGATCAAAATCAAGATAAACCCAACGGTAGATTGCAAGAATGCCGCAGCAGCCGGATATCCAAGTGGCGTAGCGCTCCTCAGCATGTTGTAGACAAAAACATCCAAAGTTGAAGTAACATCCTTGACCAGCGCGGCACCGTTCGGCAGTGTATAGAACATATCGAAATCGGAGCCAAAGATACGGCCTACAGCCAAAATCTGCAGCAATACAATCACCGGAATCAGATGGGGTAAGGTGATATTGGTGAACTGCTTCCACTTCCCGGCCCCGTCCACTGCCGCAGCTTCATACAATTCACGGTCAATGCCAGTGATGGTTGCCAGGTAAATGATGGAACCATTGCCGGTGTACCGCCAGATATTCGCGATCAGGAAAATGAAAGGCCAAAAAGCCTTTTCTTTGTAGACTTCAATCTGTGGCAAACCCAATGAAATGGCCAGGCTGTTGATGATTCCTTCAGAACTGCCCAACGCATAGACCACATACGCCACCACAATCCACGAAATAAAGAACGGCAGAAAGAAAATAGAGTGGTAAAGCTTGGCCCAAAAGCGATTGGTTAACTCGAAGATAATCACTGCCAATGCCACTGAGAGTACCAACCCAACCACCATGAAAAGCAAGTTATACAAAACCGTGTTACGGATATAAGTCAGTGTATTTTCGATATTCGTTGGCAGCGTTAGATAACGAAAATTATCCAGCCCAACCCACGGACTTGTGATGAGGCTGTAAATGAATTTGTTTTGAATCCAATAATCTGCGGGTGGGCGGGCAAGTTTATAGGTTTTGAAAGCCATGATGATGCCCGGCATCGGAAGATAGGAAAACAAGAACAACCAGATGGCCCCAGGCAGAATCATCAGCAGATAAGATACATTGGTGTAAATCTTATCGGCCCCCCAACGTTTTTTCTTCTGTGAAACCGGCTGCGCAGAAGGTGTTGTTTCAATGGACATAGAAAAAATCTCCCGTTTTCTAAAGTCAATCCAAGTCAATCAGCAATTTCGCCGAATGTGGCCTTGTCAAAATAGATCGGCACCGAACAACTCACAACCGGCACACAGATGCTCGCTCAATCAGATTGGCAAACAAGGAAGCCTGCGTAATGGCGGCCTCGGGAAAGCGTGACCGAAAGAGCAAAAGCTCCACTGCCAAACGCCCCATGGAAAGTTTATCAATGTTCATGGTTGTCAGAGGTGGTGTTATCTTATCTCCGAGGGTAATGTTGTCAAAACCAATAACGGAAATATCCCCTGGAACCGTGTTTCCCAATTCGTTGGCCGATTGAATCAACTCGATGGCTACCTTATCATTGCAACCAATCACAGCAGAAATTTGCGGCGCTTCCTGCTTCATTTGACGGAATGTTTCAAATACGGCCCTGGGGTTGTTGTAGGAGCAATCACCAATGTAGTGAGCATCAATCGCTTCATCCTGAAGCGCTTGCAGATACCCACGCCGTCTATCTACAAAGCTAGGGTGACTGTTCTCGTATCCGCCAATAAAGGCAATGTGGCGGTGTCCCTGTTCGATGAGGTAACTGGCAACCCGGTAACCAGCTTCATAATTTTTGGTCACCACAGAGTCGTAATCGCGAAGATAGCTATGCGCATCCACCAAAACTGTCGGCAGACAGGCCTGCTTCAGCACAGAATCGATCATCTCATTAACACAAACACCAACGAGCAACGCAGCTTCAACGGTGTTATTTTGGAGCAAACGGGGAATTTCAATCGGAAAGCTATTCGAATCCACGCGCACAACCGAGAGCATCAGCAACAAATCGTGTAAACGACAGTTCTCTTCAATCCCTGCCAACACATGTGAATAAAAAACATTACTGGTTGGCGGGATAGGATCATCTACCTGAGATTTGACAAAGACTCCTATCGTTTGAATGCGTGACGAAGCCTTGTTTTTATCATCAAAAACGCTGCCTTTCAGTTGATACCCTAAAGTTTCAGCAGCATTAAACACCTTGAGGCGGGTTTCATGTGGAATGCCGGGTTTCTGATTGAGTACCAAAGATACCGTGGACAGCGAAACTCCACTCAATTTAGCAACTTCAGCCATGGTGACACTGGGTGATTTTCCCGACATAAAAGCCCTTCACTCATTTGTTTTACTAAAACTAAGTAAATGATAGCGAGTATTTTAATAAAGTCAACAATCAAATTTTACCGTTTTTAATAAAAGTCTTATGTCAAACATCTCCTCCGCAACACTCACCGAAACAAACGGCGCTTTTGCCTGCCAACTTCGACCGCAATCATGGCATGTTTGACAATGTCACATCAGGTAAATTTGCAACAGCGCATAACTTACTACACGCTATACGATAATTCGGCACGTCATTCCGAACGGAGCGAGGAATCCCTAAAACATTGGCTTTTCCGACGGCTACACGTAAATTTGACATTGCCAAACAGGTTAGGAGTACAATTTCTACCCGATTGGTAAATCTTGCCATGGATGGCATACGGCCATCCTTCCGCGCAAAACACAGGCACAAATGCTCTCTCAAAAATGCCCGAACCCATTTACACCATTTCCAAAATCACCAAAATTTACCCCGCCCAACTGACCCCCGCCAATGATGGCATCAACCTGGACATCTACACCGGTGAGATTTTTGGCCTCCTCGGAGATAACGGCGCCGGCAAAAGCACCCTGGTACGCCAGATGGCCAATCTGCTGACACCCACCACGGGGCGCATCACCCTGATGGGGCAAGATGTCGAACGCGACCCATTGCATGTGCCACGCCACGTGGGATATATGCCACAAGACCGCCTGGCGCTCAACAACCTGACCGTGGGCGAGGCGCTCTACTTCACCGCCCACCTGCGCGGCCTGAGCCGCACCGATGCCCGCCAGGAGTGCACCCGCCTGCTCGACCTGTGGCAATTGGGCAATCTGCGCCACAAAACCTCGCGCCAGCTTTCTGGCGGCCAGCGACGCCTGATGCAGATCGCCGTCTGTATGGCAGCCTCCCCGCCCGTGCTGATCCTCGATGAACCCACCAATGACCTCGACCCGCTGCGCCGCAAGCAAGTGTGGGATACCTTACGCGCCGAAAACAATCAACGCGGCACCACGATCATCTTCATCACCCACGACGCCATCGAAGCTGAGAAGATCATTCAGCGGGTGGGCATTTTGCACGCCGGCAAGTTGGTAGCACTGGGTAAACCCGCCGACCTCAAAACGCAGGTCGATCGCAAGCTGCGCCTGGAATTGTTCTTCTCACCCGAAAATCCGCCTCGGCTTCCTGATAGCCTCCACCCCCACACCGTCGCCCCTGGCCGCTGGCTGGTCTACCTGGATCGCATCGAAGTTGGCACACTGCTCAACAGCCTCGACCTCAGCCAGGTGGATGATTTCCGCCTGTTTTCAGCCACCCTCGAAGACCTCTATCTGCATTATGTCCAACATTCTGAAACAACAACCGCTCCTGATTCAACTCGCTGACCTGCTGCTGATTCAGCTATCCAATTGGCGCTGGTCATGGCGAGGCATGTTGCTCACCGGCACAATCGCCCCGCTGGTCAGCGTAGCCGCCCTGGGCACTTTCGCCACAGATGCGGGCGGCAAAGCGTTCGATTACATCCTGGTTGGCAGCCTGGTGCTTTCGATCATGTTCGAGATTCATAGCCGGGTGTGCAACAACTTCGCCTTCATGAAGGCCGTAGGCATGTTCGGCTACTTCGCCACGCTACCCATCCAACGAGCGTTGCTGATCCTGGCAACAGCATTGGCGTTCCTCGTCATTTCGCTGCCAAGCTTAATCATCGTGAGCATGGTTGGCTCCTGGATATTGCACCTGCCGCTGCGCATCCACCCGCTGGTGATCGTGGCGGTGCCACTGGCCGCCGCGCCGCTCAGCGGCATCGGCGCATTGATCGGAAGCAAGGCACGCACAATGGAAGAAGCCAACCTGTTCGCCATGCTGGTCAACTACGCCAGCCTGGGGCTGGGGCCAGTCATGTTCCCGCCAGAGCGACTGCCAGGTTTTCTCGTTCACCTGGGTTGGCTCAGCCCGGCATCGTACGCGGCATCGGCCCTGCGTCAGACACTGCTTGGCCCGCTAACGCCACGCCTGGGGCTGGATTTGTTCGTGTTGGCGCTGCTAAGTGTGATCATCTTCCGCCTCGTTGAACGTACAATAGACTGGCGAGCGCAAGGCTAAAATATCACTTTCAATCAGTGTTTGTTATAATCCACGCCAATGTCACCGCACAAAAACGATCCACTCACCGGAAAAATCTGCTTGATCACGGGGGGAGCGCAAGGCATCGGCTGGGCCACAGCCCTGGCGCTGGCTGATGAAAATGCCATCGTCCACATCCTCGCCCATAACCTCGAAACGATACAAACCGCTCAGGCAGAGGCCCACGCGCTGGGTTTTTCAGAACGGATTTTCTTTACACAAGGTGATGTGGCACAGAAAGAGCAAGTAGATGAATGGGTGCGTGATGTGCAAGCACAGCATGGCCGCATTGACGTGTTGATCAACAATGCTGCTTACTACCGTTGGGATTTGTTTGAAACCCTGCCGCTGGAAGAATTTCAAAAAACAATCGAGGTATGTCTTTACGGCACACTCTATGCCACCAAAGCTATCTTGCCAATTATGCGGCAGCAATCTGGCGGGCATATCATCAACATCGCTTCATCTGCCGGTAAACTTTTCGTCAGCCGCAACCTGACGGCTTATTGCACAGTCAAAGCTGCCATCAACGCCTTTACGCAAACCCTCGCATTCGAATTGAAAGGCAGCCCCATTGCCGTCACCGTTGTCCGCCCAGCCACTGTAGGCGGCACACATTTCTTTCGCAAAAACGTCAAATCCACCCAACTACCCCGCCTGGGGGATTACGTGCCAATCCTGCTCCCGCCCGATGTGGCGCGCGGCGTCTTGCATGTCATCAAAACACGCCAGGAATGCCTCGACATTCCCGGCTACCTGCTTCGCCCCATGTACCTGTTCTTCGAAATCATGCCGGAACTGCTACGTTTGCTTGCCAATTGGGGCGGCAATGCCCGTAAAGATATTGGCAACTTAAATTGGCAATACAAACCCAAAAGAACGCAGTAAGCCATGTGGAAACAAAAACACTTTATCGATTCACACAAACTGGTCACAGCGGTAGCCATGCTGCTGCTGATGGCCTGGTTCAACCGCTGGGAGAACCCCACCGCCTGGGTTTACCTGGCCCTGCATGGCACCTATGGCATCCTGTGGGCCATCAAGAGTCAGATTTTCCCCGATAAACAGTTCGAAAAAGCCACCGGTCTGCCCTTTGGTTTATTTATCTGGGTCGCCCTCACGCTCTATTGGGTATCCGGTATTCTGATCAACCTGTTCGATACGCGCGCACCCTACTGGCTGCTGGCGCTGGCAGTCAGCATGAACATCTTTGGCACATTCTTCCATTTCGTCACCGACATGCAAAAATACGTTGCCCTCAGGCTCAACCCCGGCCACCTGATCAGCGATGGCATGTTGAGCCGGGTGCGCAACATGAATTATTTCGGCGAATTGCTGATCTACCTGAGCTTTGCCCTGCTCTCCATGCACTGGCTACCCTTGTTGATCTTATTCGGCCTCGTGTTAACCGGCTGGCTGCCCAATATGCGCCGCAAAGACCAATCCCTTTCACGCTACCCCGGCTTTGCAGAATATCGCAAGAAAACCCGCCTGTTCCTGCCCTTTTTCTTTTGATAGAGGTAAATGCGTATGGAATTGTTCGCAGCGATCTACCAACGTCAATCCATCGGGAAAGTCAAACCCGATCCCCTGCCCGGCGCACTCGTCGAAAAACTGCTCGCCGCCGCCGTGCAAGCGCCCAATCACCATCGCGTGCGCCCGTGGCGCTTCGTCGTACTCAGCGGCGAAGCTCGCAACCGCCTCGGCGACGTGATGGCAGCAGCACTGCACCAGCGCGAACCCGCCACCCTCGAAGCAGCGCTGGAGGCCGAACGCACCCGCCCTTTGCGCGCCCCCGTACTGATCGCCATCGGCGTGGATAAGCCCGATGATCCCAAGGTCATTGAGATCGAAAATGTATGCGCCGCTGCCGCCGCCGTGCAAAACATCCTGCTCGCCGCCACCGCTCTCGGCCTGGCCGCCATCTGGCGCACGGGACCCGCCGCCAAAGACCCGGCCATCAAAACCTTCCTCGGTTTCAGCCCTGACCAACACCTGATTGGCTTCGTCTATATCGGCTACCCCGAAGCCGATTTCCCGCCCAAAGAACGGCCCGACTTTCGTGACCGTGTTACCTGGATGGCATAAAGGAGCGCCGCGATGAAAATCGGAATTGTCGGAAGTGGCATGGTAGGCGCGACAGCCGCTTACGCCATCGTTATGCGGGGCGTAGCCCGCGAAATCGTGCTGGTGGATATGAATCAGGCACGCGCCCAGGCCGAAGCCGATGACATCCTCCATGCCGTGCCATTCGCCCACCCCGCCGAAGTGCGCGCCGGCCAATATGCTGACCTGGTTGGCTGCCGGGTGGTCATCATTGCCGCGGGCGTGGGGCAAAAACCAGGCGAAACGCGCCTGCAACTGCTCGAACGCAACGCCGCCGTCTTCCGCCAGGTGGTGCCACATATCCTGGCCTATGCGCCAGAAGCCATCCTGCTGGTTGCCACCAACCCGGTGGATATTATGACCCATCTGACAGCCCGGTACGCGGCGCAACATGGCGTCCCCGCCAGCCGCGTGCTAGGCTCTGGCACCACGCTCGATACCGCCCGCCTGCGCGCCCTGCTGGGCCGCCGCATCGGGGTAGACCCGCAGCACATCCACGCCTACGTACTCGGCGAGCATGGCGACTCAGAGGTCTTCAACTGGTCACAAGTCGCCGTAGGCGGCGTGCCACTGGCCGCTTTCTGCGAATTGCGCCAGGCAGAAACCTGCCCAGATGATTGGAACGAGATCGAAACCCAGGTGCGCCAGGCCGCCTACCGCATCATCGAAGGTAAGGGAGCTACCTATTATGGCATCGGTTCAGCGCTGGCACGCATTGTAGAAGTAATCCTGCGTGACCAACGCGCCATCCTCACCGTTTGCACCCCGCAACCCGAAGTGCTGGGGGTTGCCGATGTGACCCTGGCCTTACCCAACCTGGTAAGCGGGGACGGCATTCAGGCCACCATCCAGCCATCCTTGAACGAAAACGAAACCCAGGCCTTACGCCATAGCGCATCCATCTTACGCCAGGCGCTCGATTCCTTGCAAACATAATTCACCTTGCACGCCCCCAACTTCCATGCTACAATCAAATCTGTCCGGGGGTAGCGACGTGGTCTCAACGAAAAGTGGGCGAACCCCACTTTTTTGTTTGTAAGGCCCTACGCGTACCCCATTTGTTTTTTTGGGAGTAAAAGCAAGTCTATGAAAAATGAGTTCGTACTGGCATTCAATGAGGTAATAGAAGACAAAGGTTTACCTCGTCAGGTGATTCTCGAAGCTATCGAAGCCGCCATGGTTTCTGCTTATCGGCGCGCTGTCAACGCTTCCAGCGCCCAACAGGTTGAAGCCCGGCTAGACCCCGATACGGGTAAGGTCAACATCTTCGCCGAAAAAGAAATCGTCGAGGCCGTGCAGGATATCCGCACAGAAGTATCGCTGCAAGATGCCCGAAAGCTCAAACCAGAAGTACAACTAGGCGAAATGCTCGTGGTGGAATCGACCCCGCGCGATTTTGGCCGCGTGGCCGCCCAAACCGCCCGCCAGGTGATCCAGCAGCGCATTCGCGAAGCCGAGCGCGATTCGCAGATGACCCATTACAGCAGCCAATTGGGTGAAATCGTCAGCGGCATCGTCCAGGCAGTCAGCGCCCAGGCCATCACCCTGGGGTTGGATATGCGCGCCGAAGGGATCATGCCACGCAACCAGATGATGCCCGGCGAACGCTTCCGCGTTCACGACCGGGTACGCTCAGTGTTGTTGGAAGTCAAAGAAACGCCGCGCGGCCCACAGATCATCCTTTCGCGGGCGCACCGCAACTTCTTGCGCCGGCTGCTCGAAAACGAAGTCCCCGAAATTTATCATGGCATGGTCGAAATTCGTTCGATTGCCCGCGAACCAGGGCAGCGCTCCAAAGTGGCCGTGGCCGCCCTCAAGCCAGGCGTAGACCCGGTGGGGGCGTGCGTGGGATTGCGCGGGGTGCGCATCCAAACCATTGTGCGCGAGCTGAATGACGAAAAAATTGATGTAATCGAGTGGAATCCAGACCCGGCCATTTACATCGCCAAGGCACTCAGCCCGGCACGCGTTTCGGGGGTTTACCTCAACGATCACGGCAAAGGCACCAAAACGGCCACCGTCGTTGTCCCAGAAGATCAGTTAAGCCTGGCTATCGGGCGCGACGGCCAAAACGCCCGTTTGGCCGCCAAACTCACCTCCTGGCGCATTGACATCAAAAGCCTACCCGAAGCCGCCACCGATGCACTGCGCAAACTGGAAGAAGATGCCGAATACGCCACCCTGGCCGGGCATGAAGCAGAAATTGTTCCACAGGTACTCAATGTTCTGGCAAAGAAGGGCGAAGGCCGTTCGGTGATGCCCGAAGAGTATCAGGTGTTGACCCAGTTTGTAGACCGGGTAGAACGCGGCATCATCCGCCAGCGCGTGGATGCATCCAAAGGCCAGGCGCAAGAGGCGTTGGCCTTGCGCGCTCAAATCCCTGCCGCCGCATTCGAGATGTCCATCGAAGACCTGGCCATCTCCGACAAGACCTATCACCTGCTGCTCGATGCTGGCTATCATCGCGTTGGCGACTTGATGCTGCAAATCAAGCTCGACCCGAACGCGATTCTCAGCTTGCCTGAAGTAGGTGCGCGCGTCATGCGCGAGATCGAAACCATCCTCAACACGTTGGAATTTCCCGAACCAGAGACGGCTGAAGTTGTCGCCCCAGCAGAAGAACCAGTGGTTGCGGTGGTTGAAGAAGCGCCTATCCCTGTTGCGCCTGAAGGCGTGGTCGAAACACATGCCGCGCCAGAAGCAGAAATGGCCGTTGTCGAGCCTGTGCAAGCCGAGGGAATCGAACAGCCAGAAACCTCAGCGCCCGTTGATGAAAAACCCGCCGAAGAAGCGACCGCCACCGACGAGGCGGAGCTTGCCCCAACCGTCGAAAAGGCTGGCGAAGATGATGACATGTTGGTGCATCTGTTCGAGGTACGTCCTGAAGTCTTCGATGTCGAAGTTGACGATGAAGATGACAGCGACAAAAAAGACAAAAAAGGCAAAAAGAAGAAAAAGTTCGTTGAAATCGAATACGATCCCGATCACGATGTCACCATCGCCCACAAGAAACGCAAGCGTGGTGAAGGTTGGGAAGGCGACTGGTAAAGTATTCAATTTTGCATAGACAGTGAGCGCCCCACAAACTACACCGAAGACTTCTCAACAGCGTGCTGCAAAAAGCCACCGCAAAAAGCACAGTCCGCAGCGAACATGTGTCGGCTGCCGCACCACACAAGATAAGCGCACGTTAATTCGCGTGGTGCGGCGGCCAGAGGGTCTGCAAATAGACCCAACCGGTAAGCTCTCTGGCCGCGGCGCCTATCTCCATGATTGCCGCTCGTGCTGGGAACGCGGACTGAAAGGTCAGTTGGCCAATGCGCTCAAAACCGAGCTAACGCCCGCAGACCGGCAACGCCTGCAAGCCTTCTTGCTCACACTCCCCGAAGACGAACCCGTAGCGGAGGCGACGATGTAACCCATCCCGCGCGGTCGTTGGCCGGTTGCTTCCCGTCTATGCGCTCCATAACCTATTCGCGGGCCGAAAGGCAAGAAATCTCTAGCGGCCCAGCACATTTTCATCACGGAGGTGCCATTATGAGCAGTAACGGGAATACCAAAACCGTCGAGCTTCCCGCCACGATCACAGTTCGAGAACTGGCACAAAGCATACACGCCAGCCCCATTGACATCATCAAAACCCTGATGGCCAATGGGGTGATGGCCAATATCAACCAGCAGGTGGATTTTGATACCGCCGCTATCGTAGCTGCCGAAATGGGCTACGAGGCCACCCTGGAAGCCCCCGAAGTTGTCGAAGAAAGCCAGGAAGGTGGCGATATCCCCTTCTGGCGTACACTCATCGCCAACGAACCCAAAGAAAAACTCAAACCACGTCCGCCTGTCGTTACCATTCTGGGTCATGTCGATCATGGTAAAACCACGCTCTTAGATGCCATTCGCAATACCAATGTGGCCGGCGGCGAAGTGGGCGGCATTACCCAACACATCGGTGCATATCAAATCGAGCACAACAAACGCCCGATCACCTTCCTGGATACCCCAGGCCACGCGGCTTTTACTGCCATGCGCGCCCGCGGCGCCCAAGGGGCCGACATCGTCATCCTGGTGGTAGCAGCCGACGACGGCGTGATGCCACAAACCAAAGAGGCCATTGCCCACGCCAAAGCAGCCAAAGTACCCATTTTAGTGGCGATGAACAAGGTAGACAAAAGCAACGCCGATCCCGACAAGGTAAAACGCCAATTGGCTGAAGTGGAATTGGTGCCAGACGATTGGGGTGGCGATACACTGATCGTTCCCATCTCGGCTAAGAAAAGACAGGGCATTGATGATCTCCTCGAAGCCATTACCCTGGTGGCCGACTCAACCAAAATTGAAGCCAACCCCGAAGGGAAAACGATTGGCACGGTGATCGAAGCAGAACTGGACAAAAACCGCGGCCCGATTGCCACCCTGCTGATACAAAATGGCACGCTCAGCATGGGTGATGCGCTGGTGGTCGGCAATGCGTGTGGTCGCATCAAAGCCATGTTCGATTATCGCCTGCGCCCCATTCGCAAGGCCGGGCCATCCACGCCGGTTTCGGTAATGGGCTTGAGCGATGTACCAGCAGCCGGCGACATCTTTGAGGTGGTGCCTTCCGAACGAGAAGCGCGCACGATTGTCACCGAACGGTCACAAGCCAAATCTGAAGCCCTCAGCACAACCAAAGCAGGCATCACCCTGGAGCAGTTATTCAGCCGCTTCCAGGCTGGTGAAACCCGCGAATTACGCTTGATTTTGAAAGCCGACGTACAGGGTTCGGTTGAGCCAATTATTTCTTCACTCAATGACCTGAGCAGTGACGAAATCAAAATAAACATTTTGCACGCATCCACCGGCAATATCACCGAAAATGATGTCATGCTGGCCGCAGCATCCAAAGCGATTGTGATCGGTTTCAGCGTCAATGCCGACTCAGCCGCCCGCAACCTGGCTGAAGCCGAGGGCGTGTCCATCCGCACCTACGACATCATCTACCGTTTGCTCGAAGACATCGAAAAAGCGCTCAAGGGTATGCTGGAACCCGAATTAAAAGAGGTGGTGATCGGCCATGCAGAGGTGCGGGCCATTTTTAATATCTCCAAAGTTGGCACCATTGCAGGCTGCCGGGTAACCGATGGTGAATTGCGGCGCAATAGCAAAATGCGCGTCATGCGCGGCAACCAGGAAGTGTTCAAAGGCGAGGTTGGCTCGCTCAAACACTTACAAGAAGATGTACGCCAGGTGCGCCAGGGCCTGGAATGCGGCGTGGGGATCAAAAATTTCGACGCATTTCAAGCTGGCGATACCCTGGAGTGTTTTATTATCGAAAAGAACGAGTAATTTTATGGTAGCCAAGACACGTACTGTGCGAATTGCCGAACGCATTCGCCAAGAACTTTCAGAGATATTGGTGCTACAAATGCAAGACCCGCGACTGGTGGGGGTTTCTGTTACCGATGTAACGGTGGATCGCGAATTGAACGTCGCCAATGTCTACTTTTCGGCATTGGAAGGCTCGACACGGGCGCACGAAATTCAGGCAGGATTCGAACATGCCCAGGGCTTTTTGCGCAGCGAACTGGCTGCCCGGTTGGATTTACGCACCTGCCCACGCCTGCGCTTTCACTTCGACCCAACCTTCGAGAAGGCCGAAAGAATTGAACGCCTGATCGCCTCACTGCACGAAGACACGGCCACCCCCCATCAGGAGCAGGTATGAATGCAGATGTGGTCGCTAAAATTGGGCAGGCCTTCGCCGCGGCGCAGCGCGTGTTAGTCGTTTCGCACATCCGGCCTGATGGCGATGCCGTAGGCTCGCTGCTCGGGCTCGGATTGGCCCTGGAACAGGCTGGTAAAGAAGTACAGATGGTTCTCTCGGATGGCGTGCCGAGTTCTTTCCGCTTTCTGGCAGGCAGCGAACACATCGCCCACCAACCAGAAGGTAAATTTGACCTGATCGTTGTCGTGGATTGCTCCGAATTGGGGCGCGCTGGCAATGCGCCCAATGGGGTTCTCAAGCCTGGCACCATCCCCGATATCAACATTGACCATCACGTCACCAATACACGGTTCGCCCGACTGAATCTGGTGGTTGAAGATGCGGCGGCGACTGCCGAAGTGTTGGCACGCCTGTTACCGCAGGTGGGCCTGGCGCTGACACCAGCCGTAGCCAATGCCTTAATCACCGGGTTGCTTGCCGACACGCTGGGCTTTCGCGTGGCTGGCGTGACCCCCACGGTGATGCGCCTCGCCGCCGACCTGATGGACGCCGGGGCCAACCTGTTCGAGAGTTACCAACACACCATGCTCGACCGCTCCTTCGCCGCCGCCCGCTATTGGGGGGCTGGCCTGACCAGCCTCGAACGCGATGGACGCATGGTATGGGCCAGTTTGCGTCTGACCGACCGCAAAGCCGTTGGCTACCCAGGCCGCGACGACGCCGACCTGATCAATGTCGTCTCAACCATTACCGAGACCGATATCAGCCTGATCTTTGTTGAGCAAACCGATGGGCGCGTCAAGGTCAGTTGGCGGGCAAAACCAGGGTTCGATGTTTCAAAAGTTGCGCTACAATTTGGCGGCGGCGGTCATACAGCCGCAGCGGGCGCCGATATCGCAGGAGAATTTCACGAAGTGCAACAAGCGGTTTTAAAGGCTACCCGCTTGTTGGTGTAATCCATCAGTAAAGGACAGGGAAGATGACTGACTACAATAACAATAATTACAATCGAGATCGTTCGAATCGTTCCGATCGCCCCTATAACCGCACCGATCGCAACCGAAGCGGGTATCAGCAAGACCGTGGTGGCTACCAACAAGATCAAGGCGGCTATCGCTCCAATTATGAGGCCAACTATCGCTCCGATTACCGCTCAGAACCGCGGCAAGATAAGCAAAAACTGCATGATCCCGCGCTGGACGTTGTTTCAGGGGTGCTGGTGGTAGATAAGCCCATGGGCCTGACCTCCCATGACGTGGTGCAGATCATCCGGCGCGGCACAGGCATCCGGCGCGCCGGGCACACCGGCACGCTCGACCCACGCGCTTCAGGCGTACTGGTAATTTTGATCGGGCCAGCGGTACGCCTGAGCGAATACGTTTCGGCCTCCAAGAAACGCTACCAGGCCACGTTGCACCTGGGCAGTTCAACCGATACGTATGACACGGAAGGCGAAGTGACTGCGACGGGGTCCACAGAAAACGTGACCGAGGAAAAATTCGAGGAAACCTTACAGCAGTTCGTCGGCGAGATCGAACAGGTTCCGCCGCAATATTCAGCCATCAAAATCCAGGGCCGCCACGCCTACGATATGGCGCGTAACGGCGAAGAAGCCCCGTTAGAACCGCGCATCATCAATGTGTACAGCCTCGATCTGCTGGAGTGGGCGCCGCCAGAAGCGGTCATTGATGTCTACTGCTCGTCTGGCACGTATGTACGCTCATTAGCCAACGACCTCGGGCAGTCGCTGGGCTGCGGCGCGCACCTGGTGGGCCTGCGCCGCACGATGAGCGGCCGTTTCACCTTGCGCGATGCCATCCCCATGCGCCGCCTGCAAGAATCGTTCAACGATGGCACCTGGTACAAGCATCTGATCCCCGCTGCTGAAGCCCTGGGTGACTGGGCTTCGGTAGAACTGGACGCCGATCAGGTTGAATTAATCCGCCACGGGCATCGCATCCCCTTCACCGGCGAGCTTGGCGATTGGGAACGCGGCGAAGATGGCGTGATCTGGTCGCGTGGCATCAGCCAACAAGGCGACCTGGTTGCGCTGCTGCTCTTGAACGAAGAAGCAAAAGAGTGGCAACCGAAGAAGGTTTTCTTCCAATCCTAAATGACCGAAATCCCATATCACCGCGGAGTGCGCGGGGAACGCTGAGAAATTTATCTCCGCATTCTCGGTGCGCTCCGCGGTGTCGTTTCTGCCCATGCAACATCTTTACACGCTCGAAGCCAGTTTTTTACAGGATAGCTGGGTGACGATTGGCACATTCGATGGCGTACACCGCGGCCATCAAACCCTGCTACGCCAACTCGTCACCGAGGCGCAAGCCGACCACAGCCAATCTGTTGTGCTAACCTTTCACCCCCGTCCGGCCAGCGTCTTGCAAGGCGTAAGCGGCCCCTTCTACCTGACCTCGCCCGAAGAACGCGCCGAGCAAATGGGCAAACTCGGCGTGGACGTGGTCTTTACGCTGCCCTTCACTCGCCAAACAGCCACAACTTCAGCCGAAGAGTTCATGCAGCAAATCCACAAGCACCTGGGCCTGCGCGCCCTGCTGGTGGGTGAAGATTTCGCCCTGGGACGCGGCCGCGAGGGCAACCCGGCGCGGCTGCGGCAAATCGGCCAAAGCCTGGGCTACGCGGTGCATGTGATCACACGCACCGCCGATGGCGAACAACCCATTTCATCTACACGCATTCGCACCCTGCTGAACGAAGGCAATGTAACCACGGCGGCGGCCCTGCTTGGCCGCCCATACAGCCTGCAAGGCGAAGTGGTACATGGCGCGGGCCGTGGCCGTACCATTGGCATCCCCACGGCCAATATCGCCTATTGGCCCGAACAAATCCTGCCTGCCAACGGCGTCTACGCCTGCCGCGCCGCCTGGCAGGGACAAGCCTGGCCCGCCGCCGCCAACATCGGCCTGCGCCCGACCTTCAACGGTGAAAAGACTCTTTCCATCGAAGCCCACCTGCTCGATTTTTCTGGCGACCTCTACGGGCAAACCGTACGCCTGGAATTTCTCCAACGCTTGCGCGGCGAACAGAAATTCGCCTCGGTTGCAGCACTGATCGAGCAGATTCGAGAGGATATTCGCGAGACTCGCCTGGTTGCAGGGTGAAGGTGGCAGGTAGCAAGTGGCAAGTGGCAAGTTCTCAGAATAGACAATCAACTTTCGATCTTCAGGCTCACCCCATGCAACCCTACCTAAACCTCCTCACCCACATCCTCGATCACGGCACGCGCAAAGCGGATCGCACTGGCACAGGCACGCTGTCGGTTTTCGGCTATCAAATGCGCTTCGATTTGCGCGCCGGCTTCCCGCTGCTGACCACCAAAAAACTCCATCTCAAGTCGATCATCTACGAATTGCTGTGGTTTCTACGCGGCGAAAGCAATATCCAATATCTGCGCGACCATCATGTGACCATTTGGGACGAGTGGGCCGATGCAAACGGCGAGCTTGGCCCGGTCTATGGTTCGCAATGGCGTTCGTGGCGCACCGCCGATGGGCGCACGGTTGACCAGATCAGCCAGCTGATCGAGCAAATTCAACGCAACCCCCACTCGCGGCGGCTGATCGTCAGCGCATGGAATGTGGGCGAGATTGAGCAGATGGCGCTGCCGCCCTGCCATGCCCTATTCCAGTTTTACGTGGCCGAGGGGCGGCTCTCGTGCCAGTTGTACCAGCGTTCGGCAGATGTGTTCCTGGGCGTGCCGTTCAATATCGCCTCGTATGCGCTGTTGACGATGATGATCGCCCAGGTCTGCGGCCTGGGCGTGGGCGATTTCGTCCACACGCTCGGCGATGCGCACCTGTACCTGAACCACCTCGACCAGGCCCGTACGCAAGTGGCCCGCACGCCCTTCCCCCTGCCACAAATGAAGATCAACCCGGCCATCCAATCCATCTTCGGCTTCGAGTACGCCGATTTCGAGCTGGTTGGCTACCAGGCGCACCCGGCGATCAAAGCCCCCATTGCCGTATGAAAATATCCCTCATCGCCGCCGCCGACGAAGAAAACGGCATTGGCCTGAACGGGCTGCTTCCCTGGCGGCTGCCCGACGATTTGAAGCGTTTCAAGCAGCTTACCCTCGGCCACCATCTGATCATGGGGCGCAAAACATACCAATCCATCGGCAAACCGCTGCCAGGGCGCACAACCATCGTGGTGACGCGGCAGAGCGAATACCAGCCCGAAGGCGTGTTGACCGCCCCTGGCGTAAAAGCAGCGCTCGAATTGGCCCGCAGCCGCGGCGAAAGCGAAGCCTTCGTATGCGGCGGCGGCGAAATCTACCATCAGATGTTGCCCCTGGCCGAACGGGTGTGCCTGACCCGCGTACACGCACGGCTGGCGGCTGATGTCCGCTTCCCAGAACTGGCCGCAACAGATTGGCAATTGATCGAATCCATCGCCCATCCTGCCGATGAGCGGCATCCTTATCCCTTCACGTTTTTGACGTATCAAAAAGGTTGAACACCATTGAGTTCTTGAATAACCCGTTGAAGCCAAGAGAATCTTTACATCTCATCCTTTCTCGCCTACAATGCGGTATAGGAGTAGATATGCTCACGACAACGATTGATGTACAACAAAAATCCAAATATCCCACGTTACAAGAACTGCTTCAATTGGTTCGCAATGGCAATGAAGTACTCATTACCGATGGGCAACAACCAGTCGCCAAATTGACCCCTATTCACACACCCCTCCCTATGCGGAAACCAGGTCTGCATGTAGGAGCCATGCTGGCTACCGATGATTTCGACGAATCGCTCCCAGAAGATTTTTGGACCGGGCAGGGATGAAACTGCTTTTTGACACCCACGCCTTTATCTGGTGGGATAGCGGTGAAATTGTCAAAACTGAAGTTCACTTTGCCATTGCGTGACTTGATAGACAGTCAAATCAACACAAACCAGATAAGCATTTTGCCAATCGCCCTCGAACATGTTTTCACCCTGGAGAAATTACCCGATCACCATCGTGATCCGTTTGACCGTTTGTTGATTGCTACGGCAATTGCTGAGGGGGCAATATTGATCAGCCACGATCCACTCGTTCAACAATATCCTGTGGATATTCTTTGGTAACTTACCAAAGATTTCGATTTCCCATCTTGACATTGACGTTACGTTATCGTTTATCATTTTGGGCATGAAGTACACCGTCAAACAACTCGCCACATTAGGTGGGGTGAGTGCACGCACCCTGCGCTACTACGACTCCATCGGCCTGCTCAAACCCAGCGCCTACGGCGACAACGGCTACCGCCACTACGATGACGAAGCCGTGCTGCGCTTACAGCAAATTCGCTTCTACCGCGAACTGGATTTCAACCTGAAGGCCATCGCGGCGATCATGGCTGACCCCCGCTTCGACGTACTGAACGCCCTGCAAGCGCACCGCCAGGCGCTCGAAACCCGTCACGGCCAGCTGGAACAGCTCATCCAGACGGTGGACAACACCATCTTACATCTGAAAGGAGTCCTCCCCATGAGTGACAAAAAAGCCCTCTTCGCCGGTTTCGACGAGGAGCAACAAAAAGAATATGAAAAAGAAGCCGAGCAGCGCTGGGGCAACACCCCTGCCTGGGCCGAATCGCAGCGCCGCTGGAAGCATTACACCGCCGAACAAAAAGAACAAATCTTCGCCAAAGGCAATGAAATTCACCAGCGCATCCTTGAGAACATGGCAAAGGGCCACGCCAGCCCAGCAGTGCAGCAGGCCATCGCCGATTGGTATCAACACCTCGGCAACTTCTACCAACCCAACCTGGAGATATTGCGCGGCCTGGGCCATGTCTACGCCGAAGACCCGCGCTTCCGCGCCACCTATGAATCCATGCACGCGGACATGCCCGACTTCATGCGGGCCGCTATCGAGTTCTATTGTGATCAACAGGAGAGCAGGTAGCAGGTGACAAGTGGCAAGTGAAAAGCGTGATGGGTAGCGCAGGCTGCCTATCACGCTTTTTCGTGTCCTTAGAGTAAAATAGCCACTATGAACCGCGAACACGATTTTTCTGGCACCCCCTGGGAACCGCTGGCCGGGTATGCCCGCGCCATTCGGGTTGGCAACACCATTCACGTCTCTGGCACCACTGCCACCGGGCCAGAGGGCGACATCGTCGGCGTGGGCGACCCCTACCAGCAAACCGTGCAAACCATCCGCAACATCGAAACCGCCTTGCACGCTCTCGGCGGCAGTTTGCACGATGTGGTACGCACGCGTATGTACGTTGTCAACATTGCCGAATGGCAGGAAATTGCCCGCGCCCACGGCGAATTTTTCGGCCAAATCCGCCCGGCCACCACCATGGTCGAAGTCCAACGCCTGATTGACCCCGAAATGCTGGTGGAGATCGAGGCGGAAGCGCTACTTTCTTAAGGAACAATTATGCCCACCCCCATCACCGGCTTTCTCTATTCGCAAATTGGCTACGATCTCGGCCAGCCCAAGCAGGCCATCGTGCGTCACACCCAGCGCCGCTTTCTCAGCCGGCAGGCTGCTTTTGCCCTCGTCAACCAGGCTGACGAGGTGGTCCACCAGGGCGCGGTGCGCTATTGGGGCAAGACCTGGGGCGCTCATTGGTGGACGCTCGATTTTTCGGCCCACGATATCGCCGGCATGTACCGGCTGATAATCAGTGACCAGGGCGAGGAAATCTGGCGCAGCGACGACATCGAGATCGCCGAAGACCTGCTGTGGAATCAGACCATCCACGCCGTGGCTATCGAACAACTGGATGAACGCGCCCGGCGGGCGCGCAACAATCGCGGCTGGATGGACTGCGGCGCGCCGCTGCGCGAAGTCAACAGCCATGCCAGCATGATCCTCGGCCTGACCGATCTGCTCGAACAGGGCTTCGAGGGCCTCGACGATGACCAACAGGCCCGCATCGTGGGCCACATTTTACGTGGGCTAGATTACATCGCCACCTGCCAGGACAAAGCCGCCGACCTGGGGCTGGGCAAGGGCGCCATCATCCACGAAATCCCCTCCTGCCTGTATGTGCTGCCCGCCGACGTGATGCAATGTGCGGTGGCTTTCGCCCGCGCGTCGCGCTTGCTCTTCGAATGGGAGCGCGCCAAGAGCATCGAATACCTGGCGCGTGCCGAAAGAGCCTTCCGCTGGATCAAAACCGCCCACCCCTACGGCCCGCAAGGCTTCGACCCGCGTCCCCACGGCGCACCGGTTGGCTACACGCCACCCATGCAGTGGATGACGCGCGAACTGACCATGCAGCTTTGGGCGGCGCTCGAACTGTTCAAGGCCGGCAAGCAGGTTTACAAAGAAGATGCCCTCGGCCTGGCGCGCCAGATATTACGCCGCCAGGTGCCAGAAAGCCAGGCCGAGGGGGGGGTGTTCGGCCACTTCTACGCCTACGACGACCATGCCTTCACCGAAAAAGCCTGGACGCATCACGACTTCGGCCACGATACAGGCGGCGTTTTCCCCCACTACCTGCTGCCGTTGATCGAAATGGCACGCACCTGGGGCGACCATCCCGATGCCGCCGATTGGCGGCAGGCGATCCACCAGTTTGCCTACGGCTACCTGCTGCCCGCCTGCCAGAGCAACCCGTTCGCTCTTTTGCCGCTGGGGTTTTTCGCAGGCGAGGGCCTGCTCAGTTTTGCCGGGCTGTGGCACGGCATGAACGCCAGCTACGGCTTTGGTGCGGCGCTGGCCGCTGAACTGGAATGGTTCCTGGGTGACTTCGCCTTCCGCCGGATAGCAGTAGGCAACCTGCAATGGATCGCCGGGCTGAACGCCGGCATCACCCAGGCCAGCTTGAAAGGGTCGCTGCATCCCCAGGTGGTGATCGCCCCCGGCGCAGCCGAACCGTACAGCATGATCTATGGCATCGGGCGGCAATCTACCGGCTCGTGGACGAACATCCGCGGGACGATCTGCAACGGATTCGACGCCGACGAGCAATTCCGCTTTGTGCAGCCCGCCACCGCCGCCAACGACGCCCCGCACATGTTCACCGATGAAGATTGGATCACCCATGCCGGCGGCTGGCTGGCCGGGCTGACCCGCCTGCGGCATCTCAGCCAGTGGCACGCCATGGATTTATAAACACAGCCTGGATCACGAACATAAAACGGGTGATGCAAATGCTTTGCATCACCCGTTTTTCGTTCCGCCGACATGACTTACCCTTACAGGCCAGCCTCAATTGCTTGCAATTCGGCGTTTACCATCAGGTTCACCAATTCCTCGAAAGAAGTCGTCGGCTGCCAGCCCAGGTGCACCCTGGCCTTGGCCGGGTCGCCGACCAGCAAATCTACCTCTGCAGGGCGCATGAATTTGGGGTCTTGCACGATAAAATCTTTATAGTTCAGGCCCACGGCTGCAAAGGCCAGCTCGCACAAACGCTCCACCGTGTGCGTGCGCCCGGTGGCAATGACATAATCGTCGGGGGCATCTTGTTGCAACATCAACCACATGGCCCGGACATAATCGGCGGCGTAGCCCCAATCGCGTTGGGCATCCAGGTTGCCCAGGCGCAACTCGCTATCGAGACCTTTCTTGATGCGGGCGGCGCTGCGGCACACTTTACGCGTCACAAATTCGTGGCCGCGGCGCGGGCTTTCGTGGTTGAAGCAGATGCCCGAGGTGGCGTACAGATTGTAGCTCTCCCGGTAATTGACGGTGATCCAGTGGCCGTAGACTTTGGCTACGCCGTAGGGGCTGCGCGGGTAAAACGGCGTCGTCTCGATCTGCGGCACGGCCTGCACCTTGCCAAACATCTCACTCGAACTGGCCTGGTAGAAGCGGATGTCGGCGTCCACCAGGCGGATGGCGTCGAGCAGGCGCGTCACACCCAGGGCGGTCACCTCACCGGTGAAAACCGGCTGCCCCCACGAAGTCTGCACGAACGACTGCGCCGCCAGGTTGTACACTTCCTGCGGGCGGTGCTGCGAGAGAATGTCAATCAGCGAAACCTGGTCGAGCAGGTCGCCGGGAACAAGCGTCACTTGGTCTTGAATGTGTTTGATGCGCTCGAAGTTGACGGTACTGGAGCGGCGGATCATGCCGATCACTTCGTAGCCTTTTTCAAGCAGAAATTCGGCCAGGTAGGAACCATCTTGGCCGGTGATGCCGGTGATGAGAGCACGTTTGGTCATGGGGAAATCCTTTCGGGAAGTAAGGTTGAAGGTTAGCAGGTTGAAAGTTACAAATCGAAGGCTGGGATACCAACTTTCAACCTTCAACCTTGATCAATGCCAGCGCCATAATCCCCGCCCACGCCATCACCTTGAACTCGCCAGCCAGCAAGCCAGCGCGCACTTCGTCGGTGGTGAGCAGGAGCAGTTCTTGTTCTTCGAGGTCGTCGGAATAGGCTTTGCCCTGGAAACAGGCGTTGCGGGCCAGGTAAAAGTAACCCGTTCCGGCCCCGTGCGAGGCGTCTACACGGTAGGAGCCGAGAAACGTCCAGTCGTCGGAGGTGTAACCGCTTTCTTCGAGCAGTTCGCGCTTTCCCGCTTCGAGGGGGTCTTCGCCAGGCTCAAGGTAGCCGCCTACCGGTGCGAACGCCAGGCCCTCGATGCCATATTTCCCCTGGCGAAAGCACACCCAGCGGCCGTCTTCCGTGACTGCGGCCACGTTGACGTAATCGGGCGTGAGCATCCAGTTCCAGCTATCGAACACGCGGCCATCAGGCAGTTGGACGACATGATTTTCCACCGTCAGATATTGGCTGTGGTGGTAAACGGTTTGGCGGGAGAGGGTTTTCCAGGGGGGCATGGTTGTTGGCAATTCAGGATGTGCTATTTGTTATTCGATATTCGATATTCGATATTCGTTATTCGATATTCGATATTCGATAATGCGTCATTCGAATATCGAATATCGCTTTATCGAATAACGAATAACGAATAACGCATTATCGAACAACTTCCCCCTCACGTCTGCTAGGTCACTTAGCAGGTTGTGGTATATTGTGGCCCTATGCAAGAGACGATTGGCAAGCGCATCGCCCGTTTGCGTCAGCAATCTGGCTGGACACAGCAAGCCCTGGCGGCCCGGCTGGCAATCTCGCGGGTGGCCGTTTCGCATTTGGAGATGGATTTGACCATCCCCGGTGAACGCACCATCACCCTGCTGGCGGGCCTGTTCAAGTTGACGCCGCACGAACTGGTGGAAGGCACGTCTTACCCGCAGGCCAAAGCCGAACGTCTGCCACAGGTAACTTGCGCCTACACCCCGCTCGAACTCGACCTGGCCCTGCTCGACAACGACCTGACCTGGCTTTCTCGTCTGGACGGCCGCGATGCCGAACGCCTGACCCACGAAACCCGCCAGCAATGGGTGGCCTATCTCGATGCCTGGGCCGCTCGAACTATAGACGAGCGCGAAAAAGAACTGCTGGCCGCGGCGCGTCTACGATTACAATCAGGTTGAAGGTTGAAAGTTCAAAGCTGCAACCTGATAACCTGCAACTTTCAACTTTCCAATCGAAAGGAACTCCCCATGACCAATTTTCCTGGCAAGGGTTTGGTGGCCATTGTGCGCACCAGCCCCGAAACCATTTTTGATGACATCGAAAAAGTAATGAAACTGGCCGGCCTCGAGAATAACCTGCCCAAGGGCATTCGCACCGGCTTGAAAATCAACATCTCGTGGCAGACCTGGTACCCGGCCTGTTCCAGCACCCCCTGGCAGCTTGAAGGGACGATCAGGGCGCTGCGCAACGCCGGTTACACCGACCTGCAAGGCGTCCACAACGACACCGTCGTCGTCAACACTGCCGATGGCGAGCGCAACAACAAACAAAAATTCGTCACCGATAAGCTGGATGTGCCGTGCGTGTACACCTTCGACCCCAATGTGAAATGGGTGGAGTACAAGCCCAAAACCCCCTTCCGCGTGCTGCACGATATTTACCCCGAAGGCGTGTTCATCCCCGAACCGCTGATCGGCACGAACATGGTGCATTTGCCCACGGTCAAGACGCACGTCTTCACCACCATCACCGGGGCGATGAAAAACGCATTCGGCGGGCTGCTGGGCCGCAAACGCCACTGGACGCACTCGGTCATCCACCAAACGCTGGTGGATTTGCTGCAAATTCAGCAGGATATTCACCCCGGCCTGTTCGCCGTGATGGATGGCACCTTCTCCGGCGATGGCCCCGGCCCGCGTGCCATGCGCTGGCACGAAACCGATGTGCTGTTGGCCTCAGCCGACCAGGTGGCAATAGACGCGATGAGTGCCAAAATTCAGGGCTTCGACCCGCTGAGCCTGCCCTTCATCCGCATGGCGCACGAGGCCGGGTATGGCATCGGCGACCCGCGCCAGATCAAGGTGGTAGGCGCCGAGGAAGTGGCGCTGGAAAACTGGGGCTACGTGCAGGAAGATACCTTCGCCAGCCGCGGCCAGAAGATGATTTACCACGGCTGGCTGAAATTCGTCGAAAAGCCCCTGCTGCGCTCGCCGTTGGTGCCGTGGTCGTATTTCGCCAGCAACTTCTACCACAACGTCTACTGGTATCCCTTCGTGGGCCGCAAACGTGTGGAGGCCGCCCTGCAAACCAAATGGGGCCAGATGTTCAAGAATTATGGCGACGGCCAGGTGGTGCTGCCCGGCATGGAACCGAAGACGATCATCCAGGCGGGCGTGGGCATCGGCGCGGCGCTCGCGGCGTTGGGGCTGCTGGCGGTGTTGGCGGGACGAAAGAAGTGAGATGGAGAGAGGGAGCATGGGAGAGACGTATCACCCTCGCTCCCATGCTCCCTCTCTCCCATGCCCCATGTCCATTCGTCGTCTCCTCCCCGGCCTTCTCCTCGGCTTCGTCGTCTTCCTGGCGGTCGCGCTGATTGGCGATCTGCGTCAGGTGGGCCAGGAAGTGCGCGCCTTCAATTGGCGCATGTTTCCGCTGGCAATGGCCTTGACCTTGTTCAATTATGCTTTGCGCGGGCTGAAATTTCACTACTACCTGCGCCAGGTGGGGGCGAATGATGGGCGTTGGTTGAGCCTTGTCGAAACGAGTTATCGCCCAATTCCCTTATGCGAGAGCTTGCGCCTGTTCGTGGCGGGCTTCCCGTTGGCCATGACACCCGGCAAGGTGGGCGAGGTACTCAAAGCGGTGTGGATCGAGCAGAAAACCGGCATCCCCACCGCCCGTGGAGTGGCCGTGGTGGTGGCCGAACGCATCAGCGACGGCCTGGCGGTGCTGCTGCTTTCCACCCTCGGCGTGGTGGCCTACCCGCAGTATTGGCCGGGCTTCGCCTTCGTACTGGCAGCCCTGCTGGGCGTGATCGTCGTCTCGCAGATTCGCCCATTGGCCCACGCCCTGCTCGATGTGTGGGCACGCCTGCCGCTGGTGGGGCGCTTCGGCGGCACGCTGCGCCAGTTTTACGAGGGCAGTTTTGCCCTGTTTCGCCCGTCAGCCACGCTGATCGGGGTGGGGCTGGGGATGGTCTCGTGGCTGGGTGAGGGGGTTGGCTTCTACGCCATTTTGCTCGGGTTGGGCGTGCCGCCGGGTTGGCAGATATTCTCGATTGCCGTGTTCATTTTGGCCTTCTCCACCGTGGTGGGGGCGGCCTCGGCGCTGCCGGGCGGGCTGGGGGCCGCCAAAGCCTCCATCGGCGGCATGTTGGTTTTACTGGGCGGCCTAACATCTGGAACCGCTGCCGCCGCCACGCTGCTGATCCGCTTTGCCACGCTATGGTTTGGGGTAGCCCTGGGGCTGGCCGCCTGGGCACGTTCGGCAGATTTGTTCAAACAATAACCATGCTCAACGTCGAATTTCACTGCCACACGATTTATTCCAAAGATTCGCTGACCCCGCCTGCTAAACTGGTGGAAACCTGCCGCCGCAAAGGCATTGACCGTGTCGTCGTCACCGACCACAACAGCATCCAGGGCGCACTGCGGGCCAAAGAACTCGACCCCCAACGGGTGATCGTTGGCGAGGAGATCAAGACCACACAAGGCGAAATCCTGGCGGCGTACGTGTGCGAGGAAATCCCGCGCGGCCTGCCGCCCGGCGAGGTACTCGACCGCCTGGAAGCGCAAGGAGCGTTCATCAGCGTCTCGCACCCGTTCGATACCATGCGTTCTGGTGGTTGGAATGTGGATGACCTGCTGGCGATCTTACCCCGCGTTCACGCCATCGAAACCTTCAACGCCCGCTGCATCCATCCCGAATTTAACCAGCAGGCGATTGATTTCGCTCAACAATACGGCCTGCCCGGCACGGTCGGCTCAGATGCACATGCCGCTTTCGAGCTTGGCAAAGCCACCCTGCGGCTACCAGCCTTCGACGATGTTGCCAGCTTGCGAGCGGTCATTGGACAGGGGAAAATGCAAGGTGGGCTGTCGCCATGGTGGGTTCATCTTTCTTCCGTTTATGCGCGGTGGGTAAAAAAGTTGCAAGCTCTTTAACTTGCGAACAGGCCACCTTCACCCCGCGCTGCTCACCCACACATCTACCAGCGACAAGATGGACGAAAAGTCTTCGCGTTTGTTGATAAAACGGTTGAAATGGTGGATGCGCGGCTTGTAGTTCTCGTCCGTTTCGAGTACACGGCGGTCGAGAGCGGTGTAGGCCAGCACCACCGGACGCTCCCCCTGCTTTTGGCGCACGGCCTCAGCAATCTCAGTGCCATTCTTGGCCGGCATCATAATATCTACCACCCAAACCTTGGCCGCCACCTCGCCCCCCATGATGGCATCGTACAGGCTTTTGGCGTTATTAAAGGCCAAAAAACGCCAATCTTTATATTTCCAGGCAACATATTGCTGAAAAATTTCCGTCACCGATGGCTCGTCGTCTACGACGATCACGTCATATTGGGCGGGTGGTGTCATGCGCAGCCTTCTTCAAAACAGTTTTTTCGTCCTCTATTGCCTTGAATTTTAGCACGTTTGGCAATCAAGCGCTTTACCGAATTGGCCGCCGCTTCACCTTGACCCGCGGCAAAATACGCGTGAGAATTGGTTTCAATCGCACCAGCACATAACTTACTATACGCTATTGGACAAGTCGGCATGTCATTCCGAACGGAGTGAGGAATCCCTAAAACATTGGCTTGTCCAAACATCGAAGGGCAAAAAACTAGCTCGATAGGGATTCCTCGTCGCTTCGCTCCTCGGAATGACATGCCATAGTAAGTTATGCGCTATTGCCTTCAATCTGTTCCAGGAGTTCCCCCATGAAACCCATCCAATTACGTTGCGAAGTTACACCCAACCCCATCGGCATAGATGCGCCCCGCCCGCGCCTGAGTTGGCAATTGGCGAGCGACCAGCCCGGCGCCAGGCAAACAGCCTACCAGATTCAAGTCTCCAACGAACAGGGCCTCTGGTGGGATTCTGGGCAGGTGGCGTCGGATCAATCGCTGTGGGTGGAATATGACGGCCCGGCGCTTGCCTCGCGCCAGGCGTTCACCTGGCAGGTGCGCGTGTGGAACGGCGAGGGTTCTCCTTCCGTATGGAGCGAACCCGCCGCCTGGGAAATGGGCCTGCTCGAACGCTCCGATTGGGCCGCCCTGTGGATCGGTGCGCCCTTCGTCGGCGGGCCGCGCACGCCCATCCCCGTACCCTATCTGCGCAAAGGCTTCACCATCGGCGGGGAGGTGGTGCGCGCCCGGCTGTACATCACCGCCCTGGGCGTCTACGAAGCCTACATCAACGGCCAGCGCATCGGCGAGGCCGAACTCACACCTGGTTGGACAGATTACAACAAGCGCGTGCGCTACCAGGTCTACGATGTGACCAGCCTGCTGCAACCCGGCGAGAACATGCTCGGCGCTATCCTCGGCGATGGCTGGTATTGCGGCAACCTCGAATGGCGCGGACGCCAGCTTTATGGCGACCGGCCCAAATTGCTGGCACAGCTTGAAATGACTTTGGCCGATGGCAGCGACGGCGAACGCCGCTCGATGCTGATCGTCTCCGACCGCACCTGGCAAACCGCCTTCGGCCCCATCTTGGAGAGCGATTTGTTGATGGGCGAGAGTTACGATGCCCGCCTGGAACTTGACAATTGGTATACCCCCCAACAAAACGGCGAGAAAGGGACGTGGCTGCCTGTCGAAATCTTCCCCGCCCCAAAAGGGATGGCGCTCGTCGCCTCAAACGGCCCGCTGATCAAACGCCAGGGTGAGGTCACTCCCATCGCCGAACCCCGCAGAATAGACCGCTGGCCCGCCGCCGACTGGGTTTTCGACCTCGGCCAAAACATGGTCGGACGCGTGCGCCTGAAAGTCAACGGCCCCGCCGGGACGACCGTGCGACTGCGCTTCGGCGAAATGCTCAACCCCGATGGCACGGTCTATCTGACCAACCTGCGCACCGCCCGCGCCACCGATTATTACACCCTCAAAGGCGACCCGAACGGCGAAGTCTGGGAAGCACGTTTCACGTTTCACGGCTTCCGCTATGTCGAACTCTCTGGCTATTCAGGCACGCCCGACCTCGGCACGATCACCGGCATCGTGCTGCACTCCGAAAACCCCGTCACCGGTCACTTTGAATGCTCCGACCCATTGCTCAACCAGTTGCAGCACAACATCCTGTGGGGCTGGAAGGGCAACTCGCTCGACATTCCCACCGACTGCCCGCAGCGCGACGAACGCCTGGGCTGGACAGGTGACGCCCAGGTCTTCTGCCGCACCGCCGCCTTCAACACCGACGCCGCCGGCTTTTTTGCCAAGTGGCTGCAAGATTTGGAAGACGCGCAAGGCCCGCAGGGACAACTGCCGCCCATCGCGCCCGACACCGATGCCGTGCGCACCAATGATGGCGGCCCGGCCTGGGCCGACGCCGGCGTGATCGTGCCCTGGACGATGTACCTGGCCTACGGCGACAGGCGTCTGCTGGAAGAACGTTATGGCATGATGACGCGCTTCCTCGATTACCTCGCCCAAAGCTCGCCCAACCTGATCCGCGTTGACCCTGCCAACACATCCTGGGGCGGCTTTGGCGATTGGCTGGCCCTGGATGGTTCCGGCAAAACCGAGGGCGGCACACCGAAAGAATTGATCGGCACGGCCTTCTACGCCTACAGCGCCCGGCTGCTCTCCCAGATCGCCGCGGTGCTAGGCAAGACAGACGATGTGCAGAAATACACCGCCGTCTTCGATGCGGTGCGCGCCGCCTTTTTGCGCCGCTTTGTCACCCCCGAAGGGTACATCAGCGGGCGCACGCAAACATCCTATGTGCTGGCGCTCTATTTCGACCTGCTGCCCGAAGAGCAACGCCAAACCGCCATAGATTGGATCGTCCGTGACATCGTCGAGCGCGGCAACCACCTGTCTACCGGGTTTGTGGGCGCATCCTATATCCCCTTCGTCCTCACCCAATACGGGCGCAACGATGTGGCCTACGACCTGCTCTTCCAGAAAACCTGGCCGTCCTTCCTCTACGCCGTCACTCAAGGGGCCACTACGATTTGGGAGCGCTGGGATGGCTGGACGCACGACCGCGGTTTTCAAGACCCCGGCATGAACTCGTTCAACCACTACGCCTATGGGGCCATCGGCGATTGGCTCTACCGCGTCGTCGCCGGCATCAACCTGGATTGGGAACATCCCGCCTACAAGCACATCATCTTCCGTCCGCAGCCCCCCGCCGATGGCCGATTGACGCACGCCAAAGCCAGCGTCGAATCACCCTATGGGCTGGTCAGCAGCGAGTGGCGCATCATGGGTAGGGGCGACCCTTCTGTTGAACCGGATGCGGCTGATGCAAATTTGGCGGGTCGCCCCTGCTTTACATTGGAAATTATCGTCCCCCCGAATACCACCGCCACCGTCTACCTGCCCGGCGAGTCCGAAGGGCGCGAAGTGGCAGCGGGGAAACATCAGTTCGTGAAACGTGATTGATGAAAATACCACTTCACGTAACACGCATCACGTTTCACGCACACCCATTCACCCCATCACCCTGTCACCCTGTCACCCTCTCACCTTTTCACCCCTTCACCTATGACCCTCCTCTCCTCCTACCCCCACATCCTGCACGGCGGCGATTACAACCCCGACCAATGGCTCGCTTACCCCCAAATCATTGACGATGACTTCCGCCTGATGAAGCTGGCCGGCTGCAACACCTTTTCGGTGGGCATCTTCGCCTGGACGAGTTACGAACCCGCAGAAGGCCAGTTCACCTTCGATTGGCTCGACCGCATCATGGATCGCATGGCCGAAGCCGGCAACCGCGTCATCCTGGCCACCCCCAGCGGGGCCAAGCCCAACTGGATGGCGGCCAAATACCCCGAAATTCGCCGCGTCAACCGCCAGGGATTGCGCGAACCCCAGCAAGGCCGTCACAACCACTGCTGGACTTCGCCGATCTACCGCGAAAAAGTACAGATCATCAACACCAAGCTGGCCGAACGCTACCAGGGCCACCCCGCCCTGGGCATGTGGCATCTCTCCAACGAATACAACGGCGAGTGCGTCTGCGAATTGTGCCTGGCACAGTGGCAAAACTGGCTGCGTGAAAAATACGGCACGCTCGACGCCCTCAACCACGCCTGGTGGACGTATTTCTGGAGCCACCTTTACACCTCCTGGGAGCAGATCATCCCGCACGAAGGCCACCACGAGGGTCTGAATTTGGACTGGATGCGCTTTCTGACCTGGCAGGTGGCCGATTTCTACCGCTGGGAAACCGCCCCACTCAAAGCCATCACCCCCGGAATCCCCTGCACCACCAATTTCATGGGCCTCTTCAACGGCCTCGACTATTCCAAACTGGCCGAAGACATGGACATCATCGCCGACGATCAATACCCCGCCTACGACGCTGAAAATCCCGATCTGGTCAGCAACGCCCGTTTTGTCAGCTTCAAAGACGATCTCTACCGCTGCTTCAAACCCGACAAACCCTTCATGCTGATGGAATCCTGCCCCGACACGCCCCAATGGAAAAAGCCGCACCGCCTCAAGCAGCCCGGTTTGCATCAGGCCGAAATGCTGCAAGCCCTCGGCCACGGGGCGGAGGGAACGTGTTACTTCCAGTGGCGCAAGGGCCGCGGCGGAATCGAAAAATTCCACGGCGCGGTGGTAGACCACAACAACCACGAAAACACACGCGTCTTCCAGGTGGTTGCCAACCTGGGCAAGCTCTATGAAAAACTGACCCCCATTTTGGGCAGCCGTGTGCAAAGCGAAGTGGCGCTGATCTACGACTGGGAAGTGCGCTGGGCCTTCAACTTCTGCGATGGCCCCGCCTCGCAAGATAGCGCCTACGAGCGCGCCTGCACCGAGCAGCACTACCCGCCCTTCTGGGAACAGGGCATTTCAACGGATGTGATCAGCAGCGAGCGTGATTTTTCTGCTTACAAGCTGCTCATCGCCCCCAACTTATGGATGCTCAAGACCGGCGTGGCCGAACGGCTGCGCGCCTTCGTCGAAACCGGCGGCACGCTCGTCACCACCGCCTACACCGGCATCGTAGACGAAACCGACCTGGTCTACATGGGCGGCTGGCCCGGTGGCGGCCTGATGGATGTGTTTGGTGTATGGAACGAGGAAACCGACGTGCTGCGCGCCGGGCAGTTGCGTTCAGTGAACGTAGATGCCGCCAACCCGCTCGGCCTGCAAGGCCCCTACCAGGCGCAGAACATCTGCGGCATCGTCCATTTGCGCGGGGCGCAGGCGCTGGCTACCTATGGCGACGGTTTCTACGCCGGAACGCCCGCCCTGACGGTGAACGGCTTTGGCAAGGGCCAGGTCTACTATCAGGCCGCCCAACTCACGCCCGACAGCCAACGCAATTTCTACGCGGCGCTGATCGGCCAGCTCGGGTTGGCGCAACCCTTCCGGGCGGGGCTGCCCAAAGGTGTGGCCTGCCAGGTGCGCCGCAAAGAAGGGCAGGCGTTCTACTTCCTCGAAAACTTCACCCCCGCTGCGCAGACGATCACGCTCGACCCCGGCACCTACACCCGCCTGAGCGACGGCGCGGCGTTGAGCGGTAAACTTTCCCTAGCCCCCTTTGGCAGTGATGTGATCGCTTTGTGAGTAGCGCGAACTTCCGAAGTCTTGAAGATTTCGGAAGTGTGCCAGGAAAAACGACATGACCGCGAAAAAAACGGTTGCCGAACAACGAAAATACGCCATACTGGATGTCCAGGCGGCAAAAAAGGTCGCAAACATCTGGCTCGAACAAATCGCCCTGGAGCATGTGGTAGATTTTGGCCTGCCCGAAGTGGATGACCGCTACCACATCTGGCGTGTGCCGCTGGTCAATAAAGCCACGCAAGAGCGCCTGGGCGAAGTGGTGATTGATGCCTACACCAGCCTGATCGTCGAAAACAAATCTACGGCTGCCAGTGTGCTGGAAGCGCGCCTGCTGGGTCGCAATGGCGACGGGGATCAGCCCAAACCAGCACGCTCGAATGGCGTTTACGCGCTTTCTAACCTGCGTAACACAATTGCCCAGGGCGATAGTGAGCGGGTTTTGCAAGATTTACCCGCCGGGAGTGTTAACTTAATCTTCACATCGCCGCCCTATTACAACGCCCGCCCCGAATACACCGACTACATCACCTACGAAGAATATCTGCTGAAAATCCGCAAGATCATCCACAATGCGCATCGGGTTCTGGCAGAAGGCTGTTTCTTTGTGATGAACGTCTCTCCAGTGCTGATCCGCCGCGCCAGCCGCAGCGAGGCATCTAAACGGATCGCCGTTCCCTTTGACATGCACCGCCTGTTTGTCGAAGAAGGGTACGATTTTATAGATGATATTTTGTGGGAAAAACCCGCAGGAGCCGGGTGGGCCACCGGGCGCGGGCGGCGGTTTGCGGCGGACCGAAACCCCTTGCAATATAAGCCGGTTCCGGTCACAGAATACGTGCTGGTGTATCGCAAACACACCGACAAGCTGATTGATTGGAACATCCGCTCGCACCCTGAACAAGAATTGGTCGAAGCATCGCGGATTGGCGACGATTATGAGCGTACCAACATCTGGAAAATCACGCCTGCCCACGACCAACGCCACCCGGCAATTTTCCCACTGGAACTGGCCGAAAAAGTGATCACCTACTATTCTTTCAAAGGAGATGTGGTGCTGGACCCCTTCGGCGGAATTGGTACCGTGGGCAGAGCGGCGGTGAAATTAGGGCGGCGCTTCGTCTTGATTGAACAGAATCCGCGCTACATCAAAGTCATCCGCGAGGAAGCGAAACTGTGGCTCGGCAAAGAAGCCGCCAATGTGTTAACCATTCACTGTGAACCTATTGAAGTGGGTGATGTGTTGGTGTAAGGTGGGGATCATGCAGCCAAAGAACCAGATTTCCAGATTGAGCGAATTGATGACGCCGGCATCGTTGGACTTGCTTTCAGCCAGCGGGAGTGATTTAGTCCGGCAAATTGGCATGGACGTTGTGCGGGGCGTTGTCTTAGATGTCTTGACGGGCAAAAACCTGCGCGATTCAACCGAATCGTTAACTCGTCGCCGTATCGCCGCGCTGAACCTGGCAACGGTGAACCTTTTTGTGCAGGGAAGCGCGCTTTCTGACGATTTCGTGGAGCAATTGCCCTCACTCGCTGCCGAAATTTTGACACAAAAGCAACTGACCAAAGCCGAACGATGGTTAGCGCAATGGGTATTAGGTTTAACCGACAAGGCATTTCAAAATGTGCTGCGCGACAACCCCAACGCGTTAAAAGAATATCGTCACCGGTTTGTAACCACCTGTCAGCAGGTGGTCAGTCAGCACGCGCAACAATGGGGTGAGTTGAAAGGTTCTTTACAACTGACTTCGGGAGCCAAAGCAGAATTGAATTGGCTTTGGTTAACCTATTTGTTGAATACCATCGGTGCGCAAACATTGGCGATTCGTGGTTCAGAAAAATCTGCCTACGGGAAATTGTTCGAGAAGTTGGTCCTGGGTTCATTGCTTTCTATCCTGGGTTTCAAACATATTTCCCCACCGCCAACCGAATTTGAGCGCGTGTTCTGGCTATCTTCGCGGGCAGAGCGGCGCGAAAGCGATGCAACGCTTCTCTACGAAGCCGGGAAAGGGGTGCGGTTTGATATTGGTTTCATTGGCCGCGGCAACCCCGAAATTTCGTTAGACAAGGTCACGCGCTTTGAACGCGAGATTGAAATGGGACGCTCCCGTTATTACATGGCAACGATCATTCTGGTTGATCGCATTGGAGCGAACAGCCGCATTGAACAACTGGCTCAAGCGGTAGACGGGAACATTGTCCAAATGAGCAGCAATTATTGGCCCCGTCAGGTGGCCGAAATTCTGCACCACAGACTTGGCTTTAGTCATTGGATGTTGGATGTGAGCGAAGCAGATTTCCAACAGAAATTAGCCGCAACCATGCACACCATTTCTTTGGAGCCGTTTATCGGTCTGGCTGAAGATTTTAGTCACAATGCGGTGCGGGAAGAAGCGGGGGGATATTCGTGAACATGCCGCCTGCTCAGAAGCCAACTTACGCCATCCTCGCCACCCTCGGCCCGGCCACGCCCGATGAGGCCGCCTGGGTCGCCCTGATCGATGCCGGGGCGACCGGTTTTCGCCTGAACACGTCGCACCTTTCGTTGGCGCAGTTGGATGAATGGCTGGCTCGGCTGGTGGGTTTTCGGCAGCGCAGGCCCATCACGGTCACGCTCGATTTGCAGGGCAGCAAATGGCGATTGGGCGAGTTCGCCCCCTTTTCGCTAATCGCCGGGCAGACGGTGGAATTGATCTTTGCCGATAGGGCCGAGCGCCCCGGCATTCTCCCCATCCCTCATGCCGATTTTTTCCGCGCTGCCTTTGCCTCCAATGGCGAGATCGTCCTCAACGATGCCAAAAGCCGCCTGCAACTCGAACACATCGCCCCCGACCGCCTGACCGCCCGCGTCACCCTGCCCGGCGAAATCAGCCCACGCAAGGGCATCACCTTCGCCGCCAGCGACTTTCGCATCGAAGCGATCAGCGAGAAAGACCAGGCCATTTTGCGCCAAACGGACGGCTTCGATTTCGTGCGCTACGCCGTTTCGTATGTGAAAGATGCCGCCGAAATGGCGACCTACCGCCGGGCCTTCCCTGGCAAAAGGCTGGTTGCCAAGCTCGAACGCCAACCCGCCGTAGACGAGGCTGCCGCCATCGCCGGATATGCCGATGAACTCTGGCTGTGCCGCGGCGACCTGGGGGCCGAGTTGGGACTGCCCGGCATGGCCGCCGCCGCCCACCCGTTTGCCCAGGCCGTGCGCCGCCTGCCGGTTGCGGCGCTGTTGGCCGGGCAGGTGCTTGAACATCTCACCCACCACCCCACGCCCACGCGGGCCGAAATCTGCGCCTTGTACGATGCGTTGCAATGCGGCTACGCCGGTGTGGTATTATCCGACGAGACCGCCATCGGTCAATATCCCCTGGAAGCTGTGCGAACCGCCGCCATCTTCACCTGATCACCTTTTCACCCCCTCACCCTATGCTCCCCTCCTCCCCCCCACCCCCCAACACCCCACCTCCCGATCCGCGCGTCGAATTACACGCCCGCTTCAGCACCAACAAACAAGGTATGGCTGCCTGGTTCTTGCAGCAGCTTGATTTGCCCGCCAATGCCAAAATCCTTGAGCTCGGCTGCGGCTCAGCCAATTTCTGGCTGGTGAACCTGCGCGCAATCCCGTCCGGTTGGCATGTCACCCTGACCGATGCGTCACCTGAACGCTACGCCGATCCGCAGCGCGTGCTGCACCAGGATAAGGGCTTTTCTTTCCAAACCGTTGATCCCAACAAATCTTTGCCTTTCGATGATGCTTCGTTCGATGCCGTGATCGGCCTGCACCTGCTCAACCGGCTGGAGAATATCCCCGCGACGCTGAAAGAAATCCAGCGTGTACTCAAGCCCAAGGGCAAGCTCTATGCGGCTGCCTATGGCGAAAAGCACATGGATGAGTTGTACTTCCTGTTCCTGCGCTTCAACCCGCAGGTGGCTACCGTGGGCGGGCGCGTGACCAAACAAATGAAATTCAGCCTGGAAAATGGCAGCAAACAACTGCGCGAGGTCTTCTGGGATGTGCAGCTTCGCCGCTACGAAGACGCCCTCGAAGTGACCCACGCCAGACCGCTGTTCGACTACATCCTGGCGATGTCGGGGTTGGCTGCCGATGCCGAAAACCAGGCCAGCCTCTACACCCTGGCCGCCTTCATTGACCAGGAAGTCAAAGAAAAAGGCTCCATCCACATCACCAAAGCAGAAGGGGTTTTTGTGGCGGTGAAGTAAGCGCATCAATCAGCAATCGAAAATCAAAAATCGTAAATTATCGGAGTTCCTATGCCTCTCAAAATTGCCATGATCGGAGCCGGTTCCATCGGCTTCACCCGCAAATTGATGCACGATCTGTTGGCCGTGCCAGAATTTGCCGACACCCACTTTGCGCTGATGGATATTTCAGCGCAAAACCTGGATATGGTGGCGCAGCTCTGCCAGCGCGACATCACCCACAACCAGTTGCCCGCCACCATCAGCGCCACCACCGACCAGCGCGAAGCCATCACCGATGCCGACTACGTGATCTGCATGATCCGTCACGGCGGGCTGGAGGCTTTCCAGCTTGACATTGACATCCCGCTCAAATACGGTGTGGATCAATGCGTCGGCGACACGATCTGCGCTGGCGGCATCATGTACGGCCAGCGTCACATCCCCGTGCTGCTCGGCATCTGTAACGACATTCGCGAAGTGGCCAAAGAAAACGCCATCCTGCTCAACTACTCCAACCCAATGGCAATGAACACCTGGGCCTGCAACCTGTATGGCGCGGTACCCACCATCGGCCTGTGCCACGGTGTACAGGGCGCGCACTGGCAGATCGCCAACTGCACCGAGATGTGGGCCAAAGAACAGGGCTTGATCGGGCCAGATGAAACCATTCACCGCCGCGACGTTCACGTCATCGCCGCCGGGCTGAACCACCAGACCTGGTTCATCCACGCCGAATGGCAGGGCCACGATCTCATCCCCATGCTGCCCGACCTGTTCTCCCGCCACCCCGAATACAGCCAGACCGAAAAAGTGCGCATTGACGTGCTGAAACGCTTCGGCTACTACTCCACCGAAAGCAACGGCCATCTGAGCGAATACCTGCCCTGGTATCGCAAGCGCCCCGCAGAGATCGGACAGTGGATTGACCTTTCCTCGTGGATCAACGGCGAAACCGGCGGCTACCTGCGCGTCTGCACCGAGGGGCGCAACTGGTTCGAGACCGACTTCCCGCAATGGCTGGCCGAAACGCCTCCCACCATCAGCCCGGCCAAACGTTCCGAAGAACATGGCTCGTATATCATCGAGGGCCTCGAAACCGGGCGCATCTACCGCGGCCACTTCAACGTGGTCAACGAAGGGCGCATCCCCAACCTGCCTGAAGACTGCATCGTCGAAATCCCCGGCTACGTAGACCGCACCGGCATCAACCTGCCCGTGGTCGGCAATCTGCCGCTGGCCTGCGCCGCCACCTGCAACGTCACCGTTGGCGTGCAGCGCATGGCCGTCGAAGCCGCCGTCTTTGGCGATGTGACGCTGCTCAAGCAAGCCATGCTGCACGACCCACTCGTCGGAGCCGTCTGCAACCCCGAAGAAGTCTGGCAGATGGTGGATGAAATGCTCGTGGCCCAGGCCCAATGGCTGCCGCAGTATGCCGCCGAAATCCCCGAGGCCAAAGCCCGCCTGGCCGCCGCCGAACGTGACGGCACGCGTGTTCAACTGCGCCAGGGCTACCAGGGCGCGGCGCGTTTACACACCAAAACCATCGAAGAAATGGCCGCCGATGCCGCCGAAGCGCGCGCCAATGCCGCCGCCGCCGATAAAGGCAAAATGACCAAAGAGTCAGCGTAACAACCATGCCCCCACTCTCCATTCTCCCTTCCAACCCCCGTTACTTCACCAACGATGGCGAACATGCCATCTACCTGACCGGTTCGCACACCTGGGCCAACCTGCAAGACATCGGCCTGGCTGACGACCCACCCTTCCCCTACACCGATTACCTCGATTTCATGCAATCGTTCGGCCACAACTTCATGCGCTTCTGGATGTTCGAGCAACCCGAGGGTGCATCGTGGACGGCGGCGCGCATCCTCTTCCACCCCCTGCCGTGGAGCCGCTGCGGCGCTGGCCTGGCCAACGACGGCTTGCCGAAATTCGACCTGACCGCCTTCAACGAAGACTACTTCGAGCGCATGAGAAAACGCATCATCCAGGCCGGCGAGCGCGGCATCTACTGTGCCATCATGCTCTTCCAGGGCTGGAGCCTGCACAAAACCAGCGCCAACTACGGCGACCCGTGGCCCTTCCACCCCTTCAACGCCGCCAACAACGTCAACGGCGTGGATATTCCTTACACCCGCGTGGACGACGACGAACATCCCTGCCTGCACAGCACGCTCAACCTCGATGCGTTGGCGCACCAGGAAGCCTACGTGCGCAAAGTGATTGACACCGTGGGCAACCTCGACAACGTGCTGTACGAAATCATCAACGAAGGCGGCGCTACCGAGTGGCAATATCACATGATTGACCTGATCCACGACATCGAGCGCTCCCGGGCAAAGCAGCACCCCGTCGGCATGACGCACCGCATCGCCCCCAGGCAGTTCAACAGCGATCTGTTCGACAGCCCCGCCGACTGGATTTCCCCCGCCAAAGAGCCGCAGGATTGGCTGTACCCTGGCAGCACTCTCCTCGAAGATTACCAGAACGACCCGCCCGCCAACGCTGGCCGCAAAGTGATCATCAACGACACCGATCACCTGTGGGGCCACGGCGGCAACCCGCAGTGGGTGTGGAAATCGTTCACCCGCGGCCATCATCCCATTTTCATGGATCCGTGGTGGCCGCTCTACATCGAATCGGACCCCAAAGTGACCCCGTGGACATTCGTCGGCGGCGTCACCAAAGACCAGCGCGACTACCCCGATTGGCACCCCACCCGCCGGGCAATGGGCGACACGCTGCGCTACGCCAACAAGATGAACCTGGCCGCCATGACACCCCGCCCCGAACTGGTCTCCAGCCGTTACTGCCTGGCCAACCCCGGCCACGAATACCTGATCTACCTGCCCGAGGGCGGCTCCGTCACCATCAACCTGCGCGGCGGTTCTGGCCCCTTCCAGGTGGAATGGTTCCTGCCACGCGTCAACCGCACCTTCCCCGGCGCATACCCCCTCGCTGGCGGCGATTACGCCGTTACAACCGCCCCGTTCACCGGCGATGCCGTGCTTTACCTGAAAAGCACCGCTCCCACCACCTGACCTGTTCGCCTGGCCTGCCAGGCAACAAAAAACGAACACCGATGCCCGCGAAAGCATCGGTGTTCGTTTTTTGTTGTGTTTTCTATCCTTCAATTTCCAATAACCTGCATAACCCCCAAATCATCTGCCGAGATAGTCAGCGCGGCAAAGTTTTCAAAGCTCAGGTCGCGAAAGTTGAAGCCCATTTTCTGGCGCAGGCGTTGGAAGAGCATCATATAGCTATCCAGGATGCGCTTGTTCCAATCCAGGCCCAGTTGCTCGGCAGCGCTCTGAATGGTGGCGCTATCTGGCCCTTCGATTTCGACAAACAGGCCATAGGGCATCTCGTCCAGCGTAATCAGGGCATCGCCCAGGCGGTAGGCAGCGCGGTATTTCTCGTACATCACCGCCACCCGATAGCCAAGCGCTTCGAGCAAGGCCTGAGCCGTATTAAAATCACTAACGGTAAATTCGAGTTCTTCGCGCACCCGCACACCTTCCAAGGTTTCGATAGGGCCTTTGTAGGTGATGCGGGATTCGCTATCTTTGCGCAGGCGCAAGACCTGGTTCGAGAGCGATAACTCGTTCTTGGGGGTGTCGAAACGCAGGTTGATTTCGTAGATGCGTGGCTGCGCCAGTTGCGCCTCTAACGCTAGCAAACGGGTTTCGACGCCTTGCAAGTCGCACAGATAAAATTTGACTTCGAGTTCCTGGTGATTTTCGTTTGCGGTCATAGACCCATTGTACCGCATCTCCCAATCTGGCAGGTTAAATGACGCTTAACAGGATTTGCTTCTTCTCCACCCGGTCGCCAGCAGCAACCTTGATGCGCGCCACGCTGCCAGCACGCGGCGATTTGAGTTCGTTCTGCATCTTCATCGACTCCAACACCAGCAGCACATCGCCTTTTTTCACCACCTGCCCATCAGCAACCGGCACGCTGACCACCAGCCCCGGCATGGGCGCACGCAGCGAAAATTCCACACCCTCGGCCACGGTGCCAGAGGCCTGGCCGCGCAGGCGCTTCTCGCGTTCATCCTCCACCAGGGTGGAATACAGCGCCCCGTGCAAAATGACCTGCCAGTTACCTTCATCAAGATAAATCAACCCCTCGTACGAACGGCCATTCAGCAGCAGCGAGTAGACCGGCTGATCGCCAACCTGGGTAAATTTCATGTCGTAGACCACGCCATCCAGGGCGATGTGCTGCTCGTCGAGCAGTTCGACCGTGTAGGTATGGTCGTTGATGGTTGCCAGATATTTCATGCTTGCCTCGTTTAGCGCCGCACGCGTTCCCAGCGGCTGACCCATTTCCAGTTGCTCGTGTCACGCACATCGCGGCGGATGACGTGGGCGGCGCGCTCCATTTGCTGATGCGCCACCAGCGTAGCCAACACCGCTGCAATTTCCGGTTGGTATTGCTTATCGTCTTCGCGGGCGCTCATCGAGAAGCGCTGCTCAACAAAGCCGGTATCGAACTGACCGCCCATGAAACGGTGCGAATCGAGCAAATGTTGGTGGAAGGGGATGTTGGTGTGGACGCCGATGATCCGATATTCTTCGAGAGCGCGGCGCATCCGCAAGATGGCCTCGCCACGCGTCTCCCCCCATACCACCAGTTTCGAGATCAACGAATCGTAGTAGGGCGTGATCTCAAAGCCGACGTAGACGCCCGTATCCACACGGATGCCAGGACCGGTGGGCAGCACCGTGTGGGTGATGCGCCCGGTGGAGGGCATAAACTCGTTGTAGGGGTCTTCAGCATTGATGCGGCATTCGATGGCCCAGCCACGCTGCTGAATGTCATCTTGCGTGTAACGCAAGGGGCGGCCGCGGGCGATACGCAACTGTTCCTTGACGATGTCAATGCCCGTCACCCACTCCGTCACCGGATGCTCAACCTGGATGCGGGTATTCATCTCGAGGAAGTAGAAATTTTTATCCTTATCCACCAGGCATTCAATCGTCCCGGCGTTGATATAACCCACCGACTGGGCCGCTTTCACAGCCATCGCCCCCATTTTCTGGCGAAACGCATCGTCGCGGTCAATGAAGATGGATGGCGACTCTTCGACGAGCTTTTGATGGCGGCGCTGGATCGAGCATTCGCGCTCGCCAAGGTGGATGACATTACCCTGCTGGTCAGCAAGAATTTGAAATTCGATGTGGCGCGCCCCTTCGATGAGCCGTTCGAGATACACACTGCCATCACCAAAAGATGATTCGGCTTCGCGGCGTGCCGCGGCCAGCATCGCCGGCATATCCTCCAGGCTGCGCACCTCGCGCATGCCCTTGCCGCCGCCGCCCGCCGAAGCCTTGATCAGCAGCGGAAAGCCAATTGTTGGCGCCGCCGCCAGCAATTCATCATCGCACTGCGGGCCTTCGCACATCGTCCCCGGCACCACGGGGACGCCCGCTTTCATCACGGTGGCGCGGGCCTGGGTTTTATCACCCATCGAAGCGATAGAATGCGGTTCGGGGCCAATGAACGTCAACCCGGCGTCTTTGACCGCCTGGGCAAAATCGGCGCGCTCGGCCAGGAAGCCATAACCAGGGTGAATGGCGCCCGCTCCGCACTGCCGGGCCACATCAATGATCTTATCGCCGCGCAGGTACGATTCGCGCGCCGGGGCGGGCCCGAGCAGATAGGCTTCATCGGCGTAGCGCACGTGTAAGGCTTGCCGGTCGGCCTCCGAAAAGACCGCCACCGTCTGCAAGCCCAATTCGCGACAGGCCCGGATGACACGAACGGCGATCTCGCCGCGGTTGGCAATGATGACTTTGGTGAACATAGGGGGAAAATCCTGGGAGAAGTTATTAGGTAGTCGGTAGTCGGCATTCGGCACTTGGGCATAACCAAAAACGAATGCCGACTACCCAACATCGAATCAAAGCGGTATCACACCATGTTTTTTCGGCGGGTTGCTGTCGCGCTTGTTGGCGAGCATTTCGAGGGCGTTGATCAGGCGTGGGCGGGTTTGGCTGGGTTCGATCACGTCATCTATGTAACCGCGCGAGGCGGCCACATAGGGGTTAGCAAATTTTTCGACGTAGTCGTTGATCAATTCTTTTTTGCGCACTTCAGGGTCTTCGGCAGCTTTGAGTTCTTTGCTGAAAACCTTGCCCACGGCGCCATCGGGGCCCATCACGGCAATTTCGGCGGTCGGCCAGGCCAGGTTGAGATCGCCGCGGATGTGCTTGCTGCTCATCACGATATACGCCCCGCCGTAGGCTTTGCGGGTGATGACGGTGAGCTTGGGGACGGTGGCTTCGCAGTAGGCGTAGAGCAATTTGGCCCCGCAGCGGATCACGCCGTTATGCTCCTGATCCGTGCCGGGCAGGTAGCCGGGCGTATCTACAAAGGTAACAACGGGGATGTTGAAGGCATCGCAGAAGCGGATGAAACGCCCGGCCTTTTCCGACGATTTGATGTCCAGCACGCCCGCCAGCACATTGGGCTGGTTGGCGATCACACCCACAGGATGCCCACCCAGCCGGGCGAAGCCGACGACGATGTTTTGGGCATAACCTTCCTGAATCTCAAGGAAATCGGCGTTGTCTACGATCATGCAGATCAGGTCTTTCATGTCATAGGGCTTGCCGGGGTCAGCGGGGATAATGTCGTCGAGGTGCGCTTCCATGCGCAGGGGGTCGTCGGTGGTGGGGCGGAAGGGGGCGTCGTCCATGTTGTTGGCGGGCAAAAACGAGAGCAGGCGGCGCACCATGTAAAGGGCGTCCGATTCGTTGTCTACCACCAGGTGGCAGACGCCCGATTTTTCGGCATGGACGGATGCGCCGCCGAGACCCTCGAAGTCCACATCTTCGTGCGTGGCGGCTTTGACAATATCGGGCCCGGTGATGAACATGTACGAGGAGTTGCGCACCATGATCGTGAAATCGGTGAGCGCGGGAGAGTAGACCGCCCCGCCCGCGCACGGCCCCATGATGACGCTGATCTGCGGGATGACGCCCGATGCCAGGGTGTTGCGCAGGAAGATATTGGCGTAGCCCGCCAGCGAAACTACGCCTTCCTGAATGCGCGCCCCGCCCGAATCATTCAGGCCGATCACCGGCGCGCCGTTGCGCATCGCCATATCCATAATCTTCGAGACCTTTTCGGCGTGGACTTCGCCCAGGCTGCCGCCGATGACGGTGAAATCTTGGGCAAAAACGTACACGAGTTGGCCGTCTATCGTCCCCCAGCCCGTGACGACGCTGTCAGCGAGGAATTTTTGCTGATCGAGGCCGAAATCGGTGGTGCGGTGGGTGACGAAGGCATCTACCTCGCGGAAGGAGCCTTTATCGAGCAGCAGTTCGATGCGTTCGCGCGCCGTCAGGCGGCCGCGCTTGTGCTGCGCTTCGATGCGTTCGCGCCCGCCGCCAAGTTGGCTCTTCTCGCGCAAGCCACGCAGTTGTTGAATTTTGGGGGAAAGGGACATAAAAACTCCACAAGGCAGGGATGAAAGAAGGGGCGCATGGGCCTGCGCCCCCAAAAACGACAAATCAGGTCGGACGTGAGCGGGTGGCCCAGAAGGTGAACGCCAGGGCGGTCAGGCTGACGATAGCCAGGAAAGGCCAGTTTTCGTGGGGAGATGCGCGGTGCAACAGCAAGCGGTCGAGCCAGAAATAGAGGGCGTATCCGATGGCGAATGCTGGCGCTGCCCGGCGTGACCAGGGCTGCCAACGCCACAGGCCGATAAAAAGCGGTGTTGCCAGCACAAACCCGAGCAGCCCGCTCAAAGCCAGGTATGCCGGCGAAAGTTCAGCATAACCGGCCAGAAATTGCCACTGTTGCACAGCCAGGGCCAGGCGCAACAGGCTCAAACCTGCAATGCTTAACACTGCCAGGGCAAGCAAGGTTACGAGGAATGGTCGTGATTTTTGTGGAGAGGACATAGGGGGACGGTCAGGGGATGAGTTCGATTTCGCGGATGTGGATGTGAACTTGATCACCAGGTTGGCGCTCGAGGTATTCGAGGCGTAAGGTGGTGACGCGGTATGGCCCGCCATCGAAGGCGATGGTTAATGCCTGTGAATCTTCAGCATCGGGAAAGACGCCTGAAAAGGTGAGCGGCGTTGGGCTGCCCTCGAGAGTCACGGTGGCGGTGATGGCGGCGTCGAGTTTGCCCAGGTAAGAGGTAACGCCGCTGAGACTGAGCGCCCCAGGGAAGTTCAGTTCGACCACCAGTGGGTTGGCTTCCAGGCCGCGCATCAGGGTATAGACGTCGTTGTCGAACATATCTTGCGAGCTGCCCATGTCGTTCCACGAATGACGCACCGTGAGCGGCTGGCCTTGCATCATCACTTCAGCCGAGAGCAGGGTCATCCGTTCGGCTTGTTCGGCGGCGAAGAGGGCGTCGGCTTCGAGCGAATAGGCCCAACGGGTGAAGTAAAAGCCAGGGTTGCCATCGGGATAGGCGATCACCTTCTCGATGATGGGCGGGGCGAGCTTGGGGTTTTGCGTGGCCTGGGTCAGCTCTTCGGGGGTCATCACGAAGAGCTGGTTGGGCGGCAGGGTCAGCTTGCGGGCCAGGTAAGCCTCGATATTGCCCATCTGCACGTTGGCGCGCTGTTCGGGGGTGAGGAAGAAATCGGCGTAGCGATGGGTGGCGTTGGCCCAGGTGGGCGTGACAATCAGGCGCATTGCGGGATCGGCACTCAACAGGCGGGGAATTTCCTCGCCGAAAAGCTGCACCGCGCCATATTGCATGCCATAAAGGCCATAATTACGAAACCACAGCGGGCCGTTTTCCAGGGCGTTGCCCAGCATAGCCAAACTGCCAAAGGCCAGGGCGTAAAACAAGGCCCAGTGGGCAATCGTCTCTGCCAGGCGCAGCCGGGCCAACCAGCGCTGCCCGGCCTGCCACAGCCATTCCCAGCCCAACACGATCAAAATGCTGGCCGGGATGACGAACATCAACACGCGCGGCATGCCGATATCGAGCTGCGCCGCGCCGACTGGCACGGCAAAAGCAGCCAACAGCAAGGAACGCTCTTCAGCGCAGCGTATCTTGCGCAAACAAACGATCAGGCCGAGCAAAAAGAACGGCAAAAAGACTGTCCAGATATGCGGGTAAGGGCCAAAGCGATGGCGCTCCAAATCCTGTCCGTTACTGAAAAACCAGTATTGCGGGCTGAGGCCATAGGCATATTTTTGGATCAGTGTGGTGATTTTTTGCGCCAGGGGGATGTCGTGGAACCAGTACGAATCGACCACGCGCAGGTGCAGGCTGATGGCCGCCGGGTTGCGCCACTCGAAGATGATCAGCGGCAACGCCAGGAAAACGCCCAGGGGGATCAGCCAGGCCAGCGTGCGCCGCTGCTGCCAGTGATAGCGGGCATCGAAAATGAGCAGCAGCAAGCCGGTCAGGCCCAAAACGGCCTGGGCGTTGGTGTAACAATAAAACGCCCCGGCCGCGCATACCGCGGCCCCATAGATGGCGCGCGGGCTGCCCGTGCGATAGCGCAGGTATAACCACAAGAACAGCGCGTACAGCGTGGTGGCGCTCACGGTCTCGAAAGCGGTGCGCGAGTGCAAGAACCAGGCCGGCAGCACGGCCAAAACCAGCGCGCCCACCCACCAGAAGAGCGCCCGATACACCTGCTTGAGCGTCAGGCTGACCGCCAACGCCGCCAGGATGGAGAAGATGGCCGACGTGGCCCGCGTAACCACGGCAGTTTTGCCAAACAGACTCATCGTTAGCGCATGAAAATACATCGGCAACAGCGGCGCCCAACGGTTGCCATCCACTTCCACATAGAGCGGCAGGAAGATGTCGTTTTGTTTATCTACAAAGCGGTTTTGCATGAGCGTTTGGGCAAAGAGCGGCTGCATGGCCTCATCGGAGAAGAAGTAGATCGGGTAGCGCAGCAGACCGGTGAGGTGGGTGATCAGGTAGATGAGCAGGGCCAGGGCGAACAGGCTGGTGGGCAGTTTCCAGCGCCACAGGCGGCGTGCTTGTTGGCTGACCTGGCGCAGCCCGGCTTGCCAGGCGATGGTGGGCCAACGCATCCGGGCGGGCGGCGGTGGAAGCAGGGCGGCTGCCGCTGGCGGCCCGGCGGGTTCGGCCAGGCCAACAGCATTGACGACAACGGGCGCTTCGCCGGGGCGGGCCGAGAGAGTCACTTGCAGGCTGGTATCGGGCGGCAGGGTGATGTCAATGTGAACGTGCATCCCCCCGGGGCCTTCGGCGGGCTGGCTGGTCACCTGGTAGGCGATGGCGGGCGACAGGGCCTCAGCCTGTGCAGGCTTTTCGGCGACGGGAGCGGCTGGCGGTTCTGGCGGCGGAGCGGGAACGGGCGTTTCGCCCGAACGCAGCCCAGCCAGCCAACGACGCGGCAGGCTGGTAAGGTATTCCCAGACGGTGGGGTCTTCGCTGAGTTGTGGGGTGTTAGGGGGTGTTGGTTGAGTATCCACAGGGTTTGCCTCTATAATCTTGTCCGAACCTCTTGCCATGGGAGTGTTTCATTTCACAGTTGGACTGCTGGTTTCGACAAGCTCAACCGACGCGGGTTGAACTTGTCGAAACCGATTTTCAACTCAAATGGATGCACCCTATTGGCATAGATAAGGCCGGTTGCCAGAAAACCACAGCAAGAAACGCGTGCTGCCATTGCTGGTTTTTATATCACAGGATGTTTTTCCCAGGGCGAGTAGTTCATTTTCGAGGGTGCTGATCCATCCATCGCGCAGATCGTGACCGAAGATGACAAGGGTAGCGGGCGATTCCAACAGCGCCTGGGCATCGGCGGGCAGCGTGCCATCGGTGACCACCACTCGCGCAATCTGTTCTGGCGAGACAGGCACACCATAAAGCTCTTGCAAGTAATGGATTCCACCTACCCCCCAATTGGGCCCACACAGATAGGCCATTGTCAATGGCTCTGGTGATTGGGCGGCGCGTTGGGCCACCTTCAGCGAAAGCGCTTCTAACACCTGGTAGCGTTCGGTGCGCGAATAGGCCAGGCCATACGCAATGTACAGGTTGGCCGCGATCACCAACCCTGGCAAGACGACGCTCCCGACCCGGATTAAACCTGCCGGGCGACCCTCGCTACGCCATTGATCAAGCAGCCAGGCCAGGCCCACAGCAGTTCCCACGGCCAGCCATGGCAGCAGCAAGAACATGCGCGTCGTCGGCGGGTAGGTGCGGTCGTGTGATGCGCCAACAACAAAGAGCAGGTAAGCAAAACTGACCAGCCAGAAGCCACCAAAACGACTGCGCACATGCCAGATCAGCACCGCCAGGCCGATCACAAAAAGCGCTGCACTGATCGGGTCGAGGTAGGAGGCCACGACAAAATGCGTCTCATTGGGTAAATACAAAAAAGAAAAGAAAGCATAAAACAAATTGCTGGTGAAATGGCTCAACCCGTTGACGCCATTCTCTGCCAGGGTGGGTTGGTTGAGAAAAGTTCCGCTCAGTTTCGATTGCCAGAAACCTGCTTGCAGCAGCAAGGGAAAGATAAAAACCAAAAATGTGCCTGCCATCACCGCCCAGCGCCATAGCAGCACTTTCGAGCGCGGCGGGGCATAGAGCAGCAGCAACAGCAGTGGCAGCGGCACCAGGTACAATGCCGCCGGGTAGACGTAAAAGCAGAAGCTGACCCCGGCACCGAGGAAGGCAAAAGCAGCCACCCCACCGTTTTGAATGACTCGCGCCGCCAGCCATAACACCAGCCCCAGGGCAAACAGCGCCTGCAGGTTGTTGTAGCCAATTTTTCCAAAGGTCATCAGGTAATGGGAACAGGCCAGACAGAATGCCGCCAGCAATGCCACGCGCCGTTGCATGAATGCTTTGAAGAACAGATACACCAGCCCAATCGCCAGGGCGCTGAGATAGGGATTGCTAAAGCGCCAACCGAAGTTATGGACACCGAATAGCTGCATGAAACCAGCCTGGATCAGCGACGAAAGATATGGATGCGACCCATAAACTGCCTGGCCGTTGAAGAGGTGCAGACCGACAAAGGCCAAATCGTGCTGTTCGATGATTTCGCGGCCATAGGTGTAAAAATTGAACTCATCCCCGATGGTGGAGAACCACCAGGCGTCGATCTGCCAGGTGAACGCCGCCAGGGCCAACGAAACGATCCAATAGATGCCCGGAATGCGTCGCCAGAAAACCAGCAGGCCCAACAGCGCCGCCAACGACAAGGCATCTAGCATCCATGAACGCTCCGGGCGGCCATAGGTGTTATACAGCCAGGCCACCAGCCCCAGGTGACCGAACAGCATGGCCGCGCCAGGAGCAGCGTGGTCGTGCCAGCGGCGAGCCCACTTCGGCCAGGAGAAATCCCACAAGAGCCAACCGAGCAGAAAAGCGCTCAACACCAGGGCCATCTCCCAACCGGGTGTATGTTCTGCTATCAGGCTGGCTGCTGCAATCAGCAAGAAGCCTGATAGCGAGAGGTATATCAGCCCAACCGCCAGCCATTGCAGCGCGGTCAGCCGACTGGTTTTGGGCAGGTGGAATCTTGTTGGCGTCTCGAACGAAAACACTCCCGGGCGGTTGGCAACCAGCCCCAACGCCGCCACCATCGCCAGCACGATCCAACCAAAATGCTCTGGCACAAAGACTGTTTTCTGACCCAGCCAGGGCATGGTGGGAAGCAATTTGCGCACATTCAACCAGTATTGCAAAACCATTAACAACGCAGGAATGGCGGCGAAAAACAAAATTGCTGTTGGCGAACGTAAGGCCGACAGGTGTTGCTGAATTTCTGGCGCAAGGGCCTGGCGAATTTTGCAGGCCAACCACTTGGGAAATTCGGCCTGGATATACCGAAAACGCACTCGCACATCGTGCGGGATGCCTAGCCGGTCGAAATGGCGGTCGAGCGTCCAAATCAACCACGCATCTAAAATAACCCCGATCAAAATGATGCCCCAGATGAACAAATTGGATGGAGAAATATCCATGCACAACCCCATTAGCCAAGGAAATGCGCCGAAAGTTTGGACAAAAACGCCTGCATTATAGCACGCCCATCCTTTTCAAAAATACATCCCCCAACCCGCCTCATCCTGAGTAAAATACGGCATCTTTTGCCCCAAGGAATCCCCATGAACGACACCCCCACCTCTGGCCGCCAAATCCGCCTCACCAGCCTCTCCAGTTGCGCTGGCTGAGCATCCAAACTGAATGCGGAAACGCTGGCGCACGTGCTGCGCCCCATGCAAGGCTTATTTGCCCCGGCAGATTATCCCGACCTGCTGGTTGGCCTGGGTGATGCGGACGGCAAGGCCGCTGCCGACGACGCCGCCGTCTGGCGGCTTGACGATACACGCGCCCTGGTGATCACCACCGACTTTTTCACCCCCGTGGTAGATGATGGCTACGCCTACGGCGCTATCGCCGCCGCCAACGCCCTCTCCGACGTGTATGCCATGGGCGGTCAACCCTTCCTGGCGCTCAATATCGCCGCCCTGCCCCCCGACCTTCCCACGGAGATCAGCGGTGCCATTTTGCGCGGCGGCGCCGAGAAATGCCGTCAGGCCGGCGTGGTGGTGGCTGGCGGCCACACCATTCAAGATAAAGAGCCGAAATTCGGCCTGGTGGTGATCGGCATGGCTGACCCCCACCGATTGCTGACCAAAGGCGGCATTCAGCCCGGCGACAAACTGGTCTTGAGCAAACCACTCGGTTTCGGCACCACCACCACCGCCCTCAAGCGCGGCATAGCCGCCCCCGCAGATGTGGCCGAAGCGGTCGGCTGGATGACCACGCTCAACAAAACGGCCAGCGAACTGGCCGTCGCAGCCGGCCTGCACGCCGCCACCGACATCACCGGCTTCAGCCTGCTCGGCCACGCCTGCGAGATGGCGCAGGCCTCCGGCGTCAGCCTGCGCTTCGACTTCTCCGCCATCCCCTTCATCTCCTGCGCCCGCAAATATGCCGCCGATTTCATCTTCCCCGGCGGCGCAGCCGATAACCGCCTGTATTTCGGCCAATTCGCCCAATTCGCCCCCGAAATAGACGAAGCCTCGCAAATGCTGCTCTTCGACCCACAAACCAGCGGCGGCCTGTTGATGGCCGTCCCCCCCGCAAAACTGCCCAGCCTGCAACAGCGCGCCGCGGCCTGTCAGCAACCGCTATGGGTGATCGGCGAAGCAGAAAAACAGGCCAATGGTTGCAGGATGAAAATCTCAGGTTAGAAGATGCCACCCAATAAAATTCTACGTTATGCGATGTTTGGCCTGCTCTATTTTGCCCAGGGCGCGGTCTTGAGCTATTTCACCGCGCTCAATGCGCTCTACTTGCTTTCGCGCGGGTTAGAAATGACCGATGTAGGCATCTTTTCGGCCATTGCCTTGCTGCCGTTCGTGATCAAAATTTTCTTTGGCATGGTCAGCGACCGTTTCAACTTGTTGGGCATGGGGCATCGCAAGCCCTATATTTTGATTGGCCTGAGCATTCAGGCGGTATGCCTGGTGCTGGTGGCTTTCGTTGACCCCAAGGCCGGTTATGGGCTGTTCGTGCTGACAGCATTCATCTTGATGTGCGGCCAGGCGCTCTATGATACCTGCACCGATGGCCTGGCGCTCGATACGACACCCCCCGCTGAGCAAGGCACGGTGCAGGGCATCATGGTGGGCGGGCGAGCCCTGGGAGTGGTATTGATTTCAGGTGTGGTGGGGCTGCTGGCCGAACACGTCTCCTGGATGGCAGTGTTTTGGCTGCTGGCGCTGTTGACCTTGCTGCCGCTCCCGCTGGTCTGGCAGGTACGCGAAACGCCCCGCCCGGCAGAACGCACGTTTCAATGGCGGGCCTTTGGCGCTTTCAAAGCGGCCCCGGTGATCGCCCTGGCGCTGCTGGGAGCGCTTTATTCGCTGATCATCAGTGGCGCCAATGAACTGGTCAATCCCTCGCTGCAAGAAACTTTTCAGATCAGCCTGTCCGCCGCGGGGCTGTTTACCACGGTATGGGGGATCGGCGTGGTGGTCGGGGGATTGCTGGGCGGCCGGCTGGCGGATCGCATTGGCTATCGCCAGGCGGTGCAAGCGGCGTTGTGGCTGGCAATGCTGACCATCTTCCCCCTGGGTTTTATCATCCACCCGGCGCTGGCCTGGCCGTTGGTGGCGCTCTTTGGCCTGGCGTATGGCCTGTATGAAACGGTGTATTTTGCGGTATCCATGGCCCACAGCGACCCACGCATCGCCGCTTCGATGTTCTCGCTACTGATGGCAGTGGCCAATATCGGCACGGGTATTGGGCTGGCCCTGGGCGCTTCACTGGCCGATGGTCTCGGCTTTCGGTGGACGTTTGTGGTGTTAGCCGCTCTGAATCTCTTGGGATTGCCCCTTTTGTCGGTTATTTTCGGCGGCAAGGAGAAGCACGTATGAGAAATACCCGCCCGATTGTTCAGGTATTGCTGATCACCCTGATTACCCTGATCCTGACCCTGTTGGCGATGGTGATCTTGATCGGCGAGGTGCGCCAGGAAATTCTGCGCATCGTGATCGAGATGATGTCCATTCCCCGCGTGTTGCGCATTCCCCCCATCGTGTGGCCGGTGGTGTGGGGAGTGCTGGCGTTGGGGGGCGTCTATTTGCTGGTGCGCCTGGCCGTTTATTTTTCCATTCCCAGCCTGCGCAAAGCCCACAAATGTCCCCTCTGTGAAGGCCGTTTACAGCGCATCCACCGCCAGAGGCGGGAACGCATCCTCACCACGATTTTATGGCTCAAGGTGGCGCGCTATGGCTGTATGAACTGCGAATGGAACGGCTTACGCCGCTACCGCAAGCACCACGACGAGTGAACCCGATCAACCTGGGGGGCTTCCAGACGGGGCTTGTAATTTCAAAATTGCGCCCGCGATCACAAAGATAACACCCAGCACCAACAGGATCACTACCACAGACAGCAACACATTCCCCACCGGGTCCACCCCCAACTCGGGGACGGGCGTGGCCGTGGGCGAGGCAGTGACCGTCGGCGATGGCGTGGCCGTGGGCGGTACAGGCGTGGCCGTGCGGGTGGGGCGGCGTGTGGCCGTGGGTGGACGCGGGCTGGGGGTGTTCGTGGCGTCGGAGGTCGGTGTGGGGGTAAAGGCGGCGCGGATCAATAGCTTATCGCCCACAAAGAGCTGCGCATCCAGGCGGCGGTTGTTCAGATCGAGAATGGATTGAACCGTTACGCTGTAGGCTTCGGCTATGGTGTAGAGCGTCTGACCCGATTGGACAATGTGGGTGATCGAACCATCGGGGTAGGCTGTTACGGTAGCTACCACAAAGACCGGCAACGGCGTTGGGCCGCGCGGCGCAACCGTGGTGGCAACTTCGGTGCTGGTGGGTTCTTGCGCCGATGCCAGCGGCGTAGGACGAAAAGAAAGCCAGGCCAAACAGAACAAGCTGAAAAGAGCAAAGAGGAGTTGTTTACGCATGGGCGAGGATTCTACCAGCATCCGACCAATGACGCAAAAAAAGCGACCGTCTCCTTGACGCAGACGGTCGCCGTGGTCGGCTGGATACGGGGGAAAATTCTGGTAGATGAAATTTCAAACCCTAAGGCTCTTGGTGGCCAGAAACAACCGCTTCAGCGGGTGTATCGGGCGTTTCAGCAGCCGGGGGTTTGCCCCAATCGGGCGCGGCCCGCTTCAACTCGGCCTGTGATACGCGGTTGTTACGCCGGCAGTGGGGGCAGTTGGCGTCGAAATGGCTCAAATTTTCAGCCGCCATCTGAGCCAGCGCGGCGTGAACGGTCTCTTTGCTCAAGGCAAATGGCTTGTGACAGCGTTGACAACGGATCTGCATCGCTCATACCTCCTTTTTTTGAATGGGGTGGCAGGATTGCCTGTGGTCATTATACATCCATCTCCCGGTTATAATTGCGCCCTGCAATAGCTGGCTTGGCTTTTTGGAAGAAAGGTGATCCCATGAATCAATTTTACACGCGCGCCGGCGACAGTGGTTACACCGGCCTGCTCGGCGAAGGCCGGGTTTCCAAGCATGACCCACGCATCGAGGCGGTTGGCAGCATAGACGAGGCCACCGCCGCCATCGGCCTGGGGCGTGCCATTTGCCGGGCCGCACAGACCGCCCCCCTGTTGTTGACCGTCCAACGTGACCTGTACGGCCTGATGGCCGAAGTGGCCGCCACGCCCAAAAATGCCGCCCGTTTCCGCAGCATCAACCCCGACCGCGTGGCCTGGCTCGAAGCCCAGGTGGATGCAACCAGCCAGCAGGTCGAACTACCACGCGAATTCATCGTCCCAGGCGATTCGCCCGCCGGGGCAGCCATGGCGGTGGCCCGCACGGTCGTGCGCCGCGCCGAACGGCGGGTGGCGCAGCTTTTCCACGAGAAGGCGCTCGAAAATGCCGCACTGCTGCACTATCTCAACCGGCTTTCCTCACTGCTGTTCGTGCTGGAACTGCTCGAAAATAAGGCCGCCGGCGATGGCCGCCAGACCCTGGCTAAAGAATAACCAACATGACCGGAACCATCCTCAACATCATCGCCATTGTGATCGGCGGCAGCCTGGGCGTGCTGTTCGGCGCTCGCGTGCCTGAACGGGTGCGCCAGACCGTGGTAGCCGGGCTGGGTTTGTTCGTGGCCGCCCTGGGGTTGAAAACGTTCTTCGATACCCACAATTCCATCCTTGTGCTGGGCAGCGTGCTGGTTGGCGGCCTGCTCGGCGAATGGTGGCGCATCGAAGACGGCCTGCGCAACCTGGGAATTTTCCTCGAACAGCGCTTTTCACGCCGCAACGACCTCGCCGCCGTAGATGACGTGACCCCGGACAGCGATTCGCGCTTTGTGCGCGGCTTCCTCACCGCCTCGCTCGTTTTTTGCATCGGCCCAATCGCCATCCTGGGTTCCATTCAAGATGGATTGACCGGCGACTACCAATTGCTGGCGATCAAATCGGTGCTGGATGGCTTTGCTTCGCTGGCCTTCGCTTCAACGTTGGGAGCGGGAGTAATCTTCTCGGTGCTGCCGATTTTGGTCTACCAGGGCGGCATCACCTTGCTGGCGGCGCAGATGCAATCGCTGATGACCGATGCGATGATCGCCGAAATGAACGCCACCGGCGGCGTGCTGCTGCTGGGCATTGCCATCAGCAGCCTGTTGGAGATCAAAAAAATTCGCGTGGGCAGCTTTCTGCCGGCCCTGATCATTGCCCCCCTGCTCGTGGCCGTGCTGGCCGCGCTGCACATCCAATTCTGATCACGGGCCTGGGTCAGGCGTGAAGCGCAGCAGTTCCTTCCCCATTTCATCGAACAAGATCAAATTGTCATCCGCAACGGCAAATTTCGCCACCTGCGGCAGGCTTAGCTGGTAGAGGCTTTCGATCTTGCCTGGAATCTCCTGGCAGGCCATCATCGTAGACATCACCGGCCCAAAGCTCAATTTTTCACCATCCAGCGTGTATGGGCTGGAGTAACGGTTGCACGCCGACACGCCGCTGGCCGTGCCGTTGGCATCGAAGCGCAGCATAACGGGAAACTCAGCCAGCGAGGCGTTCAATTGCGCCTCTGGAAACTGGCTGAGCAGCCAGGCGGTATTTTCCAGGCCCGCGGCGAGCGCCGGCTGGCTGGTCGGTGTTGCCGTCGGCGGGAGCGTGGCCGTTGGCGGCAGCGGCGTAGGAGCGGCCACGACCGCTTCGGCGGTTGCTGAGGGGAGCGGCCTGGCAGTCGTCGTTGGCGCGGGCAGTGTGGAAGTCGCGGTACAACCTGCCGCCAGCCAACCGCAAAGCACAAGAGAGGGGATGAGAAGGTTCTTTTTCATAATTCCGCCAGCGTAAACCATTCGCCGCTCAGGCCTTCAAGCGTGATGCCGGCGCGCAAGAGGCCGCGCTGACACAGCTTTTCGAGTACCGGGATGGTTTCGGGGGTTTTCCAGCCAAACAGCTTGTTCACCTGGCGCGCCTGCGCCGCGCCCACCGAACGGAAGTAGCACTCAGCTAACTTCAGCCGCGCCTCCACCTCGCCGATGAAACGGGCCTTTTCGAGCAGAGTGGGATACACCCGATGCACGGCGTCATACACAAAGGCGTAATTCCACGCCCCCACCTGGGCCACGCGCACCGGCACGATGCGCATCTCGGCCTGTAAATCAGTCAGCGCCTTGTTGAAGCGGCCATCGCTCTCCTTGCTGGTCAGGCGGGCAATGCGGCGCAGCGCCAGGGTGTCGAGCGGGCCTTCTTTGAGCAGCGCCTCATACACCTGGCGGCACTCAATCGTCAGGCGGCCCTGTTCGTATTGGGTCAGGTAATCTTCATCGGGTGCGCCGTAGTTTTCGCTCAGGGCGTAAAAGAAGGGCGCCAGGTCATGGGCCAGCATGGTCGCCTTTTTGCGCAGGAGTTTGGCGTAATACCAGGCGTCACTGCCCAACAATTCATCCTTCCAGCCCCAGGTGATGTGGCCGGGATCGTCGTGCGCATCGGCTACCGGGCGGTCACCGGCGGCAGCCGTCCATAGGCTGGGCAGGGTGATGTCTTTGATCGGCCAGAAGTAGACGAAGCCACGCTCGCGCACATACGCCACGGCCTCGTCGCGACTGGCGAGGCGTTTGCCAGGGCGGGTGCGGAATGTATCAGCACGGTACGATTGGATTACGGGAAATGGGAGAACGGTCACGGGATTTGTGCGGGCCTATTGTAGCGCTGGCAACAAAATCGCATCTTGCTCGCTGAGTACGGTGCGCGGGTCGAGCAGAATGTGGTCGGCTTCGAGGCGGGCGATGATCGGCGGAGTGTGCTGGCGCAATTTTGCCAGGAAGCGGGTGGGAGATGGCTGCGCCAGCGACAGCACGAACGTTGGCAGGCTTTCGCCGGGCAAACTGCCGCCGCCCACCGTAGACTGCGCGGCGATCACCTCGCCGCGGCCCAGGGCCGCCTGCCAGGCTTCGGCGCGCCCCCGAATTTCATCTGCCGGGGCGCTGATCATGCGCCAGATGGGGATTTCTCGTTCGGCTTCGTCCTTCAGGTAGTGCAGCAGGGTGGCTGAGAGTGCGGCCAGGCACAGCTTATCGGCGCGGATGGCACGCGCCAGCGGGTGCTTCTTGCAAGCGGCCACCAGATCGGCGCGGCCGGCCAAAATGCCCGCCTGCGGCCCGCCCAGCAGCTTGTCGCCAGAGAAGCACACCAGGTCGGCCCCGGCAGCCAGCGCTTCCTGTACGGTGGGTTCGTGGGTCATGCCATAGCGGGCCGTGTCGAGCAGCGCGCCAGAGCCGAGGTCATCCAGCACGGGCAGGTTGTGCTGGTGCGCCAGGGCACTGATCTCGGCCAATGTGGGTTCGCTGGTGAAGCCGATGATGGCGAAGTTGGAGCGGTGCGCCCGCAAGATCAGCGCCGCGCCGTCGGCGATGGCCTGCTCGTAATCGCGCAGATGGACGCGGTTGGTGCTGCCCACTTCGAGCAGTTTTGCGCCCGATTGCTTCATCACGTCTGGCAAGCGGAACCCCCCACCGATCTCGACCAGTTGCGAACGGGCGATGGCGGCCTGTTTGCGCCGGGCCAATGCCGAAAGCGCCAGCATCACCGCCGCGGCGTTGTTATTGACCACCAGGGCCGCCTCAGCACCCGTGATCTGGCGCAGCAGTGTTTCGGCGTGGATCAGGCGTGAGCCACGCTTGCCCGAAGCCAGATCGAACTCCAGGTTGGCATAGCCCAGCGCCACCTCGCTCATGGCCTGGATGGCGGCCCGGCTGAGCGGGGCGCGGCCCAGGTTGGTGTGCAAGATCACGCCTGTAGCATTGATCACCGGAACGAGGGTGGGGGCGGTCTGCGCTTGCAGGCGTGCGTGCGTCTGCGCCAGCAGGGCGTCTGTGTCGGGCAGCGTCTGGCCGTCCTGGTAAGTGGCCCGGATGCCTGCCAGCACGTCGCGCAGGGCGGCCAGCGTCAGTGGGCGGCCAAATTCGCCGATCCAATCCTGTGCCGGTCCAGTTTGTAGGAGAAAATCTATGGAGGGAAGGGTGCGGAGGGACATGGAGCAGGGGCGGTAGGCAGTAGGCAGTAGACAGGGAGCAGGGGGCGGCTTGCCACTTGCTCCCTGCTCCCTGCCCCTTATGGATTCCACTGACTGCTTTCGCGCAGGCGCAGCATCAGTTCGATGATGATCAGGCCGACGGCGAGCAGGATGATCAGCATGGGGTTGAGCACACGTCCGAGCTGCAGCCAGGCCAGAATAACAAAGTAGACGCCGAACCAGATGCCTTCACGCAAGATGACATACAGCGAGGCGGGCGGCGTGGTGACAAAGCGGCGGTTGAGAAAGGCCACCGCCGGCAGCACCGTGCCGGTGATGGCGAGAAAGCCGAGGAAAAAGAACAGCCACAACGGACGCCAATCGGTGGGACGGGTGACAACGATGAGCAGGAACAACCCGCCCCAACCGATGACGACCATAAGGATGGCGAGGGGGAGAAAGGAGAGCGGGGAAAGGGGGCGGGGTTCCATTTCAGGCAAATTCCTGCAAGAGATTGAGCATCTGCCGGTCGAGTGGGTGGCCGTACCAATCTTCGTAAGCCACATCGGTGCGATGGGAATCGAGGATGCCGAAGCTGCCGCGAAATTCCCATTGCACGAAGCCGATGTTGTGGCTTTTGAGGATTTCAAGCACATCACGCAGCCAGGCCAGCGCCACCTGGTGCGGCGTGTGGGCGAATGCCCCACCCTCGCCGCACACAACGCCCACGCCCTGGGCGGCCAAATCGGCCCAGGCCTGGTAGTGCCAGGCCAGGCGGGCGCGGTCCCAATACTCGCCATCGTTCATCTGGCCGGGCCAGGTGGGTTCGGGCCAATTCTCACCGCCGACCCAGGATGCCTTGTAGTGACTGACGTTCATCGGCAGGTAGGCGCGGCAAGCCTGCGCCACAGGCAGGTCGGCCAGTTCGGGCAGGGGTGTGTTGCCCCAATTGACACCATCGAGGATGACCAGCCGGTCGGGGTCAACCGCCTGGATGGTGGCGTAGGCGGCGCGCATGACCCGTTCGTGGTCGGCACGCGTCATGCCATCGTAATTTTCGTTGGCGGGTTCATTGAGCAGGTTGAAGCTGAGCTGCTTTGAGGAGATGCCGCGGTAGCGCCGGGCAAAGGTCTCCCAGTGGAAGCAGAAGGCTTGCAGGGCGGCCTCGTCTTTCCACAGGCTGAAGGGTTCTTGGCGTTCGGGGTTGACCGAGTAGCCGGGACCGCGGTGGAAGTTGAGGCAGATGTGCAGGCCGTATTCCTGGCCCAGGCGCACCAGGCGGTCTATCTTTGCCAGCATCGGTTCGTGCAGCTTGTAGGGGTCGTCATCCTCGATCCAGAGCGTGTAGCAGGCGGGGATGCGGACGAAATCGAAGCCCCAATCGCGTATCCAGCGCAGATCGTCTTCGTGGAAGTTGCCATCCGAATGAATGGTGAAGGCGTCGAGCAGGTTGAAGCCGCGCCAGCGGGGGAGGAGCGTTTGTGTGGTCATCTTATTTCAAGGTCAATTCAATCACGGGCACAACCACTTCGGGCTGTTTGATCGGCAGGTGCAGCACCAGGTCGTCGCTGGCGACGCCGAGTTGGCCGGCTTCCCATTCGGGCATGTGCATCAGCACTTCGGAGCCATCGTGCAAGAAACGGGCGTATTCCACCTTGCCGCCCAGTCCCTTGATTTGCAGGAATTTGAACGGCCAGGCGTAGACGTGGACGTACACCTTGTTGCCGTTTTGCGTCAGGCGGCAATCGGGCGGGGCGGCAAATTCGCTCTGCGTGCAGCCGTAGATCGCTTCGCTGTGCAGCGCCATCCAATCGCGGTAGATGGCGAGGGCGTTGAGGGCGCGCGGGTCGAGCGTGCCCAGCGAGGTGGGGCCGACGTTCATCAGCAGGTTGCCGCCAATCGCCACGGTGTTGATCAACATGCGGATCAATTGGCCGGGGCTTTTCCAGGTCTCTTCGTCGCGGTGGTAGCCCCACGAGCCGCTAAACGTCTGGCAGGCCTCCCAGACGACCGGTTTGCCATCCACCTTCACCCATTCGGTCGGCTGTACCTGTTCGGGGGTGTAGATGTCGGCGGCCACGGGCAGGTCGAGGCGATTGTTGAGGATGATCTTCGGGCTGACCTGGCGGATCATTGCCAGCAGTTTTTCGCTCTGCCATTCATTGTGGCCTTTGCCGGGGAAGCCTTTGTAGGTGGTGGTGGGGTAAGAGAAATCGCACCACAAAACCGACGGGTCGAAGCGGGTGAGCAGTTCGTGAACCTGGTTGTACAGGTATTCGGCGTAGCGCTCGACATGGCGGTTTTCGTTCAGTTGGGTGGCTTGGGGGTGGTCGCGCAGCGGGTGGAACACGTCAACGGGGAAATGGGGGTGATGCCAATCGAGCAGCGAGTAGTAAAAGCCCACGCGTAAGCCCTCGGCGCGGAACGCTTCGACGAAGGGTTCGAGCAGGTCTTTGCCGTAAGGGGTGTTGGTGACTTTGTAATCGGTGAACTGGCTGTCCCACAGGCAGAAGCCTTCGTGGTGTTTGGTGGTCAGCACCACATATTTCATCCCGGCCTGCCGGGCGGCTTTGGCCCATTGGCGCGGGTCGTATTGGGTGGGGTTGAAGTGCTTGAAGTATTTTTCGTAGTACACATCTGGGTGGATGCGTTCGTGGCTTTGCACCCATTCGTGGCGCGAGGGCAGGGCGTAGAGGCCCCAATGGATGAACATGCCAAAGCGGTCGTGGACGAACCAGGTGGTGTCGCCGGTGGTGGGTTGGGGGGTGAGCATGGTTGGACTCCTGATCCAATGGGTAGGGAAAGGATGTGGATACGGCCTGGATCATACCCCAATTTGGCCGAAGAAACAAAAAAATCTTACGCGCCCTGCCAGCGGGCAAAAATGGCGTTCGATAACACGCGCCCGGCGCTCTTTTCGACCGTGACCAGTTCCCCGGCGGCCAGGCTTCCCCCCCGGTTAGCGGTGACTTCGTCCAGGGCGTAATAGATGCTCAACGCCGAAGCGCGAATGGCATAGGCGGTCATCACGATGAACAAGGGCTTTGGGGCCAATATCTCTCGGCAGGCAGCCAGCAATTCGGGCAGCATCGCGAAGCATTCCCACACTTCGCCCTTTGGCCCGCGGCCAAATTTGGGCGGATCGAGCAGAATGCCGTCATACTGTGCGCCGCGCCGCGCTTCGCGCTGCACAAATTTCAGCGCGTCGTCCAAAATCCAGCGGATGGGCTTTTCGTTTAGCCCAGAGCGGGCCTGGTTTTCGCGCGCCCAGGTGATCGCCTTTTTGGACGCGTCCACATGGGTCACTTTGGCCCCGGCGGCGGCGCAGGCCAGCGTGGCCAGGCCGGTATAGCCAAACAGGTTCAAGACCTGCGTGGGCCGCCCTGCCGCCCGGATTTGCTCGGCCATCCAATCCCAATGGGCGGCCTGTTCAGGGAAGACGCCCACATGCCGCGAGGTAGACATCTGCGCCTGAAATTTCAGGCTGCCATAGGCCATATCCCAGGTGGGGGCCACTTTTTGGCGGAACTGCCACTTGCCGCCCATCTCCTCGCCGCCGGTTGGTTCGAATAGCCCCTGCGCCGCCTGCCAGCGCTTTTCGGGCAAGGCACGCTGCCAGATGGCCTGATGTTCGGGGCGCACAAACGTGTAAGGGCCAAAGCGTTCCAGCTTTTGGCCGTTGCCGCTGTCGAGCAGTTCGTAATCTTGCCAGGCAGGGCTGGCGAGCAGGGCGAGATGTGGTAGATCAGGCATCGTCAATCATCAGTTGCATGTGTGCGCTGTGCAAGTGGCAGATGGCTACGGCCAGGGCGTCGGCGGCATCGTCGGGTTTGGGAATGTCTTGCAGGCCGAGCAGCGCCCGAACCATCTGCTGCACCTGTTTTTTGTCGGCCCCGCCGTAGCCGGCGACGGCCTGCTTCACTTCCAGCGGGGTGTATTCGTAGACGGGCATCTGGCAGGCGGCCAGGGTCATCACCGCTACGCCGCGCGCCTGCCCAACCGCCAGCGCGGTGCGCACGTTCTTCTGAAAAAACAACTTCTCCACCGCGCCGCTGGTGGGCCGGTGGAGAAGCAGAATTTCGTGTAAACGATGGTGGATTTCGAGCAGGCGTTCTGGCAGCGGGGTGTTGGCGGGGGTCACAATGACGCCGTAATCTCGCACGAGCAGGCCGCCGTCGCTGGTATCTTCTACCAGCCCGTAGCCGGTGATGGCCGTGCCGGGGTCAATGCCGATGACCAGCATCAGGCCTCTTCGAGCCTGGCCAGCGCTTCTTCCGAGATGTTCAGGTTCGAGAAGACATCTTGCACGTCGTCGAGTTCTTCCAGGTTTTCGATCACTTTCATCACCTGGATGGTCTGTTCCACGTCGAGATCGATCATGTTCGTCGGGATCATGCGCAAGCCGGCTTCATCGGGGACGATCTTGGCGGTGTGCAACTGGTCGGTGATGGTTTTGAAGGCATCTACCGGGCCAATGATTTCGACTTCGCCATCGTCGAAGGTGACATCATCGGCGCCGCCTTCGACGGCCAATTCAAAAATTTTGTCCTGGTCGCGCTTTTCGAGCGGGAAGGAAAAATAGGCTTTGCGGTTGAACTGCCAGGCCACCGCCCCGCCTTCGGCCATGCTGCCGCCTGAACGGTTGAGGATGTGGCGTACTTCGGCCACGGTGCGGTTGCGGTTGTCGCTGACGCAAGAGATCATCAACGCTACGCCATGCGGGGCATACCCTTCGTAGGTCATTTCTTCGATGTCGGCGCCATCTTTGTCTTCGCCGGTGCCGCGGCGAATGGCACGTTCGATATTGTCTTTGGGCATGTTTTGTGCCCGTGCCCGATCAATGGCTAAGGCGAGAGAAACGTTCGTACCGGGGTCGCCCCCCCCGCTGCGCGCCGCCAGCACGAGTTCACGCGCCAGGCGGGTGAAGATAGCGCCTTTTTTGGCATCGGCGGCGCCCTTCTTGCGCCGAATGGTTGCCCAATGCGAATGTCCTGACATAAATAACTCTCCTGAGAAAATTCGATTTTTCTGCGGTTAAGCGGGCAAATTATACCATTCCAGGCCTGCAACCTGCACACCATCTCAATCGGTGCTAAAATTCGGGGACGTGCTTGTCACATTTTACCCACCCTCACACAGGAGAAAAAACAATATGTCTGGCCTCGATTTCCCCAAAGAAACCCGTCATCTCGATATCACCGACCTGGAGCGTATCGAACGTTTCCGCAAAGCCGGGTATGGCGGCTCGGTGTCTGATTCGCTCGCCAGCCTGGGCGTGTTCAACACCGTCTTTTCTGATCAATTCAAGCCGCTGCGCCAGGGGATGCAGCTCGTCGGACGTGCCTTGCCGATCAAGCTCCATTCTCAGGTAGATTTGAAAGATTTCCCGGAACTGAAAGAGAAACAGGAGAAAATGTGGGAACAGGAAGGCGGCCACCCACAGAAGCGCATGATGCGCGCCGTGGCGAACTCAGCGCCTGGCTCGGTGCTGTGCTTCGACTGCGGCGGCGATATGCAGCCGGCGCATTTTGGCGAGATGAGTTGTCAGTTGGCCTACGCCCACGGCTGCCGCGGGATGCTGCTGGCCGGCAACTGCCGCGATACGCAGTATGTGCTGAAGATGCCCGATTTTCCCATGTACTCGTTTGGCACGCGCCCCAACGCCTTTGGCGGCTGGGTGGTCACCGAAGTGGATGTGCCGATCTACCTGCCCGGCCACATGACCCACTATGTCAAAGTCTGCCCGGGTGATTTCATCTTTGCCGATAACGACGGCGCACAACTGATCCCCAAAGACCTGGTAGACGAGGTCTTGTTGCGCGTGGAAGCCATTTTTGCCAAAGAAAACGAAGAGCGCGAACAACTGGCCGCCGGGATGCCGATTGATGAAGTGTATACGGTATATGGCGTGCTGTAAAAGGGAAGCATGAACGATTTTCGCCAACGTGTTGAACGTGAACTGCGCCAGAATATCTTGCCCTTTTGGATGAACGTGGCGCTTGACCGACAAAACGGCGGTTTCTACGGCCTGGTCTCTGCCGAGGGTGTAGCGGATGCCACGGCGACGAAGGGTGGCATCCTGACGGCGCGCATCTTGTGGACTTTTTCGCACGCCTACCGCATCTTCGGCGAGGCCAGTTACCGCGCGGCTGCCGAGCACGCCTACCGCTTTTTGGCCGATCACTTCTGGGATGCTGAATATGGCGGCACGTATTGGCGTGTGGCCGCCGATGGCACGCCGCTGGATACCAAGAAGCAGGTGTACGCCCAGGGGTTCTCTATCTATGGCCTGTCGGAATACTTCCTGGCGACTCAGGATAGCGAGGCGTTGCAGAAGGCCATCCGCATCTTCGAGTTGGTTGAGCAATATGCTTTCGATCGGCAGCATGGCGGCTATTGGGAAGCCTTCAACCGCGCTTGGACACCCGCCGACGATGTGCGCCTGAGCGACAAAGAAGCCAACGACCCGAAGACGATGAACACGCACCTGCACATCCTCGAGCCGTATACCAACCTGCTGCGCGCCTGGCCCAATCCCCGCCTGCGCCAGCAGCAGCGCGCCCTGCTGCGCACCTTCCTCGATCACATCCTCGATCTGCAAACGGCCCATTTCAAGCTATTTTTCGACGATGCCTGGGCCTCGCGGACCGGCACCATCTCCTACGGCCACGACATCGAGGGCAGTTGGCTGCTGGCCGAGGCCGCGCAGGCGCTGGGTGAAGCCGAGTTGATCAGCGAGGTGAATGCGGTGGCCGTGCGTATGGCCGAAGCAACCTACCAGCAGGCGCTCGATGCCGATGGCGCCATCTTCTACGAACTCGGCGCGGATGGAACGCGGCACGATTTCAAAGAATGGTGGGCCGAAGCCGAGGCCATGGTCGGTTTCCTCAATGCCTGGCAGCTTTCGGGCGACGAGAAGTTTCGCCAGGCCGCCTGGCGCGCCTGGCAGTTCATCGAAGCGCACCAGGTGGATGGCGTTCATGGCGAGTGGCATCGCACCCTCACCCGCCAGGCCCAACCCATCCCCGGCCCACTGGTAGATTTTTGGAAATGCCCCTACCATAATGGACGGGCTTGTATGGAAGTGTACGAAAGGTTGAAAGGCTGAGGTTTACAACGTTGCAGGGGGCCGGTTGAAAGTTTACTCACATAACCTGCCCTCTGCTCCTTGCCCCCTGCCCCCTTATGCCCCCTCCCCACAAAGAAACTTCTCACCCGCCCACCCGGGCCACCATTGCCTTTTTGGGTGGCCTGCCGGGAGGCGCGTATTCGTATGAAAAGTGGCAAATGTGGTGCGGCATTCGCGAAGCAGCTTGCGAAGGCGATTGCAACGTGTTTTATATCGCCGGCGATGTTTTTGACCAATCGCCCAATGCCATTTTATACCAACTGATTACGCCGCAAACGGTAGATGGGGTGATTATCTGGCATCCGTTTGTGAGTATGCACAGCATCGAGCCGCGCGTGCGAGCCTTTGTGACACCCTATGACCCTTTGCCGGTGGTCAATATCGAAATGCTGTTGGAGGGGTATCCCAGCGTGTTGTTGGATGAACTACAGGGAATGCACGATCTCCTGGCGCACCTGGTGGAAGTGCATGGCTACCGGCGCATTGCCTTCTACAACAGCCCCGATGCCTTCACCGCGCACCGCCGCCACCAGGCATTCGAATGGGTGATGCGCGGCTATGGCTTTTACGACCCGACCCTGGTTGGCTCACTACACGAACTGGATGAGCGCGGCCTGCGGCCCGGCCTCGATTACCAGGCCATCATCACCCACGCCGACCCGGTGGCCGTCGAAGTGATCGCCGATTTTCAGGGACGCGGCTTGCATGTGCCAGAAGATGTGGCCGTTACGGGGTATAACGACGGCCACGAAGCGCGTGGCGCCATCCCACCGCTGACCACCCTGCGCCTGCCTTTTCGACAGATGGGCCGCCGGGCAGTGGATTTATTGATGGCAGAATTGCATGGTCAGGAACACCCCCAATCACAAGTGATGCCGCTGCGCCTGATCACCCGCCGCTCGTGTGGCTGCCTCGACCCGCTGGCTGAGCAGGCCGCGGTGGGGATGATCAGCCACCAGGCAGGCGATTTGTCGTCAGCTATGGCCGTGGGACGGGCCAGCTTGCTGCAAAAAATGGCCCGCGGGTTGGGTTCGGCGGCTGAGGCCAAAGCGCCGATGTGGGCCGAACGCATTCTCAATTGCTTTCTGGCGGGTTTGCATGACCCCCTGGTAGCGCAAGACCGGCGCGAATTGACCGCCGAAACCTTTCTGTATGAGTTGAGTCGCATTCTGGGAGAAGCTGTCGCCGATGGCCTGAACGTCAACCGCTGGCACGAGGCCATCACCATTTTGCGGGCGTGGTGCTTACCCTATCTCGCTGGCTATGATCGTGAACGCGCTGAAGACCTGTGGCAGCAGGCGCGCGTGCTGATCGCCCAGACCGCGGCCCGCGCTGAGGTGCATCGCTCCTGGCAAATTTCGCAGCGCACCTCCATCCTGCGCGAGATCGAATCATCCCTGTTGATCACCTTCAACCTCGATGAGATGCTCGATATTTTAGCCGAGGGACTGCCCCGCCTGGGCATCCATGGCTGCTACCTGTCCTTGTATGAAGACCCCGGCGAACCAAACGGCTGGGCCAGGCTGATCCTGGCTTATCACCAGGGCCAGCGCATGGTCATTCCACTGGAGCAGGCGCGTTTCGCCGCGCCACAAATCATCCCGCTGGCCTGGATGCCGGTGGATCGGCGCTTCAGCCTGATGGTGGTGGCGTTGAACTTCCGGCAGGAACAGATCGGCTTCGTCGTTTTCGAGGCCGATGTTTCGGAGGCCACGGCGGAGGTTTCGCTGTTTGAATCGCTGCAGGTGATCATGGCAGCGGCCTTGAAGGGTGTGCGTCTGCGCCAGGAGTTGCAGGCCGCCACGCGCCAGGCCGAGGAGGCCAACCAGCTCAAGAGCCGCTTCTTATCCATGGTCAGCCACGAATTACGCACACCGCTCAACCTGATTGTGGGCCTGAGCGAACTGGCCCTGCGCGAACAGGCCCGCGGCGAAAGCGCTTCTCCAGAAGTCATTTTCCGTTATCAGGAGCAAATCTATAACTCAGGCCGCCACCTGGATCGCCTGATCCGCGATGTTCTCGACCTGGCCAGCAGTCAGATGGGCCAGATGGACCTGCTGTACGACTGGGTAAACCTGTCGGCCATTTTGCAAGATAGCGCGGAAATGGGCCGCCAGCTTGCCAGGCAAAAAAACCTCGCTTTTCAGGTGGATTTCCCCGCCGAGTTGCCCGCTATCTGGGGAGATAAGACCCGCCTGCACCAAATTTTGCTCAACCTGATCAGCAACGCGGTTAAATTTACGGCGCATGGCGAAGTGGCTTTATCGGCCTGCTTGAACGCCAACGAAGTACAAATTGTCGTGCGCGATACGGGCATGGGCATTCCGGCAGATGAGCAAGAGAAAATTTTCGACGAATTCAAGCAGTCGGAGCGTACCAGCGCCCGCGGGTATGGCGGCATTGGCCTGGGCCTGGCCATTACCCGCCGCCTGGTGGAAATGCACGGCGGCGGTATTTGGGTTCGTTCCAGCGGCGTAGAGGGTGAGGGCTCCGCTTTTTATTTCACCCTGCCCATCCCCGAGTTCAGCCAGGATGAACCTGTGCAGACGGACCTCTCGCGCACGCACCAGGTTTTGATCCTCACGGAGCACGAAGGTGACGCCCATGAGTTGATGACCCATCTGACGCGCCAGGGTTTCGCGGTGGAAGAAGTGGCTTTATCGCAAACATCCGATTACCAGGAACAGATATTGCTCGCCCCCCCCGGCGCGATTGTGCTGGATATGGCGCCGGCGGCCGAGCGCGGCTGGGAAATTATGCGCACCCTCAAAGGTCACCCGGCAACCCAAGATATTCCGGTTTTGTTCTACGCCCTGGTTTCTGAACAGGATGCGGGTGCGGTGCTGGAAATGGAATATCTCACCAAGCCCCTGGGTGCGGCAGACCTGGTCAAAGCCCTGGAGCGCCACGGTTTGAAAAGTACGCCAGGCAGTCATTTCACCTTCCTGGTGGTAGATGACGATTCGGCCATTTTGTCCATGCACACCGATTTGCTGCGGGATGAATTTCCCGATAGTACCATTCTGGTCGCTCATAATGGCCTGGATGCTTTGAAACTGATGCGGGAGAGCCGGCCCGACCTGCTGCTGCTGGATTTGATGATGCCCGAGATGGATGGTTTCGCGGTGATGCGCGCCATGCAAGAGGATCAGCGCTTGCGCGGCATTCCAACGATGGTGTTGAGCGCGCATGAACTGACCCAACAAGATATGATCCACATGGATAAAAATGTGGCGGCGGTGATGGGCAAAGGATTGTTCACCGCCCAGGAAACACTCGCCCACATTGCCAGCGTGCTGGCGCGCAATAAACGCCTGGGCAGCGAGCCGCAGCGCCTGGTTCGGCAGGCGATGGCCTTCATTCACGAGAACTATGGAGAAGCCATCTCGCGCAGCGAAATCGCTAACACCCTGAACATCAACGAACAATATCTGACCCGCTGTTTCAACAAGGAATTGGGGGTCAGCCCGATCGTCTATCTCAACCGGTATCGTATGCGCCAGGCCAGGTTATTGCTCGAAAAGGGCCAGCTTTCGGTCACGCAAATTGCCCTCGAAGTGGGGTTTTCCAGCCAATCATATTTCAGCCGCATGTTCCAACGTGAAGTGGGGGTCACGCCCAAGGCGTATCAGCGCGGCGAACGCTCGCCAGGGCAATAAGTCACAAAAGTACATGATTTAGGTTTCGGATGTAAATGACTCTTGCCGGGGAAGCTGTTATAACGTACATGCTATTAACCTTGCCTGCTGATAAACGGCGCGGGGAACTCTTTTCAGGAAAGAAATCACCATGTCAGAAACGTGCCTCATAGCTGCACATGATCCGTGGGTTATTCAGTTGTTGCGTGTCTTTACCGAGGAAAGCGGTTTTCAAGTGTTGCAGGCATTTGACGGCGAAGAAGTGATTACACTAACGCACCAACGTCAGCCGCGGGTGATCCTGCTCGAAGCCGAACTGCCCGGCAGCCCGCGCGGCCGTGACTTGCTGGATACCCTGCAAGCGGGCGCGGACACCCAGCATATTCCGGTGTTGATCTTTTCGTGGCAGCACCCCAACCTGCTCAAGCCCCAAAGCATCAACTCACACGTCTATCTGCGTGAACCGATTACGTATGACGATTTTGTCACCGCGTTGGCAAAGGTGGGGGTCTGCTGCCCGCGCGATGTTCACCCCATGCCATAACGCCAGGAAAATTTCAGGGAGCAGCCATGATTGCTTCGTTAACCGGAACTATCCAGCACAAGGATGCCGATAGTCTGATCGTTGCCGTCGGCGGTGTGGGGCTGCGCGTCTATGCCCCCGCACCCACACGCGATCAATTACAAACCGATGAGACGGTCTTCCTGCACACGCACCTGGTGGTGCGCGAAGATTCGTTGACCCTGTTCGGATTCGAGAGCCGGGAAGCCTGCGAGATGTTCAACCTGCTGTTGGGGGTAGATGGCGTTGGGCCACGCACGGCGCTCTCGATCCTTTCGGCGCTCGACCCCGATGCCATCCGGCGGGCCGTGTTCAACGAGCAGGCCGACGTGTTCACGCGTGCGCCCGGCGTAGGCAAGCGCACCGCCCAAAAGATGCTGCTCTACCTGCAAGATAAGATCAAACCTGCCGACGGCCTGGAGAAAATGGCTGCCGTCAGCGACGTGGATACCGAGGTTCTGGCGGCGCTGACCGCCCTGGGGTACAGCATCGTTGAGGCGCAGGCGGCTTTGCAGCGCATCCCGCGCGATACACCGCAAGAGGTAGAAACGCGGCTGCGGGTGGCGCTGCAATACTTTGGTCGGTAAGCGGGGATAAACGAAAGGCAAATTTCAGGGGAATTGCGCTAACGTGAAAAGCCAGTCACGGCAAGCCTATTGATCGCTGATATTCAGTGCGTAGTTGATGTAGGTGCGCGGTTTGTTCGACTCGACGCTGAGTAGGATGTAGAAGCCCTGCCCGTCTTGCGGCACGGCGACATCGGTTGTCCAGGTCATCGTTTCGCCAGCGGGGGTGATCGGCACGGGGGCTAAATCGAGTGATTCGTAAATGCCATAGAGGATGCCATCGGCGCCGATGACCGGCGGGGTGCCGATGTGTGTTTTAAGCGGAAACTTGGTGGGGTTGAAGTTTTGCCAGGTGAACTGCAGACCGGTTGGGCTGCGTTGTGTACCCAGCAGCGTGACCACGTTGTCGCTCAGGCCGGTGATTGGGGTTGCGGCATCCAAAATCAGCCCATCCACCGGGGCCGCGATGGGGTAGGCCAGGTCGGCCACCACATCATCGAGGTTCAGTTCGAGCTTGCCTTCAGTTTCGTTGGCTTCGGGGTCGTAGTCGTCGAGGATGCCGCCAAAGCTGACGTACTCAATGGTGAGTTTCTGCCCGGCTGCGGGGGCCGCGCCCTGGCATTCCACGTGGATAAGCTGTGTTTCGGGCTGCTCGAACGTGCCAACGGTGTAGCCGCGCATCTGAAAGCCGGGTGCAAGGCGATGACCGCCCGTTCCCACGAAAACCGTCTCGCAGGGGGTTGTCTTGCCGTCCGTGGTAAGGGTGGCGGGCTTGCCTTCCACGGCGTGCATGGTGGCCCAGTCACCGGTATCGTTGCGAATGGTGATGTCCACATGCAAATCGCCCGCCTGCGATTGGCCGACGCCCGTCACGAACGCGCTCCAAACCCCGGCTTCTTTCACGCGCTCGGCTTCTTCCAGCCCTTCGGGCAGCACGATGTACACGCAGGCCGAGGAAAGCAGGGCATAGAGGACGAAGGCGAGCAGCCAAATCTTTTTATGAGTCATCATGCTTTCTCCAAAAGGGGGTTTTTCGTTTTTCTGACCACGGAACACACAAAAAGGTCGTTGTTTACGACACAGGTGCAACGCACTTTTTGGTTGATAAACGTTGCTATTTGCCAACCTAAACAGGCTAAAAAGCGCCTTGACCGGCAAAGAAGTGCGTTGCACCTGACTTTTCAGACAGCCTCTTAGGGCGTGAGGGCGATTTCGGGCAACAAAGGCCGGATTTCAGCCAGGGCAAAGGCATAGCCGGGCGGCATGGCGGTGGTGCCATCCACGCCGGTGGCAGCTTTTTGCTGGCCTGCGTAGGCGATGTCAATGTAATGGGCATAGCACTGGCGGCAGGGGGTGAGATAGGTGCTGAAGATTTCGGGCGTAAACCACTGATGATCCACACTGATGGCAACCAGCAGTTTTTCCACTTCTTCAGGCGTCACCTGCTTCTCGACCGTGGTTGTGCCACTTGTGCCGGTGACGCGGCCATCGGGGTAGATGGCGTAGAGTTGATCCACGCAATCGGGGCCGGCGGTGCGGTGGTAGACGATGACGGCGCCTTCTTCAACCAGCCGGGAGGCCTCGGCCTCGCGGAAGGGCGCAACCTGGCACTGCGTATCTGCGGGCGTGGCCGCGCTGGAGGCCGAACCCATGCGAGAAACGGAAACAATGCCGATGGCCGCCACCACGATCACAGCCCCCACCCCAACCGTCATCCATTGACGCTTGCGGCGGGCGGCCAGCACCGCCGGCGAAGCCTGCGCTGCACCAGCACGCCCGGTTTTGCGGTTTGCCAGAAGCGTTTGCACGCCGATAAAGGTCAGCGTCAGCACACCGATGACGATCTTCGTCCACCACGAACTGAGCGAACCGATGAACTGGATAAGAACCTGCGTGACGGCCAGCACCATCACGCCGAACAGCGTGCCGAACACGTAACCGTAACCGCCGGTCAGCATCGTGCCGCCCATCACCACCGAGGCGATCACATCCAACTCGAAGCCCTGGGCATACAACCCATGCCCCGATTCAACGAACAAACAAAACGACAACCCCGCCAGCGCCGAACACAACCCATTGAAGGTGTACACCAGCAGTTTGGTCTGGTCTACCGCCAGGCCCATCAGACGGGCCGATTGCTCGTTGCGGCCTTCGTTGCCGCCTATGGCATAAACGGTGCGGCCAAAGCGGGTGAATTGGGTGATGTAGATGGTCACGCCCAGCAGCAAAAACGCCACGACCACTGGAATAGAGATGTAAGGGGCTGGCGTTCCCTGCAAATCGGCCAATTCCTTCAGGCCAGGGATGAGCAGCTTGGTCTTGCCGATAATTTGAAAGACGCGGTCGTCAATCTGCACGGCATCGTCACTGATAAAGAAGCACATGCCGCGGGCAAACCACATGCCCGCCAGGGTGGCGATGAACGGCTGCACCTTCAGTTTTACGATGAACGTACCCATCACCGCCCCCAGGCTCATGCCCATCAGCAGCATCAGCAAGATCACCAGCCACGGGTTCATGCCCTCGCGCAGCAACACCGCCGAGGCCACCGTCGTCAACGCCACCACGCCGCTGACGGATAGATCAATGCCGCCGGTCAGGATCACCAGCGTCATGCCGATGCCGCTGATCAGCAAATGGGCGCTGTTGCGAAACAGGTTGAAGAATACCTGCGGGTTGCGCATGCCCACGAAAAAGTAAGCCCCCAGGCCATAGGCCGCCAATGCCAAAATGGCCGTAGACATGACCGGGATGTACTTGCTGTTTTTGGAGAGAAATAAGATCAGGCGCTGCTTCATGGCTGCACCTCCTTCGGCGCAACCTGTTGCTGCGAGCCGCCGCCCAGTCTGCGTACCAGGCCGCGCACCTGCTCAGAATACAGCAGGATGACCAGGATGACGACGATGGCCTTAATCGCCTGCAAGGCAAACGCCGGAACGCCAAAGGCATACATGGATTGCGTAATCGCCTGCATCACCAGCGCGCCGATCATGCTCGCCAGCAGCGAGAAGCGCCCGCCGCTCATCGAAGTGCCGCCGATCACCACCGCCAGGATGGCATCAAGTTCAGTACTCAGGCCGATATTGTTGGCATCGGAGGTTTTGATGTTGGAACTGGCTACCAGCCCGGCGATGCCGGCGCAGAAACCGCAGAAGGTGTAAACCATCAGCTTGATCTTCTTCTCGTCAATGCCGCTGAAGAAGCTGGAGCGAAAGTTGATGCCCACCGATTCGATGAACAGGCCAATGGCGGTCTTGCGCGTCAGCAGCCAGGTGAGGGCGAAGACAAAAGCGACGATGTAGAGGGAGAACGGCAGCACCACCCAGCCCTGTCCGATGAAGGCATACGGGCGATAGGTGATCTGCACGCGCAAGCCGTTGGTGATCAGTTGGGCGATGCCGCGGCCAGAGATCATCAGGATCAGCGTGGCTACCATTGGCTGGATGCGCATGTACGCCACCAGCACTCCGTTCCACAGGCCGCACACAATCGCCACCAGCAGCGCCGCCACAATCACCACCCACAAAGGCTGGAAGGTGTAGTTGGGGTCGGTGACGAAGAAGACCTCGTTTTTGAGCGCCGAGGGGTTCATCAGAATCCCAGCCATCGAGGCTGCAATGGCCATCGTGGCGCCTACCGAAAGGTCCACGCCGCCGGTGGCAATCACCAGCGTCATGCCGATGGCCAGCAACATCACGGTCGAACCGTTGCGGAAGATGTCGATCAGGCTGCCGTGCAGGTTGCCGTCGCGGTTTTCGATGGTGAAGAAGCCGGGGATGAAGATCAAATCGAAGAGCAGGATCAGCGAGAAGGCCACCAGCGGGAAAAAGAGCCGGCTCTCGGTGATGGCACGTAACACGTTGCGCCAATTGAAAGATGTCTGGGTGAGCTTTTTCATGCTTCGCTCCCTGCCATGGCGTGGATGATGGTGTTTTCATCCACTTCGCCAGAAAATTCGGCCACCTTTTGGCGGTCGTGCAGCACCACCACGCGGTGGCTGGTGCGCAGCACTTCTTCCAGTTCAGACGAGATGAACATGCAGGCTTTACCTTCTTCGGCCAGCGAAAGCACCAGTTTTTGGATTTCCGCCTTCGTGCCGACATCAATGCCACGCGTGGGTTCGTCGAGGATCAATACCTGGGGGTTGGTAGCCAGCCAGCGGGCCAAGATAACCTTTTGCTGGTTGCCGCCGCTCAGGTTTTTGACGCTTTGATCTGCCGAGGGGGTGGCAATGCTCAGCAGTTGGATGTATTTGTCGGCCAGGGCGTATTGTTCGGCGAGGGAGAGATATTTGAGCCAGCCCTGGTTAGCCTGGATTGCCAGGATAATATTTTCGCGCACGGTCAGGTCGTCCACGATCCCGGCGGCTTTGCGGTCTTCGGGGCAGAGCGCCAGGCCGTGTTTGAGCGACTGGAACGGCGAATGCTCGGCGATTTCGCGGCCGTTGACGGTCAGTGAGCCAGAATCGGCCCTTTCGGAGCCGAAGAGAATGCTGGCGGTTTCGGTGCGCCCCGAACCGAGCAGCCCCGCCAGGCCCACCACTTCACCGGCGTGTAAGTCCAGGTCGAAGGGCTGGATTGCCCCAGTGAGGCCAAATTGCCGGGCCTGCAAGATGGCATCTGCTTTGATGTGCTTGCCGCTTTCCAGTTTGATGCTGTTCATTTCGTCCAGTTCGGCCAAGCTGCGCCCGATCATTTTGGAGATCAGCGCCACGCGCGTGATCGAGGCGGTTTCATAAGTCCCCACCAGCTTGCCGTTGCGCAAGACGGTGATGCGGTCGGAGACTTCGTAAATTTGGCCGATGAAATGGGTGATGAAAATAATGCCCACGCCATCACCTTTGAGTTTGCGCATCACCTTGAAAAGCTGCTGGGTTTCCTGCACATCCAGGCTGGAGGTGGGTTCGTCGAGGATCAGGATTTTGGCCGAGGTGATGTACAGCGCCCGGGCGATGGCCACCATCTGCTGGATGGCCACGGTGTACGAGCCGAGCGGCTTGGTCACGTCAATATCCAGGCTCAGCAGGCGTTGCAGCGTGTCGGCGGCCAGGGCGTTCATCTTGGCCCAATCAATGCGCCCCCATCGGCGCGGCTCGTGGCCGATGAGAATGTTCTCGGCCACGGTCAGGTTGGGGCATAAGTTCACTTCCTGGTAGACGGTGCTGATGCCGAGGGTTTGGGCGTGTTGGGGCGAGCGGGCCTGGATTTCTTTGCCATCGAGGGTGATTTTGCCTGCGTCGGACTGATCCACCCCGGTCAGCACTTTCATCAGGGTAGATTTACCGGCCCCGTTTTCCCCCACCAGACACAAAATCTCGCCCTTACGCAGCGTCAGGTTGACGTCATCCAGCGCCTGCACGCCCGGAAAGGCTTTACAGATGCCCTCCATGACGAGGATGTTTTGATCGGTTTCAGACATGCTTCCTGCCTATTTTCGAACGAACCAATCGCCAAAACACGGATTACACGGATTTCTACGGATGACACGGACTTTACCATTCAAATCCGTGAAACTCCGTGCCATCCGTGTAATCCGTGTTTGAAAAAAATTCTAGTACTTGCGGCCAGCAGCGATGTCTTTGAGCTGCGGGTCGGTCATAAAGAAGACGCTTTCCTGCGAAGGAATCCACTTGGGCAGGGTTTCGCCGTTGAGGGCAGCCAGGGCGGCTTCGTAGACCTGCGGGGCCAGCAGCGGGTTGCATTCCACGGTCACGTTCAGCGTGCCATCGAGCATGGCCTGGAAAGCGCCGGCGGTGGCATCAACGGAGATGATCTTGACATCCACGGCGGGGACGAGGCCGGCTTCTTTGAGGGCTTCGATAGCGCCAAAGGCCATTTCGTCATTCTGACCGAAGATGCCCTGAACGTCTTTGGTTTCCTTGAGCCAGGCTTCAGTCACCTGCTTGCCTTCGACGACGCTCCAGTTGGCGGTCTGGCTCTTGATGACGGTGATGCCGCACTTCTCAGCGGTTTCGCGGAAGCCCTTGCCACGGTCAATGGCCGGGGCAGACCCCACGTTGCCGACGAGTTCCCACACATTCTTGCTGGCGCTGCCTTCGAGCATTTTGCACATTTCGGTGCCAGCTTTGCGGCCTTCTTCGACGAAGTCGGCGCCGATGAAGGTGACATAGTAATCTTCGAAGCCGTCAATGCGGCGGTCCGAAAGAATAACCGGCTTGCCAGCGGCTTTGGCATCCTTGAGAACCTGCTCCCAACCGGTCGTTTCCAGGGGGGACATGACGATGACGTTGACTTCGGGGTCTTGAATGAACTGTTGGAAACCGGCCACCTGCTTGGCCAGGTCGTTTTGCGAATCGTAGAACTTCAGGTTGATGCCCAGTTGCGTGGCAGTTTCTTTGAAAGAGGCGCTGTTGGCAGCACGCCAGCCGCCTTCAGAACCGGTCTGCAAAAAGCCGACGGTCATGTCTTTGTAGGTGTAGACCTTTTTGGTGGGGGTGGCCGCCGGTTGAGCGGTGCAGCCGATCAACGTCACCAGGATAACGATCATGGCCAGGACGGCCCAAAAATTGAATTTACGCATGATATTTCTCCTCGTTTGCACAAATTGGGTGAGATGGGTGTAGGCGGCGGCGCATTTCCCGGGTCGAACGCGCCAACCACCGTTGATGCTTCTACGATACGATTTTTTTCGAGCAGAGTCGATTCTTTTTCTTTGGCGAATTGTGAAGATTTTTATGCGGTTTTGGCAAGAAAAAACTGCCACGCGTTGAGCGGGCAGTTTTTTGGGGTAAAGGTTAAGTTTTTTGGGAGGGCAGGTTAGTATTTCCGCGTTGGCAAAATCTCCTCGGCGTCTTCGGGCAGGAAAATGCCCTCGATGGATGGCACCCACTTCGGCACGGCCTCGCCGTTGACCACTTTCAGGGCCAGTTCGAAAAACTGCGGGCCGAGCAGCGGGTTGCATTCGATGGTGGCGTTGAGCGTGCCGTCAATCATCGCCTCGAATGCGCCGCGGGCGGCATCTATCGAGACGATCTTGATGTCCACCCCGGGCCGCAGGCCATACTCCTGGATGGCCTGGATCGCCCCCAGGGCCATGTCGTCGTTGTGGCTGTAGACGGCGGTGATCGTGCTGCCGTGCTGCTCAAGGAAAGCGGCCATCACTTCTTTGCCGCGGGCGCGGGTGAAATCTCCTGAGGCTGATGCGATGATTTTCATGCCGGGGTATTGCGGCAAAATTTCGCGGAAACCGGCGGCGCGGTCGTTGGCCGGGGCAGAGTTGATCGTGCCCACCAGTTCGACGATGTTGGCCTTGCCATCTACAATGCGGGCCAGGGTGCGGGCGGCGTTGCGGCCTTCTTCGAGAAAATCGGAGCCAAGGTAGCTCACATAGAGAAAATTAGGCACATCTGCCCGGCGGTCAACCAAAATGATGGGGATGCCGGCATCTTTGGCTTCCTGAAAAATGTCGTCCCATCCGGTTTCCACCACCGGCGAGATGCCGATCACATCCACTTTTTGCACAATGAACGTGCGCAGCGCAGTGATCTGATTTTCCTGTTTTTGCTGCGCGTCCATAAATATCAGTTCCACGCCCAGGTTTTCGGCGGTCTCTTTGATCGATTGCGTGTTGGCGCTGCGCCATTCGCTTTCCGCGCCAATCTGGGCGTAACCGATGATCAGGTCTTGGTAGGTTTTCTTGGCTTGATCTGGCAGGCTTGGGGCGGTGGTCTGTGGAAGGCTGCACGCAGCCAGAACCAAGAGCAGCATGACAACCAGGCTGGCAAGGCAAACAGGTTTCAATTTCATTCAACTTTCCTCGCTCCATTGGCTGCCTTCAGGGGCATCGGTTTTACTTTCAAAGTCAAGGCGGTAACCATCAGGATCGCTCAGCGACGTGACCCACATGCCGTTGCCCACCATCGGCAGCGAGGCCGGCACACCGCGCCCCACAAACTCGCGGTAGAGTGCCAGCGCATCCTCACATTGGAAACAAATCGTTACCCCTTCGCCCAATTTCCCTGGCGGAACGTGAGCATGGGGGCCTTCTTTCCAAAACTCCTGCAACATGATCGCCGCGCCATCCCGTTCCAGCCAGCACCAGCGCAACTTGCCATCATCTACCCATTGTTTGGTCATGGCGAAGCCGAGTCCATCTACATAAAACTGCAACGATTTTTCCATCTCGTTGACGCCAAAAAATGGTACAGCTTGTTGGATATTGGCTTTTTCTTTCATGGTTTGCTCACTGCAGTAGGGCAAAATTAATTTTGCCCTACAATCGCCGGGATAATCAGCGTGACGCGCGTGCCGCTATTGTATTCGCTCTGTACGGTGATGCCATATTGCCGGCCATAATACAAGCGGATGCGCTTGTTGACATTGCCGATACCGAAGCCGCTTTCCAGGCGGATATCGCCCGAATCGTCGGCCAATTCGGCGCGTAACTGCGCCAGCTTTTCAGGCGTGAACCCGATGCCATCATCTTCCACTTCCAGCATCACTTCATTTTCACCGCCGGGCCGGGCGCGGATGATGATAGTGCCGCCCTGGCGCTTGTTTTTGATGCCGTGGTAGAGGGCATTTTCGACCAGCGGCTGCAAGACCAGCTTGAGAACGGTGTAATCCCGCACCGCGGGGCTAACGTCAATTCGATAGTTCATAATGTCGCGGTAGCGCATTTTCTGGATCGTCAGGTAGCTGCGCACGCGTTCGATCTCCTCGCCAATGGTGATCCAATCCTGGCCTTTGCTCAGACTGATGCGGAAGAAGCTCGATAAGGCCCCCACGATTTCCACAATCTGCTCAGTCCTTTGCGCTTCCGCCATCCAGATGATCGTATCGAGGGTGTTGTACAGAAAGTGGGGGTTGATCTGCGCTTGCAAGGCGCGCAATTCGGCCTTTTTCAGGTTTTCCTGCTCCTTTACTTTGGCATCCAACAGTTCGCGAATTTTACCGATCATAATGTTGAAGCTCATGCCCAGTTCGGTGATTTCGTCCACGTTTGCGCTGTTGACCAGGGCTTGCAGGTCATTTTTGGTGATGGTGGTGGTCACGTCGTGCAGTTTCTTGATCGGCGTGTAGATGCTGCGCGACAGTTCCCAGGCCGCCGCCACCGAAAACGCCACCGCCACCAGCATCATCATCGCCGCGATAAACGACCAGCGCACGAAACCCTGGCGCATCTCCTGATATTGCCCTTCCGTGCGGCGTACCTCGTACAGGGCATACTCCTGCACGGCCTGTTCGACGATACTGCTGGCAAACCAGATATCTTCGAGTACTTTTTCGTTTTCGGCGGCGGTGCTGTGGCTGGCAATTTGTGTGCCCATCTGGTTGACGTATTCGATCAGCGTCTGCATCGAGCGTTGCGCCACTTCGAGTTTCATCTGCGCCCGGTGTGAGTTGGTGTTGGCCTTCATGCGAGCCATCTGATCCATAACATCCTGAATGATTTCGTATTGCCGGCCCTCGCTGAAATTGGTTTTCCCAGCCACGATCTTCCAGATTTCCGTATCAATTTCGGGTTTGATGCTGCCGCTGATGCTATTGGCAGTAGTGATATTCGAGATGATCGCATCGTATTGGCGGCTGTAACTGAGCATTTGCAGCATTAACGCCATGCTGCTGGCGCCCATCAGCACAATCACGATGCCCAAGGAGAGCAAAATTTTGGCGCGAATAGACAGGTTGAGACGAGCAAACAAATCAGCCAGCTTGCCAAAGGCCCGGCGCGGCGTTCGGCGAATTTGCGCAAAAGGCCAATTCTCATCCCAGGGGGTGCTGTTGAGCTTCGGGTCACTCATAGCTGGCTCCTGTAGGCCTGCGCCCGAAATTCAGTGGGCGTTAACCCCGTGACCTTGTGAAAGACCGAACTGAAATAATGGGCATCGTTATAGCCCACCCGGTAGGCAATTTCGGCTGTTTTGAGCTGGCTGGTACGCAGCAGTTCTTTGGCTTTTTGGATGCGAAATTCGGTCAGGCATTCCTTGAAATTCTGGCCGGCCTCCTGGCTGAAAATGGCGCTGAAGTGGCTGGGGCTAAGATTGACCTGGGCGGCCACATCGCCCAGGGATAAATCAGATTTGTCGTAATGAAGGGCAATGTATTCCCTGGCCTGTTGCACCAGCCCGCGATAAGGGCTTTTGTGCGGGCCGTCGCGAAAGGCCAGGGCTTTGTGGAGAATGCCAAAGGCCCGTTCTTTGAGTTGTTCGATTGTGGTCATTTCAGCCGAAACAAGCGCCAGCGCGTTTAATTGGGGAATGGTTTCCGCCACATCGCCGCCCAATTCGCCAATCAGGCGGGCAGCGGATAAGACAATTTCCACCAGGATGTAGTGCCTGACATACGGCATGCGTAAAACACGTTCGCCTATCGGCTGCAAGCACGAGGCGAAAAACGAGTCAAATTCTGCCATCGTCCCGCAGCGCAGAAATTGTTCCAGGGCAGTTCTATCCATTGCCAGCAGTTCTTCTGGAAAGGAAGCGCTTTCGCCAGGCCGGGCTTGCAAACTCATCAACGCTTCCACAAAAGACTGGTGAATATCGGTCAGGCGGTTCTTCACCTGGCCGGAGCCGATCTGGAGCCGGTAGCGGGTCTTTGCGGCCAGATCGTGAATGGATTGCGCCAGCCGTTGGCGTCCCTCCGCCAGGAATTCGGGCGCGTTGCTCTTCAACAGCAGCACCAGCTCTTCCCAATCTTTTTGCAACAGGAAGATATCAGGATCGTCATCGGCCAGCTTGGAAACGCTTTTCAGGATTTCTTTGTATTCTGCATAGTCGAACTGCTCCGAACGGTCGCCCAGTTCGGCTTTGATCAGCAGCACCTGGTAGCAGCGGGCCACCAAATCCATGCCCAGCGATTGGCTCTGTTCGAGCGCCTGGCTGGGCGAAATAGCACCCACCACCAGCCTGAGCAGCAGTTTTTCGCGCAGCAACGCCTGGCTTTCGGCCACCTGGGCCTCCAACCTTTGCCGGGCCTGCAACTCCTTTTGTTCGGCATCCAATTGGGCAGCCAGCTTGTGCAAGACGCGGTTAAGGTCATTCACCGTTACCGGCTTGAGCAGGTATTCCGTCACGCCAATTTCAATGGCCTGCTGGGCATACTCGAACTCATCGTGCCCGCTCAAGATGACAATCTTGACCCCTGGCATGCGTTCGCGGAGTATTTTGCTCAGTTGCAGGCCATCCATGAAGGGCATCTTGATGTCGGTGATCACCACCTGGGGCTGGGCAGCCTGGATCAGCGGCAAGGCCATTTCGCCATCGGAGGCTTCGCCGCAGAAGGCAAAACCGCTGTCTTGCCATTTGACCCTGTCGCGTATCCCCTCACGCGTAACGATTTCGTCTTCAACCAAAAAAGCCTTGTAAACCATATTGGTCTGCCTCTCAAACCTGTTGCCCGTTGGGTTTCCCTGGGCGGAGAACATTCGCATCCCCGGCGGATCGAACTTGATACAATTATACGGCGCTAATTCAGGAAATCCTTGCTTTATGTGCAAGGGGTTCGCGGGTCAGGCACAGATAGCCGGGTGTGTCTTCGGCTACCTTACGCTATAATTCGAGACATGCGCATTGGTATGATGTTGGATACCTACAAGCCTTACATCAGCGGCGTTACCAACGCCGTCTCGCTGCTCAAACGCGCCCTCGAAGCGCTCGACCATCAGGTGTACATCTTCACCTTTGGCGGCCTGGACTACACCGACGACGAAGCACGCGTCATCCGTTCGCCCGGCGTGCCGCTCACCAAAGAAGGATACACCATGGGCCTGCGCTACACGCTCAAAGCCCGGCGCATGTTATATCGCATGGATGTCGTTCACGTCCACCACCCCTTCCTGAGCGGCTCGCTGGCGCTGCGCTACTGCCGCCCGATGGGCATTCCCATCGTCTGCACCAACCACACCCGCTACGATCTCTACGCCAAGGTGTATCTGCCCTTTGTGCCGCAAGATGTGGCGGACAAAATGCTGCAAGTGTATCTCTCTTCGTTCTACAAAGATTGCAACCTCGTCATCACACCCTCGGCGGGGATGCGGGATGTGTTGAATGCCCTGAAAATAAATGCCCCCATCGAAGTGATCCCCAACGGCGTAGATTTGCAGCCCTTCCGCCAGGTGCAACAACCCATCCCGCGCACCCAATTTGGGTTTTCTGACCAGGATACCGTGTTGATCTGTGTCGGGCGGGTCAGCAAAGAAAAAAACGTCGCGGCGCTGCTCTCGGCATTTGAATATATCGCCCCCGCCGTGCCGTCCTGCCGGCTGCTGATCGTCGGAGACGGCCCCGAACGCGACGACCTGATCCGCCAGGTGAGCGAACATCAACTGGCAGACAAGGTGCACTTCACCGGCCTGGTGGCGTACGACCAATTGCCCGGCTACCTGGCCGCCGCCGACGCCTTCATCACCGCCTCGGTCACCGAAGTCCACCCGCTGACGGTGATCGAAGCCATGGCCGCCGGCCTGCCCGTCATTGGCATTCATTCGCCTGGCATCAGCGACACGGTCGAACACGAATGCAGCGGCTTGCTGGCAAAAGATGAGGACGAACTGCCCGATCACATCCTGCGCATCGTGCGCGACCCGGCTGGCCGCCGCCAAATGGCCGAATGCGCCCGTCGTATGGCCGAGGTTTATTCCATTCAGCGCAACGCCCAGGCCATCCTCACCCATTACGAAACCCTGGTTGCCCAGCGCGACGCCGTAGAAACCCGGACGGGAAGCCGATGAACAGCACGCACCGCCAAAACCTGGCGCGCTGGGGCGAAGCCCTGGCCGCCGAAACCCTCACCCGCCAGGGCTACCAGGTGATCGCCCGCAATGTGCGCACCCCGCATGGCGAACTCGACCTGGTGACACGCCAGGCCAGCACGACCGTCTTCGTCGAGGTCAAAACCCGCGCCAGCACGTCTTTTGGCCTGCCCGAAGAAGCGGTCACGCGCACCAAGCAAGCCCACCTGCTCGCCTCGGCTCAACACTACTTGCAAAATCACCCCACCCTCGATGGCGACTGGCGCATAGATGTCATTGCCATTCGCCGCCTACCCGACCAACCACCCGAGATCGTTCATTTCAAGTCCGTAATCAGGGAGCAATAAGCAGGGGTCACAGAAATCCTGCCCCTTACCACCTGCTCCCTGCCCCTTGCCACCTGCCCCCTTGTCCCCCAATCCCCTCATCGTCCTCGTTGGCCCCACCGCCGTCGGCAAAACCGAAATCGCCATCCAACTCGCCCATCGGCTGGATGCCGAAATCGTCTCTGCCGATTCGCGCCTGTTTTACCGCGGCATGGATATCGGCACAGCCAAGCCCAGCCCCAGCGAAATGGCCGGCGTGCCGCATCACCTGATTGACGTGGCCGAACCCGATGACACCTGGAGCCTGGCGCGCTTTCAACAGGCGGCGCAGCGCTGCATCGCCGACATCCACCAGCGCGGCAAACTGCCTCTGCTGGTGGGCGGCAGCGGCCAATATGTGCACGCAGTGATCGAAGGCTGGTCGCCGCCGCCTGCCGCCCCCGACCCACGCCTGCGCGAGGCGCTCACCGCCTGGGCAGCGCAGGTCGGCCCGGCGGGGCTGCACGAACGGCTGGCCCACCTCGATCCGCAAGCCGCGGGCAGCATAGATGCCCGCAACCTCCGCCGCACTGTGCGCGCCCTCGAAGTGATCCTCGCCACCGGTCAGCGCTTCTCCGAGCAGCGTCAACGCACCGCCGCCCCCTATGATTTGCTGATCCTGGGATTAACCCGCCCACGCCCCGAACTGTACGCCCGCATAGACGCCCGCATCACGGCCATGTTCGCCGCCGGTTTTGTAGACGAAGTGCGTAATCTGCTGGACAAAGGCTATTCGCCCGATTTACCCACCCTGTCTGCCATCGGCTATCAGCAAGTGTGCGCCCACCTGCGCGGCGAAATGAGCCTCGACGAAGTCACCATGCTGATGAAGCGCCTTACCCGCCAATTCGTGCGCCGCCAGGCCAACTGGTTCAAAGCCGACGACCGGCAAATACGCTGGTTTACCGCCCACGAAACGGTGGCCGACCACATGGAAGAAGTCATCCGCGCCTGGCAAGCGCAGTGCCGCCAGGCAGATAACCTGGGTATAATCACCCCATGACACTCTCGCGCCGAAAATTCCTCCAACTGGGGGCAGCCGCGCTGGGCGGCCTGCTGTTGCCGCGCCGCCAAAGCAACCCGGCTTTGCCGCGCCCGCCCTTCCCGGCGGCTCAAGATGACGCCGAATATCCCACCGGCGAGGTGGGCCGCGTGGCGGCGAAATCTATCAGCATCTTCAAAGAACCCGATCCCGATAGTGAAACGGTCGGCTACCGCTTCTTCGATGAGATGCTCAATATTTACTACGAAGTGCAGGGCGAAAAGCCGGTTTACAACAAGCTCTGGTATCGCGTATGGGGTGGATATGCGCACAGCGGCTATGTTCAGCGGGTGAAAGTGCGCTTCAACACCCCGCTCAGCACCGTTTCCAACGCCGGGCAATTGTGCGAAGTGACCGTGCCATACACTCAAATCTACCGCTACGACCGCTGGAATGGCTGGCAGGCCTTCAATAAAATTTATTACATGACCACCCATTGGGCCGTCGGCATAGACCAGGGGCCAGACGGCCAAGCCTGGTATCGGGTATACGATGAACTGCTCGAACTGGAATATCATGTCCCCGCCATGCACTTGCGCCCCGTACCCGACGACGAACTGGCCCCACTCTCGCCCGATGTGCCCAAAGAAGAAAAGCTGATCGAAATCAGCCTGCAAGAACAAACCTTGAAGGCTTTCGAGGGTGAGAAGTTGATTCTGGAAACTCGCATCTCGTCAGGCATTCCCGGCCAGGGTGGAGAAGGGGCAATCCCTTCGGCCACGCCACAGGGCTGGTTCAACGTGTCATCGAAGATGCCCTCCAAACACATGGGGAATGCCGTGTTGACCGGCGCGCCAAACGTTTACACCCTGCCTGGCGTACCCTGGACAAGTTTCTTTCTCAGCCCGCCCGGCTATGCCATTCACGGCACCTACTGGCACAATAATTTCGGCATCCGCATGAGCCACGGCTGCGTGAATATGACCAGCGAACTGGCCAAGTGGATTTTCCGTTGGACCGACCCCAAGTTAATCCCCCCCGTGGTCGAACGCGCCCAATGGGAAATGCGCGGCTACGGCACGCGCGTGCATATCATTTGATTTCCCGCCAGCGGTTTCGACGGCGAACTTCGTTCGCCAAACTACGTTCGCCGAACGAAGTTTGCCCGCTCAACCAACGCCGGTCGAGACCACAGTCATCCAGCAAACCTACCCATGCCCACCAATAGCTTTTTACGCGACCACCAATACCGCAATGCGGCCAACCTCAATGCCCGCATCCAAATCCACGTCCGCTTTGGCACCAACAAACACAACTGGTATCAATGGGTGCTGGATCATTTCGATCTGCCGCCGCAGGCGCATCTGCTCGAATTGGGCTGCGGGCAGGGCAATTTGTGGCGCAACAACCAGGGGCGCTACCCGGCCGGCTGGCAAATCACCTGTTCTGATTTCTCGCCCGGCATGTTGGATGAAGCACGCGCTAATTTGCCCGAGGGCAATTTTGCCTTCAAGGTGATCAACGCCGAAGACATCCCCTTTGCAGAGGCCAGCCTGGATGCCGTGATCGCCAATCACATGATCTACCACATACCCGACCGACCCAAAGCGCTGGGCGAAATTCGGCGTGTGCTGCGGCCCGGCGGCAAGCTCTACGCCGCCACCAACGGCGAAGAACACATGGATGAACTGTACAGCCTGAGCGCGCAGGCTGGCGTAGATTTACGCCAGCAGCGCCGCGCCCTGGGCGTATTCAACTTCAACCTGGCCAACGGCAGCGAGCAGTTGGCGGCCCACTTCTCCCACATCGAACGGTACGATTACCCCGATGAACTGGTCATCACCGAGGCCGAAGCACTGGTAGACTACATTCTGTCTATGCAATCGGCCATCGGAGCAATCACAGGTGAACAAATCGAGCGCTTGCGGCGTTTGCTGGAAAACGAAATTGCCACACATGGGGCAATTCGCATCCGTAAAAGCACAGGACTTTTTATAGCAAGCCGATGAACACACCCCTTTCTCGCCGCAAATTTCTCAAACTCAGCGCCGCGGCCCTGGCCGCCCTGGCGCTGCCTAAGCTCGACCCGCCCGACGATCTGCTGCCCCCGGTTACCCCGCCGCGCCTGGGCCGCGTCACCCTCGAAATGATCCGCTATCATGGCTACCCCTATTCCGATAGCGTGCGCAAGGGCTGGCTGTACCGCGACCAGGTGTTGGAACTGCTCGAAGAAGTAGATTCTGACGACCCGGGTGTGCGCAAAAAGCGCTGGTATCGCATTGATAAAGGATACGTTCACAGCGCATACGTCCAGCGCGTGGAAGAAAATTACAACGCGCCGGTGGCCAACCTGCCCGCAGCGCGTGTCTTGGGTGAAATCACGCTGCCGTACGCCCAAAGCTATCGGCGCGTGGGCGATGAATGGCAACCGCTTTATCGTCTCTACTTCGGCTCGCTGCATTGGATCACCGGCTACGATCACATCGAGGGCCAGGCAGCCTACCAAATTTACGATTTCGATGTCAATGCGACCTACTACGTCCGTGCCACGTCCGTGCGTCTGATTGACCCGGCGGAATATGCCGCCACATCGCCCCAAACGCCACGCGACGAAAAGCGCATCGTCGTCTCCATCCGCAAGCAAACCCTGACCGCCTACGAAGGCGAGCGGCCCGTGTTGAAGTCGAAAGTATCCACCGGGGTCAGCACACGCCAGAAAGAAGGCGAACTACCCACTGAAACCCCCGTCGGCGATTTTCGCATTCGCAAGAAATGTCCTACCGTCCACATGGGCAACGGCAATCTCACCAGCGACATTTTGGCCTACGAACTACCCGGCGTTCCGTGGGTGATGTTCTTCGACCCCAACGGCGTGGCGCTGCACGGCTGTTACTGGCACGATAATTTCGGCTCGCGCATGAGCCACGGCTGCGTCAACCTGCCCAACGATGTGGCCCAATGGCTTTACCGCTGGACAGACCCGGTCTGCGGCGATGACTGGTACACCACCGGCGAGGGAACCCATATTCGAGTGGAAGCGTGAGCGGTTGTAGCGCAAAAGAGAGTGATGTTCGTTATCGAATACCGAATAACGAATAACGAATAACGAACATCGAAGAGTCAATATCCATTCCAGGAGGCTACCATGAAACGTTTGATTTTCCTTTCCTTGCTGGCTGTCGCGTTGCTGTTGAGCGCCTGCGGGGGCAGCAACAGCCTGGCCGTGACCGACGTGTGGGCGCGACCGGGTAATGCCGACGGCAATAGCGCCATCTACTTCATCGTCACGCCGGGCAGTCAGGCCGATACGCTGCTTTCGGCCAGCAGCGATGTGGCGATGATGGTCGAACTGCACGAGAGCAAGATGACCGAAGAGGGGACGATGATGATGCAGAAGCAGGTCAACGTCCCGATCCCAACAGGGGGCAAGGTGGCCTTCAAGCCCGGCGGCCTGCACGTGATGTTGATGGGCTTGAAGAACGATTTGAAAGTGGGCGACCAATTCAAGGTTACGCTGACCTTTGAACAGGCCGGCCAAATCAGTCTGGATGTCACCGTAAAAGAGCCATAAGCCACCCCACGGCCCATCCCAGATCAAAAACTCCCCGCGGTGTTCTGCCAAGCACACCGCGGGGAGTTTTTTTGTTCGGCCCGTACTACGAGGTCAATCTGCAAAATGCACTTCGCACAGGGCATACCCGGGGCGCGTGGGGTCGTGGCTGATCTTTTTGATGTTGACGCCCAGGTCGGGTGCAAACCATGAAAGCGCGTCCAGCGTGCCATCGGCGCGGCGCGATGTGATGCGAAAGGCGCGGTAGGTGCCCAGCGGGACAGTTACGTCTTCGATAGCGTCAACTGTATGCGTCAGGTACACCGGCGGCATGGGGCCAAGCTCGAAATCTTGCACCCAGGTCAGGTCAAGCGAATATACGCCGGGATAATTCAACACGCGCCCATCGGCTGGGCGGGTGACCCAGGCGATCAGACCATCGGGGGTCTCCATGCCATAGAGGTAGATACTGCCATCATCTTGCTGGGTGAACAAGAAGTTCATGCGCGGTGGCTGCCCAACATCGCCCATGCCATTCAGACGCACCACGGTGCCATCTGGGGCGAGGCGCGTTTCGGCGGTGAAGACCTCGTAATACTGCGCCGGAATGGGCTGATCCATTCCGGGGGGAATAACCTGAAACACCACCCGACCACCGGGGGTGAGCTTGCGAGTTTGACCAGTAAACATGCTCAAAAAACTCCTTTCCAAGTCGTACAGACGATTCTATTCGACTGTCACACTTTTTGCCAGGTTGCGCGGCTGGTCAACATCCAGACCGCGCAGGGCGGCAATGTGATAGGCCAGCAGTTGCAACGGGATGACCGTCATCACCGGGCTGAGCATCCAGGGGGTTTCGGGAACCCACAGCACGTGATCGGCCAGTTTGGCGGTCAGTTCATCGCCATCGGTGGCGACCACCACCACCATGCCGCCGCGCGCCTTGGCCTGCTCGATCTGGCTGATCATCTTCTCGTACCAGGGGTCGCGTGGGGCCAGCACCACCACGGGCATCTCCCGGTCAACCAGCGCAATCGGGCCGTGCTTCATCTCGCCAGCCGGGTAGCCTTCGGCATGGATGTACGAGATTTCCTTGAGCTTGAGCGCGCCTTCGTAGGCGATGGGCATGTTGATGCCGCGGCCCAAATACAGGCAGTGGCTCACTTCCTTGAGCGCCTGGGCCACCTTCAGCGCTTCGGCCTCCCGCTCCAGGCAGATGCCCGCCAACGCCGGGATGCGGCTGAGATCGCTGATGTGCTGGCGGCGCGCTTCGGGCGTGAGCGTGCCGCGCAGATCGGCCAGCAGCACGGCCAGCATGTACAGGTCAACCAGCGGGGCGGTGAAGGCCTTGGTCGAGGCCACGCCAATCTCCGGGCCGGTTTGCATCGAGATGAAGCCATCGGCGATGCGCATGGCCTGGGAACCGATGGCATTGACGATAGACCACAGCAGCGCCCCTTTGCGACGGGCTTCTTCCATCGCGGCCAGCGTGTCGGCGGTCTCGCCCGATTGCGAGATGGCCAGCACGGCCGTGTTGGCATCTACCAGCGGGTCACGGTAGCGGAACTCTGAGGCAATGTCCACTTCCACCGGGATGCGGGCGATGCGCTCGATCAGCACCTTGCCCACCATGCCGGCGTGGGCGGCCGTGCCGCAGGCGGTGATGACGATTTTGTTCAGGCGTTGGGCCGCTTCGGGGGTCAGGTTCAGGTCGGGCAGGCGAATGCGCCCGGCGTCGAAATCTACCCGCCCGGCGATAGTATCCGTCAGCGAGCGCACCTGCTCGTGGATTTCTTTGTGCATGAAGTGGCGGTACTCGCCCTTCTCGGCGGCAATCGGGTCCCAGGAGACGGTATGAATGCTGGGCGGAACGTGGACGCCATCCAGGGTTTCGATTTGCACACCCCGGCAAGTGACCACGGCCATCTGATGCGATTCGAGGAAGGCCACGCGGCGGGTGTGTTCGAGGATGGCCGGCATGTCCGAGGCGATGAACATCTCGCCATCGCCGAAGCCAATGACCACCCCCCCAGCATTACCAATGCGCGCGGTGACAATCTTATCGGGTTCTTTCGAAGACAGCAGCACCACGCCATGCGCCCCCTTGATCTGGCGCAGCGCTTTGCGCGCCGCTTCCACCAGCCCCGTCTCCGACGACAAAAAACGCTCGACGAGGTGGACGATCACTTCCGTGTCCGTCTCTGAGTTGAAAACCACACCCTCGGCGCTCAGTTCGGCGCGCAGTTCGAGGTAGTTTTCGACGATGCCGTTGTGAACGACCACCACTTCGCCGGTCATGCCGACGTGGGGATGGGCGTTGCGAGCGCTGGGCGCGCCGTGCGTGGCCCAACGCGTGTGACCAATGCCGATGCTGCCATGCACGGGTTGTTCTTGGACGAGGGCGGTCAGGCGGGCCAATTTGCCCACATCCCGCCGAACCACAATTTGATCATTTTCGATCACGGCCAGGCCAGCCGAATCGTAGCCGCGATATTCCAGGCGGCGCAAGCCGTTGAGGATGATTGGCGTCGCATCTTGCGCGCCAATATAACCGACGATTCCACACATGGGGGGACCTCCAGAAATCGTTATTCGTAATTCGATAATCGTTAATCGTTATTCGATAATTCGAATAACGATTAACGAATTACGCCTTTTCCGCCACCCCCTGCCCTTTGTCCGCCCCGGTTACCCGCGCGGCCTTGTGACAGGTTTTTATTCTTGGAGGGAAAGATGATGGGACGTGGCTGTCCCAAGGGGCTTCCGCTGATGGCGACTTCTCGCTTCGCTCAAAGTCGCTCGTTCGATTTTCCCGGCCATCAGGCTGGCGGCCTGCTGGGGAGGGCGTGCCTCCGTCCGGTTGGCCTCCCATCCCTGGGAGCAACCCCTATCCTCGTCAACGGATGGTTTGGAAAAAAGCCAAACCATCTGTCCTTGCGCTATCTTCCCGTTGATTGTTTTGAAGCCACACACCTCCTTGCCCAAAAGATGGGCGGATTATACACGAGATGGCAGGCTGCACAGGAAGTCCTGTAAACTCACGTTATAATACGACCCACAATGTCCAGATATGGTGTTTTTTCAGGAGCCATGCCATGAAATCCCTTTATATAACCTCCATCGAACCTTTTTCGGGCAAAACCGCGGCCTGCCTGTCTTTGGGCGCCCGCTTCCAGGCAGATGGTTTGAAAGTGGGCTATCTCAAACCGCTCAGCCTGCAACCCTGGCGCATTGGCGACCATGTTGCCGATGAAGATGCCGCATTTGTCAAAGAAGTGTTGAACCTGACCGCCGAAGCCTGGGAGCTTTCACCCATCGTGATCACCCCAGAATACCTGCGCGATTGCATGGATACCTTAGAATGCCTGCCGCCCGAAGGCGACCCGGAGCGCATCGAACAGGTCAAACGGGCTTTCGAGGCCGCCAGCGCCGGGCAAGATATTCTCCTGCTGGAAGGCGGCGGCAGCCTGCGCGAGGGCTATGTGGTCGGCCTGCCTACCCCTGCCGTGGCGCATACCCTGAAAAGCCAGGCGCTCGCCATCGTCAAATACAGCGACGAAGTGCGCACCCTCGACGATGCCCTGACGGCCCAATTTCGCCTGGGCGAACTGCTGTGCGGGGTGATCCTCAACCGCATTCCCGAAGATGCCGCCACCTACGTCAACAAAACCGCCATCCCCTATCTCGAAAGCAAGGGCATCCCCGTGCTTGGAGCGCTTCCCGATGTTCACAGCCTGGCCGCGCTGACCGTGGGTGAGATTGTGCAGGTGTTGAACGCCGAAGTGCTCACCAAATACATCCGTCCGCAGGCCCTGGTCGAAAACCTGACCATTGGCGCCATGACCGCCGACACAGCCTTGAGCCGTTTCCGCAAATACACCCGCAAAGCCGTCATCACCGGCGGCGACCGCACCGACATTCAACTGGCCGCCCTCGAAACCTCGACCACGCTGCTGATCCTCACCGGCAACCTGCGCCCCAGTCCATTGGTGGTGCGCCAGGCCGAAGAATTTGGCGTGACAATCCTGCTCGTCCCGGCCAACACACTCGAAACCGTCGAAGCGATTGAGCGGCTCTTCGGCAAAACCCGCCTGGGCCATTCGGCCAAGCTCAAGCAGTTCCAGGCGCTGCTCAACGATCACTTTGACTTTGACCGCCTGTATACGATACTGGGGGTCAAATAATGCTCGTGATCGAAAAACTGGAAGCAGCCTATGGCACGCGGCGGGTGCTGCAAGAGGTCAGTTTCGAGGTGCAACGCGGCGAAGTGCTGGCGCTGATTGGGCCAAACGGGGCCGGGAAAACCACCCTGCTGCGCGCCATCAACGGTACCCTGCGTCCGCAAAGTGGGCGGGTGCTGGTAAACGGGCAGGATCTTACCCGCCTCGATGAAGCGCAGCGCGCCCGCCTGATGGCCGTCGTGCCACAGGCGCACCAGATGCCCGAGGCGTTTACCGTGTGGGAAACGGTGCTGTTGGGCCGCACCCCCTACCTGGGCTGGCTCGGACGGCCCAGCGAACGGGACCGCCAGGCAGTCGCATCGGCCTTGCAGCGCACCGACGCCGCCGAACTGGCCCACCGGCGCATCGGTCAGCTTTCGGGCGGCGAACAGCAGCGCGTGCTGCTGGCGCGGGCGCTGGCGCAAGAAACGCCCCTGCTGCTGCTCGATGAGCCGACCAGCCATCTCGACCTGCACCATCAGGCCACCCTGCTCAACCTGGCCCTCGACCTGGCCCACGAACACCACCTGGCCGTGGTCATGGCGCTGCACGACCTCAACCACGCCTCGCTGTATGCAGACCGGGTAGCGCTGCTGCAACAGGGCCGCCTGCAAGCCTTGGGAACGCCCGGCGACGTGCTGACCGCCGCACGTCTGAGTGCAATCTACCGCATGCCCCTGCACGTCATCACCCATCCCGATTACGACGTCCCGCTGATTTTGCCCGATGGCCTGCGCGCCGCCCGTGGCGCAAATCTCTGATTTGCGAGCGCAACTCCAAGATATGCTTTACAAAAAACACCCGTTGATGGAACACACTCAAATAAAAAAGCCTCGCCGTAAGACGGCGAGGCTTTTTTGTGAGGGGAAAAACGATTTACGGCTGATAGGTGACACGCACGGCGGCGTAATCGAGATAGAAATCGCGCGAGGTATTGCTGGCGATATTGACCAGGCGTACGCGGAAATTGGAGTTGCCCAGTTGGGCAGCCGTCCAGGCGCGGCCCCAGGCGTCGGTAGATGTGCCGAGCGTGTAGGTAGCCTGGCTGGTGGATAGCGTGGCCGTGGTTTTGGCCGCCGTCCAAGTTACACCACCATCCCACGAAAGCTGGACGCAAATTTTCGGCGAACCCGCGGTGCGGTCAGCATAGGCATCCAGGCGCACTTCGATGCCGTTGATGGTCGCGCCCGATGGCAGGGAGATGTTGTAGTTGTAGTAGATGTGGCGGTCTTTGGCGGTACTGGTGCAGGAAGTGCTGGTGCCAGTGCCGCTGTTGGTATCTACGGCATAGGAAGTGTCGTCGGCATAGGCGTTGGCGGGGCTGGTCTGGTAGCCGTTGTTGTCGCCGCTGCTGCTGGTCACGGCGGCGTTGGCGGAGGCGCTAAACCAACCGGTCGTCACAATGGCGGAGGTGGCCGTGGGGGTTGGCGAATTGGTGGGCGTGTTGGTTGGCGTGGCCGTGGCGGTCGCTGTGGCAGTGTGGGTGGCGGTGGGTGTCGGGCCAGTGGGGGTGGCGGTGTTGGTTGGGGTGGCCGTAGCGGTGGCGGTGGGGGTATTGGTTGCGCCCGAACCGAACGCGCCGCCCGTCACCACCAGGGCAAAGGGCTGCGGCCCGTTGGGGACGTTGTAACCGCGTACCTGGATGGTGTAGGTTCCGGCTGCCGGGTTTTGCAGGTAGACGTTTTCGACATTGTTGCGCCGGTCAGCGCTGCCGCCCGCATTGCTCCAGCCGCCCGCAAACACGTTGCCGTTGTAGAGCGTGCCGCCGGGAGCGGTGACAGTCAGATCGAGGTCGTTGACCAGGTTGATCGAGGCGGAGGCAGTGGAGGGGTAGTCGGTCCAGACGACGGTGATTTTCAACGGGCCGCCGGTGGCCGTCACCGAATAGCTGACCGAGCCATTGGTCGCCAGGCCGGCGCCCGTTTCGACATATTGCACGCTGCCATTGGTGGCCGCATCGAGGTTAATCAGCCCCCAGCCTTCGTGACTGTTGGGGATGGGGAAATCGTTGTCGTTGACGCCGTCGTTGTTTTCGTCGAGCATATCTACGGCGGTGTTGATCAGGGTGGCCTTGACCAGGGCGGCGCTGGCGGCAAAGCCATAGGCTTTCTGATAATAATCGCGCACCACAGCCGCGGCCCCGGCGGTCATCGGGGTGGACATGGATGTGCCGCTCATGTATTTGTAGCCCTGGCTGTACGGATAGCCATAACCGTCATATTGCCAGGCGCCATTTTGCGGGTTGGCTGAGGCATCGTAGCCCTGCTGGTAGAGGTCAGAATAGGCGGAGAGAATCCACGAACCTGGGGCGACCACATCAGGCTTGATGCGGTTGTCATCGGTCGGCCCACGGCTGGAGAATGCGGCCATCTGATTGGCGTTGCCAGCAGAGACGTCATCTTTGATCGGGTTGGCGGGGTAATCGCTCGGCCAGGCGGCGCCCCAGGTGAAGATGCTGTTGAGGCCGCTTTGGGCAGCGCAATTGGTGTAGGCCAGCGACGTGTCGCAGGGGAAATTGTCAGCGCGGGCGTTTTCTGAAGCGCCCACGGTCAGCACATTCTTGGCCGTGGCCGGCGAACCCATGGAGTCGTTATCAATCAGGCCATCTGAGTTGGCATCCACGCCAGCGTTGCCGGCCGAGAAGGTGATCAACAGGTCGGGACGATTCCACATGGAGGTGTCGGCATTGGCGCTGTCGGCGGTGTAATCGCCAGCGGCATCAGAACCCCACGAGTTGGTGTGGATGCGCGCTCCGGCGTTGTAGGATTGGGTGAAAATATCCTGGATATTGCTGGGCAGGCCAACCAGGTAATAGCCATTGACATAGCCATATAACATGCGGCACATGCTGGTGACGGTGGCGTAGTTCTCGACCGATTGGAAGACCAGCCGGGCCGCCGGGGCCGCACCTTTGCCAATACCATTGGCATCGCCATCGCTCAGCACCGAACCGGCCACATGGGTGCCGTGACCGCTATCCACGTCAATCGAACCATCGTTGGTAATGCTCTGGAAACACCCCCCCGCTGAACCAGGCCAATTGTAGATGGCGACCACACGGCTGGAGGGAATATCGGCATGGGCCGTGGTGGAGGTGCCGCCGCCGATGCCGGTATCGGTCACGGCCACAATTTGGGTCGAGCCATCATAGCCGCGGCCATTGGCCGCATTCGCGCCGATGATGTTCCCTGCGCCGGCGTCATTGGCCGGGAAGCGGTGCAGTTCGTAAGGAATGTAATTCTCGATCCAGGCCACATCGGGGATAGCCGCCAGGCTGTCCAGCAGCGCGGCATCTGCCGCCAGGATCAAAGCGCTGGCATCCACCGTCTCGGCAGACGCGCCGGCCTTTTGGATAGCGGCCGTCACCGCGGCGGCATCGGCGCCTTTTTCGAGGCTGATGCGGTATAACTGTGTGCCTTCACGCTTCAGCGCAGGGCTGAGCTTGTAAGCGGGGAGAAAATCGCCCACCCAGGCAACCACTTCAAGCCCGGTGGCTTTCTGGATTTGCTCGGGTGTGGCGCGCACCTTGAAGGCAAATTCGGGCAGGTAATCGAGCAGTTCAATGCCCAGGGCAGCTACTTTGTCCTTCCAGGTCTGCTCCACCGGGCCGCGGAATTGCACAATGTAATAGCCCACCTGCTCCGCTTTGGCGTCCGCGCGGATGCTTTTCACCGAAGCATCCGGCTGAATGGTGCCAGACTTCAACTGGATCGGCTGGGAACCATCTTGCGGCTGTCCCTGGCTGGCCTGCACAACGGCTGTCGAGCCAAAGAGCAAGGACAAAACCACCAGCGTTGAGATAAAATAACGGACTGAGTTTTTCATCGCAAACATCCTCCTGATACAGAAAAATAACGCAAAGCCCAACGGCCTGCGGTTTCAACCCAGCGGATTCAATTGCACAATAAGCTTCAAAAAGGGAAACGCCGTCAAACGAGGTCATCAACATGCAAAAACTTGCAAATTCGATAGGTGTGAGTTTACGACAGGTTTGGTCAGATTACAAGGGTCATTTATGGGTAATTTGTAGGGGGGTAATTGTTCCATGAATCCAACCAAATTTTCCAAACTGCCGCTGGCGTTGATCTTTTCCGTCATGTTGATGGACATCGTCGGCCTGCTGGTCATTGCGCCGGTCGCCCCATTCCTGGTGCAGCAGTATAGCGATCAGGCGATCATGGTGACGATGATGACGGTCATTTACGCCGCGGCGCAGTTCTTCGCCGCCCCACTGCTGGGCAAACTGGGCGACCGTTTTGGCCGCCGCCCGGTGCTGCTGGTCAGCGTGCTGGGGCAGGCGCTGGGCTACCTGGTCTTTGGCGTGGGCGGCGCACTGTGGGTGCTGTTCCTCGGACGGCTGATCGGTGGGATTACGGGCGGCAACCTATCCACCGCAACCGCCTACCTGGCCGATGTTTCAACCCCACAAGAACGGGCCAAAAACTTCACCCTCATCGGCGTGGCCTGGGGGTTCGGGCTGATCGCCGGGCCAGCCCTGGGCGGCCTACTCAGCAAAATTTCGGTAGACACACCCGCCTACGCCGCGGCGCTGCTCTCGCTGCTCAATGTGCTGCTGATGTGGTTCTTTCTGCCCGAATCACTGCCCGCTGAACGCCGCGCCAGCACGCCGCTGAGCCTGCGCGACCTCAACCCCGCCGCCGCCATCGGCGACATGGCGCGCAAACCCGGCCTGGGCTGGCTGCTGCTGGTGACCTCGTTGTTCAATTTCGCCTTCAACGGCATCGGCAGCATCAACAGCCTGTATGTGGCAGACAAATTCGAGGCCGCGCCCGATCAGGTGGGGCTGCTGCTGGCCGCCGGCGGGATCACACTGGCGATTGTGCAGTTTTTGCTGGTGCAGCGCGTGGTGCCGCGCTTTGGCGAGCAGCGTGTGGCCGTGGTGAGCCTGTTGGGGCAGCTTGCCGGGGCCCTGGGCATGATCTTCACCCCCGAACTGTCGCTGCTCTACCTGGTTTACATGTTCAACAGCGCCGTCAGTGGGTTTACCTTTCCCACGCTGACCACGCTCAGCACCAACCGCGTCCAACACCACGAAATTGGGCTGCTGATGGGTGTGACGACGGCCATCGCCAGTCTGATGAACATCACCGGGCCGTTGACGGTGGGGGTGTTGTACGATCAGGTTGGGCAAACCGCGCCCTATTGGATGTGCGTGCTGGTTTACCTGACAGCGGCGGCGATGCTATCTCGGCCACAAGGCCAATAAGGAGTTGATATGGGTTTTGGCATTGGTATTTCCGGCGCGGGGATGGGGCCGCGCGGCGCAATTGACCGTTTTGCTTCGGGCGAAGACCAGCGCGGCGTGGTGTTCAACCGGCGAGTGGTGATGCGGCTGCTCGGCTACTTGCGGCCCTTCGCACGCCAGATGTGGCTGGCATTCATCTCAATGGTCTTCATCACCGGGCTGACACTGCTGACGCCCTACCTGCTCAAAGTGACGATTGATCAGTACATCACCAGCGCAGACCGGATCGGCCTGACGTGGATTTCACTGGCAACCGGCGCGGCTTTCCTGGCCTTGTATGCCTTTACAGCCACACAGCAATACCTTCTCTCGTGGGTGGGACAACGTGTCCTTGCCAATTTGCGGGCCGAGCTATTCCGGCATCTACAGCGCCTTTCGCTGGGCTACCACGATAACCACATCGTCGGCGTAACCGTTTCGCGGGTGATGAATGATGTGGCCACGATCAACGAACTGCTCTCGCAGGGTGTGATCACGCTGACAGGCGATGTGTTGGTGCTGTTCGGCATCATCGCCATCATGCTGACCATGAGCCCGCAACTGGCGCTGCTGACCTTCAGCGTGCTGCCGCTGATGGTGCTGCTGACGGTGTGGTTTTCGGGCCGGGCGCGCGTGGCCTTCCGCGAGACGCGCACACGCGTGGCGCGGGTCGTCGGCGGCCTGGCCGAAGATATTGCCGGGGTGCGGGTGATCCAGGCCTTCGGGCAGGAGAACACTACGCAGCAGCGCTTCAGCGAGGTCAACGAGGCCAATCGCGACGCCCACATCAACGCCATGTCCCTGTCATTCATTTTCCTGCCGGGTGTGGAATTTTTGGGCATCCTGGCGACGGTGATTGTGCTGTGGTTTGGCGGACGGCAGGTCGCAGGTGAAACGGTCACGATTGGTGTGTTGGTGGCTTTCTTAACCTACGTTACCCGCTTCTTCCAGCCGATCCAGGAACTCAGCCGCCTGTATACCACCCTGCAATCGGCGATGGCAGGCGGCGAACAGGTGTTGAACCTGCTCGACACCCCGCCCGATGTCCAGGATCAACCCGATGCGAGGGAAATGCCACCCATCCGCGGCCACGTCCGGCTCGAAGATGTCAGCTTTCGTTATCGCCCCGAACTGCCCGAAGTTCTCCATCACGTCAACCTGAACATCGAAGCCGGTCAGACCGTGGCGCTGGTCGGGCCAACGGGGGCCGGCAAAACCTCCATCAGCAACCTGATTGGCCGCTTTTACGATGTCAGCGAGGGCCGCGTCACCATTGACGGCGTAGACGTGCGTCAGGTGACGCAGCATTCGCTCCACCAGCAGATTGGCCTTGTCCCCCAGGATTCCTTCCTGTTTTCGGGCAGCATTGCCGATAACATCCGCTTTGGCCGCCCCGAAGCCAGCGACGCCGATGTGGCGCACGCCGCCCGCCTGGCCAACGCCCACGATTTCATCGTGGGCAAACCCGATGGCTACAACACCGTGCTGCAAGAAGGCGCGGCCAACCTTTCCATCGGCCAGCGCCAACTGCTGTGCATTGCCCGCGCCATCCTCACCGAGCCGCGCATCTTAATTCTGGACGAAGCAACCGCCAATGTAGACAGCCTGACCGAAGTGCTGATCCAGGATGCGTTGCGCAAGCTGTTGGAAGGGCGTACGGCGGTGGTCATCGCTCACCGGCTCAGCACCATCCGCAATGCCGATTTAATTTGTGTGGTCGAAGGGGGAGAAATTGTCGAACAGGGCCAGCACGAGGCGCTGCTGGCGCGTGGCGGGGTGTATGCGGCGTTGTATAACCGGCAGTTTAGCGATACTCAGTAGATGAAATTTTGGGGTCTTTGGGAGTTGCCGTGATCACTTCCATCCAAGCGCTATCAGTGCGACACAGGTGCAACGCACCTGGTTTTGGCCCGAAAATTACTCGTTTGATACCCAAGTGCGTTGCACCTCCCCATTTTATTGAGATGCCACGTGCGTTGCACCTGACTTTTCAGACAGCCTCTTAGGGTCTAAATTTTAATCAACTGATACGGCATCCTGGTCGCGCTCAGCCAACACGCGCATAAAAATTTCAACCAGGCGCGGGTCAAAATGTGAACCCGCCTGCGAAGCGATATATTCGCGCACCTTGTCTTCGGGCCAGCCGCGGCGGTAGGGCCGGTCGGAGCGCAGGGCATCCCACACATCTACAATGGCAAACAGGCGCGCCGCCAGGGGAATTTGCTCACCGGCCAGCCCGCGTGGATAGCCCGTGCCGTCCCATTTTTCGTGGTGGCAGTAGGGGATTTCGAGGGCGGGGCGCAGGTATTCGATGGGGGAGAGCATCTCGTAGGCGTAAATGGGATGGCGGCGCATGATCTCCCTTTCCTCGTTCGATAGGTAATCTTCCTTGAGCAAAATGGCATCGGGAACGCCCATTTTGCCAATATCGTGCAGCAGCGCACCATGCTTGATGTGCATCAGTTCGGTGTCTTTGATGCCGGCGGCGCGGGCCAGTTGGAGCGTGACCTCGGTGACGCGGAAGGTGTGGTCGTTGGTCTCGCGGTCGCGCAAATCCAGTGCGTGAGACCAGCCCTCGATGGTGCGGCTGTAGGCCAGCGAAAGTTCGAAGTTCGAACGCTGCAAGTTCTCGAAAGCCTTGATACTCTCGATAGCCATGGCCGCCTGGCCGGCCAGCGCTTCGAGAAAATCCAGCCAATCTTGATCGATCTGCATGACCGAACGGTTGCCCAGGTACATCACACCCACTACATTCCCTTTGGCAATTAAAGGCACAACGAAACAGGCGGCAAAGCCTTCAATTTTCCCCACCACATCGTAGGGCGGGTGATAACGCAGATCGGGGATGATGATCGGTTGGCGTTCAAGCGCCGCCCGCCCGATGATGGTCTCGCCCAGGCGGATGCGCAAACTGGAGATTTCGGGCGTGTTGGCCCCCTGTACCACCAGGTTCTCGAAGCGCAGCGAGTGGGGGTCTAACAGAAAAATCGCCGCCACATCTACAAATAACTGCCTGCGGGCCTGGTCGGCAATGGTTTTGAGGGCCACGCGCAGGTCGGTCGTGCCGAGGATGGCCAGGTCGTTGGTGCGCAGGGCCTGCAGGCGGAAAAGCTGCTGCTCAATCTGATGTTTGGCCTGGGCCAGTTCCTGCGTGCGTTGTTCCACGCGGTGATCGAGTTCGGCGTTGGTGCGGTCGAGCGCTTCTTTAACCAGGCGCAGTTCGTTGCGGCTTTGCAGCAGGCTGTGTTCGATCAGGCCAAAACGGGTCACATCTTCGGCGATCAGCAGCAGCCCGGCCTGGGGCTGTGCGGCATCGAATGGCAGCACCCGAAAGGTTAGGTAGCGGGTAGCGCCATCGGGCTGGAGGCGGTTGATGCGTTCGATTTGCAGGCCTGGCAGTTCGCCACGCAAGATGGCGTACAGCATCTCATCCATGCCGACAAATTCGCAGAAAGCGTCCACCAGGGGCAAACCCGTCTGCGTCAGGTCAGCGTCGCTCCAGGAAGGTGGAAAATTGGGCGAAGCACACACGATACGCAAATCGGAATCCACCCGCACATAGGCCAGGTGGTAAAACTCACCCATGATCTCGGCCACGCGCCTGGTGATGGGATCGAGTTCGGTTGTTTTTGCCATGAACTTGCTCATGCCCCCGCATCTATTTTGTCGGCCAACGCAATGAAAGCATCTTCCACTTGCTGGCCGGTTTTGGCGCTGCTCAAAAAGCAGGTGCCATCGCCAAAGGTGACAGCCACCCGTGAAAGGTCTGCATCACTGATGACGCGCTGATCGGTCAGGTCAATTTTATTGCACACGAAAACGAGGCTCACCCTGGCATTGAGCAAACGAATTTGCCGGGCGTATTCCTCGAAGGTGTCCAGCGTCTCGCGGCGCGTGGCGTCGCAGACGAGCATGGCCGCCGAAGCGCCCTGCAGGTAAGATGAGTTGGAAATCGAGTCGAAGCCGTTGCTGCCGGCCAGGTCCCACATCAGCAAGTTCATCGAACCATAAGCACGTGGGATTACCTTGCGCGTGATCTTCACCCCAATCGTGCTGAGATACTTATCGTCGAAGCGACCCTCCACGAAACGGCGAATCAGACTGGTTTTCCCCACGCCAAAATCCCCCAGCAGACAGACTTTTTTTTGAATGACTGTATTCATAGGGTACCTTTCCATCAGGGAACAACAGTGGGTGTGATCACGCCCGGCTCGACGGGCCGGGTGAGGCTAAGCCAGCGGCCCGGCACCCAGCCGCGATGCGCCCGGCCATTGACATACCATTCTACTTCCATCCACGGCCCATACACCGCCAATACCCGGACGGGCGTGTCGAACAACAAAACTTCTATTTTCAGGGAGAACATATTGGGGACATGACGCACCCACACATTGCCTGCCGCATAGGCCGGGTAGGGCGTGGGCGTGAGCGTGGGGGTGGGGGTGTTGGTGAAGGTTGGCGTGGCGGTGGGGGTAAACGTGGATGTCGGCGTGGCGGTGGGGGTGGCCGTATGCGTAGGCGTTGCGGTATCCGTCGGCGTGGGCGTGTGGGTGGCGGTGAAGGTGAGGGTGGGGGTGGCGGTAGGCGTAAAGGTGGCCGTCGGCGTGGTGGTCGGCGTATCGGTAGCCGTGGCGGTAGGCGTGGCGGTGGCTGTATGGGTGGGCGTGAGGCTGGGAAAGGCAATGGGGTAGAGCGCGATGGTGAAGCGCAGATAAAAACATCCTACCGCCAGAAGTACGATGAAAAAGATGAACCCCAGGATCATGCCCGCTTTCATGTTGCGGCTCATCGGCTGGCGCACCATTCCACCGGTTGTTTCGGCGATCAGACGGCCAATGCGCGGCTGCAAGTTGGGCAGCAGGGTGGGGTCGCCATCGTACTGCCGCAGGACTTTTTCGTACTTGACATGCAGTTCCGAAACGAACGTGCGCAGCCGCGCCCGAAAGCCCTCCGGCTCCACCCCGGTGATGACCACGGCCAGGTAGGCCACGCGTCCGCTCTGGATGATGATGCGTTGATCGCCATATTGCACCTCGTCCAACTCCTCCTCCACACCGCCGTGGCTGAAGGAATCGTGGACAAAATCGCGGATGGCGGTCAGCATGGCGCTGATCAGGTCGGAATCGGTCACTTCGGCGCTGCCGGGGTGACTGTGGGCGATCAGCAGGCCAGAGCCGTGCTGGATGAGAAAAATCTCCTGAATCGTGAAAGGCAGCGCATCGCGTAAGGCCAGTTGCGCCGCAGAAACCCCCTTCATGCGCGCCAGTGTGCTGCGCAGCAGGCCGCGCGGCCCGAAAGCGGCCTGCAAACGGGCATCTATGTTGCGCTGAAATTCGCGGGCAAACTCGGTCACCGCCTTTTGCACCGTTTCGCCAATCACCGGGTAAAGCGCTTCGACCATATCTTTGCGCGAGTCGCGAATTTGCACCCGAATGGCCTCGCCCATCACCGGGCCGAGCGCTTCGGCCATCTCGTCACGCGAGTCGCGGATCGAGCGGCCAATCATATCGCCCAAAACAGGCGTCACGCGGGCGATCAAGCCTTCCGAGTCGGCTTGCGCCCGGCGGCGGAGAATTTCGATTTCAGCTTGCAGGTCACGTGAACGGTGATCGGCCTGGCGGGCCAGATCGTGCAGGCGCTCCAATTCCCCCACAAGATCGTGCAATTGTTGGCGCAAATTTTCGTCATCAGCCTGAGAACGGGTTTGAACAGTTTCGATGTGGCGCTCAATCTCGCGCAAACGACCGCGCACATCGCTCAACAGAATGGCGCGGATATGACCTAGCGGGTCACCCTGCTCACCCGGCGGATTGGCGGTGATGCTGTCATCTTTCCCGGTCATGCAGACGAATGCTCTATGAACCGTTGCCCGAATCCTGGCGCAGACGGAAGCCCAATTCCATCAACATCTGGCCCAAATCCTGGCGGGAGGCTTTCTTGTCTTCCAACGTGGCGGCCAGGGTCAGCAATTCCTGGCGCAGGGCTTCGTCGCGCTGGCGGGTTTCCGCTTGCAGGCTGCGCAGGCGTTCGGCTTGCTCCAGGCCCTGCTTTTCAATGCGCTCGCTCAACTCACGGTGCGTCTCGCGAATCTGGCGCAGGGAATCGGCGGCCAGCTTTTCAATCGCCTCGGTAAGCGCTTTGTAGGCGGCTGAAAGCTGCGCGGCCTGCTCCGCCGCCTGGCGATCCAGGCGTTCGGACAGGTCTTTTTGCGCCAGGCGCAACTGGGCGGCGTGTTCGCTGCCCTGGCGGGTCAGCTTCTCGTTGAACTCGCGGCGGGTTTCGGTGGCCTGGGCCGAGGTCGCTTCTGAAAGCGCAGCAACGCGGTCGTTAATCAAATCGGTCATTTGCTGGCGGGTGGCATGGAGTTCGGCCTCCAGGTCGGCCAGACGTTTTTCCATGCTGCGCGATTGCGAGCCAAACAAAATATCGCGCAGGCGGCCCAGTTCATCGGCCGTAGCAGTTTCAGGAATGATGGCGGCAGCGTCTTTTTCTTTGGGCGCTTCAGGAGCTTCGATAGGTTCGAGGGCAGGTTTGGATGGCAGCGGGCTATTTTTTCGCAGCATATTTCACCCCATGAAAAAATGTGGGTTGGTTGGATGACGTAAAATTTGGCTTAATTATATCCCTCAACGGCGCTGGCGAGAACCAAAACGCTCAAATGAGAAACCCACCATCAACCCACTGCCGGGCAAATTGCGGGCAAACACGCTGCCCCCCTGCGCCTCGATCAACTGCCGGGCGATAGCCAGCCCCAGCCCGGCGCCCCCGCCGGCCCGTGAGCGCGAAGCCTCGCCGCGCCAAAACCGGTCGAACAGATGGGGTAAATCGGCCTGCGGCACACCGGGGCCATCATCGCTGACGGTGAAGGTCAACCCGTTATCCATCATGGCTACACGCAAGATAACCAGACCACCCCGTGGCGTATAACGCAGCGCATTACTAACCATATTGCCAATCACCTGTTCGATACGCTGGGGGTCGGCGTGAACAGGCCAGGCCGCCGGATCAGTCTCCAGGGAAAGGGTGATAGCGGCATCGCGAGCCTGGGGGCCAAACAAATCGGCGGCGCGGACGGCCAATTCGTTGAGGTCTACCAGACGTAGGTCGAAAGGCAGTTGGCGCGTCTCAGCCAGGGTCAGCAGGCGCAGGTCGTCCACCAGGCGTTCGAGCAGGTAGGTCTCCTCAAGCACAGTGGCGATGACGGCCTCCTCAAGTGGGTAGATTCCATCGAGAATGCCCTCCAGCCGGCCGCGCATCACCGAGAGCGGGGTGCGCAGTTCGTGAGCCACGTCGGCCAGCATGTTGCGGCGCTCACTGTCGGCGCGTTGCAGGGCATCAGCCATGTGGTTGAAGCTGTCGGTGAGGGCGTGCAGGTCTTGCGGGCCGCGCACTTCCACGCGGGCGGTCAGGTCGCCGGCGGCCACGCTTTGCGCAGCAGCGATCACATCGGCCAGCGGGTGAACCACACGCCGGGTGAGCAGGATGCCGATGGTCACCGTCAGGATGGCGGGCAAAATCGAAAGGTAGATCACCGGCACGAGCAGGCGCAGCACCAGGTTGATCGGGTTGAATTCCTGGCGGTCGCGCACCACCACCGTTCCCACGGTCTCGCCGCGAACATACAAGGGAAACCACTGATCACCAGCCTGCCGCGGGTAAACCTGGCCTACCGCTACAATCTGCTGGCCGGTCTGGTCAATCACCAGGCGATCCTGCGCATCCAGCAGGAGGGTGTTTTCCCAACGCGGCGGAATATCGGGGAAATCGGAAATGGCTCCAGCGACAAAGATGTTCTCGACTTCATCCCAACTGCCGCGCGCCAGGTAGTAGGCTTCCAGCGAACCAAATAAGGCCGGGCGAAATAGCTCGCGCACGTCGCTGGCAAAGGTAAAGTACAGTGCGGCCGCGCCAAAAATGAGAATGGAAATGAGCAAAACCACCGCGCCAAAAGCGCGCAGGATCAGCAGATAGAGTCGGCGTTGGATGGAGCGAGCAGATTTCATAAATGCAACTTATACCCCACCCCATGCACCGTGACGATGCAATCGTGGGGTTCGAGTTTGCGGCGCAGGTTGCGAATGTGGCTGTCTATGGCGCGCTCGTAGCTTTCAAACGAGACGCCGCGCACGGCAGTGAGCAGTTGGGCGCGCGAGAAGATGCGGCCCGGCTGGCTGGCGAGGGTAGCAAGCAGTTCAAATTCGGTGGGGGTCAGTTGCGTTTCGAGGCCCGGCAAGGTGACGTGGTAATCGGCACGGTCGAGGGCCAGATGGCCCACGCGGATCACCTCGCTGACAGCGCCCCCGGCCGCCCGCCTCAGCACCGTGCGCACACGCGCCACCAGTTCGCGCGGGCTGAAGGGCTTGGTCAGGTAATCGTCTGCGCCGAGTTCCAGGCCGGTCAGCTTGTCGGCTTCTGCGAAGCGGGCGGTGAGCATGATGATGGGGATTTCCGAGTCGCGCCGCAGGGCTCGGCACACATCCAGGCCATCCATGCCGGGCAGCATCAGGTCGAGGACGATCAGATCGGGCCGGGCGCGGCGGGCGGTTGCAAGGGCGGCCAGGCCGTCGCGCTCAGTCAGCACGTCGAAACCGGCGGCTTTGAGGTAGTCGCAGCAGATTTCGAGGATTTGGGGTTCGTCATCTACGACGAGGATGGTTTGGGGCATCATGGGTACAGCGAAATGAATTTCGCCTTACGAATACGCATCCAACGAGGATGGCAGCAGGGCAAGAACGGCCACGCCCGTGAGCAGGGCAATGCGAACGAGCGTGGGCAACGCGGCCAGGAAGAAGCGCGCCCCGCCCACCAGCCCCGGCAGGGCCAAAACAATGCCCAACGCCGCCACGATCAACGCCAGGATCAGTCCCCAGCGCTTGCTGCGCCACAAACCGACAGCGGCCACGAGCGCCCCAATGCCGGCGGCAGCGTTGGCCGCCAGCAGCGCAATGGCCGCGCCGGCCAGTGCGCCCGGGCTGCCGCCTCGCACCACGCCGCCCAAGAAGCGGCTGCCGGGCATCCCGGTGACGCGGCGGCCCGGGGCCGTGGGGGCATCCGGGTTGCCCGCTGGTTGGCGGGGTGGCGATCCGCCGGCGGCGAGGCGCGCGCCCAAAATCAGCGGGACAGCCAGTTGGGTCAGCAGCGCCAGGACGAGGAAGAGGGAAGCGAGGGTGAGGGAAAGGGGGCGTTTGGTTTTCATAACAAATCAGGTCAAGGCAACATATCCAGGAAAATCGGCATCCATACTCGCAAGTCAGAGACTTGCGCCACAGGTTATTCTGATCGTAACGCTTCCACCGGCTCCAGGTTGGCGGCCCGGCGGGCGGGATAGAAGCCGAAGAACAGGCCGACCGCGGCCGAGAAGAGCGTGGCCAGCAAGATGGCGTCCAGGTCAACCGAGGGCACGATGGCGACCTCGTTGGCGGTGGCGATCTGCCCGACGATGAAGGCGATCAGCCAGGCCAGGGCAATGCCCACCGCCCCGCCAATCACGCTCAACACCGACGATTCGACCAGGAATTGCACCAGAATATCGCCCTTGCGCGCCCCCACCGCCTTGCGCAGGCCAATTTCGCGCGTGCGCTCGGTGACGGAGACGAGCATGATATTCATAATGCCGATGCCACCCACCAGCAGCGAAATAGAAGCAATGCCGCCGAGAAAGATCGTCAACACGCCGATGATGGATTGCAGCGACGACAAAATTTCCTGCTGGTTCAGCACCTGGAAATCTGGCTCTTCAATAGATGTATGGTGGCGTTCGGCCAGGATGGCGGTGGCATCTGCGACGGCCTGGTTCACCTGCGCTGCGCTGGCCGCCTGGACGACGATGCGGTCAATCTGCTGGCGGCTGGGGCGGCGGATCAGGCGGGTTTGGGCGGTGGTCAGCGGCACGAGAATCTGGTTATCTTGCGAGCCGAAACCCCCGCCACCCTTGCTTTCGAGGATGCCGATGACGGTGAAGGGCTGCCCCTGGATGCGGATTTTCTCGCCGACGATGTTTTGCGTGCGCCCAAACAGGCTGGTGGCTACATCCGTGCCGATCACGGTCACGGCAGCGCGGTCGGTCAGGTCGGCATCGGAGATGCCCTCGCCTTCGGCGACATCCAGGTTGCTGACGAGGGCGTATTCGGGGGTAACGCCCAGGATGGAGGTATCGCTGCTATCGCCGCCGTAGGTAACCGTGCCGCCGCCTGAAAGCACCGGCGCGGCATAGGTGATCGAACCGGCTTCTTCGAGGGCGCGGGCGTCTTTCAATGTGAGCGGCTTGGGGTTGCGAATGCTGCGGTCGCCGCCGGAGAAGATGTAGATCACGTTGGTGCCGATGCTCTCGACCGTGCTGGTGATCGAATCTTCGGCGCCGCGGCCAATCGCCAGCATGGCGATCACCGCCGCCACACCGATGACGATGCCCAGCACCGTCAACAGCGAGCGCAACTTGTTGGAGGCGAGGCTTTGCAGAGCCTCGAGGAAGGATTGGAGTATGTTCATAAGTTCATCCGATAAGGGGCAGGGGGCAAGGAGCAGGGGGCAGGGAATGAACCACCTGCCACCTGCCACTTGCTACCTGCTACCTGCCACTTTGCTCTTCCAAAAGCCCATCACGCAAGCGGAGAGTGCGTTGGGTTTGGGCGGCGATGGCGGGGTCGTGGGTGACGATGATGACGGTGGTGCCACTCTCGCGATTAAGATTGGTGAGCAGTTCCATGATTTCCCGGCCCGATTTCGAGTCCAGGTTGCCGGTGGGTTCGTCGGCCATCAGGATGGCAGGGTCGTTGATCAAGGCACGCGCAATGGCTACGCGCTGCTGCTGGCCGCCTGACAGTTCCGCGGGACGGTGGTGAAGGCGGTCGCCCAGGCCCACCGCTTGCAGGGCGGCTTCGGCCCGCTGGCGGCGGTGGTTGCTGCCGGCGTAACGCATGGGCAGTTCCACGTTGGCCAGGGCGCTCATGCGTGGCAGCAGGTTGAAGCTCTGGAAGATGAAGCCCACCTTGCGGTTACGGATGGATGCCAGCTGGTCGTCAGTCAGTTGCGAAACCGCCTCGCCGTCGAGGATGTACGTGCCAGCAGAAGGGCGATCCAGGCAGCCGAGGATGTTCATCAGGGTAGATTTGCCCGAACCCGACGGCCCCATGATGGAGATCATCTCGCCCTTCTGGATGTGGAAGGACACGCCGCGCAGGGCGTTCACTTCCACATCACCCATCTGGTAGGTTTTGGCGAGACCTTCTGAGACGATGACGGCTTCGCTGGTGGCACTCATGGCTGGCCTCCGCCAAACGGCCCGCCGCCGTTGCCCGAACCTGGGCCAAAGCTGGGCGAATTATCCGTCGAGGGCGTGCCGAGGAAGATTACATTACCTTCTTGCAGTTCATCGCTCAACACTTGCGAGGCGGTATCCGAAGACATCCCCACCTTGATCACCACCCGCTCGGCGGCGTTGTTGCGCAGCACATAGACAAAACGCTCGCCATCTTTGGATTGGATGGCCCGGTTGGGCAGTTGCAGCACGTCGTCCACCTCAGAGATAATCACATTCGCCACGGCAGTCATGCCCGGCTTGACGGCGGCATCGGCATCGGTGAGTTGGACGGTGACCGGGAAATACACCACGCTCTGCGCCACCGTGCCCACCAGCCCGATGCTGGAGACCACACCAGCGTACGCTTTGTCGGGGATGGCGTCGAAAGTCACCTGCACCGCCTGGCCGACCTGAATCTGGGCGATGTCAATTTCGGAGACATCCAAATCTACGAAGAGCCTGGAAAGATCATCCAGGCGAAAAGCTGTCTTCCCGGCGTTGACCATATCGCCCTGCATCACGCTGATTTGGGTGATGGTGCCGCCAAAGGGGGCGGTCAGGGCGGCCTGTTCCAGGTTGGCCTGCGCCAGGGTGATGCGGGTCTGGGCCACGGCCAGGTCGTCGGCGGTGGGGCCGGCTTTGGCCTGGTCGAGCGCTTCCTGGGCGTCGTTGACTTTGGCCTTCGCCAGTTCGATGTCGGTGGGTTTGGGGTTCTTGAGTTTTTCGAGCTTCTCGATGGCATCCGAAAGCTGCCCCTGGGCCACCAAAAGCTGTGTGTTCTTCTCGATGATTTCCTCGTCGGTGGGGCTGCCCAAATACCAGTTGACGGTCGCCAGGGCGCGGTCACGTTTGGTTTCGGCAGCCGCCAGGTTGCTGAGCGCCAGCGCCTTGCCAGCATCCACATTGGGGTCGCCAGGCGTGTTCTCATAGACAGATTGCAGGCGGTCTACTTCCGATTGGGCAATCAGGTAAGAAGCGCGCGCCTGTTCGATCAATTCCGTGCTGTAACGCGGGCGGGCCAATTTATCCACCGCTTTTTGGGCATCGGTGACGGCGTCGCGGGCGGTGACAATGGCCAGTTCAGCCTGGGCCAGGTCACTTTCGGAGGGGTTGAGCAGCGTATCCAGGTCTTCCTGGGCCTGTTCGAGGGCGGTTTCGGCCTGGGCGATCTTGAGCGGCTGGGGCTTTTGCAATTCTTCCAGGTTGGCTTCGGCATTGATCAGGTCGGCGCGCGCCTGGATGATGGATGGGGAGATGGTGTTGGGGTCGAGGCTGGCTAAGGTCTCATCAGCCTGCACAAGCTGACCGAGCGTCACCAGCACTTCACCCACTTTGCCGCTGGTCTGCCAGTTGATGAGGGTCTGCTGGTTCGAGCGCACCGTGCCGGTGGCGCCGATCACCACCGTCAGCGGGCCGCGGGTCAGTTCGACGGTCTGCATGGCGGCCAGTTCGGCGCTCAGGCCGGTTTCGTTGGCCGACGGCATGAACATGACGTAGGCCACCGCGCCGATCACGATGACGACGATACCGAAGATCAGCCAGGGGAGAAAGGGTCGTTTCTTTTGCATGGGGAAATACTCCTGATAAAAAATACGGGACTGGCAATGGTTAATTTTCCAGTCCCAATAAGCATATCAGGCAATTTTGCAGAAATTATGGAGTTTTTATCGGTTTGGGCGCGGGGTTATTTTTATCGGGGCTTCAACTCGCTCGATGGCGAACGATACCCCGCAGCAATCATCATAGACAATAACTGGTTGGCCTGCGTCAGGCTGACTAGGTTTTTCTGTACGCAAGCGTTCAAAATACCGAGCGTGCCAGTGAGTGGGATGGCATGCCCCCTGGCAATTCGCCGGGCATCGGCATCGTCAGAAACGAACAAGCCGCCGCGGTTATGAGCGATAGCGATACAACTGCGTTCTCCCGCGCCGAGGCGCAGTGGAAGTTGGCTAGCGAAGGCATCTTCGCCCAGGGTCAATTCCACCACCCGAAGCGCCTGCCATGCTTGGGGTGGAAAAGTGATCTTATCGCTGGCAGCCAGGTATTCGCCCAGAACAATGGATGTGGTGCTTGTTTTCCCCGGCCACAACGACAAAATCAAATCTGCCTGCTTGACCAGGGCAAAATTGCTCAAAACGGTATTGTCAAGGATGACCAGGTCTTTCATCAGTCTTTACCCGGCCCAGGACAGCGCGTTTTGCACGTCTTCATCGGCTTCTTCGGTGCTCGTTGTTCCCTGGCGCAGCGGGATATTGAGACGGGCAAAACGAATCCGCAAATCCAGTGCAGGCAGGCTCAATAATTCTGCCGTTCGGCTCAAACTGACCTGTTCGGTCAAGTAAAAGGCCATCACCCGGTCGTAGCGCTCCTGTTCATCAGTGACCCCGGCAAAAGCCTGGTCAGAGAAATCGTGCGCTTCACCGATGGGCTGTTTTTGGGTATAGTAACGAATTAACGCTCGCTGAATGCGGTAATCAATCACGTCAATAATTGCCACTTCTGCCTGACCGTGACTTTCAATCACTGCCGTTTTGCCACGCAAGACATCGCGGATAATCTGGCGCGTATTGCGCGCCAGGTCGGTTTTGCGAACGTACTGCACTACTTCCATCGCATATCTCCAGAAAATACGTATTTTATGTATTTTACACTGTTTTACTCGGGCCACAGATCGAGTCATACACCACCTGCATCTGGGCCACGTGATCGCGCACGTGGCGTTCGTAGGTGACCAGCCAATCATCCATCGTCATCAGGCCGTTCTCGCTGTGATGGACGGTGTTGGCCCAGGTGCTTTCAGGCACGGTTTTGATCAGTTCATACGATAGGCCACGCAGCCAGCGGAATAGCTCCACCGCACCTTCGGGGGATTGCTCGTGATAATGCAGCGCCCGCGCCCACTGGCCTTCATCGTAGCCGAGCACAGCGCTGCCGGGTTCGGCAATGAAGCGGCGGCAGCGCACATAGCTGTTGACCTCGCTGTCGGCGATGTGGACGATGATCTCGTGGATCGTCCAGGCATCGGGGGCAGGGCGGAACTGCCACATTTCACGCGGGAAGCGTTCGAGGGCGGCAGTCAGCAGTGCATGGGCCGCGCCGTAGGATTCGATCCGTTGTTGGCGTTCTTCGGGGGTCATGGTTTATCTCCTTGTAAGACTTCGGAAGTCTATAACGTATAACGAAAGCAACTCACAAGATGGTCATTGACCATCCCCGTAGCCTGCATGTGGGCGTAGCAGATGGTCGAGCCGACGAAGCGGAAGCCGCGCTGTTTCAGGTCTTTGCTCAGCGCGTCTGATTCGGGGCTGGTAGCGGGGAGTTCGGCCAGCGTGCGCCAGGCGTTGACTCTTGGCCGGCCATCTACAAAGCGCCAGATGTAAGCGTCGAAGCTGCCAAATTCTTCCTGTAGGGCCAAAAACGCCTGGGCGTTGCCGATAGAGGCGGCCACTTTCAGGCGGTTGCGCACGATGCCGGGGTTGGTGAGCAGTTCGGCCACCTTCGCCGGGCCATAGCGGGCCACCTTTGCCGGGTCGAAGTTGTCGTAGGCGGCGCGGTAATTTTCGCGCTTACGCAGGATGGTGATCCAACTCAACCCCGCCTGCGCCCCTTCGAGGATGAGAAACTCGAACAGCGCCCGGTCATCGTGAACGGGCACGCCCCATTCCTGGTCGTGGTAGGCCACATACAGCGGGTCGCTTCCGGCCCAATCGCAGCGGATCAAATCGTCCATTCGCATTCCTTTCATATCATACATAGAATTCCGAAGTCTCAAAGACTTCGGAATTCTGTTGTCGCCAACCGCAGCCGCACCTGCCCGGCGAAGAGCGCCAGCATGTTGGCCGGCTCGAAGGGCCAGGCGTACTCGAACGAAACACCCGGAAAGCGTTGGCGGGCATCTTCCACCGCGCCAGCGATCTCGGCTTCGGTGTGTTCGTTGCCGCGCAGGAGCATGGTCGGAATGACAATGACACGCCCGGCCCCACGGCCAACGGCTTCATCCAGCGCGGCGGGGATGCTCGGCGCACAAAACTCGTTATAGCTGGCGATCACATCCAGGCCCAATTCCGCCTGTAAACTGGCCGCCAGTTCATCCACGGCGGCTTTGTAGGGATCGTTGCCCGGCGTGCGCGGCCAGGCACGCACCTGCTCGGCCAGGCGTTCTTGCCAACCCGCCAGCAGCGGCAGGCGGCCCAAGGGCGACATCTCCAGCCCCATCAACACGCCCACCTTCCAGATGGGAAAATCGCGCGCCGGTGCACCGTGCGCGGCCAAAACAACCGTGGTATTCAAGCGTTCACCTCCAGCATCAACAAGGCCATATCGTCAAAAGGCTCGGCGGCGCCGCGAAAATCGGATACCGCCGTAAATGTCTGTTGCAAAATTGCCTCGGCAGAGAGCGCCACGCAGCACGGCAGCAGCGCCAACAGGCCCTCGATGCCGAAGAAGCGCTCATCTGGCGAGATGGCGTCGGTAATGCCATCGGTGTAGAGCAGCAGACGGTCGCCGGGAGTGAGGGCCATCTGCTCTTCGGTGAGAACCAGCATATCATCGGGGAAGGTGCCGAGTGGCATCCCCTGGCCGCCCAACTCGCTCACCCGGCCGCCGCGCAGCAGCAGCGGGCGGTTGTGGCCGGCGCGGGCATAGGTGAACTGGCGGCTGGCCGGTTCGAGCAGGCCATAGAACAGCGTGACGAACATGCCCTGGCTGCCCAGTTCGAGCAGCAGGCGGTTCAACTGGCGCAGCGCGGCGGCCGGCGAGGCAATGCGCTGCGCTTCAGCCCGCAGCAGGCTGCGCGTCAACGCCATGTACAGGGCGGCAGGCATTCCCTTATCCGAAACGTCGGCAATCACCAAGCCCACGCGGCCATCGGGCAGGGCGATCACATCGTAAAAATCGCCGCCCACCTGACGCGCCGGTTCACTGCGAGCCACAAAGACACAGCCCGGCACGCGCGGAAAGGCGTGCGGCAACATGCTCTGCTGCACCTGGCGCGCCAGTTCCAGTTCGTGTTCCAGGCGTTCTTTTTTGGCCAATTCAGCCTGAGCGGCTTCGAGCAAGGCGATCTTGGTCTGAAGCTGCTGCACCAACCCGGCCCGTTGCAAAGCCACGGCCGCCTGGTTGGCGAAGGTTTGCAGCAAGGCCACCTCGCCCGGCGAAAACTGGAATTTCTGGGTCGAATGGACGATCATCAGCCCCACGCGCCGCTCCTGCGCCACCAGCGGCACGGCCAGGCCGGCCCGAATTTGTCTTTGGGCCTCCGGCAGCGGTGGCAGGCCCGGCGGACAGCGGTTGTAGGCGATGGAGTGCAGCGGCATCTTGGCCGAAAAGACCTCGCCGGGTTTCATCACCAGCGGGAAATCCTGCCCATCCCAACCGGTGACGGCCAGCACCACCACCTGGTCGTCGGTGTGCTGGTAGTAGACCACGGCCCGGTCGGCCCCGCACAGGTCGCGCGCCTGCTGGCAAATTTTGCCGCCCAGGGCGTGCAAATCGTCGGAGGTGATCACCGCCTGGCTGAACTGTTCGAGCGAGAAGAGCGCATCGGTGCGGTGACGCAGCACGCGGTTGGCGGCTTCGAGTTCGGCGCGTTTCACCTGTTCGAGCGTGGAAACCTGGCCGAGGGCGCGTTCGCGTTCGGCCAGCAGCGCCCAGGTGCGGCGCAGTTGATCCTGCTCGAAGGTGATCACATCGTCGTGGTGGATGCGCCCGCGGCGGGCCAATTCATCCAGGCATTGTTTCAAGGGCAGTTGGCTGGGCTGCGTGGACAGGCTGGCAGGCGAGGCGTCGGCGCGGAAAATATCCACCAGGCCCACGTCGCCGGCGCGCCCTGTGCCGCGGCAGTTTTCGCAGCCATCGGAACGGTAATACGCCCCTTCGGGCCGCTTGCAGTTAGCGCACAAGGCGGCCATGCGCTGCACACTGACCACCCAACGCAGCCCGGCCAGCCGTCCGTTGTCTGCGCCCAGGTCAACCAGCGCTTGCACCACGCCCCCACCCACCAGCAGCGTGTCCATCTGCGAGATCACGTGCAGCCCGTTGCGGGCGGCTTCCAGGGCCCACGGGACGCTGTTGGCATCCAGGCGGTCAATCACCAGCAGTTGCACGCGCTGCAAAATGGCCTCGCGCACGCGGCTCTCGTAGGTCAACGGCGCTTCCACGCCGGCAAAGGTGACGTAGCGCGACATCTTGCGCGGGATGCGCACGGTGGCTTTATCAGCAGCGATGATCGTACAGCGTCCGATTTTGCCACGCGACAATAACTGCTCGAACAAGGTCTGAAAGATGGCCGCCCGCCCGCTGGGCAGGAAGTAATCGCCGGGGCGCGTTTCCAGCCCGGCGATGACGGTCAGGCCGGTTTCGCAGGCCAGCATCTCGTTGAGGAGTGCGGTGGCTTCGGGCAAGGGGAAGAAATCGCGCAGGGTGAGCATAATCCACGTATGGCAAAATTAATTTTGCCGTACAAACGCTGCCAGACTTTCGGTGAATGGCGGATAGGCCACCCCTTTTTCGGTGATGATGCCGGTGATGCAGGCGGCGGGCGTAACATCGAAGGCGGGGTTGGCGACGGCGGCCCCTGCGGGCGTAACGCGCACGCCAGCGAGATGGGTCATTTCGTCGGCGGGGCGCTCCTCGATTGGGATGGCGTCGCCGCTGGGGGTGGCCAGGTCAACGGTGGAGGTGGGACCGGCGATGTAAAACGGCACGCCGTGGGCGTTGGCGGCCAGCGCCAGGTTGTAGGTGCCGATCTTGTTGGCAGTGTCGCCATTGGCGGCCACGCGGTCGCAGCCCACCACGCACAGGTCAATTTTAGCGGTACGCATGAAGTGGCCGGATGCGCCATCAGGCACCACGGTGAACGGCACGCCCATTTGCTGCAATTCCCAGGCCGTCAGGCGTGCGCCTTGCAGCCGCGGGCGGGTCTCATCCACAAAGACGTGGATGCGCTTGCCCTGCTCGTGGGCGTAGCGGATCACGCCCAGCGCCGAGCCGTAGCCGCCGGTGGCCAGCGGGCCGGTGTTGCAGTGGTGGTAGATGTTGGCGCCTTCGGGGATGAGCGGGAAGGCGTGCTTCGCCATATCCAAATCCATCTGCATATTTTCGGCGTCAATGGCCTGCGCTTCTTGCAGAACAGCCTGGCGCACAGCATCGGCAGTTTCGAGCGCCGGGTCGGCCAGGCGCGCCAATTGGCGATCCACCGCCCAGGCGAGGTTGACGGCGGTGGGCCGGGCGGCCTTGAGCGTGTCGGCGGCGTGGTGGAGGGTCAGGCGCAGGGCGGGCAGGTCTTTCGGCCCGTAGGCAGCCGCCAGCGCCATGCCGTAGCCCGCCGCCAGGCCGATGGCGGGCGCGCCGCGAATGACCATCTCGCGAATGGCGGCGGCCAGGGCGCGGTAATCGGTGTAATCGAGATATTCCACCGCCTGCGGGATCAGGCGTTGATCGATCATGCGCACGAGCGGCGCGCCGCCAGGGGGCGATACCCATTGAATGGCATGGTATGAAAGCATTTTCTTCCTCCAGCAATTTTTCAACGTTTCGACGTTTCGACGTTTTCCAGCTTCTCCATGTCGCTCAGCCGCATGTTCAACGCGTCCACCGAGATTTGCACCTCGCGGAACGACACCGCCAGCGAGAGCGACATCAACACCAGGCTGATCACGAACAGCACGTTGCCGGCCATCCCCCACCCCAAGAACAACACCAGCATACAGATCACACAGAAGAACAGGCTGGCCACGCCAAAGGCCTGCATGTTGCGGATGAGGATAACGCGGTGGCGCAGGCTTTTGATCTGCCAGTACAAAATGTCATCGGGAGATTGTTTATACTTGGCGTGCAAATCGCGGATCAGGGTGGCCAGCGTGAGGAAACGGTTGGTGTAGGCCAGCAGGAGCAGGGAGATGGCAGGAAAGAGCAGGGCGGGGGTGGTTAGGTTGATTTCCATGGCGGAGGGGTGAGAGGGTAAGAGGGTGACGGGGTGATGGGGAGAGAGGGTGAAAGTGTTTGGCAGGTGGGCCGAGCGTAGTCGAAGCCGGGGGAAAGGGTGAGATAGCTTTCAAGCGTCACAGGGCATATCCGTTCAATCCGCTCCATAATCCGTTGACAGGGCTTTCACGCGGCATATTTTCGATGACGGGCGGCATAGTCATCCAGGCCCATTTGCTCGAATACATCGGCAGCCTGCAATAAATACGGGCGAGCGCGCTCTTTCTGGCCGACGCGCAGCAAGGCCAAGCCATAATTGCCAATTTGCGCGGGAATACTGTAGCGGCTGCCGATTTTTTGATACAGGGTAGGCGCTTGCGGGCGTTCCACGAATTGGGTCTCAATCTGGCCGCGGGTGATCGGTTGGCAGGGGTCAAACTCGTTATAGGCATCTTCAAGGGTGATGGCAGGCATAGGGTTCTCTCTAAAATAACGCAGTGGGTTGGTGCGATTGTACTATAATCCCACTCACCAAACCATTTGCCCACCCGTACACAAAAAAGGAGTCACTCATGGAAATGCGCAGTCTCGGACGCACCGGCGTCATGGTCAGCCCGCTCTGCCTGGGGGCGATGAACTTCGGCGGCCCCACCACCGAGGCAGATTCATTCACCATCATGCGCCGCGCCATCGAAGCGGGCATCAACTTCTTCGACACCGCCAATTCCTACAACAGCGGCGAAAGCGAAAAGATCGTCGGCAAGTTCCTCCAGGAAAACGGCCTGCGCGACCAGGTTTTTCTCGCCAGCAAGGTCTTCAGCCGCGTGGGCGAAGGGCCAAACGATGCCGGCTCATCGCGCTATCACATCGTCAAAGCCTGCGAAGATTCGCTGCGCCGCCTGCAAACCGATCATATTGACCTGTACCAGCAGCACCGCCCGTCGCTCACCATCCCGCAAGATGAAAGCCTGCGCGCGTACGATGATCTGGTGAAAGCGGGCAAAGTGCGCTACATGGGCAGTTCCACCTTCCCGGCCTGGATGGTGATGGAAGCACTGGCGATCAGTGAGAAACACAACCTGGTACGCTTTGTCAGCGAGCAGCCGCCCTACAATTTGTTGGATCGGCGCATCGAAAACGAACTGATCCCGCTGTGCCAGAAATACGGCCTGGCGGTGCTGCCCTGGTCGCCGCTGGCGGGCGGCATTCTGGCGGGCCGCTACGCCACCCGCGAAAACTTCCCCGAAGGCTCACGCGCCACCCGCAGCGGCGCCTTCTTCACCGACCGCATCACCCAGGCCGCCCTCGAAGTGGCGCTGAAACTGGGCGGCCTCGCCAAAGAACGCGGCCTCACCAGCAGTCAGTTGGCCCTGCTGTGGGCGAAAGATCAACCGGGCGTCACCGCCCCCATCATCGGCCCGCGCACCCTCAGCCACCTGGAGGATGCCCTGCCCCTTTTGGAGAGGTCGCTTTCCGCAGATGATCAGGCCGCCCTGGATGCCCTCGTCCACCCCGGCAACGCCGTGGCCGATTTCCACAACAGCAACCCGTGGATGAAGGCGCGGGTCACATAGCAAGTGGCAAGTAGCAGGTGGCAAGTAGCAAGTCAGTGATGATGCCCATCGCACACTGCCTGTTAGCAAGCTCCCGGTCGCGCACATGTGGCCGGGAGCTTTTTTGTAGTTTGTAAGGCAAAATTCATTTTGCCCTTCGCCTTCAACTCTCATTTGACAAGCCATTTTTTTCTTGATAAGATGATAACGATAACGGGAACGATAACACTTTCTACGACTTCGCTCAGGACAAGCCCTTCGACTTTTGCCCTGCCCCCTTACTCCCCCGCTCCCCTGCCACCCGCTCCCTCCCCCCCACCCCCATGCCCCCTCGCGTCAACATCAAACACGTCGCCAAAGCTGCTGGCGTTTCCACGCAAACCGTCTCGCGCGTCGTCAACGAGCGCCCCGATGTAGCCGCCGCCACGCGCAAACGCGTCTTGCAGGTCATCGAGGCCCTCGGCTACCGTCCCAGTGAGTTGGCCCGCAGCTTGATTCAGCAGCGCAGTTATATGCTCGGCGTGATCGCCGCCGGCCTGAAATACATCGGTGGGCCAGGGCGCGCCCTCAGCGGCATCACCAGCCAGGCCGAAGAACTGGGCTACGCCCTGCTGCTCAAGGAACTCTCCGGCTTCAACGCCAACAACACCCAACCGCTGATCGATTCACTGCTGGCCCGCCAGGTGGATGGCATTTTGTGGGCCGTGCCTGAAGTGGGCGATAACCGCTGCTGGGTCGAAGAGATCGCCCCACGGGTGACCGTGCCGATCACCTTCCTTTCGATGGCAAGCCACCCCAACTTATCCATCGCCGCCTTCGACAACGACGCTGGCGGGCGGCTGGCCGTCCAACACCTGATCGAGATCGGCCGCCGCCGCATCGGCCACATTTCCGGGCCGCTGGATTGGTGGGAATCCCGTCAGCGCCGCCAGGCCTGGGAAGATGTGCTGCGCCAGGCCGGGCTGCCGGTGGCCGAATCCCACACGGTCGAGGGCAGCTGGTCTTCCGCCTCCGGTGAGGCCGCCTTCCGCCAACTGCTCGAACAATACCCCACAATGGATGCCGTCTTCGTCGCCAACGACCAGATGGCCCTCAGTGTCCTTCAAGTGGCCTGTCGCTGCGGTAAACGCGTGCCGCAAGACCTGGCCGTGGTCGGCTTCGACGACCTGGCCGAAAGCGCCTACTTCTGGCCACCGCTGACCACCATCCGCCAGGATCAGCGCGAACTCGGCGCGCAGGCGGTTCTCTCGCTCGTCAACCGCATCGAAGCGCTCCATGATGGCATCATTCCTCCCGATCCATTATCGCTAATCTTGATGCCCGAATTGATCGTGCGCGAAAGTACAGTGATGCGTGATGCGTGAAACGTGAAAATCGTATCTCACGTAGCACGCCTCACGTTTTTCCAATCTACAATCCAAAATCAGAATTCCACAATTTCCTCGGAGGTCCCCATGTCTTACCAACCTAAACCCACCACGCTTGGCGTCATCGTCGGCAACCGCGGTTTTTTCCCCGCTCACCTGTGCGACGAAGGACGCAAGACCATCCTGAAGGTGCTGGCAGAAGAAGGCATCAATGCCGTCTGCCTGACGCCCGAAGACACCAAATTTGGCGCTGTCTTCAGCAATGAAGATGCCACCAAATGCGCCGACCTGTTCAAAGCGCACCGCGACGAAATTGACGGCGTGCTGATCACGCTGCCCAACTTCGGCGAGGAAACCACCATGGCCAACGCCCTGCGCTGGGCCGGCCTGAACGTCCCCGTCCTCATCCACGCCTTCCCCGACGACGCCGCCCACATGACCGCCGCCAACCGCCGCGACTCGTTCTGCGGCAAGATGTCGATCTGCAACAACCTCAAGCAATATGGCATCAAATACTCCATCACCAGCCTGCATACCATGGACCCCGAAGGCCCTGCTTTCCGCGCCGATTTGCAGAAGTTCGCCGCGGTATGCCGGGTGGTCAAGGGCCTGCGCAGCGCCCGGTTTGGGGCCATTGGCGCCCGGCCGGCGGCCTTCAAAACCGTGCGCTACAGCGAAAAGCTGCTCGAACAATCGGGCATTTCGGTCGAGACGGTTGATCTCTCCGAAATTTTTGGCCGCGCTGGCAAGCTCAAAGATGATGACGCCGCCGTAGTTGCCAAGATGGCCGAGATCAAAGCCTACGTCCCCACCGAGGGCGTCCCGGCTGGCCCGCTGGTCAAGATGGCCAAACTGGGTGTGGTGATCGAAGGCTGGATGGCCGAAAACAAACTCGTCGCCAGCGCCCTGCAATGCTGGACGGCCATGGAAGAATTTTACGGCGTCGTCCCCTGTACGCTGATGTCTATGATGAGCAACACGCTCATGCCTTCCGCCTGCGAGGTGGACATCCCCGGTCTGGTCGGTATGTATGCGATGGTACTGGCCGCCAACAAGCCCTCCGCCCTGGTAGATTGGAATAATAACTATGGCGACGATCCCGATAAAGGCGTGGTCTTCCACTGCTCCAACCTGCCCAAAGATATTTTCATGGAAGAGAGCATCGTTGCGGAGGACATCCCCGTGATGGATTACCAGGCCATCATCGCCGGCACCGTGGGCAAAGAAAATACCTTCGGCACGGTGGTCGGGCGTGTGCAGGCCAAGCCGTTCACTTACTGCCGCGTATCCACCGATGATTTCAATGGTAAGATTATGGCCTATGTCGGTGAGGGCGAACTGACCAACGATCCGCTCAAGACCTTCGGCGGCTTCGGGGTGGTCAAGATCGCCAATTTGCAGAAGCTGCTCGCCCACATTTGCGAAAACGGTTTCGAGCATCACACCGCCATGAACCTGACCCTGTGTGCCGATGCCATCTACGAGGCATTCACCAAATATCTGGGTTGGGGCGTGTATTACCATAAGTAAGCGCTGATTTTCGATTGTTAAATGCTGAATGCTGATTGTTGCGTTTTCGCGGCAACAATCAGCATTCAGCTTCCAGGAGTATCGAGTATGGCGGTTAAAGTAGAATACACCACATGCGGACATGGCGCTGAAGTTTCTCAGTGGTTAAACCAGGTCGCGCGAGATGCCATATCTTCAATGTCCCTGGATGTGGTGGATATTCCCTGGGACGACGTTAAACAAGAAATCACCGCCATCGGTATCTACAGCAAAGGTCCCGATGCCTCGCAAGTGGGTGCGCCCCTGGTCAACGACCTGGTAGCCATGAACGCCTTGCGCCCATTTTCGGCCAGGGAACTGGAGCGATTGGGAGGTCAGGCTGCTTTTGCTCCAGTTGCCTGGCAAAATTCATTACGGTATGCCGATGGATGCCTGTGGTCTGTGCCGTTGTTTGCCGACCCTTACGTCATTTTGTATCGCGCCGACATGCTGGAGCAGGCTGGTGTAGATGCCTCTACCGCTTTTACCAGCATCGAAAACCTGGAAGAAACGCTCCGCAAGCTGGTCGCCAGCGGCATTGAAAAGCCGCTCTTTTTACCCTATATCAACCTGGATAAATTCATCAGTATTCATACCGCCATGAGTTGGATTTGGGCCTGCGGCGGTTCTCTGCTTTCGTCCGACCATAAAACCGCCTGCTTTTTAGAACCAGCCGCATTGGCTGGCATGAAGGCTTTTTTCCGTTTGGCGCGCTTCTTATCGCCCGGCAGCACAACCACAGATTTCAGCGTCAGCGCGCGCGATTTCGAACTTGGCCAGACAGCAATTACACTGGGCAACCTGGGAGCAGCTCAAAAAGTCCTCGCCAACTTACCCCCCGAAAAACGGCAACTGGTTCACACCACCCCAACGCTAGGTGTCTCTCTGGTTGGCGGCTCCAGCCTGGTGATTTGGAAACATACCCGCCAGGAAGATCAAGCCGTGCGGCTGGTGCAGTTCCTCACCAGCGCTGAGTTTCAAAGCCAATATCCGCAAAGAATGGGCCTGCTTCCAGCCCGGCAGGATATCCTGCTCAGCCAGTTCAGCCCATCCGATCCATTCCAGGCAGGCTTTTTGAAGGCCATGCAGCATGGACGCCCCTTCCCGGTAGCGAAACTGGCGGGCCTGCTTGAAGACCAGTTTTCCAATGGCTTAATGCGCATCTGGAATCGCATCTTATAGCGAACCCAACATCAACCTGGATACCGTCATTCAACAGACCCTTGCCCCAATCGCCCGCCGTTATAACAACATGATGAGTGAATAGCCTGAAAGAAGAGCCGATCCATGCAATTTTCGATCTGTGGCGCAGAGTGGGTTGCCCAAAAGACACAAGAATTCATTGAGCCGCTCAATGCATCTCTGCCCGCTGCGGCGCGCTTTCAGGTGCTGGCCATTCCCTGGGCCGATTACAAACACGAATATACCCGCATGGCCATTTACAGCCGCGGCGCTGATGTTTCGCAATTGGGCGCGCCTGTGACCAACGACCTGCAAGCCATGAATGCCCTCAGGCCATTCAGCCGTGCGGAAATCGAGGCGCTGGGGGGCGAAGCCGCCTTCACCGCTGCCGCCTGGGAGCAAAGCAATCGGCTGTTGGATGGCAATGTGTGGACTTTGCCCTGGCTGGTAGACCCGCGCGGGTTGCTATATTGGCGCGATATGCTCGAAGAAGCTGGCATTGATGAACAGCGAGCCTTTACCAGCTTTGAAGCCACCGATGAAACCCTGCGCAAGCTGAAATCGGTCGGCAAAGCCATCCCGCTGGCGATTTCGCTGGGCAATCAGAACATGGCCGGGCAGGCATCGTGTAGCTGGGTGTGGGGGGCCGGGGGAGAGTTTGTCTCGCCAGATGGCCGGAAGGCGCTCTTCAGCGAACCGGCCTGCATCCGTGGGTTAAAAGCCTACTTCGGCCTGGCGCCCTATCTTCCCCAGGTCAACGGCGTGCTGCAAATTGCCAATGATGTCAATGATCTCTTTATCAACCGCCAGGCCGCCGTGCTTTATGGGGGCATGTGGCCGGTCGCGGCGCTCCTGGCCGATCCCAACCACCCCTTGCGCTCACGGCTTGGCCTGGCCCTGCCGCCTGGCCCTGGCGTGAACGGCGGTTCCAGCCTGGCGATCTGGAATTACACCCGTTACGAGCAGGAAGCCATCAGGCTGGTAGAATTTTTGTTAGGCTACGATGCCCAGCTTGCCTACCCACTGATTGTCAACCACCTGCCAGCCCGCAAAGACGCCCTCGAGACACCCCCCTTCGCCACCGACCCCATTTTGCAGGGCTTTGCCACCTTCGCGCAAAAAGGGCGCGCCTTCCCCAACATCAAATTATGCGGTCTGCTCGAAGGCTTTTATCATGCCGCCATCAGCCGCATCTGGACACAAGTCGCCACAAACCCACGTATTGACTGCGATGCGCTGCTCGAAAGCGAATTAAACGCCTTGGAAAAGCGGTTTCAAGGCTGGGTCAACTGACTCTTCAAGGAAAAAACATGCAAACGATTCGTCTCCACGGCCAGGGCGACCTGCGCCTGCACAACGAACCCATCCCAACCCCGCAAGCGCATGAGGCGCTGATCAAAGTCACCGCCGTTGGCGTATGCGGCTCAGACCTGCACTGGTTTTCCGAGGCCGGCATCGGCAACGATGCCCTCAGCCAGCCGCTCGTCCTCGGCCACGAATTTGCCGGCGTCACTGCCGAAGGCGTGCGGGTGGCGGTAGACCCCTCGATCACCTGCGGGCATTGCGAATTTTGCGAGGAAGGCAACCCCAACTTCTGCACCTCGCTGGTTTTCGCCGGTCACGCCACCCATGATGGCGCACTGCGCGAATACATGACCTGGCCGAAACGCTTCCTTTTCCCCATCCCCGATGAGATCAGCGATGCCGATGGCGCCATGCTCGAACCACTCGGCGTGGCCATCCACGCCGTCAACCTGGTGCATATCCGCCCCGGGGCCAGCGCCGCCGTGCTGGGCAGCGGGCCGATTGGTCTGCTCACGCTGCAAACCGCCCGCCTCGCCGGTGCCACGACTATCTTCGCCACCGACCGCCTGCCCAATCGCCTCGAATTTGCCCAATCGTATGGCGCAACGGATGTATTTCTTGCCGATGGCAAAAGCGAAAACGACGCCATCCACTCTGCCACCCGTGGGCGCGGCGTAGATGTGGTCTTCGAGGCCGCTGGCACGCCCGAAGCGGTCGAAACGGCCATGCGCGTGGCGAAGCCGGGCGGCACCGTCATGCTCATCGGCATCCCCAGCGAAGATGAAACCCGCTTCACCGCCTCAATCGCTCGCCGCAAGGGCTTGACGATCAAGGTCGTGCGGCGCATGAAGAACACCTACCCCACCGCCATCCGCCTCGTCCAGCAGGGCCGCGTGGATGTGCGCTCGCTCGTCACCCACCGCTTCCCACTTGAACGCACTGCCGAAGGCTTTGCCCTGGCAGCGCGCCGCGAAGGCGTCAAGGTGGTAATCGCAATCTGAATCCAACGGAACATGAGACACCCATCAGGC
>CAZSFD010000003.1:0-116547 GCA_964606085.1 uncultured Anaerolineaceae bacterium
CGCGAAAATTGATCACCCCCTCCACCGAGTGATTGACCTGCGGAACGGGGGTGATCGTCACCATTTCGATGATCTGCTGGATCGGTTCGATGGGCAGCGCATAGACCTGTTGTTCCAGGCGGAATGTGACCAGGTGCAACTGGCCCGCCGCTGATCCAGCCGATGTGTGCTGATTTTGTGGCTCGTCTGATGATCGCATGACAAACTCCTGCAAGCTGCCAATCCATGCCAGCCAATAGCCCCATTATCTATCGGGCGTGGAGGGCAAACAATCCGGTATATTCCCATTGACCAGGGTAAACACCTTAATCCCCCGCTTGCAGTTTTGTCAGGCCACAGATTTCCGAAGTTTCAAAAACTTCGGAAATCTGCGTCACTCCGCTTTCACCAGCCCCGCTCGTATCGCGTAGCGCACCAGACCAGCAATATCGTGAATGTCTAGCTCGCGCATCAATTGGGTGCGGTGGGCATCCACCGTTTTGGCGCTCAGGCCAAGCTGCCGGGCAATTTCTTTGGTGGTGTAGCCCTCGGCGATGTAGCGCAGCACTTCGCTTTGGCGCGGAGTGAGTTGGAAAGATGCCTGGCGCAGTTCGCCGGTGGGCGGGAGGTGCTTCTTTTCGGGGGCTTCGACGCGTTGGTGATAGGTTTCAATCACGCGGCGCGAGATGGCCGGGGCCAGGTAAGCTTCGCCGCGCCACACGGCGCGAATGGCAAATTCCAATTCTCCTGGCCCGGCGTCTTTGAGAATGTAGCCTGATGCGCCGATCTGCATCGCTTTCAACACATATTCTTCATTGTCATACATCGAAAGCAACACAACCTTGATCTGTGGCCATTGCTGTTTCACCTGGGCGGTAATCTCCAGGCCGGTGGTGTCGGGCAGGGCAATGTCCATCAAGATGATGTTGGGCTGCGCCGTGGCGATCAGGCGCAGGGCGCTGCCGCCATCCTCGGCCTCGGCCACAATCTCAAAATCGGGGATGTTCTTGAGCAGTGAGCGGAATCCTGCCCGCACCAGGTTGTGATCATCTACCAGCATCAAACGGATGGGGGACATGATACGCTCTTTTCGTAGACTTCCGAAGTCTTAAAGACTTCGGAAGTCTGGGAGTGGCAGCCGAACGTGGATTTCGCAGCCGCACCCGGCAGCAGCGTTGATCTCGAGGCTGCCCCCGGCCAGCATCACGCGTTCTTGCATACCCAGCAGGCCGAGGCTGTCGGTTTTCATCGAGGCGGCAAACACGGCATCGGGGTCAAACCCAATGCCATCATCGCAGACAATCAGGTGCAATTCTTTGCCGCGCTGCCAGAGTTCCACCTTCACTTCCTGGGCCTTGGCGTGCCGCGAGACGTTGGTGAGCGCCTCTTGCACCACGCGAAAACACACCAGTTCGACTTGCGAGGGCAGGCGTTCAGGCAGGTTATCGGCTATCACCTGGGCCTTGAAGCCGCCCCATTGCGCTTCGCGGTCAATGAACCAGCGCAAAGCTGGCAGCAGGCCCAGGTCATCGAGAATGGCGGGATGCAAATCCCGTGAGATGGAGCGTATCTGCTGAAGGGCCAGTTGGATGATTCCATCCGTTTCCCCGATGTGTTGACCAAGCGCGGCGGCCTCCGGCATATTTTGGAGCGCCTGTAAGCGCAGCCTGGCGGCGGTGAGCGCCTGGCCCACTTCATCGTGTAATTCGCGGGCAATGTGGCGGCGTTCTGTCTCCTGCACTTCGAGCAAGCGCCGCGAAAGGACTTGCAGATGGCCCGCGCTGGCGCGTGTTTGCTCAAAAAGGCGGGCGTTCTGAAACGCCAGGGCCGCCTGATGCCCGAAGGCTTGCAGCCGTTTGGCGTGAATGGGCTGATAAAAGCCCGGAAACGAGCTGCCTACGTTGATCAAGCCGATCACCTCGGTTTGCAGGCGGATGGGCGCGGCCACGTACGAACGCAGCCAGGCCGCACCGGCGGATAGCTGCCAGCCGGGGTCAGAGCGCACATCCGAAACCACCACCGGCTCGCCCGTGGCGATGATCTGCTGGCGAATGGGCAGGCCGCTGAGCGGAAAAACATACGTCTCGATGAACGACCCGGCATCGAAGGCATTGTAGCCGTGCGAGCGCACCGTGTGTGCGCCATCGGCATCCAGCAGGACGATATTGCAGACATCATTTTCCACCACCCGCCCCACCAACTGCAAAATGCGATCCAAGACGGTGTTCACATCGGGTGTTTCTGCCAGGGCCTGGCTGGTTGCCACCAGTGTTTCGGCCAGTTCGCGCTGCTCACGCTCGGCCAAATAAAGCTGGTGGATGCGCTGTTCGCTGTGGCGCAGCTTTTGCTCCGTCTCATGTTGAGAGAGCGCCATTTCGATGGTGATGTAGAGATCGCTCAACTGGATCGGCTTGAGCAGGTAGCCATAGGGGTGAGCATTTTTGGCGCGCAGGAACGTTTCGGCGTCGGAATGGGCGGTGATGTAGACCACTGGCACGTCCCAGCGTCGGCGGATCACGTCGGCGGCATCCACGCCATCCTGACCGCCGCGCAGCTTGATGTCCATCAGCACGAGATTGGGCTTGCCATTCTCGATGTGGGCGTAGGCTTCGTCGGCCGAGAAAGCGATGCTGGCCTGGCAATCCCCCAGTTTTCTCAGCATTCGTTCGATGTCTTTGGCGGTGATGATTTCATCTTCGACGATCAAGAAATTTTTGGCCATCCCACACTCCATCGCAAACAGGCTGAGGTCATTGTAGCATAACGCGGCTTTCCGCCGCAACCAAAAGATAATGAAACGCTCCCATATCTTTTTAGGTAAAATGGGGTCATGTTACTCCTGACACTTTTATTCACATGGATTGCGGCTGGCGTCAGCCTGGCAACCGTTTTTGGCTTTTTAGGCCGTTGGTGGTGGCGCTTCGACCTGTTGAGCCATTTTCGTATCCAATATGCCGTGCTGCTGGCGACCTGCATTGCCGCACTGCTGGTGTTGGATCAGTTTTTTCTGGCTGGCGTTTTCAGCCTTTTTGGAGCTGTCAACCTGTGGTTGCTCTGGCCTTTTTATTGGCCGCGCCCACGGGCCGTAACCGAGAAAACATACCGTCTGTTCCTGGCAAATGTGCTGCAAGAAAACCAGCACTACCATAAAATAATGGCCGCCATCGCGCAGGCCCAGCCCGATTTTATCGCCCTGGTTGAAACAGGCGAGCATTGGATTGAAGCCCTCACCCCGCTGCAAGAAACGTATCCCCACTTCATCCACGAATTTTGGGGCGCAGAAAACTACGACATTGCCCTGTTCAGCCGTATCACGCCCGACGCGCTGGAAATCCAACGTTTTGGGCCAACGGGCGTGCCCAGCATCGTGGGGCGTTTCACCCTGGAGGGCCAGGCGCTCACCCTGATCGTCACCCACCCTGCCCCGCCGAAAACCCCTCGCGAAACCGCTGCTCGTAATGCCCAACTCGTCGCGCTGGCTGAGTTTGCCGCCAGCCAGCCGGGCGCGGTGATTTTGGCCGGCGACCTGAACATTACCTCCTGGTCGCCTTTCTTCGCTCCATTGCTTCAGCGCGGCAAATTGCGTGACAGCCGCCTGGGGCGCGGCATCCAGCCCTCGTGGCCGGTAGAGTCGCCGCTGATGCGTATTCCGATTGACCATATCCTCGTTTCGCCAGGCGTGCTGGTACAGCAGCGTTCCCTCGGCCCGGCGACTGGCTCCGATCACCGCCCTATCGTAATGGATTTTTTCGTAGCGCCCGCTTGACAAATCCCCCCCCAACGCTTACACTCGACGCCATGATCGCTCACACCACCTGCTCTTCGGTTGTCCTGATGTCCATGCGCATGGCCATGCAAGGCCGCGTCCAGGCAGCCGCGGGTGGAGAGCGCTAACAGCCTCTCCCCTCGAATTTCAAAGGCTGTCCAGACGCGGGCAGCCTTTTTTGTTGTGTAAAATGTGTCAGGTGTTGAAGTGTCACGTATCACGTTTCACGCCCCACACATCTGCCCCTTGCCACCCGCTCCCTGCTCCCCCGGAGGTTCCCCATGTCCGACACCATTCTAATTGCCATTGCCTGGCCTTACGCCAATGCCCCCATTCACGTGGGCAATATCACCGGCTCGCACCTGCCCGGTGACATCAGCGCCCGCTACCACCGCCTGAAAGGCGACCGCGTGCTGATGGTCTCTGGCACCGATTCGCACGGCACGCCCGTCACGCTGCGCGCCGATGCCGAAGGCAAACCCGTGGAAGAAGTTTACCAGCGCTTCCACAACGAATTTCTCGATTTGTTTCAACAGGCCGGCATCTCGTATGACCTGTTCACCACCACCCACACCGAGAACCACTTCAAAGTGTCACAAACCATCTTTTTGGCGCTCAAAGAAAATGGCTTTCTCTACACCGAAACCCGCCCGCAATGGTACTCGCCGGCGGCGGACAAATTCCTGCCTGACCGCTATGTGGAAGGCACCTGCTACCTGTGCGGCTTCGAGGGCGCTCGTTCGGATCAATGCGACAAGTGCGGCAGCGTACTCGAACCCGAAAAACTGCTCCACCCGCGCTCGAAGATAGACGGCTCGACGCCTGAACTGCGCGACACCGAACACTTCTTCCTCGACCTCTCCAAACTCGAACCCGACGTGGCCGATTTTTTGCGCCAACGCCAGCACTACTGGCGCGAGACCGTGATTGGCGAGTCGCTGCGCAAGATCGAGGCCGAAGGGTTGAAGCCGCGCCCGATCACACGCGACCTCGATTGGGGCATCCCGGTGCCGGTCGAAGGCTGGGATACCAAGCGCATCTACGTCTGGTTCGAGGCGGTCATCGGCTATCTTTCGGCCACCATCGAGGCCAATGCCCTGCTCGGCCAGCCCGAAGATTGGCACGCCTGGTGGACGGAGGCAGGTGCCAAAGCGCTCTACTTCATCGGCAAAGATAACATCTTCTTCCACGCCGCCCAGTGGCCCGCTCAACTCAAAGGGGCGGGGGCAGAGTTTGCCAAAATTTTCGCCGAGGAAGAAAATCAACCGCTCAACCTGCCCTACGATGTGCCAGCCAACCAGTTCATGAACCTGGAGGGCCAGAAAATCTCTGGTTCGCGCAATTGGGCCGTGTGGGGGCTGGATTTTCTCAGCCGCTACGACCCTGATGCCCTGCGTTATTACCTGACCGCCAACATGCCCGAACTGCGCGACACCGACTGGGATTGGAACGAGTTCGTGGCCCGCAACAACAACGAACTGGTCGCCACCTGGGGCAACCTGGCCAACCGCGTACTCTCGTTTGCCTACAAACACTGGGAAGGCCACGTGCCCACGCCCGGCGAACTGCGCCCGGTCGATCAAGCGATTCTCGCCACGATAGAGGCTGGCTTTGAGAGCGTGGGCCAGCTCTACGAGGCCGTCAAACTGCGCGCCGCCCTGGCCGAAGCCGTGCGCCTGTCTACCGAAGTCAACAAATACCTCGATGCCACCGGCCCCTGGTTCGAGATCAAGACGGACAAAGCCGCCGCCGCCACCAGCATCTACACCGCCCTGCGCTGCATTGACAGCCTGAAGATACTCTTCGCCCCGGTGCTGCCCTTCACCTGTGAGAAACTGCACCACATTTTGGGCTACGAAACCATGCTCTTTGGGCGGCAGTACACCGAAAGCGTCAGCGACAGCCTCGGCCAGCACACCGTCCTGCGCTACGACCCGGCAACGGCCACTGGAACCTGGCAGCCCAGCCAGCTTACGCCCGGCCAAAAGCTCAACCAGCCCGCCCCGCTGTTCAAGAAGCTGGATGAAAGCGTGGCCGATGAAGAACGCGCCCGCCTGGGCCGATAAGATGAGCGAAAACCGCACGAACATCCTCTTCATTACCACCGACCAGCACCACTGGACGGCCATGGGCTACCGCAACCCCGAAGTGCAGACGCCCAACCTTGACCGGCTGGTGGCCGGCGGCACCACCTTCCACCGCGCCTACACCGTCAACCCCACCTGCACGCCCACCCGCGCCAGTTGGATCACCGGTATGTACCCCAGCCAGCACGGGGCCTATTCGCTCGGCACCAAGCTGCTCGAAGATGTGCCCACCGTGGGCGAGGCCTTCCAGCAGCACGGCTACCGCACGGCGCTGGTCGGCAAGGCGCACTTTCAACCTTTGATCGGCTCGGATGAATACCCATCGCTCGAAGCCTACCCCACCCTACACGACCTCGACTTCTGGCGCGGCTTTCACGGCCCATTTTACGGCTTCGACCATGTCGAACTGGCCCGCAACCACACCGACGAAGCGCATGTGGGCCAGCACTACGCCCTGTGGCTGCAAGAAAAGGGCTGCCCAAACTGGCGCGATTACTTCCTGCCTTCGCCGGCCTGGGTCACAGAACCCGAAGGCTACCCCGTCTCGCAGCGTCAACGCAGCAAACCCGGCCAGGCGTGGGACATCCCCGAAGAACTGCACTACAACGCCTGGATCACCGAGCGCACCAACGCCTTGATGGAAGGCTACGCCCAAAACGGCGAGAACTTCTTCTTGTGGGCCAGCTTCTTCGACCCGCACCCGCAGTACATGGCCCCCGAACCCTACGCCAGTATGTACGACCCCGCCAAAGTAAGTGTGCCAGAACACATCCCCGGCGAGTTCGACGACAAGCCGCCCTACTTCGCCTTCTCGCAGCAGCAAAACCCCGATTTCAGCGCCTTCCAGGAGCCAGGCGGACACGCCATCCACGGGGCGCATTCGCATTTGCGCACGCGCGATGAGAAGGCCAAGCACATCGCCATGATGTACGGCATGGTGACCATGCTCGACACCTACATCGGCAAAATTTTGGACAGGCTCGAAGCGTTGGGCCTGGCCGAGAACACGCTGATCTGCTTCACCACCGACCACGGCGACCTGTGGGGCCAGCACGGCCTGGTGGCCAAGTGCATCCACCACTACGAAGATTTGCTGCGCGTGCCGCTGGTGATCAGCCAGCCGGGGCGCGTGCCGGCGGGGCGTGTATCCGAGTCGCTGCAATCCACCGTAGACCTGGCTCCCACGTTCCTGGCTGCCGCCGGGCTGCCCGTGCCGCGGGCCATGACCGGCCTGGACGAGACGCCGGTGTGGTTTGGCGAGCAGGAAACGCGGCGCGACCACGTCATCGTCGAGAACCAGCACCAGCCCACCACGATGAACCTGCGCACCTTCATCACCGAGCGATACAAGCTCACCATCCACTACAACCGGCCCTACGGCGAACTATACGATTTGCAGTCCGACCCCGGCGAAATCGTCAACCTGTGGGATCACCCCGCAGCGCAGGAAATCAAGATGGGCTTGCTGCTGCGCTTTTTGTATGGCGAGATGGCGAAAACGCCACTGCCCATGCCGCGCATCGCCCCGGCTTGAAACCGTCAAAATTCCCTTCCCCCAAGGACACGGACTGGCACGAGCAATCCATTGGTGGCGTTGCACGGGGGGAAAATTCGGGTGGAGAGCCAGGTGGGGCAGGGGGCGCTGTTTATTGTCTGGCTGCCGGCGGCGTAGCGTAACCGGCGGTTTTTCCGGGTCACACAACCTATCCCAAGTCCAGTACAATTCGCCAGCGGGTCATCGCGCCTGCTATCTCTGATCGAAAGAAGGCGAAACTATGGAAACCATGATTTGGCCGTTCATCATCGTTGGGTTTATTGCACAGATGATTGATGGCGCGTTGGGTATGGCATACGGGGTCAGTTCGACCACCTTTTTGCTGACGCTGGGCATTCCGCCGGCGGTTGCCAGCGCCAGCGTGCATGTGGCGGAAGTGTTCACCACGGCAGTTTCGGGTCTGTCGCATTGGCGGTTGGGCAATATAGACAAGGGCCTGGTGTGGCGGCTGGCCCTGGGCGGCATGGGCGGGGCCATGGTGGGGGCCTATCTGCTGGCCAATGTCAATGGCGATGCGCTCAAGCCAGTGATTGCCGCCTACCTGTTGGTGATGGGCGTGATCATCATCTTCAAATCTATGCGCATTCCGGCTGAGACCCGGGTGACTTCGCACCTCTTCCCCCTGGGGCTGATCGGCGGCTTTTTCGATGCCATCGGCGGCGGCGGATGGGGGCCGATTGTTACATCCACGTTGATGGCGCGCGGCAATAACCCGCGCCTGACCATCGGTTCGGTCAACCTGGTGGAGTTTTTCGTGTCGTTTTCGCAGTCGGTGGTGTTCATTCTGACGATTGGTTTGAGCCACTGGCAGGTGATCGTGGGGTTGCTAATCGGCGGCGTGATCGCCGCGCCGCTGGCCGCCTTCGCCACCAAGCGCATCCCCACCCGCCCGCTGATGTTCATGGTGGGGGTGGTAATTATTCTGCTGAGTATCCGCACGATTTTTCTGGCATTTCAATAAGGTGCGTTACCGTTACCGCAAGTCAGAGATTTGCGCCACGCGTTATTTTCAACGTGGGTATGTTCGCCCCCGCCAGGTGACGCCGCGCCCCGAAAGGACGCGGAACGCCGAGGTGAACATCATGGCGGTGAACACCAGCGCTCCGAGGGGCAATGTGAGCGCATAAACAGGGGAAATGGCAAAAGCGCGGCAGGCGCGCACCCGCCAGAACAGCAGATAGCCCCACAACACAACGGCTTCGAGCAAAACGAACGCTGCCGCCCAGCCCGGCGCAGCCAGCCACCATGCCAGCCCGCCGACCAGCCATAAAGGCAGCAGCAATGCCCCCAGCAGCCCGGTAAATGCCCCAACCAACAGCAGCCACACCCGGTCTTGCAGGCCGAGGTAGATATTCTTTGTCCAGCCTTCCCACATTTCGGGCAGCGAGGTGTACATGCGGGTGGAGACGAGCGCACTGCCATCGGCCACCACCAGCCGCCGCCCGCTGCGCTTGATCAACTCGGCCAGCGCCTTATCCTCGACGATGCGGTCACGGATGGCCGGGTAGCCGCCCACGGCCTCGTAGGCAGCCCGCCGGATGAAGATGAACTGCCCGTTGGCCACGGCATCGGGCCTGGCGGGGTCGTTGACGCGGCGCGGCGAGAAGCCCACCGAGAGCGCCAGGAAAACCAACGGCAGGATGGCCTTTTCCCAAAAGCTGCCCAGTTCCTGGCGTGTCATCAGCGTGAACAGGTCGGCGTGGTGCGCTTCGGCGGCGTGCAGGGTGGCGCTGAGGCAAGTGGGGGCGAGGAAGGTGTCGGCGTCTACGAAGCACAGCCATGCGCCGCGGGCGGCCTGGATGCCCTGGTGTAAGGCGTGCGGCTTGCCAGCCCAGCCGGGAGGCAGGTCTACGCCAGGCAGGGGACGCAGGCGCGGGTCTTCCGCCAATTCGGTCAGGATTTGCGGCGTGGCGTCGGTTGAGCGGTCGTCCACCACTATCACTTCAAAGTTGGGGTAATCCTGCGCCAGCAAAGCCTGCACGCAGCGGCGGATATTGCGTTGTTCGTTGCGGGCGGGGATGATGACGGAGATGAGCGGCGGTGACGGGGCGCGCGGGAGCAGGGGAACGGGGGTGACGGCAATATCCAGGTGATACTGGTTGTGCAGCCACCAGGTGACGAGTAAGCCGATCAGCAGGGCGAGGGTGGCGAGGGTGAGCAGCACGGGCATGGAGGGGGGAGGGTGATGGGGTGACAGGGTGATTATTTTTGGGTCATCAGCCAGCCCAGTGATATGGCGGCTCCCGCCAATAAGACTGCTGCGAAAGTGGTTGCATCCCCCAAATAAAGCTGGATGCCGCCGAACAGCATGGCCGTGAAAATGACGGCGGCGGAAATTTGCTTGCCCACCTGACGCATCAGGCGCACCTGTTCGGTCAATTCGGGGGTGCGCACCGCAAGCTGGCCGTTTTCGGCCCGTTCGAGCAGGCTGTCCACCCGCACCGGCAGGGCCACCAGTTTGCGCAGCCAGTCGCCGGTTTCGGTCAGCCACGAGAGCAAATTGCCGCCGGTGGCCTCTTGCAGGACGATTTTTTGGGCGTAGGGCGCCAACTGATCCCACACGTTGAAGTTGGGGTACAGCCCGGTGGCCATGCCCGAAAGGATGCCCACGCAGCGGCCCAGGAAGATCAGGTCTTGCGGAACCTGGAAGGGCAGCGAGTAGAGCAGGTCGCGAAATTCGTAGGCGAAATCCAGCATCTCGCGGTGATCAATTTGCTGCAACTCGTTCATGCTTTTGCCCCAGAAGCGCTCGAACATCAGGCGGTTGGCCTGTTCGAGCTTTTCCAGGTCGGCGCCGGGCAGTAAAAAATCGAGCATCTGGTAGGCGCGCACCACGCGGGCGGCATCTTGCGTGCCGACGGCGATCAGCAGTTCGCGCATCCCCTGGCGGACGGTGGGCGCAATATGGCCGACCATGCCAAAATCTATGAAGGTCAGCGTCCAGCCGCCCTCACCGGTGGGCGAAATGAAGATGTTGCCGGGGTGCGGGTCGGCGTGGAAGAAGCCGTCCTCGAAGATTTGCTTGAGGTAGACATGGATCAGGCGGTCGGCCACAGCGCTGCGGCTGATGCCGGCGGCGGTGATAGCGTCGTAATCGCTGATTTTGATGGCGCTGACATCTTCCAGCGTGAGTACGCGGCGGGTGGTGTGCGTCCAGATCACTTTGGGCACGCGCACGCCGGGTTGCTTGCGGAAGTTGGCGGCGAAGGTTTCAGCGTTGCGGCCTTCGGCCAGGTAATCCAGTTCCTGGTACAGCACGCGCTTGAACTCTTCAAGCAGGGCAGGCAGGTTGATGCGGCGCTTGATCGGCCCGTACCACTGCACCCATTTGCTGACGCGTCCGAAGGCGGCCAGGTCGGTGTTGATGATGGCTTCGATGTTGGGCCGCTGCACTTTGACGACCACGTTTTGCAGGCTGCCATCTTCAGCGGGCAAGGTGGCCCGGTAGGCCTGCCCCAGCGAGGCGGCGGCCAGCGGGGCCGCTTCAAACGAGGCGTACTTTTCGCCGAGCGCCGCGCCCAGTTCGGCCTCGGCCAGGCGGCGGATGCCTTCAAAATCTTCGGCGGGGACTTCGTCTTGCAGGTCGGCCAGTTCATTGGTAAATTCGGGCGGCAGCACATCCACGCGGGCCGAAAGGAACTGCCCAACTTTGATCAACACGCCCCCCAACTGGATCGCCAGGGCGCGATAACGGCGGGCATAGCGCTGCAAGCGTTCGGTGCGCGTGCGCTGCGACCAGCCGCGCAGCCCGATGCGCGGGAAGATAATTTCCCACAGCACAACGCTGAGCAGCACCCTGGCCCAGAAGAAGAGAATGCGGCGGTAACGAGCGCGGAGCATAACGGCTGGGATTATATCAGCGGGCGAATGAATTCCATCACGCATCACGCATCACGCATCACGCATCACGTTCGGGGTATTGGGGGTTCTCATTTATAATTAATCAAATCCCCATTCTTGTTCACCAAAGGAGAGTCCCCATGCTGCATGAACCAGCAACACCCGCCGGCAAAGACCCCGCCGGCCCCTACAAGATGCGTTTAGGCATCTGGATGTTTTTGTTTTACGCCTTGTTTTACGCCGGGTTTGTGGTGATCAACCTGACCAGCCCGGCCCTCATGGAGCAGATCATCTTCATGGGCCTGAACGTCGCCACCGTGTACGGCATGGCGCTGATCATCGTGGCGCTGCTCGAAGCGCTGGTTTACACCGCCCTGTGCAGCCGCGAAGAACATCGGCTGGAAGGCAAGGGAGGCTGAGATGGCTATCGTTGTCTTTCTGATCTTCGTCGTGTTCGTCATCGGCCTGTCGTTTTATTTGGGCAACAAGGCCAAATCGGCCAGCGGTTATTATGCCGCCGGCGGGCAGATTCACTGGGGGGTGAACGGCATCGCCTTCGCGGGGGATTATCTCTCGGCGGCTTCGTTCCTCGGCATTTGTGGGCTGATCGCCACTGTGGGCTATGACGGCTTCCTGTATTCCATCGGCTACCTGGCGGGCTGGATCGTGGCGCTCTTTGTGGTGGCTGAGCCGCTCAAAAAACTGGGCAAATATACCTTCACCGATGCAGTCGACTCGAAATACAACTCGCGCGGCATCAAACTGGCCGCCGCCATCAGCACGCTGATCGTCTCGGTGTGCTACCTGATCCCGCAGATGGTGGGGGCGGGTACGCTGGTGGAGCCGCTGCTGGGCATCCCGCACGCCTGGGGCGTGATTATGGTGGGTGTGATCGTGATCACCATCGTCGCCACGGCGGGCATGGCGTCTACCACTTATGTGCAGTTCCTCAAGGGCCTGCTGCTGATCGTCTTCTCGTCGGTGCTGGTGGGTGCGGTGTTGATCCGCGGCCTCTCGACGAAGGGCGATCAGGGCGGCAACGTCACGCCCTACGCCTACGGCCACGTGGAAGCCACGCGTGACGGCGAAAAACTGACCGTGAGCGAGGCGGGCTACGACATCCTCGATGAGCAGAAATCGGGCGCTCTGTCGTTTGCGCTGGTCAGTCACAAAGGGGTGCAAAACTGGTGGCTGGTGGATGAACACGATGGGGCGATCACCCTCAAAGAAAGTCAATCAGTAGTGGCGACGAAGGATGGCAAGAGCCTGATCAATGGCGCGCCGGCCTCTGACGAGAACAAACTGCGCCCGGTGGGACGGCTGACCAAAATCAACGGCCAGGCGGATAACGAAACGGGCAGCCTCTCGCCCACGGGTTTCCTCGCCATCTTCAGCGCCGCCGACACCTCCGCCGAGACGTGGAAATCGGCCAAGTTCACCAGCGCCGCTGGCGACAAAGTGACGGTGTATTACCCCAAGGAAACCGTTGGCACACGCATCCTGCGCCCTGGCATGAAGTTCAAAATCGAAGGCACGCTGCTCGAAAAGCTGGATTTCTTCTCGCTGATGCTGGCGCTGTTCTTCGGCACGGCAGCCCTGCCGCATATTTTGATCCGCTACTACACCGTCCCCAGCCCGGCCAGCGCCCGCAAATCCACCATCGTGGCGATTGCGGCAATTGGCTTTTTCTATATCCTGACCCTGTTCATGGGCCTGGGCGCGATGGTGACGGGTGCGCTCAACCCGGCAGATAGCAACATGGCCGCCCCGCTGCTGGCGCGTTCGTTCAGCGAACTGCTGTTTGCCATCATCTCGGCCATCGCCTTCGCCACCGTGCTTGGCACGGTCAGCGGCTTGATCGTGGCCGCATCGGGCGCGGTGGCGCACGACCTGATGGATCGCTTCCTCAACGTTAAGATGGATGAGCGCCAGAAGGTCAACGCCGGGAAAATCTCGGCCTTCGTGATCGGCGGCATCGCCATTTTGCTGGGCATCGCCTTCAAGGGCGTGAACGTGTCGTTTTTGGTGGGGCTGGCGTTTGCGGTGGCAGCTTCGGCCAACCTGCCGGCGATCATCATGCTGCTGTTCTGGAAGCGCACCACGGCCCGCGGCATTGCGGCCTCCATCATCGTCGGCATCGTCAGTTCGCTGGCGCTGATCGCCTTCTCGCCAGAACTGTACACGCTCTACGGCCTGCCGGCCGCCAGCGCGCCGATCCCGTTCAGCAACCCGGGGATTGTCTCGATCCCGTTGAGTTTCGTTACGCTGGTGGTGGTGTCGCTGCTGACGCCGAAGAAGGCGTAGCGTAGGATCGCATTTGCCTCACACAATCTATGCGCTGGAGTTGCGTTGTTCGCTGGTTTTACCGGCTGATGGCCTGGCTCCAGCGCAGTCATTTTCCACCGATTGAAATCGGTGTTTACAGCATTCAAACCCGCTTAAGCGGGTTTCCCGTGGTTTAGGTATCGGATTCATCCGATACATCGCTGGTAAACCTGAACTATAATTTATTCATGGACACTCAAAATGGCTTCGTAAAATCAACCGTAGAAATTCTTGAGCGCAGGGGGAAACTGGAAGACCTGGATCGTTCATTCGATTACACGTTTTGGCAATCACAACCGGCGCAAGTGCGTTTTCAGGCAACCTGGGAACTCATTGTACATGCCAGCCAAGTGAAAGGTCTGGATGTTCGTCAACTCCGACTTCACCGATCTGTTGAGTCTTTTCAACGCCAACAACGTTAGGTATCTGGTGATCGGGGGCTATGCGGTTGTGCAACACGCTGAACCGCGCTTCACCAAAGACCTGGATTTGTGGATCAGCACGGACCGCGTCAATGCTGCTGCTGTGTTCAAAGCGTTGGCCGACTTTGGCGCGCCGCTCGCAGGGCTTACAGTGGATGACTTTGCCGAAGAAGGTTACTTTTACCAAATGGGCCGCCCTCCGATGAGAGTGGATGTGCTGATGGGTATACCGGGGATTGAATTTGAGCAAGCCTGGGGAAATCGTGTGTCTGTGGATTTTGATGGTCTGCCGGTCTTCTTCATTTCGCGTCAAGATTTAATTACTGCCAAGCGCGCTTCTGGACGGCCGCAAGATTTGATGGATGCCGATTTGTTGGAAAAAGCGGGCAAATCAACCAAAAGTTGGAAGCCGGCGAAATAAACCCCCATGACCACCCGCGTCAACCTCCACACCCACTCCACCCTCTCCGACGGCGAACTGACCCCCGAAGCCCTGGCCGACCGCCTGGCGCGGGATGGGGTGCGCTTTGCCACCCTGACCGACCACAACACCGTGGATGGGTTGACGCGCTTCGAGCAGACCGCCCGCTCCCGCGGCGTTGGCGTGATCGCCGGCGTGGAACTGACCATCCAACCGCCGCCCGGCTGCACTGGCGAACTGCACCTGCTCGGCTATGGCTTCGAACCGGCCCACCCCGAACTGATCGCCACGCTCCACTCGCTGGGCCAGCCGCAACGCCAGGAAGTCCACAGTATTGCCAACAGCGTCCACAAGGGCCACGCCCCCGAAAGCGCCGCCCCGGCCGGCATTCTCACCGCCGCCGACGCCATCGCCCTCATCCACCGCGCCGGCGGACGCGTCTTCCTCGCCCACCCGCTGCTCTTCGAGCCAGATTTTGCCGCCCTCGATGCCCGCCTGGCCGAACTGAAAGCCCTCGGTCTCGACGGCATCGAAGCCCTGTATGCCGATTTCACTCGCCAGCAGCAAACCCGCCTGTGCGAACTGGCTGACCGTCACGGCCTGCTCGTCAGCGCCGGGACGGACGTTCACGCCGCCAGCGCCTCCACCTTCGGCTTCGACATGCCGCGCGCCGATTGGGTGAAATTTCGGGAGGCTGTGTTTGCCGCGCCCAATAAAATTTTTACCGCCCATCTCCCTCACCCCGGCCCTCTCCCAAAGGGAGAGGGAGAAAGAGCATTCCGACGCCGTTACTTCATTTTGCGTATTTTGTTGCCCACCGCCCTCGCCATCGGCCTCTTCCTGGCCGTTATCTGGGGGCTGATCCTGCCCTCGTTCGAGAACTCGCTGCTCGAACGCAAGCGCGAACTGATCCGCGAGCTGACCAACGCCGCCTGGAGCATTTTGGCCTCCTACGAAGCCGACGAGCGCGCCGGGCTGCTCACCCGTGCCGAGGCCCAAACCCGCGCCAAAGCCCAAATCGAAGCCCTGCGCTATGGGCCAGACGGCAAAGATTACTTCTGGCTGCAAGATGGCGCGCCGCGCATCGTCATGCATCCCTACCGCCCCGACCTCAACGGGCAGGATGTTTCGGCGTTCACCGACCCCAATGGGGTGCGGCTCTTCGTGGAGTTTGCCCGCCTTGTGGAGCGCCAGGGCGAAGGCTACCTCGATTATGTCTGGCAGTGGCAGGATGACCCCGACCGCCTGGAGCCGAAGGAATCGTACGTCAAGGGTTTTGCGCCGTGGGGTTGGATCATCGGCACGGGGTTGTACCTCGACGATGTGAATGCCGAGATCGCCGCCATCGAAACCCGCCTGGTCAACGCCGCCCTGCTGATCTCGGCGGTCGTGATCGCCCTGCTGGGTTTCGTCGTCCAGCAAAGCCTGCGGATTGAACAGCAGCGCCGCGAGGTCGAGGCCGGGCTGCGCCAATCCACCGAGCGCTATCAGGCCCTGGTGGAGGCCACCTCCGAAGGCACGCTGCTGGTGCTGGCCGGGCGCTGCCGTTATGCCAACCCCACCTTCCTGGCCCTCACCGGCTACACCCTTTCCCAACTCGATTTACTCGAACCCGAAGATTTGCTGCCCGAAGAGACCAGAAATCGGATTTTTGGTAAAAATCCGATTTCTTTCGAGGGCAGTTTGCAGCACGCCGACGGACGGACTATCGAATGCCTGCTGGCCTTCAACCCGATCCGCTTTGCCGGGCAAGAAGGCTGGATTTTGCTGGCCCGTGAATTGGCCGCCCCCGCCGCCTTCGTGCCAGGCGTGGCCGAGATGGCCGAGGCGGCTCCACTGGCCGTGTTCCGCGCCCGCGCCGCCCGCCGCGCCGCCTTCATCCACCTGAATGCCGCCGCCCGCGCCCTGCTCCCCGCTGAAACCACCGCCCTGGCCGATCTCTTTGCCGATCCCGCCGAGTTCGACCAGTTCATGCGCCAACTGCACGAGAAAGGCGAAGCACACGGCCACCTGCTGCACCTCGCCACGCCCGATGCCGCCGCCCGCTTCCTGGCCCTCGACGCCCGCCTCTCCCGCGACGCCGCCGACGCCCCGCTGATGGATGGCGTGCTGCAGGACGTGACCGCCGCCCGCAAAGCCGAGGCCGAACGCGCCGAACTGGTCGAACGCCTGCAAGCCTCGCTGCTCTTCCTGCACGAACCGGTGGGACGCCTGGGCCGCGACGCCTTCACCTGCGACCTCGAAACCCCCATCGCCGCCCTGGCCCGCCAGATGACCGCCCGCAACGCCACCGCCGCCCTCGTCACCGCCGACCATGCCGTCATTGGCATCATCACCGACGCCGACCTGCGTGCCCGCGCCCTGGCCGGTGACGCCGGCCTGAACGCCGCGGTGTGTACGATCATGAGCGCACCGATTACGCGCATCTCCGAGCGGGCGCTGATCTACGAGGCGCTGATGCGCATGGAAGAGAAGGGCGTGCAGCATTTGGCCGTGGAAGACGAAAACGGCCAGATCGTCAGTTTGGTGGATTACAAGTCGCTGATCCAGTTCCAGCGTTACGGGGCGATTGTCCTCACCCGCCAGATTTCCCGCGCCGAGAATGCCGAAGCTGTGGCCCGTGGGGTAAGCCAAACCCCGCCGCTGATCCGCGCCCTGGTGGAAAGCGGCGCACGCCCGCGCCAGGTGACGCGCGCCCTCTCCGGCGTGTGCAACGCCGCCACCGAACGCCTGATCGAACAGGCCATCGCGCAGCTTGGCCCGCCGCCGGCCCCCTTCGCCTTTATCGCCATGGGCAGCCAGGGCCGCCAGGAGCAAACCCTCTTCACCGATCAAGATAACGGCATCATTTTTGCTTCGCCGCCCGGCGCTGACCCCGCCCAACTCGGTGCTTATTTCTTACAACTCGGTGAATACGTCAGCCAGGGCCTCGCCGCCGCCGGGTATGCCGCCTGCCGCGGCGGCGTGATGGCCAGCCAGCCGCGCTGGTGCCGCTCGCTGGCAGCGTGGAAAACCGGTTTCGACGAGTGGGTGCGCAAACCCGAAGCGCAGGAGTTGATTGATTTCAGCATCTTCTTCGATTTTCGCACCGTCTATGGCGACGCCGACCTGTCCCACGATCTGCGCCGCTACATCCACCAACAACTGCAAGATGCGCCGGGCTTTTTCCCCTTCTTCGCCCGCAACGCCCTCACCTTCAAACCGCCCTTCCGCCTGTTGGGGGGTGTCTACCTGGGCGGTGAACCCGCCGGGCAGATCAACCTGAAAGACGCCGCCATGCCCATCGTCAGCTTCGCCCGCCTCTATGCCCTGCGCCATCAAATCAACCAGACGCACACCCTCGAACGCCTCGCAGCCCTGGCCGAGCGCGGCATCCTCCTGCCCGCCAGCCGCGACGAGATCAGCGCCGCCTACGATTTTTTAATGCGCCTGCGTCTGCAGAATCAATTGGCGGCCCTGGGTGAGGGCCGCCAACCGGATAATCTGATCCAGCCGGGTCGGCTGGGCTATATCGAACAAGAGTTGCTCAAACAGGCTTTTGCCCAAATTGCCGCCGTGCAGAAAAAGGTGGGATACGATTTTCTCGGCGGCGCGGCGCAGAGCGTTTAATCCACTTCTAAATCGAATAGCACATCTTCGAGGGTTTCGAGCAGTTCAAACATATCGTCGGCCTGGCCGTGGGCCTGCGCGTCTGCGATGCGTTCGAGCAGCCCGGCAAGCGACTGGCGGTCTTCGTCGTCCAGGTCATCGCCGGCCAGCAGGGCTTCGGCGCGGCGCAGCAGCACGGTTGATTCTGCGGGGATTTCGAGTTCTTCGCCGTCTTCCATCTCTTCAGCGGCCCAATCGCGGGCAGCCAAAATTTCGGCTTCGCTCATGCGGGCGCGCGACGCTTCCACCGTGATCGATTCTTCGCGATTTCCTGTGCGGTCGCGGGCGACCACCTTCAGCATACCGTTGACATCCAGGTCGAACTGCACGGTGATTTCGGGCGGCTCGCCGGCGCGCGGCGATTTCAAATCGCTGATCAGGAAGTTGCCCAGGGGGGTGTTGTGCGAGGCGATGGGGTGTTCGCCCTGGTAAACCTCCACCCGAATGCTATCTTGATCGGGATACAGCGCATAGAATTTTTCTTCACGGCTGGTGGGGATGGTGGTATTGCGCCGGATCAGGCTCTTGAATTGATCTGAAATGATTTGCCCGCCAAGCACCGTGGCGGTGGCGATGCCGAGCGAATGCGGCGTGACGTCTACCAAAATGGCGTCAATCGGTTCGCCAGCGATGATGGCGGCCTGCACGCCCGCTCCCAGGGCCACAGCTTCTTCGGGGTTGATTGACATTTGCGGCTCGATGCCGATTTCGTCGGCCAGCAGTTCCCACACGGCGGGGATGTAACTCGACCCACCCACCAGCAGCACCTGCTGAATGGCGTCGGCGGTGACGTTGGCATCGGCCAGCACCTGGCGCACGGAATCGAGCGTTTCGTCGAGTTTGGGCTGGATCAGGCGCACAAAATCGCTGCGGCTGGCTTCGTATTCAAGGTGCAGTGGCACGCCGTTTTTCTCGGCGATGTATTCTTCTTTGACCCAGGTGTAGGGGTGCGCCGAAAGCTGGATTTTAGCCGTCTCAGCCGCGCGTAGCAGCCTGGCCCAGGCGCGGCGATCCTGGCGCAAATTGATGTTGTGCAGGCCGTCAAACCAGGTGGCGATCTCTTCGGCCAACATCTGGTCGAAATCATCGCCGCCAAGCTGGGTGTTGCCGTGGCTGGCGCGCACTTCTACGATGCCGCCCATCAATTCGACCAGCGAGACGTCGAAGGTGCCGCCGCCCAGGTCGTACACCAGCACCATCTCATCTTCGATCTGGTTGAGGCCATAGGCCAGGGCGGCCGCGGTGGGTTCGTTGATGATGCGGCGCACGTTGAATCCGGCGATGCGCCCGGCGTCGTGGGTGGCCTGGCGGGCGGCGTCGGTGAAATAAGCCGGGACGGTAATGACCACATCGCTGGCCGGTTCGCCCAGGTGACGTTCGGCGATGCCTTTCAATTCCCGCAAAATAAAGGCCGAAACCTGCGGCGGGGTAAATTCCTGCCCGCCCATGCGCACACGGGCGTCGCTGCCCATCTTGCGTTTGATCGAGCGCACGGTGTTATCGGGGTCAAGCACAAACTGGTTGCGCGCCGGGGTGCCTACCAGCCATTGCTGGGTGGCTTCGGCATAGCCCACCACCGAAGGGATGATGCGTTCGCTGCCATTGGGCAGCATGATCGGCGCGCCATTTTGGACGATGGAAACGCCCGAATTGGTTGTGCCGAGGTCAATGCCAACGATCTTGCTCACAGTAATACTCCTGAATATGAAAATAGCGTAGGGCGAAGTTTGCCCTGATGGGGTGGCGGATGCCATCCGCCCTTACGAATAACCGATGCAGAATAGGCGCATGTCGCGCGTCATCTTATTTCGCCGGGCGGTAGACGATCACCTCGGCGAAGCGGATCACGCCTGCCGGGGAGCGGTAGCCGCGCCGTTCCTCGCTGACGATCAGGTTGGGTGTGGCGCTGAGGCCCGCCGGAAGCTGCGCCGAGGTGCCAACCGCCACGTGCAAATAGGGGTCGAAGGTCTGCCCTACGCTGGGGATGGGGGTGACGCCGCCGGTTTCGAGGATGGCCAGCAGGCGTTGGCGTACCAGGTTCAGGCCGTCCAGCCAGCCAGCCAACATGGCCCGGTCAGCCGGTGAGACAAGGGCGGCTTGCTGTGGGGTCAGGTTGGGCAGGTGGGCGGCGCGGTCGCGGGTTTGCAGGTAGCGCTGACCGCTGGCGATGGCGTGTTCGAGGCCGTCAAGGGCCGGCAGGATCGCTTCGAGGGTGTCTTTCTGAGCTGCGGCGGCCCGTTCGTCGGCCAGGGTTTCAAGCAGGCGGGCGGTCTGTTCTTGTGAAGCCTGTGCCTGCGCCAACGCCTGTTTGACCTGGGCCGCCTGTTCTTCGGCCAGCAGGTTGGCTTTGTGCTGCGTTTTGCCCATTTTGCGGATTTCCTGTTCGAGGCTGGCAGAGTCGCTGGCTGGCGGCGGCGGGGTGGATGCCTCCACGCGGTGCAGCAGGCGCGCCAGCGTATCCCACACTTGACGGCGATCACTCATCGGCGGCTACCCCTGTAGTGGACGAAAATCTTCGTCGAATTGGCTGCGCCCCAGGTCGCCATGCGTTTGCAGCAGCAGCCAGATGTCCTGGGGGTCGAAATCGAGCTCCAGTTTGCGGCGGCGTTTGCGTGGCTGCCAGGCAGGCGGCGGCTGGAAAAGGAACAGGTCGGTTTCGGTTTTGCTTTCTGCGCTGTTGAGTTTTTCGTAGGCGGCGCGGATCAGTTTGAATGCCTGGGGGTTGGTTTCGGGAGAGTATTGGCGCACCAAGCTGAAGTAGGCGCGTTTGACCTCGTTGAGCGAAGCGCGGCGTTCGAGGCCCAACACCGCATAAGGGTCGGAACTGGTCAGGTTAGGCTGGCGTGTCGGGGCGTTGCGTTCTGGCGGGTTGTCTTCGGTCATGGGTTAATCATCCTCGATAATGTCGTTGAGCAAGTCGAGCAGGCTGCCCATATCGCCAGGGTCGCCCATGCCCAGGAAGGGGTTGAACAGGCTGCCCATGCGCGAGGCGAAAGCGCGCGCCATTTGCACACGTTCAAGCAATTCGTTATCTTTCGTGCGGCGGGCGATGCGTTCGGCCTCAGAAAAGTGCTGGCGGCCGGTACGCTGGTTGCCCTGGCGCGACTCAATGATGCCCATCCACAGGTGCGCCTGGCCGGGTAACTGCCCGATCTCGATGGCTTTTTGCAGGTAGCTGATCGCCAGGGCTGCATCTACATGACTGGCCATTTCGCCGAGCATGACATAGATATTGTCCTCGGGCGTAGCTTTCTCAATGGCGCGGTCAATCCAGCGTTGCGCTGGTTGTTTGTACCGGTTTTTGAGCAATGCCAGGGCCATTGCGACATAAAAATCGGTGGGGATTTTACCAAAGCGCTGCTCGGCCTGGACAACCCTCTGCCAGGCGTCGTCGAAGCGTTCCGTGCGCAGCAACATGCCAATCAGACTGGCGTAATCATCGAATTCTGCGGCGTGCGCGAGTATTTGCTGAATGTAATGCTGCGCCAACTCTTCTTCTTCCAACTCGATGTAGCATTCGACCAGGTAAACCAGGGTGGGGATGTGATGCGGGCGAAATTCGAGCGCTTTTTGGTAATTGGGAATGGCCTGTTGATAGTGATCCCACGAGAAATCAATTTCGGCGCGGTCGAAGTACCATTCGGCCAATGCCTGGCGCACCTGATGATTTTTGGGCTCCAGTTCAAGCGCCTGCTCCCAATACTTTTTAGCCTGTAGCTTGTCGTACCAGGGCGAATCTTCATCGCGGAAATAGGCTTCGCCGAGGCGAAGCAGCGCGGGGATGTGTTTGGGGTCGCGTTCGAGCAGGCGTTCCAACTCGTTGCGGGCGGCTTGCAGGCGTCCATAGCCCATCAGGCTGTTAGCCAGGGCCAGGCGGATGTCGAGGTTGTCGGGCGCCCATTTGATGGCCTGCTGGTAGGTGCGGCTGACTTCCTCATATTCCCCGGCTTGGTGGTAACACTCGGCAGTATGCTGCCACAGGCGCGCCACCTGGGCATCGCTGAGGGCATCGGGGTGGTCGGCGCGGCGTGGGCGGCGGCGCAGGGCTTCGCGCCAGGCTTCGCCGGCTTTTTGGTATTGCTCGGCTTTTTCGTAGGCCAGAGCCAGGTTGTAGGCCAGGCGGAAATTGGAGTCATCCAGCGTTACGGCAGTTTCCCAGTGCAATTGGGCTTCTTGCCAGCGGTTGGCGGTGGCGGCCTGGTAGCCAAGCTGCTGGTGGATTTGCGCCAGCAACTCGTCGAGGGCTTTATCGTCGGAGCGGTGGCGTTTGGCTTCCTGGGCGGCGGCGAGGGCGGTTTGTACGTCGCCCTGTTGCAGCAGGTCTTCGGCGCGGCGGTGGTAGAGTTCGGCCAGATTGCCTTGCAGCCGCGCGGTGCGCAGCCCGACCTGGTAGGCGGCTTCCCATTCGCGGCGGGCGGTGTCGAAATCTTCGGTTTGGGCGGCCAGGGCGCCGCGGTAAAAGTAGGCTACGCCCTGTTCGACGGGCGTGGCCAGCCCGGCGCGTGCCTGTGCCAGCCCGGCCAGGGTGCCGACGCGGTCGCCTGAATCGTAGGAGACCAGTGTGTGCCAGAGCATAGGCGAATCGGGTTGCAGGGTGTAAGGGCGGCGGCGGAAGGCACTGGCCGAAAGCAGCATGGCCTGTTCGTCGGTTGTCAGGGTTTTCCAGGTGGGGGCGGCGGCGGGTTCCTGGCCGTTTTGCAGCAGGGCCAGGGCCAGCGGGTAAGCGGCGCGGCGGGCAAATGGCCCGGCTGCCCGCACGGCCATCTGGTAGGCGGCGAGTGCGCCAGGCAGGTCGTTCAGGCGGTGTCTGGCCAGGCCGAGATGGTAGGCGTAGCCGGGGTCGTCTGGCAGGTAAGCCGCGGCGGTTTGCAGATGCGCCAGGCCCATGGCAGGGTTGCCGCCATAAAATAATGCCAGGCCGAGGCGAGAATGGCCTTCAGCCAACATTGCGACGGGGCGCAGGTTGGCGGGGATTTTCTCCCAGGTTTGAATGGCCTTTTCGTAGTCTTTTTGGCGAAAGGCTTTCAGGCCATTGCTGGTAAGCGCATCCACGCTTTGCGAAAGGCTGGCTTGTTTCTGTTGAAGTTTCTTTTTCTTGGGCATTAAGGTAAAGATTCCTTGCAAAAACCAAAAAGTCATTATACCGCAGCGCCCGAATCCTGACCTGGTTCGACAAGGTATAATTCTAGCTATATGACTGCCACGATTAAAGATATTGCTCATCTGGCCGGGGTCTCCATCAAGACCGTCTCGCGTGTGATCAACAACGAACCGCACGTCACCGATGAGACGCGGGCGCGTGTTCAGGCCGCTGTCCGCGCCGCCGGCTACACCCCCAATCTCTCGGCGCGGCGGTTGGTGCAGCAGCGCTCGTATATGATTTGCATCCTCGCCTACCCGGGTTACTACCAGGCCGCTTCGGGGGCGCTGCCCAAGATTATGAGCATTGGGTACGAAGAAGGTTACGATATCCTGTTCGAGCCATATTACCCGACGCGCAAGGCGTCCAAAGACCGCCTCTCCGATCTGGTCAACGGGCGGCGTTTCGATGGCTTTATCACCACGCCCCCTTGCGATCAGGATGATTTTGTGGCCGAATTGATGACGACGTACAAAATCCCCCTGGTGCAGATCAACCCGCTCAATCGTTCGGACGCCATTCCCTGCGTGCTGCCCGACGATCTGCGTGGCGCACAGTTGGCTGTCAAACACTTGATCGAACTCGGCCATCGGCGCATTGCCTGTTTGATGGGGCCGCGCAATATGCGCGCCAGTTTTGACCGCTTCGAGGGCTATCGCATGTCGCTCGAAGCGGCGGGCATCTCGTTCGACCCGGCGCGGGTGCAAGACAGCGAGTTCACCTACGATGGCGGTTATACAGCCATGCAATTGCTGTTGGCGTTACAACCGCCCCCCACGGCCATTTACGCCGCCAACGATGAGGCAGCTTATGGCGTACTGTTTGCCGCCCAAGAGCGTGGGCTGCGCGTGCCAGCACAGCTTTCTGTTTGCGGCCACGAAGACCTGGTCTACTCCAAAACGATCTGGCCCGGCCTGACCACCATTCACCAGCCGACCGATGAGATCACCGAACATGCCGTGCGCTTGCTGATCGCCCTCCTGAAAGGTCAGGAAATTGGGCCTGCGCAGTGTATTCTGCCGGCGCACCTGGTTGCACGCGGTTCAACAGCCCGTGTGGAGGGGGATTAACCAACAACGCCTTCAACCGGGGGCGATTGAAGGCGCTGGGTTGTAAGGCGGGGTAGATTCTCAATGGACGCACTCCATCCATAACAAAGTTTGTTGGGCGACAAAGCCGGCTTCGAGCATCACCTGTTCGGCCATCGCGAACGGCAAGTTGAGGTTGAGTGGGCGATTGCGCGGCGTTGCGCGCCGGGCGCAGGTGAGCAAAGCGAGCAGCCAGGCATTCTGATCAGGGCAGATTTCCAACGCCGGTAAAGCCAACCACAGGGCATCCGCGTGACCATCGCAAGGGACGTAGCTCAACATGGCGCGCACCTCGCGGCCCGCCTGCGCCACCCAATGCAAAGGATAAATCCAATTGAAAAGGCGATAGAGTGTTCCGGTGAACCCAGGATCAAGGGCCTGGCTATCTAAATAGAGATGCCAGCGCAATTCCATTGGATAAACGGTATCCAGCCATTTTTGCTGCAAGGGCCAATCTTGGGTGCGGCGGGCGCGAATGGTCAAAGCCCCATCGTTGCAGCGTGTTGCCGGCCGTTGAATGGGGGCGGTTTGTGAAACCCAATAGGTGCGCCGGGCGCGCTCGACGAAGCCCTCGGTTTGATAGATGTGGATGGCGGTGTCGTTATCGGCGCGAACTTGCAGCCAGGTGGACCTGGCATGGTGGCGGCTGGCATAATCGAGCGCGGCGCGGGTCAGCGCCCGCCCAATGCCGCGCCCACGCATGGTTGGATGCACAGCGACATTGGCGATCAGATAGCAGGATTGGCGCTGGTTGAAGAAGGGGATCACGCTGGCATAGCCTACCAGCCGGCCGGCTTCTTCCCACACGTAGCCAAGCCGCGGCAAATAAGCCGGCTCAAAGGGCAAAACCCAGTCCATGAAAACATTGCGGTAGGCCGATTCGTGCAGGCGGTTCAGGTAGCTGCGGCCATCGGGGTCGAGCGTGTCAGCAAAACACAATTCCACCAGGTCTGTAGCCGCTTTCGCATCCCGCCCAGCATTGAAAGGACGCAACTGAGTTACAGCGCAGTTCAACGAAGTTGCCACAACAGACATGACTCGATTTTACCACCCCCATTTGCCAGGACAATAGTGCTGGAGGTACGTTTTTTCCAGGCAATTTGTCTGATTCAAATAGAACGCTAACGTTCGCGACAGACTGGATCAGGGGCCTGAATGTTATAATCCGAAAAAGCACCGACCCAAAAAGGACATTCGCTATGATGCGTTTTGACCGCTTTACCGAGCGCGCCCAAGAAGCCGCCCAACGGGCCGCCGAGATCATTCAACGCTACGGCCACAACCAGATTGACACCGAACACATCTTGCTGGCGCTGATCGAACAGCCCGAAGGCGTGATCCCGCAGGTTTTGAAGCAACTGAAGGTCGAAGTCAACGCCCTGGTTGAACGGCTGGACTATATCCTGCGCACCAGCCCCAAAGCCAACATCTTCGGCGGCGGCGCCGGGCAAATTTTCATCACCCCGCGGGTCAAACGGATCATAGACCTGGCCAACGAAGAAGCCAACCGCCTGAAAGATGAATACATTTCCACCGAACACATCTTCCTGGCGATTTTGAACGAACGTTCCACGCCGGCCGCGCGCCTGCTCGAAGGGGCTGGCGTCACCCGCGAACGCGTCCTCGAAGCCGTGCAGCAAACGCGAGGCGGGCAACGTGTTACAGACCCACAGGCCGAGCAGCGCTATCGCACGCTTGAAAAATTCTCGCGCGACCTCACCCTGGCGGCCCGCGAAGGCAAACTCGACCCCGTGATCGGGCGTGACGCCGAGATTTTGCGCGTGATCCAAATTCTCTCGCGGCGCACCAAAAACAACCCGGTGCTGATCGGCGAGGCGGGCGTGGGCAAAACGGCCATTGTCGAGGGCCTGGCGCAACAGATCGCCGCCAACGATGTGCCAGAAATCCTTTCGGGTAAGCATGTGGTGGCGCTTGACCTGGGGGCGATGATCGCCGGTTCGCGCTTCCGCGGCGATTTTGAAGAACGCCTGAAGGCCACTATCGAGGAGATCAAGCGCGCCGAAGGCGACTTTATCTTGTTCATTGACGAATTGCACACCGTGGTCGGCGCTGGCGCAGCCCAGGGCGCCATGGATGCCTCGAATATGCTCAAACCAGCCCTGGCACGCGGCGAATTGCAGTGCGTGGGCGCCACCACACTCGATGAATATCACAAATACATCGAAAAAGATTCCGCCCTCGAACGCCGCTTTGCCCCTGTGTTCGTCGAAGAACCCGCCGTCGAAGATACCATCGAGATGCTCAAGGGCTTGCGCGACCGCTACGAGGCCCATCATAAGGTGCGCTTCTCCGATGAGTCGCTGGTGGCCGCGGCGCGGCTGTCCTCCCGCTACGTCACCGACCGCCGCCTGCCCGATAAGGCCATAGACCTGATGGACGAAGCCGCCGCCAAATTGCGTGTGGCGCTCTTCTCGCTGCCGCCCGAACTCAAGGCCCTCAAAACCGACCTGGATCGCCTGCAAGCTGAGGAAGACCAGGCCTCTACGGAGCGCGATTACCAGCGCGCCGCCGAGATCAAGGTGGAACGCCTGCGCCTGGATGGGCAATTCAAAGAGCAGCGCGACCGCTGGGAAGCCGAACAGCACCTCACCGATATGGTCAACGTGCGCGATATTGCCGAGGTGGTGGCGCAATGGACGGGCATCCCGGTTGCGCAGATGATGGAAACGGAGGCCGAAAAGCTGCTGCAAATGGAAGCGCGCCTGCACGAGCGCATCATCGGCCAGGATGAGGCCATCAAGGCGATTTCTGACGCCATCCGCCGGGCGCGTGCGGGCCTGAAAGACCCGCGCCGTCCGATTGGCTCGTTCATTCTCATCGGCCCTTCGGGCGTAGGCAAGACTGAGTTGGCCAAGGCCCTGGCCGAGTTTATGTTCGATGACGAAGAAGCCCTGGTGCGCATTGACATGAGCGAATATCGCGAGCAGCACACCGTCTCGCGGCTGTTTGGCGCACCGCCCGGTTACATCGGTTACGAGGAGGGCGGCCAATTGACCGAGGCCGTGCGCCGCCGTCCTTACCGGGTGATCCTCTTCGACGAGATCGAAAAGGCCCACCCCGAAGTGTGGAATGCCCTGCTGCAAATTCTCGATGATGGCCGCCTGACCGATGGGCAAGGCAACCTGGTGGATTTTCGCAACACGGTCTTGATCATGACCAGCAATTTAGGCACCGAATATGTGCGCTCGTCTGGTTCGTTGGGATTCCTCGATAACGCCTCGAACCGCGAAGAACGCGCCGCGCACGAGAAGATCGAAAAGGCGCTCAAAAGCACCTTCCGCCCCGAATTTCTCAACCGAATTGACGAAATCATCACGTTCTCGCCCCTTTCGCTGGAGCAAATGACCCAAATTGTGGATTTACAAATGAAAGAAGTCAGCGAGCGTATGAGCGAACACAACCTGACCGTCGAATTGACCTCTGCCGCGCGCGATTGGCTGGCAAAAGTTGGCTACGACCCGGCTTTTGGCGCTCGCCCACTCAAACGCGCCCTGCAGAAATATGTCGAAGGTCCACTTTCGATCAGCCTGCTCAGCGGTCAATTTGCACAGGGCGATCATATTTTGGTGGATACCGATGGCCCGGAGAATAAATTGGTCTTCCGCAAGCAAGTTGCGCAGCCCCAGGCCAGCATGGCGGTTGAGCAACCCGTCGTTGGCTAAGATTTTCGTTGGGATAAACAACAAGGCCGAGGATTGCTCCTCGGCCTTGTTGTTTATCCACCTTCGATCTGGGCCGCATTAAGATAATCATCCCTGTCCAGCGGGAGTTTTGTCTTGTGAGGGGTGACATTCGCCACTGGAAGAATTTGGCTGGCGCGGCTAAAGTTGATAACATGCAAGTACAGGGCAGCCTTTCACCAGATTCCTTCAACAACATCCATTTTTTCAGCGGCTTATCGCCAGATGAACTGGATTTATTGCGCGCGCTGTTTGTGGCGTGCGAGGTGCGCGAAGGTGATTTGTTGTTTGCACAGGGAAAGCCTGCCGAACACTTGTTCATTGTGGTAAAGGGCGCGGTGGATGTGCGCTATAAACCAGAGGATGGGCCGCCGTTGACCGTGGCGCATGTGGAAGATGGCGGCATTGTCGGCTGGTCGGCGGCATTGGGCAGCGAAATGTATACATCGGGGGCCGTAGCTGTCGCAGCTACCACCTTGCTGCGGGTGCATGGCAGAGACTTGCGTAATCTCTGTGGGCGGTATCCTGGCACCGGGGCGCTCCTGCTGGATCGCCTGGCGGCGGTGATTGCCGAACGCTTACGCAACACCCATCCCCAGGTCAAAGCCATGTTAGAATCAGCTTTGGGACTGGTCCATGTGCAATGAAGCATCTGAGAACCGGTAAAGCTTAATGGCTGCATAAGGAGTGATGTCATGGTTATTGCTACCCCCTCACCAGATTTGAAAGCGGAACGCATTCAGGCGTTGATTGATAATTTGAGCGCTTATATCGAACAATATCATGGCGGCTCGGTGGAACTGGTTGATTTCGACGGTCAGACAGCCAAAGTGCGCCTGGGCGGGGCCTGCCTGGGCTGCCCGCTGTCGCCCGTTACCCTGCATGGCTGGGTGGAAGGCACGCTCAAGCAATTCTTTCCTGAAGTTGTGGTCGAGGCCGTACCACCGGAAGGCGCATAAAAAAGCGGGCGGTTACCCATGAACCGCCCGCTTTTTTATGCGCTTGTTTTCTCCCACCAGGCTGTGGCCCAGGCCACAGCTTTGTGGATGCCCTCTCGCAGAGGGGTTTGGGGGGTGTAGCCAAGCAAGGCACGCGCTTTGCCAATGTTGGCAACATAATGGGTTACTTCGCCCACGCGGGCCGGTTTGAAGCGCAGTTTGGGGGGCACTCCCAGCGCCTCGCCGATGAACCCGGCCATGGCGGCCAGTGAGTTGCCCTGGCCGTAAGCCAGGTTGATCGTCTGGTTGGCCTGCTGCCCGTCAGCCAGCAGCCGAATACCGCCAATAATGCCATCCACGCAATCATCTACATAGGTAAAATCCAGCACTTTTTCCTTGCCGAAGATGGTGATCGGTTCACCGTTCTTGATTTTGCGCATAAACAGGGGGATGACGCGTTCCATGCGTTCGATGTCAATGTCGTATCGTCCATACACATTGCTAAACCGGAAGACAAGATAGCGCAGGTTATAGCACTGCGCATAGGAATAGATCAGCGCCTCACCGGCGATCTTGCTGGCTGAATAGGGGCTTTCGGTAAAGGCGAAATCGGCGTGTGATTCTTCGGTGATGTAGCGGTGAATGTCGCCATAGACCTCGCGTGAACTGCTAAAGATGATCGGCAGGTTGTTCTGGCGGCAAAATTCCAACACGTTGAAGGTGATGGTGATGTTGTCGAGGGCGCGGCGTGGCTCTTGCACCAGTTCGTGTACTTTGGCGTTGGCCGCCAGGTGAACGACGACATCGAGATCAGGAGGATATTCGGCGGAGCCGATGCCGCGCAGAAAGCTGTGCTGCGGGGTACTCAAATCTTGCAGTAAGGTGGGAATTTGATCGGTCCAGGTGTTGGGGCGTTTATCTACGCCGAAAACGAAATGCCCTTGCTGCTGTAAGGTCAGGCCCAGGTTAGTGCCAATTTGTCCGCTGGAACCGGTGATGAGGATGCGCATAGGTTGTCTCTCTGCAAGCCTGCTTTAGAAAAAGACAGGGAGAACGCTAATCAGCATTCTCCCTGCGAAAAAACGAAACGACGAGTTCAGGGGCAGTAATACTGCGAGCCAAGCGCCTCGAGGAGGCCGTTGGTGATGCCCTTGAAGGGCCCGGCGCAAATGATGGCTTCGAGCATACCGGGTTGTAAAACCATAATAATCGCCACGATGGCTACAATCAGGCATAATAAAACGATCAGGCAGCCGCAGCCGGCAAAACCCCACTTGCGACAGTTGCCGTTGGCAGCCGCGGCCGGGGCTTCGGGGGTGTAGCTGGGCGCGGCGCTGAGATTGGGCGGTGGGGTATAGGCCGGGGTGGGCGGCGGGCCATACGATTCGACCGGTGGAGCGCTGAAAGCCGATGCGCCGGCATCGGGGAGGTCTTGAAAGGGGGGGATGTTTGCGTTGACGCCAGGACTGGCGACCGTGGCGTTGATGTCGAAACCGATGGCTTCGTAGGCCAACCCGACATTTTCGCCCAGCATCATTGCGTCGCCTGAAACCAGTGCGTGTGGCCCCATCAGGCGTTGACCGTTGACAAAGCATCCGTTCGTAGAGCCGAGGTCTTCAATCACATAACCGCCGCCTTGCAAGACCAGGCGGCAGTGTTTGCGCGAGATTTCGGCGTCGCTGATGACAATATCGTTGTTGATGTCGCGGCCGATGAAAATTTCGTTTTTGTCGAGCGGGTAACTTTTGCCGGGTGTAGGGCCCGATTGCATCACCAGTTGATAGTTGGCGGGAGCCATGATGACCTCCTGAAAGACGGTTTGCGAGTGACGACAAAATCTAGTGTAATATCATTCGGGCCGAAAGTCAAACGAAAAAATTAGTAAATTTGGGCCATCCAGAAGTTGATCACCTGCACCAAGACCTGGGCCAGCAAAATCTTGAAGATCAACGCCACCGGGTAGACGCTGGCATACGAGATGGCTGGCAAATCGGTCTCAGTTTGGGCGTTGGCAGCCCCCAGTCCGGGCGGATTGGTCATACAGGCGCACAGGGCGCCCATGGTTGCCAGCAGGTTCATGCGGTAAAAGCCGTGCATCACCAGGATGCCTGCCGCGACGGAGAGTGTGCTGATCAGCGCGCCGCCGATCAGCAGACCTGGCCCTTGCTGCTGTAAAATCTCGACGAAACGTGAACCAGCGTTGACACCCGCCCCGGCCAGGAACAACATCAGGCCCAACTCGCGTGAAAGGTTGCGCGCCGCCGCCGGGGCATAGAAGCGCAGCGGCCCGATGCGCCCAAAGTGACCGATCAGCAGGCTGACGATGAACGCGCCACCGGCCATGCCCAGTTTGACGCTCATGCCGCTGCCGAGAGGCAGTGGGATCAACCCGACGAACACGCCCAGCAGTAACCCCGCCAAAAACGGCACCATGTTGGTCTCATCGGCTTTGTGCGCGCCGCGTTGGGCCAATTGGGCGAAGGCTTCGGCGGCCTCACGGTTGCCGACCACGCGGATGGTATCGCCCATTTCGAGGGTGGCGTTGCCGGTGGGGGTCAGCTCCAACCCCTGGCGGCGGATGCGCGTGATCACCACCATATATTGTTCCCACACTTTCATCGAAGCGAGCGTCTGGCCGCAGATGCTTTCTTCAGTGATTTCGACATCCAGGCTGATGACGTGGGTGTTGTCGTCCATGTTTTCGTGGACTTCTTCGCCGAGCAGGAATTGCATCTTTTCCTGCTCGGCGGGAGTGCCGACGACCATCACGATGTCGCCCATTTGCAGGATGATTTCGGTGCTGACGGCGAAGACTTGCTGGCCGCGCTTGACGCGCGAGATGTTGGCCTGGCTCATACGGTGCGGGTTGATCTCAAAGACGGTTTTGCCAGCGCAGTTGGGGTTGGTGATACGATATTGCCGCGCCACCATGCCGGGTGCTTCGGCCTGTTTTTCTTGCAGCCAATCACTCTCGGCCTGGCGCAGGTTGCGGCGCAGCAGGCGCGGCAGAAATTGGATCAGCAGCACCACGCCGATCATGCTGTAAGGGTAAGCGATGCCATAGCCAACCGAGGCCGATGCGCTCATGCCGGGGGTGAGGCGTTCGATCACATCAATGGCAGCCGCCAGGGCGGGCGTGCAGGTCATCGCCCCGGCGTAGAGGCCGGCGGCCAGGGCGTGATTGAGGCCCAGGGCGTAGGCGATAATGACTGTGACCAGGGCGCCTGTGATCACGGTAACCAGCGCGATGATCACGAACTGTAACCCCCGCCGCCGAAACGTGCGGAAGAAGCGCGGCCCTGCCGAAAGCCCCACGGCATAGACAAATAACAGCAGGCCCAACTCCATCACCGCGTGCGGCACCTCGAAGCCGAAATGCCCGAAGACCAGCGCCACGAACAACACACCCGCCGCGCCCAGGGAGACACCCTTGACCGACCAGCGCCCGATCCACGAACCGAGGGCGAGGATGGCAAATAAAACCAACATAGGCTCAGCGCTGAGATTTCCCATATAGGGCGATTATATCAACGCGGCTTGTTTTTCACATTTGCATCTTGACAGGGGCCAAAAATAGCGTAGAATACGAACGCTCGTTCGCAAACGAACGTTCGTTTTCAAGGAGACCCATGACCGACGAAGCCCCGCAATCCAAAGGCGAACGCACCCGTCAGGCCATCGAAGAGGCTGCCTACCGCCTGTTCCTCGACCAGGGGTACCACGCCACCTCGATGCGCCAGATTGCCGAACGCGCCGGGCTGGCCCTGGGCGGCATCTACAACCATTTCGCCAGTAAGGACGAAATTTTTCAGGCCATCATCACCGATAAGCATCCCTATACGCAGATTTTGCCGGTGATCGCTGCTGCTCCGGGCGAGACGACCGAAGAATTTATCCGTAATGCCGCACACGCCATGGTGAGCGAGTTGGGCCACCAGCCTGATTTTGTCAAACTCATGTTCATCGAAATTGTCGAGTTCAATGGGCGGCACTTTCCGGCGGTGTTTCAGATGGTGTTTCCCAATGTTTTGCCGCTGTTGCAGCGGTTTACCTCGCCAGCCAGCGGGGTGCGGCCCATTCCCTTGCCGCTGCTGGTGCGGGCGTTCATGGGCATGTTCTTCTCGTTTTATATGACCGAATTTTTGATGAGCGACCTGATGCCCCCCGAAATGCGTGAAAATGCCCTGGATGGGTTTGTGGATATTTTTCTGCATGGGATATTGGAAGTCGAAGGGTGAAGATTACTTCTGCGAGCTTCCACCTCCCCACCTTCAACTCTCAACCTGCAATCTGTTTCCTATGAACTCTCGCCTCCTCTCCATCATCCGCAAAGAATTTATCCAGATCGCCCGCGACCCACGTACGCTGGTTTTGGTGTTGGTGATCCCGATCATGCAGCTCTTCCTGCTCGGCTACGCCGCCACCAACGATGTGCGCAATGTGCCGCTGGCCGTCTACGACCAGGATCGCAGCCCGGCGGCGCGGGCGCTGCTCGATGCCTACCGCGCCGCCGATTATTTCAGCCTGGCCTACGAAGTCAACTCGGAGGCCGAACTGCGCCAACGGGTAGATTACGGCCAGGCGCGCGCCGGGCTGATCATCCCGCCGGATTACGGCGACAAACTGCTGGCCGATGGTAACGCCGCAGTGGCCTTCGTGCTGGATGGCTCAGACCCCACCGTGGCCTCCACCGCTCTTTCGGCAGCCCAGTTCATCGGCCAGAACCACGCCACCCAGATTTTGCAGCAGCGCATCGAGCGGCGCGGCCAAAGCCTGACGCTGACGCCGCCGGTGGAAGTGCGCACGCAGGTCTGGTACAACCCCGATTTGATCAACGCCTATTTCATGATCCCCGGCGTAATTGGCATGATCCTCTACGCCCTCACCTCCATCCTCACCGCCACCGCCATCGTGCGCGAGCGTGAGCGCGGCACCATCGAGCAACTGATCGTCACGCCGATCCGCCCATGGGAGCTGATCGTGGGCAAGCTGCTGCCGTATGTTATTTTGGGTTTCCTCAACACCATTGAAGTGCTGGTGATCGGTCACTGGTGGTTTGGCGTGCCGATTGCGGGCAGTCTGTGGCTGATCTTTGGGCTGTCAGGCCTGTTCCTGATGTCCAGCCTGGGCATTGGCCTGCTGGCCTCGACCATGGCGAACACCCAGCAGGAGGCCATGCTGGTGGTCTGGATGACGCTGCTGCCGGGGCTTTTCCTTTCCGGCTTCTTCTTCCCGTTGGCCGCCATGCCCGAAGTGCTGCGCTGGCTCTCCTATCTGATGCCCTTACGTTACTATCTCAACATCATCCGCACGCTGATGCTCAAAGGCGTTGGCGCTGATGCCCTGCTGTTCGACATCGTCGCCCTGACCATCTTCGGCGTGGGCATCATGGCGCTGGCGGCGCTGCGTTTCCGCAAACGACTCGATTAATTGTTGATTGTGAATTGCTGATTTCTGATTGGCAATCAACCATCAGAAATCAGCAATCAAAAATTCCTGGAGGTTTCCTCATGTCTCACCCCAACCCTCGCAAAGTTGCCCCGATTGTTTTGACCATCATCGTTTTGGGTTCGTTGGCTTACTGGTTTTTCATCGTGCGCCCGGCGCAGGCCAGTGGTGACGAATTATCGGCCTCTGGCACGATTGAAGCCACGCAGGTGCGCGTCAGCCCCGAAATGGGCGGGCGCGTGATCGAAGTGCTGGCCGCCAAAGGGGATGTTGTCGCTGCCGGGGATGTGCTGATCAAACTGGATGCCGCCCTGCTGACTGCCCAACGTGACCAGGCCCTGGCGGCCATTGCTGTGGCTGAGGCCAATGCCAATGCCGCCGCCGCCAATGCCGAGGCGGCCAATGCGCAGGTGACGGCTGCCGAAGCTGCCCAATCGGCCGCCCAGGCCGCCCTGGATGCCGCCAATTCCAATGTGAGCCTGCTCGAAGCCGGTGCCACCGACGCCCAATTAGCCGCCGCCAACCAGCAAACGCTTCAGGCGCAGGCCAGCTACCAGGCGGCCCTGGCCAGCTACGCCGCCCTCACCGCCGGCGCGCGCCCCGAAGAGGTCAGCGCCGCCCAAACCCGGCTCGACGAAACCCGCACGGCTTACTACGCCCTGGTGGTCACCCTCGACCCTGAACAGATTGAAAACTTCAGCCTGGCGGTCGAGCAGGCGAACACGAATATCGCCAACGCCGAAACCCGCCAGCGCGACCTGCAAGCCGATGCCGAAACGCCCGCCGCCGTGTTGAACGCTCTGCCCGCCGCCCTCGCCGAAGCGCAGGCCGCCCAAGTGCAGGCCGAGGCCGCCCGCAGCGCCATCGCAGATGCCAGCCAGCCCTTCTACCTTCAGGTGCAGGCTGCCCGCCTGAACCTGGATGCCGCCAACCTGTCCCTTGCGCAGGCCGAAGCCCGCCAGGATGCCCTGGCCGACATGGATGGTCTGACCGATGCCGCCGAAGATGCCCTGCAAGCCGCCGTGGATGACGCCCAGGAATTGGCCGACGCAGCCCAGGATGCCTACGATGGCCTGGTGGATTCGGACCAGGGCGTTCAATTGCAGACTGCCTGGCGTGAAGTGCAAACTGCCCTGGCCACCCTCAACGGCCTGGCGCGCGGCGGCACGGCCCCGCTCGAAACCGTGCTGCATCAACTTGATGCTGCTGCCGCCCTGAGTAACGCTGCCCAGGCGAACTACGACAACCTCGCCAATGGCGCACGTTCCGAACAATTGGCCGCTGCCAAAGCCCAGACCGCTGCCGCCAAAGCCCAACTGGATAGCGCCGCCGCCAACCTGAGCGCTGCCCAGGCGCGTGCTGATGCTGCCAGCGCTCAATCTGCTGCCGCCACTGCACAGGTGGCCGCCGCCGAAGCTGCCGTAGCCGTCCTCGATGTACAGATCGCCAAGCTAACTCTCGTTGCCCCCGCCAGTGGTGTGGTGCTGGCCCGTTCCATCGAGCCGGGCGAACTGGCCCTGCCCGGCGCGCCGCTGCTCGTCCTGGCCGATCTCAACCGCCTGACCATCACCGTCTACCTGCCCGAAGACCGCTACGGCGAAGTCAGCCTCGACCAGGAAGTCTCCGTCAGCGTCGACTCCTTCGCCAACCAGACCTTTCCCGCCACTGTCACCCACATCGCCGACAAAGCCGAGTTCACCCCCCGCAACGTGCAAACCGCCGAAGGCCGCCGCACTACCGTTTTTGCCATTGAACTTTCGATCAACAATACTGACGGCAAACTCAAACCAGGAATGCCGGCGGATGTGAAGTTCAAATAGTCGAAAGTCAAAGGTCGAAAAAAAAAATTACCCGCTTCATGGCCTACCTCGAAGCCAATCCCCGTCAACGCCGCATCGGCGAATCCCGATCTATCTACGGTCCCGACCTTTGACCTTCGACTCATTCCCATGAAAAAACTCATCACCATCATCCTTTTCGCCATTCTGCTTGCTCCTGCCCGGTGGGGCATCGCCATTCACCCCGAAACGCAGACCTGCACCGGGTACTGGTATGGCGACGAGTACGCCACCTACCCGCTGCCCGCAGGCTGGCAAGCGTACTACCCCGAAAAAGGCCTCGTCACCACACCGTGGGGCATTTGCCACTGGGAGGCCGATGACTGGGATGGCCGCGCCGAAAAGTGCTGTACCGAAATCGGCCTCACCTACACCGGCGAGCAACTCGGCCAACCCCGCCCCGGCGGCCTGACGCTGATGCTGCTGGCAGGCCTATGCCTGATCGGATGCGTGGCGTGCGGCAGTCTTTTGCTGGTGGCGGTGTTGGTGATTGTCATCGTCCGTAAGTGGCGAGCAAGGTGATGAGAAAAGGAGAAATTGACATGGGCATGATCAATTTCGACTGGCGCAAAATTCGCAATGTGCAGAAGATACACCGCGTGCTGTATGCCATCGGACTCGGCCCGTTGATTGGCCCGATCATCTTGCTGCTGACCACCACCGGGCGCAAGAGCGGCCAGCCGCGCGTCACCCCGCTGCAATACGAGGAGATTGACGGCGTGTACTACGTCGGCGCGGCGCGCGGCCTGAAAGCCGACTGGGTGCGGAACATCCAGGCCGACCCGCGCGTACACGTGCAGGTGAAAAGCCGCCGTTTCGACGGGCGCGCCGAACTCATCGCCAGCCCCGCCGCCATTGCCGATTTCCTCGAAACCCGCCTGAAACGTCACCCGCGCATGATGGGCCTGATGATGAGCCGCGCCCACGGTTTGCCCTCCCGCCCCTCCCGCCAGCAACTCGAAGAACTGGCAAAAGGGCTGGTGGTGGTAGCGCTCTACCCAATAACAGGTTGATCAGCGCTGGTAGGGTTGTTGTGTTTGCAGTGCCTTTAGCGTTGCATAATGCCTGGTATTGAATGATGCCAGTGTTGCCCCCAACCCAATCGCGGTTTCGGCGATCAAACAATCCATCAAACCGATGTTGTGGCTCAAACGATATTTTGCCAGGTCTGTCAATGCTCTTTCACAGTCCAGGTCGTTCGGCCAATATAAAACGAAAGCGCTCATCCTTTTTTCCAGCGTTTGTTGTTCTTTGCCATTCCGGCAGCCTTGCAGCAATTCCATCGCTACCAACCCAGGCATACCGAGTTGTTCTTCTCCACAGGCATTAAGCCATTGTTTGGCGGGTTCATGGCCGCGCAAAACATCCACCATCACATCGGTATCCAGCAAGATCACTTTTGCTCTCCGCGGTGTTGAGCTTGTTGGCGCAAGTGTTGGGCGAAACTCACCGAATCGCCCAAATCATCACGATCAGCCCACATACCCACCAGGTCTGAGTCGAGTAAATTGGCAGCCGTCATCGTGGGCCTGGGCTTTGGCAGGTTTTCAGCGAATAATTCATGTTCCAATTCAGGCAAGACGCGTGCCACCACCCATAACCTATCTCTGGCGGGCAGTTGGCGAAGCAATTGAATTGCTGCATTGATATTGGTATCCATTTCAACCTCCATGTTGGATTGTACATCACTTTTTCCATCGAACACCCATAACCTTCCCAACCTTCCCCTCAACTTTTGACCTTTGACTTGCAACATCATGATCTCCGCCTCCCACCTCCACAAATCCTTCGGTCGAGCAAGCTCGCTTGCCACCCTCGCCGTAGACGATCTCAGCCTTTCCATTGCCCCTGGCGAAATCTACGGGCTGGTCGGGCCAGATGGCGCTGGCAAGACCACCGCCATCCGCCTGCTGTGCGGGGCCTTGCAGGCCGAGCGCGGCGAGGCTTCCATCCTCGGCTTCGACATCCAGCGCCAGACCGAGCCGGCCCGCACGCACATCGGCTACCTGGCGCAGCGTTTCTCGCTCTACGAAGACCTGACCGTGCTGGAGAATATCCGCTTCTTTGCCGAGGTGCGCGGCCTTTCGGCAGATGAATGGCAGCCGCGCTGCATGGAGATTTTGAAATTCGTCGGGCTGGATACTTTTGTGGATCGCCGCGCCGGGCAGCTTTCGGGCGGCATGAAGCAGAAACTCGGCCTGGCGGCGGCCCTGGTTCACCGCCCACAGGTGCTTCTGCTTGACGAGCCGACAACCGGCGTGGACCCGGTGACGCGGCAAGATTTCTGGCAGTTGATCATTCGGTTGACCAACGCCAATGATGTTGCCGTCCTCGTCTCCACCCCCTACATGGACGAGGCCGCCCGCTGCCACCGTATTGGCTTTCTGCGCGGCGGCAAGCTGCTGGTGGAAGGAACGCCCGCTGCGTTACGCGCCCGCCTGGATGGCTGCATCCTCGAACTGCGCGGCCAGCCGCTCAAAGCGCTGCGCGACAGCATCTTGGCTGATCCACAGGTGGCCGATGCGCAGATGTTCGGCGACCGACTGCACATCCGTGTGCAGCCTGGCAGCGCCGAAGCCGTCATCGCCCGCCTGAACGCGCAAATCCCTGCCCAGGGTGGCACGATCACCCTGCTGCGCCAAATTCCCCCGCAGTTGGAAGATGTGTTTATTTCCTTGTTGGAGAATGGCCGTTTATGACCACACCCGTTATCACCGTTACCAACCTGACCAAAAACTTTGGCGATTTTGTCGCCGTTGACCATATCTCCTTTGAAGTGGGCGCGGGCGAAGTGGTGGGCTACCTGGGGCCGAACGGCTCTGGCAAGACCACCACCATCCGCATGTTGTTGGGCTTGCTGCAACCGACCAGCGGCAAGGCCGATGTCTTGGGCTTCGATGCTTTCGGCCAGTCGGAGCAGGTGCGGGCGCGCTGCGGGTATATGTCGCAGAAGTTTGCGCTGTATCACGACCTGACGGTGGGCGAGAACCTGGCTTTCTATGCCGGCGTGTACGGCGTAGCCGAGCGGACACGCCAGGCCGAGGTGCTGGAGTTGATCGGCCTGCGCGGCCACGAGAACGAACGCGTGGCGGCGCTATCCACCGGTTGGAAGCAGCGCCTGGCCCTCGGCACGGCCATTGTCCACAATCCAAAACTGCTCTTCCTCGATGAACCCACCTCCGGCGTTGACCCCACCGCCCGGCGCGCCTTCTGGGATTTGATCTACACCCTCGTCGGCCAGGGCGTGACGGCGCTGGTGACCACCCATTACATGGATGAGGCGGAATACTGCGGGCGCGTGGGCATCATGCGTAATGGCAAATTGCTGGCGCTCGACACCCCCTCGGCGCTCAAAGAGCGCGCCCTGCCCGGCCACGCCTGGGATGTGCGCGCTGCCCCGCTACTGGAAGCCCTAACCGCCCTCGAAGCCTGCCCATGCGTGCTGCGCGCCGGGCTTTCAGGCGACCACCTGCGGGCCATCACCCCCGCCGAAGTGACCGCCGCCGACCTTCAGGCGCACCTGGCCCAGGCTGGCGTGGATGAAGTGGTTGTCGAGCCGGTGGAGGCCAGCCTGGAAGATGTTTTCCTGGCGTTGGCGCAGTAACTCCCCAAAATTTATGCTAAAATCGGGAATATGATCCCTAGATTTATTGAAGAAGTGGTCTATTGCCGCCTTCAAGATGCTTCAAAAGTCATCTTGATCTTTGGCGCGAGACAGGTTGGCAAGACCACCCTGTTGAACAGCCTCAAACTGCGCCTACAACAGGATGGGAAGAACATCTTGTTTTTGAATTGTGACATCGAAGAAGAATTGCGCGCCATCAACACCACCTCCCGCGCCCGGCTGGATCGCCTTGTAGCCAACCAGGACGCCATTTTCATTGATGAAGCGCAGCGGTTGGAGAACCCTGGCCTGACGCTCAAGGTTCTGCACGATCTGTATCCACACCTTTGCACCCTGGCCACCGGTTCGTCCAGCTTTGATCTGAGCAACCGCGTCAGCGATGCGCTCACCGGGCGTTACCTGGATTTCATCCTGCACCCCTTGTCTCTCGCTGAAATCCTGGCTGCCAGTGCGGTGCCTGCAGCGCTCTATTGGACAACAGCCGAGGTGTTGTCGCCTGATTTGTGCCTGTACGGGCTGTATCCCGAAATCTATCTCGAAAATCACCCAGCTAACCGCCAGTTATACCTGGGAAAATTGGTCGAAAGTTATTTGTTCCGCGACATTCTGGCCTTTCAGCGCATCCGCCATTCACAGGTCATCGTTGACCTGGCGCGCGCCCTGGCTTACCAGATTGGCAATCCGGTTAACGAAAGTGAATTGGCAAACCGCCTGAAAATAGACCGCAAAACCGTCAGCGCTTATTTGGATATTCTCGAAAAATCTTTTGTGATCACCCGCCTTTACCCATTTTCGCGCAATCCACGCCGAGAAATTGGCCGTCAGGCGAAAATTTATTTTTGGGATTTGGGCATTCGCAATGCCTTGATTGGCGATTTTAACAATCCGGCTATTCGCCCAGACCTGGGGGCGATGTGGGAAAACTTGCTGATCGTGGAACGGTTGAAATTTTTTGCCAGCCGCGGCCAGCCTGTGCAGCCCTACTATTGGCGCACTCACCAGGGCAGTGAGGTAGATTATGTCGAGTTGACGCCGGATGGCCCACAGGGATATGAAATTAAGCTCGAAGGTACCACGTTGCGCCGTGGTGCAGAAACATTTGAGAGCTTCTATGACCGGTCTGTCCAACTGGTCAACCGGGCAAATTTCCTGTCCTTCCTGGGAATTGGGTAGGATTGGTGGGTTATCAAGACCTGGCAGGCCTTTCGACTATAATTGCAACGTATTTTTCCCAGGAGGTATGTTATGCCCGACCCATTGGTCGAATGCGTTGCTAATTATTCCGAAGCCCGCCGCCCTGAAGTGGTGGATCAAATTATCCAGGTGATAGTGGGGGTACATGGCGTCCAATTGCTGGATCGCCACGCCGATCTCGATCATAACCGCACCGTCATCACGTTTGTCGGTTCGCCCGATGCCGTGGAAGAAGCCGCCTTTCGCTCGATTGCCAAAGCCGCGGCGTTGATCAACCTTGACCAGCACAAAGGTGAGCATCCCCGCATCGGTGCAGCCGATGTGATCCCCTTTGTGCCGATCCGTGATGTAACCATGCAGCAGTGCATCGAAATGGCCCGCCGCCTGGGCCGCCGCGTGGGCAAGGAACTTGACATTCCCGTCTATCTCTACGAAGAAGCCGCCACCCGCCCCGAACGTCAAAACCTGGAAAACATCCGCCGCGGCCAATACGAGGCGCTGAAGGCCGAAATGGGCATAAACCCGGCGCGTGACCCCGATTTCGGCCCGCCAAAGGTCGGCCCGGCGGGGGCCACCGTCATCGGCGCACGCCAACCGCTGATCGCTTACAACGTCTACCTGACCACCGACGATGTACGCATCGCCAACAAAATTGCCCAGGCCATACGCCATTCGACCGGCGGATTTCGATTCGTGAAGGCCATGGGGGTGCTGGTGGAAGGCCGCGCCCAGGTTTCGATGAATCTGACCAATTTCCGCCAGACGCCGATCCAGCGCGTGGTCGAGGCTATCCGCGGCGAAGCTGCTCGCTATGGTGTGGGCGTCCATCACAGCGAACTGGTGGGGCTGATCCCGCAAGAAGCCCTGGTAAATGCCGCCGTGTGGTATTTGCAACTGGATGATTTCGAGCCGGCCCAAATCCTCGAAAACAAACTTGCCAGCCTTTCGACAAGCCCAGGGCAAGCGCTGCAACCTGCCACCTCGCAGCCTTCCAATTTTCTCGATGACCTGGCTGCTGGCACACCCACACCCGGCGGCGGTTCTGCGGCAGCGCACACCGCCGCCGCCGCGGCGGCCCTGGTCGCCATGGTGGCGCGCCTGACGGTGGGCAAGAAGAAATATGCCGACGTGCAGCCCCACATGCAGGAAGTGATCGAACGGGCAGAAGATTATCGCCGTGAACTGACCCAGGCCGTCGAACGTGACGCGGCCGCCTTCGAGTCGGTGATGGCTGCCATGCGCCTGCCCAAAGATACCCCCGATCACGAACGCTTTCGCGCCCAGGCGGTGCAGGCGGCCACGCTCAACGCCACCCACGCCCCGCTCGATGTGGCCCGCCTGGCGGTGGATGTGATGGAACTGGCCCTCGATGTGGCCCTGCATGGCAACCTCAACGCCATTTCTGATGCGGGCGTGGCGGCTGGCCTGGCGCAGGCGGCGCTCAGCGGCGCGGCGCTTAATGTACACATCAACTTGAAGGGGTTGGAAGATGTATCGGTGCGCCAGGCGATGATCGCCCAACTCAAAACCTATGAAAACGAAGCCCAGGCCATCACCGGCCAGGTTCACCAGGCTTTGCAAGAACGTGGGGGAGTTTCACTGGCATGAATAAACCCGCGCACTTTGTTTTTTTTCTGCTTGGCGTATGCCTGGTTGGCCTGCTCGCGGCCTGTACACGAGTGACCGCGCCAACCATAGACCGTTGGCCGACGATGACGGCCTTTGTCGCCACCAACCAGGCTTATTGGAACCGCGGCGGCGGTGCTTCGCACACACCCGCTGCTGTGGCCGAAGTGCTGCCCACTGGCACGCTGGCGCTGGATGCCGAAAACACGCCCCTGCCAATGGCAAAGGCCACTGCCACGCCGCTGCCGCCCTCGCAGTACACATCGCTTGCTTTGCCTGCCAGCCTGCCGCTGGCACTGCGCCAGGCCATCGCACTGCCCGAAGGGGTCAGCTTACACAGCGCTGCCCCGGCTGACCTGACGCTTACCCTGAACGCCGCCCCGGCGCTCAGCCAGTGGGTGTATGCCCTGGTTGCCCCCTTTCCCACGCTGACCGATGATGTGCCATTCGACAATCTGCGCCGGGCCTGGTTGGGCGAAACGAGCCTCCCCGGCCAGCCTCTTCTGATGGATGCGGAGACCCTGGCTTTGTTCACCGCCCATTGGGGCGCGCCGGCGGCTGGTGTGGTCGAAACGCTTCCTACCGACCAATTGCTCGATACGGCCTGGTCGCGCCGCACCACCTGGGCCATCATCCCCTTTGAGCGCTTGCAGCCGCGTTGGAAAGTGCTGAGCCTGGATGGGCAATCACCCATCCACAAAAATTTTGACCGCCAGACCTACCCGTTGACGGTTTCGTTTGGTGTGATAGATGCCCAGGGCAACCCGGTCATGCAGCTTCCTGAAGGTTGGCTGCTGCCCGAAACGAACCGTGACCCCAACCGCATGACCGTAGCCGTCTTGACCGGCGTGACCGCCCTGGTGCGCGGCACCTCGAACACCATGTACGCCAAAGGCATCACCTATCCGGCGCAAGAGATCGGCCCCTGGCTGCGCGAAGCCGACATCACCCACATCAGCAACGAAATCACATTTACCGATGACTGCTTGAAATATGACACCAGCATTGTCGAACTCAAATTTTGCACCAACGCCGAGTACATCGGTCTGCTGGAAGCTGTGGACGCCAACGTGATCGAACTGACAGGCGATCACTTCATTGACCAATCTGCTGATGCCATGCGCTACACGCTCGATCTGTACCACCAGCGCGGCTGGCTGACCTACGGCGGCGGCGCGACCCTGGCAGAGGGTCTGAAAGCGGTCACGCTGGCGCATAACGGCAATCAATTTGCCTTTATCGGCTGTAACGCCAAGGGCGGCGGCTATGCTCTGGCCAGCGAAACCAACCCCGGCGCGGCCGAGTGTGACTTCGACCAGCAATATGCCGAAGTGCGCCGCCTGAGCCAGGAGGGGTACATTGTGATAGCCACCATGCAGCACGAGGAAATTTACCGGCACACCGTCTCGCCTGAAGTGCGCCCCGATTTCGTCGGCTTCGCCAATGCCGGCGCGGCCATCGTGCAGGGCAGCCAGGCGCACATGCCGCAAAATTTCGAGTTTGTGGGCAATTCGTTGATCCATTATGGCCTGGGCAACCTGTTCTTCGATCAAATTTACGAGCTGGATTTCAACAACCAGCCGATGGCCGATAAAGCGTTCATTGACCGGCACATCTTTTACGCTGGCCGCCATATCAGCACCGAACTGCTCACCATCCAGTTTGTAGATTATGCCCTTTCTCGTCCGATGACCTCTGCCGAACGTGAGGCTTTTTTGCGGGTAATTTTTACGGCAAGTGGCTGGTAAAAAAGCAGGAAAAGGAGATACTTACAGCATGGGACTCAAACCCGATCATTGGATTCGCAAAATGGCGCTCGAACACAAGATGATCGAGCCTTTCACCGATAGCCAGGTGCGCGACGGGGTCATCTCGTATGGCGTGTCTTCCTACGGCTACGACATCCGCGTGGCCGACGAGTTCAAGATATTCACCAACATCTATTCGGCGGTGGTGGACCCCAAGCAGTTCGACCCGCGCTCGATGGTAGATTTCATCGGCGATGTGTGCGTCATCCCGCCCAACTCGTTTGCGCTGGCGCGCACGGTGGAGTATTTCCGCATCCCGCGTAAGGTGTTAACAGTTTGTCTGGGTAAATCAACATACGCACGTTGTTTTCGCGGTGATACGCGCGTAGCATTGGTGGACGGTTCGGCCCCTACGTTGGAAGAGATGGCGCGTCGGGCCGATGATGGCGAAATGTTCTGGGGTTATAGTGTTGGCCCTTATGGGCGACTGATGGTCACATTGCTTGAAGCGCCGCGCTACATTGGGCGCGACCAATTAATTGAAATTACACTCGATAACAATGCAGTGATTTGTTGCACCCCCGATCATCGTTTTCTCACTCGCGACGGTCAAATGCTTGAAGCCAGCACGTTATACCCTGGGCAATCTCTCATGCCGTTATATCGTCAGTCTGTGCGTGGTTATGAAGTGGTTTATCAGCCAATCAATGGGCATCTCGATCCAACCCACCGCCTGGCGGATGAGTGGAATTTGCGCCACAAAATCTACACTGATGTTCCAGGTACGCATCGCCACCACTTAGATGGAGATCGCCTTAACAACCGTCCGTGGAATATTATCCGCATGGACGCCAGCGAACATATTCGTATGCACAATGCCGAGTCGTATGGCATAGACTTTGATCCCGATCAACATAGCCTGGCGATTCGGGATGCCCTGGCTCGTCTGGCTCAAGACGCTACATGGCCAGAGCGATACACCCAGGCTCAACGCGAACGAGCGATGGCCTTCTGGCACGAAGATCGGTATGCTGAAACGCGGCAACGGGTACTTATCGAGCGTAATAGCCCAACAGATGCTACACGCGAAGCTCATCGCCAGGCCATGCTCTGCCGATTTCAGAATCCTGAAGAGCGCCAACGCCAGGCCACCCTGGCGCGGACAGCCTGGGAAAAAGACGATAGCAGCCGCCGCGAAAAACAGGCTGAAATTGCCCGTCAAATTCGTTTGCGACCTGAAATTACCGCTGAAACCGTGCGGGAAGCCCTGGAGCAGACGGGGTCCATCCGTGGGGCGGCCCGCCTGCTCCATTGCGACCGGGCCGTATTTGGCCGATTTCCCGAGGTCATTCAGGCTTGTCGCGGCCAAAGGCAGCCAGCCGATAATCACAAAATCAACGCCATTCGCAGCCTGCCCGGTGATCATGATGTCTATTGTCTGACAGTGCCTGAAACGGGCAACTTCGCCCTTGAAGCAGGTGTCTTCGTCAGCAATTGCGGCATCATTGTCAACGTCACGCCATTTGAGCCGCAGTGGGAGGGCTTCGTCACCCTCGAAATCTCTAACACCACACCGTTGCCAGCCAAAATCTACGCCAACGAAGGCATTGCCCAGGTACTCTTCTTCGAGGCCGATGAGGAATGCGAAATTTCGTATGCCGATAAGAAGGGCAAGTATCAGAAGCAACAGTCCATCGTCTTGCCCAAGTTGTAAAAGATGGCAGTTTGATCGTTAAAATCTTCCCCCTGCCCCCTGCTACTTGCCCCTTGCCCCCATGAACCCCCGCGACTTACCCCAAATCCTTTACATAGATGACACCCCCGACGCGCGTTTGCTGGTGAGTCGCATCTTGTCGCGCAAATATCTCGTGCTGGAGGCCGGAGACGCCATCAATGGTATCGAACTGGCCCTCGATACCCAGCCCGACCTGATCTTGCTCGACATCAACCTGCCGCAGCTCAGCGGGCGCGAGGCCGCCGTGCGCTTGCGCAGCCTGCTGCCCAACACGCCCCTGGTGGCCTTCAGCGCCGACACATCTCCCGATGCCCGCGAACGCGCCCTGGCCGCCGGCTTCGCCGGCTACCTCACCAAGCCGATAGATGATTTGGATGAGTTTGTCCAACAAATTGGCGCTTTTTTGGCCGGCAAACGCGAAACCCCGCTCAACGCCGCCCATTATCAAGAGCAGCTCACCACCGAAGTGGTGGCGCGCATGGAAGCCAAAGTGCGCGAGATGACCAAAACAGCCGAGCGCAACGACTTCCTCAACCAGCAAAACCAACTGCTCATCGCCGCCTTGCAGCGCCGCCAACGCCTGCTCGAAGCCGCCGCCCGCATCAGCCACATCATCACCTCCATCCTCGACCTCGATGAGCTGATGAATGTGAGTACCCGCATCATCTGTGAAGAATATGGCTTCCACTTTGCAGCCATTTTTTTGGTAGATGCCGAGGGCAAAACGGCCTCGCTGCGCGCCGGGCATGGCGATTGCGGCGATCTGCTGCTGGCGCACGATTGCCAGCTCTCCCTGGCCGATGTCTCATCGGTCAGCCAGGCCATCGTCACCCGCACGCATCAACTACGCCAGCTTACCCCCGCAAACCCGCTCACCGCTGTTCCCCCGCTGGTCACCGATTGCCGTTTCGAACTGGTTCTGCCGCTGATTGTCAAAGATGATGTGCTGGGGGCGCTCTCCTTGCACAGCGATCAGGCCGATGCTTACGCCGACGAAGATATGCCCGCCTTCCAGGCGTTGGTAGACCAGGTGGCCATCGCCATTGCCAACGCCCGTCTGATGCGCGACCTCGGCCAGGCGCACCACGAATTGCTGCGTACCAAAACCTTCGAGGCCATCGCCACGGCCACCGGCGAAGCCATCCACTGGGTAGGCAACAAAGCCGCCCCCATCCCCGCCAGCGCCTGCCGCATCCAGGAAGATGTGCTGGCCCTCGTTCACAGCATGGATGCGCTGCTCTCGCTGCCGCCCGCTGAACGCCTGGCGCATCCCCTGTGGCCCGCCTGGCAGGAGACTCTGCGAGCGGCGCAGGATATACCCAATGTAGCGGCTGCCCTGCAAGAATTTACCCTTGAGTCGATCCTCGAAGATTTAGCCATCATCGAGCAAAGCGCCCGTACTATTCTCAATGTCAAAGAAGACCTGATCGGCCCGGCGCGTTTGCGGCGCGAACAACCCATTGCTCTGCCGGCCTTGCTGGAGCAGGTCATCTTCGAAATGGGACTGCCCGGCGGCGTGACTACCATCACATCTGCTGCCACGATGCCCGCCATCGCTGGCGATGAACGCCAATTGGCCCAGGTCTTCAACAACCTGGTCAAGAACGCCTGGGAAGCCATGCACAACCAGAACGACCCGCGCATTCATATCACCATCCGCCCGGATGATGACCCGCACCTGGCGCGTGTTGATGTCAGCGATAACGGCCCTGGCATTCCTGCCGAACTGTTGGATAAAATCTGGGTCTCCTTCTTCACCACCAAAGGCGACCGGGGCGGCACCGGGTTGGGGCTTTCAGCCTGCATGGCCATCGTCAACCAGCATGCGGGTAAAATCATCGTCAAAAGCCAGGTTGGTGCAGGGACAACATTTTCGGTACTTTTGCCCTTCGCAAGATCAGGAGGAAGTTAATGCCATCGCACAAGATTTTGATTGTAGATGACGAGCCGTTGGTGGCCCGCAGTATGCAAAAAACGCTGACGCGCGCCGGCTACCGGGTCGTTACCGCCCACAATTGCCCAGACGGACTGCAAACTTTCGAGGCCGAACAGCAATCGAATGAACCATTCACCCTGGCACTGCTCGACCTGAACATGCCCGGCTTTAGCGGCGCGGTGGTGGCCGGCGCCGGGCTAGATTTGCTCAGCCGCCTGCTAGAACGGCAGGCAAACTTGCCGGTGATCATTTTGACCGCCTACGACGAGGTCAACAAGGCCCGCGAAGCTGTCGCGCGCGGGGCGCGCGGTTTTTTTGTCAAAGGCCGCGAGCAGGCTTTGGTCGAACAGGTGAATGCCATTTTACAAGGAGAGAAATGACATGAGCGCCCCTTTGGATGAACAGGCCGTAGATCAAGAATTGCGCCAGGCCGAACGCCGGGCGCGCCTGCTGCACGCCGCCAACCAGGTTGGCAAACAGGCAGCCGCTATTCTCAAATTGGATGAACTTCTGCCGAAGACCGTAGACATCATCTGCGAAGCCTATGGCTTCTATTATGCCGGTGTTTTTCTGATCGATTCGACCAGCCAATGGGCCGTGCTGCGCGCCGGGCGCGGCGCCGCCGGCGCGGTGATGCTCACCCAGGGTCACAAGCTGGCCGTCGGCGGCGATTCGATGATCGGCTGGGCCATGCAAAACCGCCAGGCGCGCATCGCCCTCGATGTGGGCAAAGACCGCGTCCACTTCAAGAACCCGTTGCTGCCGCACACTCGCTCCGAAATGGCCCTGCCGTTGGTGGTAGGCGATAAGGTGCTGGGCGCGCTCACCGTGCAAAGCATCGAACCCAGCGCCTTTTCTGCCGAGGATATCCTCACCCTGCAAACGATGGCCGATCACCTGTCGGTGGCCATTTCCAACGCCCTCACCTTGCGCCAACTCGAACGCGCCAACGCCGAAATCCTGCGCACCAAAACCTATGAGGCGCTGACCGCTGCCACCACACAGGCCATTCACTGGATCGGCAACAAGGTGGTACCGATCACCACCACCATCACCCGCATGAAAGCCGACCTGGCCGCCGGCGAGGTGGATGTCGAATCGTTGGGTGAAGATTTGGATTTGATCGATCAGAGCGCCCGCCAAATTATCGAGGTCAAAGAAAACCTGCTGGGTTCGGCGCGTGAACAAGAGCCGCGCCCGGTGCTATTGGCCGATGTGGTTGAATCGGCGGCTTTTCATGCCGGGGTACCACCGATCCAAATGCAACTTGAAATTGCCCCCCAAACGCCCTTTGTCTGGGCCGATTCAACCCAATTGGCGCGCGGCATTGCCAACCTGATGCGCAATGCCATCGAAGCCGACGCCAGCCGGGTCATGATCCGCATTGCCCCCGCACATGAAATCGGTTTCGTGTCGCTTGAAATTGCCGATGATGGCCCAGGCATTCCCGCTGACCAGATCGATCAGATTTGGGCGGTCTTCTTCAGCACCAAAACCGGCCACGCCGGGCTGGGGCTGCCGGCCTGCTTACACATCATCAACCAGCACCACGGGCAGATCAGCGTGACCAGCCGTGATGGTGAAGGCGCTACTTTCCGCATCTTGCTGCCACTCGTGGAAAGCCAGGTGGCCGCGCCAACCGACATGCTCGGCCCAGAAAAAATCTGGCTGCTCGATGATGACGACCCCTGGTCACGCCTGGCCGTAGAGGTGTTGACCGCCGGCGGCAAGCAGGTTCAACGCGGCCTGCAAGTGGAAGGCGACCCCGACCTGATCATCGTGGATGAAGCCCTGGATACCATGACGGTTGCCGATGCGTTGGCGGCGCTCACCGAGGCCGGAAAAATTGAGCGGGTTGTGGTCGTGTCGGCAGCCCTGCTGGTAGAGTGGGCTACCGTCTATTTGCAAAGCGGGGTGCGCGATGCTCAAATCAAGCCATATACCCCCGCGGAATTTGCTGAACTGTTGAACGCTTGATTCTGCTGGTAGAAATGAGCCCGTGGCGCAAGTCTCTGACTTGCGAGCGCTGAATTGCGCACGCTGAATTGCGCACGCTGAATTGCGCACGCTGAATTGCGCACGCTTGCAAACCAAAGGTGTGCGCCACAGTGTCCCGCCCATTTTCGTCCATTGAAGCCAAAAATGTAGGGGCGGATGGCATCCGCCCCTACATTTTCATTCATTGGAAGCGCGGGTGATAGGCCGGCATCACGAACTCGTATCCTGTCCGACAAAAAAAACGGCGACTACGCGCCGTTTTTTTATACCTTGCGAACATATTGCCGCAGCGCTTCGAGGCGTGCCTGAGCCAGCCCAGGCAGTGCATCGAGGGCGAAGAATGCCCCACTGCCCTCGATCACCAACGAAGCGGAGATATTGCCATACAGCACTGCTTGTAATGGATCAAGCGTGCGGCGATAGCCCGCCAGAAAACCGCCGCAAAAAGCTGCCCCCACACCCGTCGGGTCTGTGGCGCGGGCCGGGTACGCAGGAATTTCCCAGCGCTCACGGCTGCTGGCATTGTAGAGGATTTGGCCGCGCTCGCCGCATTTGATCACAATCTGCTCGCAGCCATACCCGGCCAGGGCCGCGGCCATTTCCCACAGGTCGGCGCTGCGCCCCTGGAAGAGCGAGCGGATTTCATGTTCGCTGGGCAAAAAGGCCGTCAGCCCGGCCAGCAAGGCGGGGATGTCGTCCCACAGGGCTGGCACCATCGTTCCGGGCGAGGGGTCAATGGTAATGGTGGCAAACCCGGCCTGGCGCAGCAGAGTGGGCAGCAGGGTGTGGCTGATGTAATCTATGGGGGCCAGGTGGGCGGCGTTGGCGCCCTGGTATTCAGCGGGGATGTCGTTTTGGCGCAGCGAAAGGGGGGTAAAGCGCGTGCGGCTATCCAGTTGTGGGATGGGGTTGCGATAGCCCAGCAGCGGGCGAGGGAAGGGAATGCCCAAACGGGCAAACTGCGCCACGGGGTCATCGGCCTGGTAGCGCATGTATTCGTCATAGGTGAAAAACGAACGCAATTCTACGGCTTCGGCCAGCACGCGAATGCCGCGCGTATCCAGGCCGCGGCGCTTGAAATCGGCCAGCCATTCCTGGGGATAATCTTCGCCGACACGGGCTACCATGCCGGGGGGCTGTTCGTGTTCCCACACCAGGTAGCCGATGGTGGTAAAGAGCAGATTGCCGCCGGGGACATCCAGGCGGGGCTGTCCGCCAGGCGTGATGTAGTAGTCGCGGCGCAGGCGTCCGGCAATCAGGGCGCGGGGAGTGGTCAGTTCGCTCATGGTTGGCGCACGGCATTCAAGAAATCGGCCAACATGCCATAGGCGGTCGTTTCGGGGCTGGGATCACCCTCGACGATGGAGAGTGCCGGGAGGACATCGGTCTCGAAGGTGACGATGGAGGAGGCGCCGGTCACGTTGTAAAAGGGCGAATCGCTTCCCACCAGGGCGGGGGCGACCTGTGCTTGCACGCCATCTGCGGTACGCCGGGCGCTGCATAGCAATTTCCAGCGTTTGCCCTGCTGCCGTGCGTCGGCCACATCGGCTGGCGTGATGGCGAGAATGCCGGTGCGTGCCACCTGCTGCGGCTTCAGCGGCACATCGAGCAGCACCGTGCAGAGCGCGGCCACTTTGACGGCCGCGTCCCAGCCATCCAGGTCACCCATCGGGTCGGTTTCGGCCAGGCCCACCGCTTGCGTATAACGAACGGCCTCCTCGAAGCTCTCGCCTGCCTCCATGCGGGTGAGGATCAGGTTGGTGGTCGAGTTCAACACGCCGCGCATGGCGCGAATTTCGATACCGGGAAGTGTCTGGCGTACCAGGGAGAAGATCGGCGCGCCATCCATCACCGCGGATTCAAAGAAATACTTCACGCCGTGCGCCTGAGCCAGTTCCGTCAAAGCCCGATAGCCATGCACCACCGGCCCCTTGTTGGCGCTAACGGCGTGAAGGCCCATTGCGAGGGCGGTATGCAGGTAGTCGAGGGCGGGTTGGCCGGTTGCGTAGTTGACGGGGATGCTCTCGCACACCACCTGGGCGTGTGTTTCATACAAGAATTCGGCAATGGGGGGCATCGGTTTTAGCGAGAGCGCCTGGCCATCTGCCACGCGGCGCAGCGCGTCTTCCGTATCTACACCGTTCACATCCACCAGTGTACCGCGCCGCCCGGTGGCAATACCGGTGATAGTGAAGGTGATGCCGTATTGATCGTGGATAATCTGGCGTTTGCGGAGTAATAAGCGGCCTAACGCCTGGCCGACATTGCCAAAACCGAGGAGGGCGAGGTTGTAGTGGGGCATAGGGGGCAGGGGGCAGCCTCGTTACACGGGAGGCCACGGGTAGGGACGGCGGTCTTCTGGGGGGGCGGGGAAAGTGCGGGTGGTCAGCAGCGCCTGGCCGCGTTGGTACAGGGCGCTGATTTCGGCAGGGTTGAGATGCTCAGAGAGCGTGTTACGCAGTTCGCTGCCGGGGAGCAATTTTTCGAGGAAGGTTTGTACGTCAGCCAGGATGTTTTCGGGGATGGGCTCGCCAGCGAAATCCCAGATGACCGTGCGCAATTTGTCTTCCTCGTGAAAGCAAATGCCATGATCGATCAGCCAGAGATGTCCGTCGGGACCAACCAGCAGGTGGCCGCCTTTGCGGTCTGCGTTATTGATCAGAATATCAAAGATGGCGACGGGGCGCAGGGTTTGGCGGTCTTCGGCGCTGAAGGTAAAAAAATGGATTTCGGGATCGTGTTCGATGTAGAATTGCAGCGAACCTGGCCCGATGGGGCCGCCGCGCCGCCGGTAGACGGTGGGAGGCACCAGCCCCCAACCTAAGGCTTCGCTGACCAGGTAAGCGGCCACCTCGCGGTGGGTCAGCGTGGCAGCCGGAAAATCCCACAAGGGCTGTTCACCTTTGCGTGGCTTGTATACGGCAGGGAGGGTGGTTTCTTCGAGCTGCACTTCGGCCAGAAATGTGTAGTTCGACCCCCACATAAACTGGCCTTTGATGGTGATCTCGCCTTCCTGAAGCGTTGTGAGGATGGGTGGCATGGAAATGGGCGCCGGGGAGGGTGGGAGCATGTGCAGGTGAGCCAGGGAACGCGGGTGAGAGGAAGCATTTACCCGCGCTCCCTGGCGCCCACTCTCCCCATCTTTTTAGTGTTTGTGGCCGTTTTTCTTCGGGCAGAAGTGGCCCTCGGGGTCCATCGGTTCGCCGCATTGCGGGCAGAGCGGGCGGCCGCGTGAGACCACTTCCATGCCCCAGTGCGCCAGGGCGCGTAGCTGCGAACGCGTACACCACAGGCGCACCACACCGGCTTCGTTGGGGTCCTGGTCTTCGGGCAGCAGTTCGCGCACGACCAGCACAAGCATGTCGCGTTCAGCATCGAAGCCCAGGCCAAACTCACCTGCCCGGAAAACCGGGTCTACTGGCGGGCTGATGCGCATCCTGGCCTCGACATAATCGCTCTTTGCTTCGGGCAGATCGGGGAATTTTTCGCCGACTTCGCCCAGGAATTGTTCGATCCCGATGGCTAACGATTGCAATTGAATCTTTTCGATGATCAGGGTAATGGTGCGCTGGTCTTGCCAGGCTTGCAGATAAAACACGCGCTTGCCCGGTTGCCCGATGGCATCGGCGGTGATGTGTGTGACCGGATTGAGTTCGATTTCAGTTTGCGGCATGGCTGCTCTTTCCAAGAATACCAATGAATTTGAAAATCACCGTCGTAGTATACCAGACCCGCAATGCTTCCCCAAAACCGACTGCCATGCGGCCTGAATAAACTGCAAGATGCGCCCCTCTTGCCGCATCAATTTGTGCGTGCTATACTGTGCACAGCTTGGTGTGGCAACCAGCACATTTGCTGCACCAATCACTTTATGTACTCAATAACACCAAACTCGTTGATTGATCCTTCTCCTACCGCTGCCGAAGACAGCGGTGATCATCGTACCAGCGCATCGCCTTCACGGGCGTTTGCCTGCCTTAACACCCCCGGAGAAATCTTGAAGGTTTAGCAAGCGCGCCCAGGTGCGTTTTTTCGCTTCCCAGAAGCTGCTCAGCCTTCTGGGAAGTTTTGTTTAACGGCCCTCTTGCGCCTGCGTAAGAGCAACGGTTCGAGGCAAGAACCGCATCAGATGGAGAAAATCAGGTGTCTCGCGAAGATAAGCCCCCCAGTACCCTTCCTGTTCATAAGCTGCGGCCCGAAGGAGTTGTGCGCTGATGTGATCACACCTGGCATGACTCCCGAGGGCGTCTCAAAAACACCGGGCCTCAACCCGTATCTCTGCCCAAAAGGAGCCTGCTATGATCACCTTTTATCGCAATACCGATGCCGGTTTGTCTGTTCTCGCCCAGCCGATCCCCAATTGCTGGATCAATGTGGTAGACCCCAACCCTGAAGAGATTGACCAGCTCAAAAAACTCGGCATCCCTCAAGATTACATCACCTATTCGCTCGACCGCGACGAGCGCTCACGCACCGAGCGCGAAAATGGCGACCTGCTGATTATCGTGCGCACGCCTTATTTTCAGGGGATTTCAGCCGACGTGCCGTATACCACCATCCCGCTGGGGATCATCCTTTCACACCAATATGTCGTCACCGTCTGCAAATATGAAAATGACGTGCTGCACGAGTTTTGCTCTGGCCGCATGAAAGACCTCTCGACGGCCAAGCGCAACCGCTTCCTGCTGCGGGTGCTGTTCGCCACGGCCAACAAATTCCTGGTCTGCCTGCGTGATATTACCCGCCGGGTGGATGCCGTCGAAGACGAATTGCAGCAATCTACCCGTAACCGCGAAGTGCTGGAACTGCTCAAGTTCGAGAAAAGCCTCACGTACTTCACCACCGCCCTCAAATCCAACGAACTGACGATGGAACGCTTACAGCGCAGCCAGATGTTCAAAGCCTATCCCGATGACGAAGACCTGCTCGAAGATGTGCTTACCGAAAACCAGCAGGCCATTGAAATGACCAATATCGAATCGAACATTCTCAGTGGCATGATGGATGCCTTTGCCTCAATCATCTCGAACAACCTCAACGGCGTGATGAAATTCCTGGCATCCATCACCATTGTTTTGAGCATTCCCACCATGGTGGCCAGTTTCTATGGCATGAACATCCCCCTGCCGTTAGAAAGTCATCCGTACGCCCTGCTGATTATGATGTCGGTTTCGCTATTGCTTTCAGGCACCGTGGGCGTGGTGTTTTATAAGAAAGATTGGTTCTAAACAAAAACTCCCCTGCCAGGCAGGGGAGTTTTTGTTTAGCCCAATAACACGCGATCTGGGCCGCGGTCAATCTCCCACGGATAGACAATATACGCATCAGTGACGGCGGCGTAATAATCAGGACGATACGCGCCGAACAGGTTGCGATAGGGGTTGAAGTGCATCACGCAGGTATAGGGCGTGCCGCCGGCAGCCGTCACCCGGTTCTTCACCGCGGTGATCGTGCGCCCCGACCCCCACACGTCGTCTACAATCAGCGTCTTTTTGCCTTGCAGCAGCTTATCTTCGGGGAATTGAATGAAGCGCGGCCAGGCGAACAGCCCGGTGCGCTGGCGTTCCATCTCGGCAGGAAAATCCACCGCGGCCAGGGCAATCGTAGCCATACACAGGGCATCAGCCAGCACGCCGCCAGGTACCAGCCCGCCGCGGGTGATGATCACCATCGCTTCAAATTCCTGCTCGAATTGCGGCAGCAGGTGGTCAATCAGTTGGTTGAAATCATCCCAGGTAAGTAGTTCGTGGCGGCGGGCAGGAGGCATGGTGTCATCTTTCTGAACCGATAACGGATTCGATTGTCTGGATTATATCTGGCAAGTCACGCTGAATGGTATCCCAGATCATTTGGAGATCGACCGCATCATATTGATGAATGACGATATTGCGCATTCCGATCATCTCCCGCCAGGGAAGTTGTGACAATCTGGATTGTGTATCGTCTGATACCCGATTGGCGGCTTCTCCGATAATCTCCAAACGCCGGATAGCCGCATCCTGGCATTGAACGTCTGTTCAAATTCGTCTCGCTGGCGGTTGGCAATATCCTGGCAGGCAATGCGCGCCGATTCAAGGATATCCAAAAGATAAGCGTGATCACGAGACATAAATTGCTTCGGCTGTTGACAGGATATTTTCCCGTCGGACGAAATTGCGGCTATTTTCAAGCCCACGGCGGCTGACCAGGTCTACTTTACGTTCAAAAATTTCCTCAAGCTCATCTTCCATCCGAACCAGATCGAAAAGCGTCCAGTGGGTGCTTTCATCGAAAGTCACCAACACATCCACATCGCTATCGGGGCGAAAATCTGAGCGTAATACCGAGCCAAACAGCGAAACATGGCGCACTTTCCAGCGCTGGCAGAATGTATCGAGCGCTTTCTGGCTAAATGAGATTTGCACAGGTTTCATCCATCCAACTCCGTTTCCAATTATAGCAAAGACAGCGGGTCAATCTCAACCCGCCAGCCAACCAGATTCACCCCGCGCAGCACCTGCGTTGGCTGCCCCCCGCGCACCACGATCTGCCAGCGATACTGCCCGCCCACCCGCGCGAAGAAACACGGCGCCGGGCCGATCAATTCTGCCGGGTGGTGGTGAGCGGCGATGGCCTGCTGAAGCTGCGCCGCCAACTTGTCGGCGGACGCCTCGGCCTCCTCCGCTTTGGCGGCGCGAAATTCCAGGCGGGCCAGGCGGGCAAAGGGCGGGTAGCCGATCTTGCGGCGGTAGGCCAGCTCTTTTTCGTAGAACCCGGCGAAATCGTGCCGGGCGGCGGCCTCGACCACATAATGTTCGGGCAGGAACGTTTGCAAAATCACCTGGCCGCCCAGTTCGCTGCGCCCGGCCCGCCCGGCCACCTGCGTTAACACCTGGAAGCTGCGCTCCGCCGCCAACGGGTCGGGCAGGTTCAGGCCCACATCGGCCAAAAGGATGCCCACCAGCGTCACCCTGGGCAAATCCAACCCTTTGGCGATCATCTGCGTGCCGATCAGCACGTTGGCGCGCTGGCTGGCGAAGTGGTTGAGAATGGCATCGTGAGCGCCTTTTTGCCGCGTCGAGTCGTGATCCCAGCGCAGCGTGCGCGCCTGCGGGAAAAGGGTCTGGATTTCCGCCTCCACCTTCTCCGTCCCCGCGCCGAACTGGCGGATTTTGGCGCTGCCACAGGCCGGGCATTTGGACGGCATCTGGCGGGTGTAACGACAGGTGTGGCAAAGCAACGTTTGAGCGTTGGCTGGTTGCAGGCTATCGGTATGCAGGGTGAGGGGCAGGTCACAACGGGGGCATTTGAGCGACGCCCCGCACTCACGGCAGAAGACGAAGGTGGCGGTGCCGCGGCGGTTGAGAAAGAGAATGGCCTGTTGCTCACGGGCGAGAACTTCGCCGAGAGCCGTTTGCAGCGGGCGGCTAAACATAGAGGTGTTGCCCGCTTTCAGCTCGTGACGCATATCCACCAGGCGGATGGGGGGGAGTTCGCCGCCACGCGCAATGATGCGCTCTGGCAAGTGAAGATAGCGTACAGAGGTTCTGGTTTCGACAGGCTCAACCAACGGCTTCTCGCTGGTTGAGCCTGTCGAAACCAACACCCGGCTGCGCGTCACCACATCGGGCGTGGCAGAGCCGAGGATGCAGGTTGCCCCGGCCTGCCGGGCGTAGATTTCGGCGGCGCGGCGAGCGTGGTAGAAGGGCGGCTCCGATTGATAAAACGAGCTGTCGTGAAATTCATCCAACACGATCAGCCCCAGGTTGGCAAAGGGCATGAACAGCGCACTGCGCGGCCCCACGATGACGCTGATCTGCCCCAGCCGGGCGCGCCGCCACGTATCGTAGCGCTCGCCGGGTGAAAGCTGCGAATGCACCACACCCACCTGCCCCGGAAAACGCCCCACCACCCGGCGGATGGTCTGCGGGGTGAGGGCAATTTCAGGGATCAAGAAAATGGCTTGCTGGCCCAGGCGCAGCACCTCCGCAATGGCGTGCAGATAGATTTCGGTCTTGCCTGAGCCGGTGACGCCATGCAACAGAAACGGCGCGCCAGGCTGCGCGGCGTGCAAGGCGGCATGGATGGCATCGTAGGCGGCCTGCTGATCGGGCGTGAGCGGGAGCGGCTGCGAGGTGGCATATTCGTGGTCGGCCAGGGGGTCGCGGTATTCTTCGGTTTCGCCGAAAGCGGCCAGGTTGTGTTCGGCCAGGTAGCGCAGGTCTTCGGGCTTGCAAGCGGTTGCGGCGTAAACCCAGGCCACATTGACCGGGCCGGGCTGTTCGAGCAGGTGACGCAGGGCCGCCTGACGGCGTTCGAGGGCGGGGCTTTTGCCGAGCGTAGGCAGAGCGGCCTCGGCCTCATCGGGCGGGCAGGCCAGTTGCACGGTGCGCACCTGTTTGGCGCGTACGCCTGGCGGCGGGAGGACGGGCGTGGCGGTGAGGACGCCGCGCTGCACCAGCTTGCGCGCAATCCCTCGCCATGGACGGTGCGGCAAGGCGGCATCCAACTGGCGGCCGCGCAGATCGCCGCGTTCTTGCAGGGCGGCGATGAGCATCTTTTCGGTCTGGTTGGTGGGTGGGTTGAGGGCGGCGCGCTCAGGGCGCAGGTGGTAGCGTGTGTCGGCCTGTTGGCGCAGCCCCGGCGGGATCATCAGTTCGACGATGGCGGCCAATGGCGAGAGCGTCTCACTGGCGAGTTGGCGGGCCAGGCCAATTTGGGCCGGGGTCAACACTGGCAGCGGGTCGAACAGCCCCGCAATCGGGCGCGTCTCTGGCACTTCGGGCGTCGCCACCTGCTGCAAAATCACCCCCTGAACATCCTGCCGGCCAAACGGCACTTCCACCAGATGCCCGGCGGCCAGTTGCCCTTCCAGTTCGGCCGGGGCATGGTAGGTGTATGCGCCCTGGACGCCGGGCAGGTTGACGGCGATTTCGTAGTAAGTGGGCATGTGAGTCAAGCGTTATTCGTTATTCGGGTGAGGGCCACGCGCGCAATCCGTAGGCCATCCATACTCTCCACGCGCAGGCGCAGGCCGTCGCTTTCGACGCTGTCGCCGGCATGGGCGATGCGCCCCAGTTTGCCCAGGATGTAGCCGGCGATGGTATCGTAGTGGGGGTCTTCCAGGTGCAGGTTGAGTTCTTCGTTCACGTCTTCGATCAGGGTCATGCCTTCGATCAGGATCGTGCCGTCGGGCAGGCTTTCGAAGTGGGGGTGGGGCTGGTCGAAGGGGTCGCTGACCTCGCCGACGATTTCTTCGAGCAGGTCTTCGAGCGTAACCAGGCCGGCCGTGCCGCCATATTCATCGAGAACGATGGCGATGTGCTGGCGGCTGGCGCGAAACTGGCGCAGCAGGGCGTCGGCAGAGGTCGTTTCGGGGACAAAGAGCGCTTCGCGGGTCAGGTCGCGCGCCACGCAGGTATCGCAGCCCGGTTCTTTCAGGCGGCGCAGCACTTCTTTAACGTGCAGGATGCCGAGGATTTGATCGAGATTGTCTTCGTAAACGGGGAATTTGGTGTACAGCGATTGCGTGGCAAGTTCGACGATTTCATCGAGCGGCGTGTTGGCTTCGATGGCGCTGATTTCGGTGCGCGGCAGCATCACCTGGCGAGCAAGCAGTTGGCTCAGGTCGAAGATGGCATGAAGCATATCGCTTTCTTCGGCCTGCACCACGCCTTCCTCGGCGCTGGCGCTGACCAGCATCTTGATCTCTTCCACCGAATGCACCAGTTCATGCCCACTGACCGGTTTGACGCCCACCAGTTTGAGCAGGGCGTTGCCTGTGCCGTTGAGCGCCCAGATCACCGGCTTGAACAGGCGTTCGGTCCACAGCGTGGGCTGTGCCACCACCAGCGAGGTGTTTTCGGGGTCTTGCAAAGCGATAGATTTGGGGGCCAACTCGCCAACGACGACGTGCAAGAAGGTGATCAGCGAAAAGGCGATGCCCGCCGAAATGCTGTGCGACACCTCATCTTGCATGGCGATGGGAAAGAGTGTCACGAGCGGGTGGATCAGATGCGAAAGCGCCGGTTCGCCGATCCAGCCCAGGCCGAGGCTGGCAAGGGTGATGCCCAACTGCGTGGCGGCAATCACCCGGTCGGGGTTCTCGATGGCCTTCTGCACCCAGGCGGCGCGGCGGTTGCCCTGGCTGAGCAATTCAGCAATGCGGGTACGCCGCACGCTGACCAGTGAAAACTCGGCTGCGACGAAAAAGCCATTGGCAAAGACGAGCAGGGCAACGAGAAGCAGTTTGAGCAGGTCGGTGGTGAGAGAGTCCATGATGAATGAACGAATACCGAATACTCGACAATTCGTTATTCGGTATTCGATGCAGATAGCACGGCGGCTGCGCCGTAACCGACCACTTCGCTCAAATCGCCGGTGATGGCGCCGGAGGTGGCGTAGTGCAGCCGTTTGACAATGGTTGCGCCCAGTTCGCGGCAGGCCCACAACACCGCCGCGACGGCGGCGCGCCCGCAGGCAAAGCCGGCGCCCTCATCTTCGGCGCGCAGTACAGCCTCGGGGTCGAAGGCTTCGATGCGGCGCAGCATTTCGCCATCCAGCTTTTCGGCGGTGGCCTGAGGGTAGAAGTGCGAGAGGTCGGTGCTGGCAACGAGCAGGGCGTTTTTGCCTTTGAGCGTGGCCGCCAGCGCCTTGCCCAGGCCGCGCACCGTGGCCGGGCGCACCTCGCGCACCATCACCGGCAGCAGCGTAAATTCGCCAGCCAGGGCGCGCTGCAAAAAAGGCAGTTCGATCTCCAGCGCGTGTTCGGGGTCGCGCTTGACTGCGGCCAGCCCAGAACCGGTTTCGGCTTGCAAAGCGGCATCGAGGGCGGCCACGGCGGCGCGGTCAATGGGGAGGATGCCGAGGGGGGTCTGGTAGGCGGCGTGGGCGCTGGTGAGGACGGGATGGGGGTAGGGATAATGGCTGGGCGAGAGGACGGCGACGAGGTCAAACTGGCGGCCTTTGACTGCGGCGAAGGCATAGCCCGCCACCGGGCCAGAGTAGCGATGCCCGGCGTGGGGGGTGATCACGCCCAGCACCTCGCCGGGCAGTTGGGGCAGGTGCGCCGCGGCGATGTAGCCATCTACGCTGGCGGCCAGTTGTTGCGGGTTGCCAGGGTACCACTGCCCGGCAATGGGTGAGGGACGGGTGTCGAGGGTGGGTTGCATGAGACACCTCTCAATCAGGGGCGTTATGAATTGAATGCCGTGCATCAGTGATTGGGCCTAACCCACGAAATCCTTGCACCAAAAGCAAGAATTTCCCGAATAGGCGTTTTAGCCTTTCCGCTTTTATGCGGGTTAGGTTGAGCATCGGTAAATGAAAATCTCTACAAACCAAACAGGCTGAACGTCATCGAAGCCGCTTGTGCGAAACGCACGCTCAACGCGCCTTCGCTACAAAATTTTCATTTGCTGAGTATACATCATTGAGAAGCCAACTGCTGCTGCTGATTTGAAAATAGATGCAGGTAGGGGCGCACGGCATGCGCCCCGATTGCGCCGAATCCAGGGCGGATGCCATCCGTCCCTACATTTTCGTCTTCATCCATTGAACACGCGGGCAAATGCCCGCCGTAGCGACTGCTTTAGAAATTGAAAAAAAATTACAAGGAATGAGAAAGTTCGGCAACAGGGTAAAATTGCTCGGTACGGGGTTGTTTTTAAACTGGGGAAATGCCTCAGCTTCGAAGCACGAGAAGCATCTTATAGATTGATGATGGCAAACGACACTTTCGACATGAATTTGGTAGGCCGCTGTGTGGCCGGCGACCTGGCCGCCCAGGAAGAATGGGTGCGCCAGAATCACCTGCCGGTCTATCGCCTGGCACTTTCGATCCTGGATGACCCCGCCGATGCCGATGATATTGCCCAGGAAGTGTTGTTAGCGGCGCTCAATGGCTTGCGTTCATTCCGTGGCGATTCATCCGTTAGGACGTGGCTGTATACGGTGACGGTAAACGCCTGTCGTGGGCGGATGCGCAAGCAGCGCACCCGTCAACGTCTACAGGAGACCCTGCAGGGAATCTTCCGCATGAATCAGCAAGCCATTCCGCCTGTCGAAGAACAGGCGATCCACAAAGACGCCAAAGAGCGTCTGTGGCGGGCGGTGGAAGCACTGCCCGAAGGTCAGCGTATGGCCGTCATCTTGCGTTATTATCAAGAATTGCCTGTGGCCGAAGTAGCTGCCATGCTGCAAATCAGCGAGCGTTCCACCTATGAACGCCTGCAAGCTGCCCATGCTAAATTGAAAGTAGCCCTGGGTGAGCGCGGAGGGGCTTATGCGTAAACTGACCCATCTGCAAGCCCTACAACTGCTCGATGCCGGCCCTTATCAGCATTTGACCGCCGATGAGCAGGCCAGCCTGGCTGCTCATCTGGAAACTTGCCCCACATGTCGCACCTATGCCGCTGATAAAGATACGCTTGGGCCAGCGCTCTCACAACTCTTCCATGAACGGTGGGATGCTCGCCGCCCAGGTAGAAATGTGGTGGCTGCGGTACGCCCGGCCAGGCAACGCCACGCCATCCGAAATTTGGGAAATGAAGTGGTGTGGGGCGTTTTGACTGTGCTGGCGCTCTTTGCCTTGATGGGCGTTTTCCGCTTTTTGCCGCAACCGGCCAACCTTCTTCCTGGAGTCACGCCGACGGCCAGCGCTACCTTGTTACCTACTCAAACTGCCACGCCCACGCTACCTGCCACGCCCACGATAACGCCCTCCCCAGTGCCAACGCGCACACCCCAAGCCACCCCAACCCTTTCACTCACCGTTACGCTTCAGCCAACCCTGCCACTGACCATCACACTTCCGCTGCTTGAAGATACCGATACCATTTCGAGTATTTGGAATTACTACAACCTGTCCAGCCGAATGCCGCTTAAAGAACCCGGTCAACTTGATTTCACTGCAGACATCACCAGCGAGCGCACTTTTTTGTGGCCGCTCTATTGGTGTGCGGCAGATAACAACCGGTTGGCCGAAAACTTGGCTGATATTTCGGTGTATTTTCGCGTGGACGGGGTGGACGTTCCGATGAAGATGATCTTCACCTATCAACGCAGCCCTGGGGGATGGGCGTGCCAGTATTGGGCTACGCTACTCAGCGGTTGGCCACCTGGTCAAGCGGTTGATCTGACCATCGAGTATGTGTTGAGCCGTGAATTGGACGATGGATATGCAAAATATCCAGCGGGAAAATACGTTTATCACCTGACGGCCAATGTCGTAATCCCATAAACCCATTCCGGGGTGTTGGATGAATTTGCTTGTCGCCGTGACGAGTTATTCGGACGCGCTAATTTTTGAATGGAGTCATCAACGATGAAACGATACCTTCACATCTTTTTACTGGCCCTGTTCGGATTGCTTCTCTCCGCCTGTACCGTGCCGCCACCCACGGCTACTGGCACATTCACCGGTACAGCTACGCCACGCCAGCCAGGTCGTACCGCCGCTCCCACATCCACCGCAACAGATACGCCGCCGTCACTCGCCCCAACTCAGCCGTTGCCTTCATCAACACCAACACCAACGATAACCAATACCATAATTTATTCGGCCCCATCCTGGAGTGATGATAGTAAATGGTTGGCATACGCGAATTCGTTACAAGAAGTGTGGTTGCATAATCAAGCTGGAGAAACATGGCATACGCGCGTTGCGTTTACCGTGCCACCAGCTTTTGACGCCCAGTCCCCTATCTGGTCATCAGAAGGCTATTCTTTCTTGATTGCCTGGGGTAACCTATGGCAATTTTCACCTTATGACATGGATGATCCGGAATTGATCCAGTCTGGTAACACAGAGGATGGCGGCGTTTGGGGCGCATCTTGGTCGCCTAATGATCAGGTGGCCTATGTTTATCAGCACGAGGGGTGGATATATGACTACAGAGGTACACGCCGGGTGACTGACATCCAGAGTGTTCGATTACCTGGTAAAGAAGGGGATATTGAACTATTTGGCACACCAGTTTGGTCGCCAGATGGTGCGGACCTTTATTTCAGTGTCAGTTACCGCCACCATGAGCCTGACCGTTACGCAGGTATTCTGCATGTCAACTTAGCTACCGGCGAACAAAATCTGTTGGCAGAAAGACCATCGATTCAGGGTTTCTCGCTCGATGGCAGAAACCCCGTAGAATTCTTCGGTTTTGGATTTCCGGGTTCCCCGGCCGATTATGTTTTGGGTGATTGGGATTCTGAACAAAAGATCAACTTGACCCATTCCAACCCCATGTGCGACCCGCTCGTTGAAGTTGAAGAAAGCCCGACTTGTTATGATGATGATATATGGCGCTCGGTAGATCATTTTTCCTGGGCGCTATCTGGAAATTACTTGTATAGCCTGAGCACGTTTCAGCCTCAAACAACATCACAAACACTCGGTTTTATTGTGCGCGCCTCGCCAGAGCAGATCATCGCTGATCATCGCGGCAACGATCAGGCATGGTATATCAGCCCCACTTGGCTGAACGACGGGCGATACGCCTACATCGAAACAGCCCCCTCGCTGGTATGGGATAAAAATTTTGCCGTACGTCAGGTATGGATCGAGGAAACTCCGGTCATGTCCCTTTCCCTGGTTACCCATGATGCTGGTGTCGCCTGGGCGCCCGATGGCAGCGCCCTGGCAGTAACCCTAATGGATGCCGCCAACCAACATAAGCATGTCGAAATCATCCCGCTGATCATGCCCCCTTCACTGTCTGACCAATTAGCTGAAAAAGCTTTGACCCTGGTCGAAACGCAGCCCGATCTGGCAGCGCTTCTGGCTATCGAGGCCGTGCGCCGGCAACCTGGCGGCTCACGCGCAATGGCCCTCGAACAGGCGCTGATTCGTTTGCTGCCTGCCGAAGATTGGCACTTACGCATTTCCATTCCTTACCTTGACACAATCTCATGGAACTCGAATGGGCAACGCTGGCTACTGTCAGGCGATATAGATGACCTGCGTCAAAATTTGCTGTGGGATGTCGGCGTGGGCGTTAAGCCCTTTGGTTTGCTGGAAGATTATGTTGCCTCTTCGGGCAGGCTCGTTGCCGATGGTCAATTGCTGATGTTCACCAAATACGATGGCAGCGTTTGCTTTTTGAATGCCGATACCTTCGTTGAGCAATACTGCCTATCTGATCCCGCTAAACCAATTTTCTGGAACATAAGCCCGAACACTCAACAATTGCTCACGCTTGACGGTGATGGCAACTTCTGCCAATTGGATTTGATCACCGGCAAACAATGGGGATGTTTTAACAAACTGCCAATTGGCCGTGTGGATTTTAGCCCCACAGGAAACCTACTGCTTTACCATAATGACGTGCTGAAAACAGCCACAGGGGAAACTCTGATCGAGGACATCCCTGATTTCTTTGACATCCCTGGTTTGTTTTACGCGCTGAGTTACGATGATCGCTGGATAGCCAGTGTACCTGCTGAGCAGTTGCGATCCAATACCCTCACTCAAACCGTGGTGCTTCGTGATACAACCAATGGCACCGTCATTGCACGGTTGAACCATACCGTTGCGCCATACGAAACGATCGCCCGTATTGCTTTCAGCCCTGATGGGCAATGGTTAGCTACATCCAGCGGAGATTGGGAAATAGACGGGCAACACGCCTGGTTATGGCGTATGGATACCCATCAGTTGATTGCTCAATTGAATCATGCCGGGCCTGTGGTGGACTTGACATTCAGCCCCGACAGCCAATGGCTGGTCACAAGCAGTTACGATAACAAAAGCTGTGTATGGGAAACGGCCACCGGCAAATTGATCGTGTGTATGCTAAATGAATTGAATGCTCTATCCAGCAAGTTCAGCAATGATGGTCGTTACCTCGCTGTTCTCAGTGGTTGGGGCGATGGGGGGCAAAATACCGTCCGTATCTGGGATACAACCACCTGGGAAAAGATCGTCCAACTTCCCTATAATGGCTCTTTTTACATTGAAAATATCCAATTCAGCCCGGATGGACAATGGCTGATAGCGAATGGCGCTTACCAGTGGATGTGGCGCTGGCACCCCGATGACCAAATCGCTTCTGCCTGTGAGCGATTGAGCCGTAATCTGACACCTCACGAATGGCACCAATACATTGGAGCAGAGCCATACCATAAAACGTGCCCAGCACTACCGTAATATTCACTCCTAACCCGCATAAAGCGGAACGACCAATGCACTAATCCAGGAAATCCTTGTTTTTTGTGCAAGAATTTCGCGGGTTAGGCACTATGGCGCGGTGACCGCCTGCCATACGGCATGGAGCGCTTGCAGGGCCGTCAGGCGGAAGCGGCTTTGGGCATCTTCGTTGAAATAGATCGCGCCCAGGTGTGTGTTGGGGGCTTTGACGATCAAACCCTGCCCGGGCAGGTCTTGCGTGGCGGCCCAAAAATTCCACAAAGGGATATTGTATTCGCTGGCAAGTTGCGCAATCAGCAGGTTGATCGCATGATCGCCTTCGCGGTTGTCGGCTTTGGTCGCCAGAATGGGCACCACCCCCCTTTCGAGCAGCCCTTCGACAATCGCCCGCATGTAGCGTTCGTTGCGCACCTCGTAATGTGTGCCGACCGTGATCAACACAAAAGATGGGTTGTTGAGCCGCAACTCACAATCCATGGGCGTTTCGTCTGATTGGCAGGTGTACAGGTTCTCGTGCCATTCGGGCCAGAGCAGCGCCCCGGCGGTGGTGCTATCTTTGGTTGTCGGGCCTTCGTGGCTGGCCGAACCGCTGAAATACGCCAGTGTTGCCTGAAGTTCAGGCGGCAGGCTGGCCAATTGCGCCGGATCGGCCTCGTAGAGACTGAGAAATTCCCCTGGAGCGCTCTGGCAATCGCCAAAGACCGAGAACGCCTTGGGGTTGTTGCCAAGCGCCTGGCCGCGCTGGTAAATGTCGCGCACATTTTGCGAGATGATCGGGATGATCGGCCAACTTTCCCAGGCCGCCGGGTCGAGGCCGGTTTGGCTGGGCAGCGATGTCGCCGTAGGCGTGTTGGGCGGTTTTTGCGTCTCGCTTGGCTGTTTTTCCCCAGGTGATGGTGTGTTTGTAAGTTCAGGAGATGGCGTAGCGCTCGGCTGGGCTGCGGTGCTGGTGGATGTGGGCCAAGGCGTAGCCGTCACGCCAACGCTCACCGAAGGCACGAGCGTGGCTGTGGCAATCGGCGTCGGGCCGCCCACACAAGCGCTGAGCAGCAGGGGCAGCAAGCAGATCACGCCCCCAATCAGCGACAGGCGCCGGGCTGTCATCATTTGGTGTAACCGCAGACCAACCACTCTCCCCCTGATTGGATCACCGTATAGGTGCGCTGGCTGAGGTCAAAGCTGCGGATTTCGTTGCCATAGGCGGCTTCGATGCTGCCCTGGCAGACGACCGTGGCCTGGTTTTCTTGCAGGGCCGTTTGTTGGCAGGCCAACCCCTTGAGCGTGGTTTTGACCAATGCAAACGAGTCAAATTCGAGCAGGGCATCCATTTCATAACTGGGGCAGGTCAATGTGACCAGGCGCGTTTCATCTTTGTCAGCCAGCCGCTGCAAATAGGTTTCAACGGTCTCAGCGGCCGGGGCCTGCGCAGACGAGCAGGCTGTGAAGAGCAGGAAAACGATCAAAAGAAAGGCTCTGTTCATAATCAAATCTTGAATGGGGGGGATGGCGAATGGAATTGGGCAAAATTATACCCGCGCCGGGCGAGGCGAACTGCGCCAGAAAGGCGAGTTATCGAAAGTGAAATTGAACGCAACGCGGGGCGGTTTACCGCTTAACAGGCAGTGTCATCGTCACCCGCGTAAATGCTCCCGCCGCGCTTTCAATCGCCAGCGTCCCGCCGACCACGGCCAGCATGGCGCTGTGTAAGGCCAGGCCAGAACCGCTGCCGCCGGCAGTTTGCGCCGCTTCGAGGCCGACGCCGTTATCTTCGATTTGTACGGTCAAAATCGGCGCAGCCGCGAGGGTGATGCGCAGCAGCAGCGGCCTGTTTTCGCCCCCACGCCCATGCCGTGCGGCGTTGCGCAGCGCCTCGCGCGCGGCGTAAAACAGCACTTCTGCCGTCAGCGAGGGGATTTCGTGGAGGCGCGCGGCCGGGTCAACCTCCCAATTCACCGCATCGAACGCATCGGGCAACTCATCGCGAAGCACCTGTTCCAGTGCGCCCACCAACCCCAGGCGGGCCACGGCGGGCGCGGCGGCGGGCAGTTCGCGCAGCAGGCCGGCAATTTGGCGGTGCGCCTCGGTGAGCGATTGCGCGGCCGCCTGCGGATTGCTTTGCAAACCAAGCAGGGCGGCGTGCAGGCGTGGCAGCACATCGTCGTGGAGCAGGCGGCGGGTGCGCTGGTCGAGGACTTGCGTTTCGGCCAGGCGTTGGCGCTGCAGGGCCATCAGGCGGCGGGCCAGTTCGCTGCTGGCGTGTGTATCCAGGATGCGTTCGGCGGCGGCGCGGGCGATCTCGATCTCTTCCTGCGTGTAGGGGCCATCGGCCTGTTTCTCGCCGAGCAGCAGCACGCCAATCTGCCCGCGGGTGCTGCCGAGGGCGATGCTCCAGGTCATGCCGCCGGTTTGCGCCGGGTCGAGGGGCTGGGCCAGGGTGGCCGCTTCGCTGGCCGGGATGGCCGGGGGTGTCAGGCCAGCCGGATAGGTGAGCGCTTGCGGGCTGAGGGCGGCCAGCGGGCCGAGGGGGATCAGCGCAGCCTGGCGCACACCTAAGACTTCGGCGCACAGGGCCTGAAAGGGGGCGGTCATTTCGTCGGACGCGGGGGTTTCGGCGATCAGCAGGCGTTCATAGAGCTGCTGGCTGGTGACGAACGGGCGCAGCTGTTCGATCAGGTGTTCGCGCTCGACGTAGGAACGCCAACTGAGCAAGGCATAGAAGGTGGTCATCAGCAGGGCGGCGATCAGCACGCTGTAAATGGGGCGCAGGTGAAGGGTCAGGCTGGCCCCTACCACCAGGCTGAATCCCGCCGCCAAAATGATGGCGTTGCGCCAGTAACGCGCCAGGCCGCGGCGGGGCAGCGCCTTGCCGGTGAAAATTTCGTAGGCTACCACCGCCTCGCCGAGCAGGATGATCGCACCGCCGATCAGACTGGCAATCAGCAGATCGAGCCAGCCGACCGCCATCACCATATCCACGGTGACATAGCGATACGTCCCCATTCTGAGCGACCACACCGCCCAGGCCACCGCGCCAGCCACTAACAAGCACACCAACAGCAGCACCAGCGAGGTGGCGATCAGCCACGGCCTGGCGCGGCGGCGGGCGGCGTGACCAAACTCCTGCCGGGCGGTAGGGCCGGGGCGGCGCAGAGCGTCGAGGGCCAGGCCCACGCACAGCAGCAGTGAGGCGGTGAACCCGGCCAGCCAGAAAATGCCCATCGGGGCCAGCCCGCTGTGAGCGAAATAGGGCGCGGCAACCGCAAAGAAGGATGGGAGCGGGTTGAAGGCAATCAAGGTGACGATCAAAAACAATGCCATGCCGCTGGCCAGGGCGAACCCCGGACGTTGGCGGCGGTGCAGGTCATTGGGGGACTGCTCCCAAAAACCGGCGTACCACAACACGATGGCATACCAGGTGTAGGGCAGCAGCGCAATCGGCAGCCAGCCTACCCGCCACCAAAATTCCAATCCCGGCGTGATGGGCGTCTGCTCGTGGCCGACGATGGCGGTGTGGCTGATGAAAAAGAGCGCGCCCATCAGCAGCCCGCCCACGGCCAGCCACACGCCCCAACGGCTGCGGCCCGCCACCTGGCGTTCGGCATTGAGGAAGACGGTCAGGCCAAGCCAGAGCAGCAGGATCGTGTCAAACAGGGAAAGGCTGAGGAGCAGCCAGTTGAGCAGGAGGGAGGGGGTCATGGCAGATTTCCGGGAACGAGGTCAAAAACGGCGCTTTGGGGCGGGCAGCAAAAACAGGCGCACGGGGCGTTAAGACAACATTTGGCGATACAGGCCCTTGGCGGCCAACAGTTCAGCGTGTGTGCCGCGTGCCATCACCCGCCCGCCCGCCAGCACCATGATTTCATCCATCCATTCCATGCCCACCAGGCGGTGCGTCACCCAGATCACCGAACGCCCCGCCAGGGCCGTGTGCAATGTTTCGAGCAGGGCGGCCTCGGTGGCGGCATCGAGGTGGGCGGTGGGTTCGTCGAGCAAGATCAGCGGGGCATCGCGCAGCAGGGCGCGGGCAATCGCCAGGCGTTGGCGCTGCCCGCCGGAGATGCGCAGGCCGTGTTCACCCACCCAGGTGTCGTAACCATCGGGCAGCGAGGCGATCCACGCGTGAATTTGGGCGGCGCGGCAGGCGGTTTCCATCTGTTCGCGTGTGGCATCGGGGCGGGCGATGAGCAGGTTGGCGCGGATGGTGTCGCTGAAGAGGTAGGTGTGTTGGGGGATGATGGCGGTGGCAGGTGGCAGGTAGCAGGTGGCAGGGTGCAAGTCGCCAGATGTAGGCTGCAAGAAGCCGAGAAGGATGTTGAGCAGGGTGGTTTTTCCCGCACCCGATGGGCCGACGATGGCGAGGCGTTTGCCGGGGGGCAGGGTGAAGGAGATGTCGGTGAGGGCGGGAGTGGAGGAGCGAGGGAGCGGGGGGGCAGGGGAGAGCGATGGGTAGGAAAATGAGATGTGTTCGGCGGTGAGGGTGAAGGGGGTGGGGGAGGCGGGGAGCGGGGGGGCAGGGGGGCGAGGGAGCGAGGGGGCGGGGAGGGCGAGCAGGCGGGCGGCGGCCTGGCGGTGGGTTTCGAGCTGGGCGGCGGCTTGCGGGAGGGGCAGGACGGCCTCGAAACTGGTGAGGGCGAGCAGGGCGAGGACAGGCAGCCACACGCCTTCCAACTGCCCGGCGTTGACCAGCGGAATGGCGAGCGTGACCACCGCCAGCATCCCCAGGTTGGCGAGAACAAGGCCGAGGGCGTTTTGCAGGGCCGTCAGGCCGGCCAGGCGCAGTTGCAGGTTCAGCACCGCCTGGCCGGCCTGGTTGACCGTCTCTTGCCAGCGGGTTGCCGCGCCGCAGGCCAACAGATCGGCCATGCCTTGCAGCGCGTCTACCGTCAGCACGTTCAGGCGGGCGCGGGCGGTCAGCAGTTGGCGGCCCGGCGCTTTGCCGAGGGCGAGGAAGAGTATAGGGGAGAGTAAGCCCTGGCAAAGCAGCAAGGTCAGCAAAGTGAGCGCCAATTGCCACGCAAACGCGCCTACCAGCCCGCTGGCGGTCAGCGTGACCAAAACGGCCACCAGCGGCGGGGCGGCGGCACGCACATAGAAGTTTTCGAGCAAATTAATGTCGCCGATGGCGCGTCCGAGCAAATCTCCGCTGTGAGTTTGTTGCAATTGTAAAGGGTTGAGCGGTTCGAGGGCGCGGTAGAACCAATCGCGCAGCCGCCCTAACACGCGAAAGGTGGTATCGTGCGAAACCAGCCGCTCCAAATAGCGGAAGGCACCGCGGCTCAACCCGAAGAAACGCACGCCCACAATCGTCACCTGCAGGGCGGCAATCGAAGGGTGCAGGGCGGCGGCGGCGATCAAATAGGCCGAAGCGCCCATCAGCCCGATCCCCGCGGCGATGGTCGCAAAGCCAAGCAGCGCCGAAAGGGCCACGCGCGGGGCGAGGGGGGTGAGGAAGGTGAGCAGCCAGGGGAGGGGGGAGGGGGTGAAGGGGTGAGAGGGTGAAGGGGTGAGAGGGTGAAGGGGTGAAGAGGTGAGAGGGTGAAGGGGTGAAGAGGTGAGAGGGTGAGAGAGTGAACTTTCAACCTTCAACCTGCCAACTTTCAACTCGATCACCTGATCGGCGGCGATAATTTCTGGGCGGTGGGTGATGAGCAGGACGGCCCGGTCGGCGGCAAGGCGTTGGGCGCTTTCTAGGATGGCGGCTTCGGCGAGGGGGTCGAGGTGGGCGGTGGGTTCGTCGAGGATGACGAGCGGGGCATCCATCAGGAAGGCGCGCGCCAGGGCGAGGCGTTGGGCCTGGCCGCCGGATAGCCGTGCGCCGCGCTCGCCAATGATGGTTTCGTAGCCATCTGGCAGCTCACGAATAAATTCGTCGGCGTGGGCGAGTTGGGCGGCGGCGATCAGGTCGGCTTGGGTGGCAGCAGGGTTGGCCAGGCGCAGGTTGGCGGCGACGGTGTCGTGGAAGAGGTAGGGGAGTTGGGGAACGTAGGCGATGGCAGGGGGCAGGGGGCAGGTAGCAGGTAGCAAGTCAATATGACCGGAGGTGGGTTGAAGAAAGCCCAAAAGCAGGTGGACGAGGGTGGTTTTGCCGGAGCCGGAGGGGCCGGTGAGGAGGGTTAATGTCGAAGGTCGAAGGTCAAAGGTCAGGTCGCGGAGGGCGGGGGTGCCGTTGGGGTAGGTGTAGGAGACGTGGTCGAGGTGCAGGTGGCAAGTGGCAGGTGGCAAGGAGCAAGGGGCAGAGGGCAGGGGGCAGGGAGCAGGTTGTTCGAGCAGGGCGAAGATGCGTTCCCCCGCCGCCGCCCCCGCCATGCCGGCATGGAAGCGCAGGCCGAGTTGGCGCAGGGGGGCGTAAAATTCGGGGGCGAGCAGGAGGACGAAGAAGGCTTGCTCGAAGGGGATGTGGCCGTAAAGCAGGCGCAGGCCCACCTGAACGGCAACCAGGGCGGTGCTGAGGGTGGCGAGCAGTTCGAGCGTGAGGGCCGAAAGGAAGGTGACGCGCAACACATCTATCGTCTTCTGGCGGTATTGCTCGCTGGCCTGGGCAAGTGTGGCGGCAAAATCGCGGCTGCGGTCGAAGAGCCTGAGGGTGGGCAGGCCCTGGATGGCGTCGAGGAAACGGGCGGAGAGGCGGCTGAGCAGTTGATATTGCTTCCGGGTCTCGGCGTCGGCTTGCGAGCCGATCAGGGCCATGAAGACGGGGATCAGCGGGCCGGTGAGCAGGAGGATGACGCCAGAAAGCGGATCAAGCGGGAAGACGACGATGAGGATGGCGAGCGGGATGAGGGCGGCGAGGGCGATCTGCGGCAGGTATTGGGCGTAGTAGGCGTCGAGGGCTTCGATGCCTTCGGTGAGGGTGTGGGTGAGGTTGCCAGATTGTTCCTCGCGCAAATGGGCCGGGCCGCCGGCAAACAGACTTGCCAGTACCTTCTGCCGCAAATCTCCTTTGATGCGGGCGGCAGCGTGGCTGGCAGAAATATCCCCTATCCAGGCGAGTGCGCCGCGCAGGAGGACGATGGCGAGCAGGCCGAGCAGCGCCGGGCGCACGTCGGCGAGGGTCAATTCCGCCAGGAAGATGTCATCCAGCACGCCCGTCAGCAGCCACGCCTGGACAATCAGCAGCAGCCCGCCGATCAGCCCGCAGGCGATAGCGGCGAGAAAGGCCGGCCAGCACTGGCGGGCCAGGCGCAGGAGGCGAGGGTCGAGTTTCATGGGGTGATTGTAAGCCAATTTTTAACAGCAAAATCGCAAAGGTGCAAAAGCGCAAAGTTTGGTTTTCTTTGCGGCCTTGCGTCTTTGCGACTTTGCGTTAAGGGTCTCGCAAAATTAGTAGACCAGCTTCTCCACGCGCTTGCGGAAGACCCAATAGCTCCACGCCTGGTAGGCCAGCACGATGGGGACGAAGACCAGGGCGACGACCGTCATCACGGTCAGCGTGTAAGGGCCGGAGGCGGCGTTGTCGATCGTCAGGCTGTAGGCCGGGTCGAGGCTGGAGATCATCACCCGCGGGAACAGGATCATGAACAGGGTGATCAGGCTGGTAGCGATGGTCAGCGTGGTCATGGCGAAGGCCCAGCCTTCTTGCTGGCGGCCCAGGAAATAGCGCACCGCCAGCAAAGCCACCACACCCGTGACCGGGATCACGCCCGGATTAATACCCAGGTGATCGTAAATATCGGTCGAAAGGTACGTGCCGACGAGGAAGATCAACAGCACGATCACGACCGGCAGCCACAGCGCCTGGGCGGTCTTTTGGGCATGCGCCAGCACGGTGTCGGTGGTTTTCATGCTCAGGAAGATGGCCCCATGCAGGGTGAAGACCAGCACCGTGGCCACGCCGCCGACCAGGGCGTAGGGGTTGAGCAGGTTGAAGAAGCCGCCGGCGTATTGCATATTGGCGTCAATGGGCACGCCGCGCACCAGGTTGGCAAAGGCCACGCCCAGCAGCAGGGCGGCCACGAAACTGCCGATGAAGATGGCGGTATCCCAGGTTTTGCGCCAGAGCGGGTTTTCATCTTTGCTGCGGAACTCGAAGGCCACGCCCCTGAGAATCAAGGCCATCAGCAGCAGGAAGAGCGGCAGATAGAAGCCGCTGAACAGGGTGGCGTACCACATGGGGAAGGCCGCAAACGTGGCCCCGCCGGCCGTCAGCAGCCAGACTTCGTTGCCGTCCCAGTGTGGGCCAATCGTGTTGATGACCATGCGGCGTTCGTCATCGGTCTTGCCGAGGAAGGGCAGCAAGATGCCCACGCCGAAATCGAAGCCTTCGAGGACGAAAAAGCCGATATACAGTACGGCAACGAGGATAAACCATAGGGTGTTTAAGTCCATTGTTGGGGTTCCTTTCTGATGGGGAGGGAGTTATTCGATATTCGTAATTCGATATTCGATATTCGTTAGCCGAATTACGAATATCGAATCTCGAATCTCGAATATCGAATCTCGAATATCGAATCTCGAATATCGAATATCGAATATCGAATATCGAATCTCGAATATCGAATAACCAATAAAGTCTCATACCGCCGCCGGCCCTGCTTTGGCATACTTCGCCAGCAGGTAAACTGTCGCTGCCATCAGCAGACCGTAGAGCAGCACGTAGCCGATCAACGTCACCCACAGCGCGCCCGCCGAAACCACCACCGATACGCCATCTTCCAGCCTGAGCAGGCCGTAAACCACCCACGGGTAGCGGCCCACTTCGGTCAGCAGCCAGCCGCTGGAGTTGGCAAGGTAGGGCAGGGCGATGCCGAAGGGCAGCAGCTTGAGCAGCCAGGCGAACTTGTCGTACTGCCCGTTGCGGATGACGAAGAACAGCAGAAACAGGCAAATGCCGAGCATCAACGTACCCGCGCCCACCATCGCTCGGAAGCTCCAATAGGGGATGAAGGGGTGCATGGTGTAATCGCCGGGGCCATATTGCTGCTCGAACTGCGCTTGCAGATCGTTCATGCCTTTCACTTCGCCATCGAAGCGGTTATAGGCCAAGAAGCTGAGCATGGCCGGCAGGCGCAGCGCCCACACTTCCTCGCTGCCATCCAGACTGCCAATGGTGAAGAGCGAGAATGACGCCGGGCTTTCGGTCTGCCACAACGCTTCGGCGGCGGCCATCTTCATTGGCTGCGTTTGCACCATGTGCTGACCCTGTGAGTGGCCGGTGAAGGCGACCAGCGCCGCGGCAATCAAGCCCACCACCGCCGCCCACTGGAACGAACGCTGAAACACATCCAGCTCTTGTTTGCGCAGCAGGTGATACGCGCTGATGCCCAAAATGAAAAACGCCGCCGTGGTCAGGCCCGAAAAGACGACGTGCGGGAATTGGGTAAACAGGTTGGGGTTGAAGACCAACGCGGCGAAGTTGTTCATGGTCAGGCGGCCGTTTTCGATCAGCGCGCTGCCATCGGCGTTGGTGGCCATGCCTACTGGCTGCTGCATGAACGAGTTGGCAATCAAAATCCACAACGCCGAGATGTTCGATGAAATTGCCACCAGCCACATCGCTGTGGCGTGGGCACGCTTCGAGAGCTTTTCCCAGCCGAAAATCCACATCCCCAAGAAGGTCGATTCGAGGAAGAACGCCAGCAGCGCTTCAATGGCCAGCGGTGCGCCGAAAATATCGCCCACGAAGCGCGAATACTCCGACCAGTTCATGCCAAACTGAAATTCCTGCACGATGCCCGTCACCACCCCCATGGCAAAGTTGATGATGAACAACTTGCCCCAGAATTTGGTCATGCGCCGGTACGTTTCGTCACCTGTGCGCACGTACATTGTCTCCATGGCGGCCACCAGAAGCGACAGCCCCAGCGTGAGCGGCACAAAGAAGAAGTGGTAAACGGTGGTCGCCGCGAACTGCAAGCGAGCCAGCAAAAGAGCATCCATGCACACCTCCTTAGCGTAGATAAATTGGATTATTTTGGTGAAATAGGTGATTTAACGTATAAATCTTACAAAATGGATAAGCCCCCGTCAACGCGAGAAGATCACCGAAAACTGTGACATTTGTCACACGGTCATTATCCATCTCATTTGCGGCGTTTGAGAATGGTCAACGTATTTTCCCCCGCTTTGTTGAAGTCGAAATGAACTTCGTCCATCATCTTCTGCATGAAGAATAACCCCAGGCCACGCGGCTTGACTTCTTCGAGCGGGGCGTTCAGGGTCGGTTGAGGGATGGCCCTCGGCTCGAAGGGTTGCGCCCGATCCTTGAGGATTACGCGCAACCCTTCGGGCAGAATATCACATTGGCACACCAAATCACCCCGGTCTTCGCCGCCATAGCCATGTTCGATGATGTTGGTGGCGGCTTCATCAACGGCAAGCTGCACGCCGTAGGTTTCGGCATCGTCCAGCCCGGCGATGGCAGCTTGCTCGATGACGAATTGACTGAGGGGTTCCAGGCTGCTGTAACGGCCTGGAAACTTGCGCTTGGGCATTTAAACGTTTCCTACCGCCGTTGTCAGATCATCGAAAATCTGGAAGTATTCGTCCATGCCCACCAGTTTCAGCGAGTCGTGGATGCCTGGGGAGATCTTGGCAATGACGACCTCGCCGCCATGCTTTTTGCACGTTTTTTGTGTGCCGATCAGCACCCACCAGCCGGCGCTCGAAACGAAGGTCACATTGGTCATATCGAAGACAATTTTGTAGTGATCCTGCTCCAGCAATGCCTTGAACGCCGCTTCCAATTCTGGCGCAGTGCCGCTATCCACGCGGCCTTTGGCGGCCACGACATCACAGTTTTTGTATTGTGTTGTAATAATTTCCATAGCGTTCAGTCTTCCTGTGAATTGCGTCGCATCCGAGCCATCATGCCGACCATGAAACCGATGGCCGTAAACATTGCCAGGGCAATTTTGGTCGCATCTACTACGGGTTCTACACGCACGCCGTTCGGCGAGGCGATGATGACGGCCACCGGGCGAGAGAGGACACGCCCGCCGCCGCCGCCGCCAATGCCCGACCCGCCGGCAACGTTCACCGATACACCTTCATCGGTTGGCGCGTTCTCAACATCAGCTTCAGCTTCATCGTCATCGTCGCTGCCACTGACCGGGCCGCTGCCACTGCCTCCCCCCATGCCAAAACCCATGCCCGAAAGCACTTCCGCCGCGGGGATGAGGATGGTATCGCCCATGGCAACGGGTTGCCCGTACACGGCATTGACCGAAGCAGCGCCCAAAAAGGTCTGCATGGTTTTATCCATCAGTTCCAGTGTTTGCGCCGCCGTATCATTGGCTTCTACCAGATTGGGAATTGTTGTAAGTTCGTCAGACATCGTTTCCTCCAAGAATATGGATTACTTACGCCACAAACTGAGCAGGGCTACCAGCGCACTGAAACCCAAAATGCCCAGCAAAATCAACCGGGTTACATCTGGCACGGGAAGTTTCTGCTCGTGACCATCGGCAGTTTGCACGCGCACCGCCACCGGACGGTTCCAAATCAGGCCGCCGCTGAAGCCGGGAATGGTCAATGTAAAATTTTGTGAAATGGGGGTGATCAGGTTCTCGCCCACTTTGACGGGACTGCCTTCCTGATTTTCGAGTTTGAATGGGGGCATCATGATCCTCCAATCGGAACAGAAGCGTTCCTTATTCGGCAGCGGGTTGGTCAGGTGTTTCGGGGGCTTTCGAGAACCTGGCAGCCGCTTTTTGGATTTCGGCATTGGCGGTCTGCAGGGCGGTCAATACATCCGAGCGCACTTTGGCCTGCAATTCGCCGCTCTCGATGCGCTGGTTCAGGTCGGCCAGGTCACTTTTCATTTGCTGGCCGGTGTCGCTTTTGGCAAAATCGTCGGCGGCTTTTTGCAGGCTGGCTATGGCTTCGTTCAGGCCGCTTTCGATTTCTTTCTGCACTTTTTTGCTTTCTTCGCTGTTCAAGGCTGAACGCAAGGCTGCGACGAGGTTTTTGCCCAGGGCGCTCAATTCATCGGCAATGCTGCTAGTTTCGCCGGTGGGTGGGGTGGGTGGGGTGTCGGTCATGGGCATCTCCTGTTGAATAAGCCGGATACAACGCCATACGGCCCAATCTTATCACTACTTATCCATTCACTCGCAAGAATTTGCGCTTGCCCACCTGCAACACGCCAACATGAGGGAAGGGCTGGTTGGGGTCGCTCAACGTTTCGCCATCGAGCCGCACGCCGTTTTGTTGCAACAGGCGGCGGGCCTCGCCTTTGCTGGCGGCCAGTTCGGCTGCCATGATTACATCCAGCACGGTTTGACCGGGCAGCAGGGCGTATTCGGGCATATCGTCAGGCACATCTTTCTGCTGGAAGATTTTCTTGAAGGCTTCCTCGCCTTGCAGGGCGGCCTCATCGTCGTGGAAGATGGCGACGATCTCACGGGCGAGCTGCATCTTCGCGTCGCGCGGGTGAAGTGTGCCCGCGGCCAGGCCCTGTTCGATCTCGGCGATTTGTGGCGGGGTGAAACGGGTGACCAGGCGGAAGAACTTGCCCATGGCCTTATCAGGCACGCTCATCACCTTGCCGTACATATCTTCGGGTGTGGAGAGCAGCGGGATGTGGTTGCCCAGCGATTTGCTCATCTTCACTTCGCCATCGGTGCCGGGGAGGATGTCGAGGATCACGGCGATGTTGGGCTTGGTGCCGAGGCTGGTCATGATCTTGCGGGCGGCGGTGACGATGTTGAACAACTGGTCGGTGCCGCCGATCTGCACGTCACATTTCAGGGCGTAGGCGTCGTAGCCCTGCATGATGGCGTAAAACGTCTCGTGCAGGTAAATGCCTTCGTTGGCGTCCCAGCGTTTGCGGAAGTTTTCACGGGTGAGAAATTGCTGAATGGTGAAGTTGGAGGCCAGTTTGATCAACTCTTCAAACGAAAGCTCGGCCAGCCATTCCGAGTTGTAGCGGATTTGGGTCTTGGCGCGATCCAGCACCTTATAAGCCTGCTCGGCGTAGGTACGGGCGTTGTATTGCACTTCATCCATCGTCAACTGCGGGCGCAGCTTGTCTTTATCCGATGGGTCGCCGATCAGCGAGGTGAAGCTGCCCACTACGAAGATGACCTCGTGGCCGAGTTCCTGGAATTGGCGCATCTTGTTCATCGGAACGGTATGCCCCAGGTGCAGGTCGCTGGTGCGCGGGTCGAAACCGCAATAGACGCGCAGCGGGCGGCCTTCCTTTTCGGCTTCGGTCAGGCGTTGGCGCAGTTCGTCGGCCATATTTTGCTGCAGGGCGGCATCGCCATATTCGGTGCCTTGCATCAACAGGGCCACTTGTTCATCAATGGTCATTTGGGGGGTGGGCATGGGCATACTCTCCTATAAAACAAAAACGCGCCCTTTGCGGTCGGGCGCGAGAGACTCACCGCAAAGAGTTGTTTATGCGGTGGCGTAAGAATAGCTGAACGAAAGGACGGAAAACATGCGGCGATTATACCACTTCGCCTACTTGCGCAAGAATCGGGTGGCTTATTGGCAGGGGCGATGTACAATCGAAGTATGAACACACCACTTTCACACTCCCTTTCTTACCAACAACGCTGCGACGATTACGCCCGCGTGGAACAGGCGATTGCCTACCTCGAAAGCCACGCCGATGCGCAGCCCGAACTGAGCGAGGTGGCTGCCCATGTGGGGCTGAGCGAATACCATTTTCAGCGCCTTTTCAGCGAGTGGGTGGGCATCAGCCCCAAGCGCTTTCTGCAATTTCTGACCAAAGAAGGCGCCAAACTGCTGCTGGAGCGTTCGATCAGCCTGACGGAAACGACGTACCGCGTGGGCCTTTCCAGCCCAGGGCGGCTGCACGATCTGTTCGTGGCTGCCGAAGCCGTGACACCCGGCGAGTATAAGGCGCACGGCGAGGGAATGGTAATCCGCTATGGCCTTCACCCCACACCCTTTGGCGAGTGCCTGCTCGGCGCGACGGAACGTGGCATCTGTCACCTGTCCTTCGTCGAGGCGGCTGGTCCCGCCGCGGCACTGGCCGATTTTTCGCAGCGCTGGGCCAGGGCCGAACGGGTCGAAGCGCCGCAGCACACGGCGGGCTATATCCGCCAGATTTTCGAGAGCCATTCGCCAACGGGTTTGCGCCTGCACCTGCGGGGCACCAATTTCCAGCTCAAAGTGTGGGAAGCGCTGCTGCAAATTCCCCCCGGCTATGTCACGCATTATCAGGATGTAGCCATCCATCTCGGCCTGCCTACGGCCAGCCGTGCGGTGGGCAGTGCCGTGGGCGATAACCCCATCGCCGTGCTGATCCCGTGCCACCGTGTCATCCGCCGCGATGGTGGGCTGGGGGGCTATCGTTATGGGTTGACGAGGAAGAAGGCGTTGTTGGGATGGGAATTGCTGGAAGACTGAAAGTGTTTCTCCGTTCCGAGTGCGGCCCTGGTTCGATGAACCAGGGCCGCTTTTTTGTATCACTCTTTTTTTGCTTTTCGCTCCAGCGTATTTTGACACAAGGTGAGTGTCGGCGCGCCGGTTTGCTTGACATAGATTGAAGATGAAGTATATACTCACGTCATCCCCTTACGAAAATGCAATGCTAGATAGCCATCCCACATGGAAGAAAAAATCAGAAACCCCCACGATCCCATCCGGCAAATCGTTGACGATCAATTAGGTCGTAAAGAGTTGGCTGGTCGCATTTTGCGCCGCCTGGCCGACCCCAACTGCCCATCGGTGCTGGGCGTCTATGGCGGGTGGGGCAGCGGCAAGAGCAGTCTGTTGCAGTTGATTTGTCGCCTGAATGAAGATGCCGCGGGCCAACATCTGGCAGATGGGCGCAAGCTGCGCATTTTTGAAGTGGACGCCTGGAAGTATGAATCCAGTGGAAATTTGTTCATTCCAGTCGTAGCAAAGTTAACCGGCGGCGTGCCCAAAGACACACAACTTGCCGATGCTGCCCGCAAAGTATTACGTGTGACCGGTGGGTTGATTGTCAACGCGCTGGTCAAAATGGCTGATCAGCAAGCAGGCGGTATTGTTGGCGAACTAAAAAGTGGGCTGGAAAGGCAAGATGAGTTAGATTTGTTCGCCTGGGTGGATGAAGTGGAAAAAACAGACGAAGCCTTCAGCGCATTGGTCAGACAAGTATGCGATGATGCGAATCCACCCCAAAGGGTCATTCTCTGTATTGACAATCTCGACCGCTGTTCGCCCGAAAATGTCATCCATTTGCTCGAATCGATCAAGAACTTCACCAATGTAGCGGGCTGTTATTGGGTGTTCTTTATGGATTCAGATGTGGTTGCCAGCTATGTGAACAAAAAATACCAGGGAACAGCCGTGGATGGCAACAGCTACCTCGACAAAATTGTGCCAGAGCAATATCACCTGGCGGCGCCTTCGCCGCGCCAAGACTATGAGCGCCTGGAAGCGTTGATGTCGGCGGTGGTGGGTGATGCGGCTCGCGACCAATTGCTGGCGGTGATTGATTGGCTGCCGAATGTGCAATTACCGCGGCTCACGGTGCCGCGGCGTTTAATCAAAACAGCGCTTAAGTTCGAGCAATATATCCAAAACACATCCGCCATATCCCCCCGGCTGGCCTTTGCGCTGATTTTGCTCTACCACGCCTGGCCCGATTTTTACGAACGCCTGGTTTCTGAACGGGCCGAGCATGTCGAAGGTGTATTGCAGAATTTTGCAGACATGGATACGGCGAAGGTTGAAATCCCCCCCCACTATATCGCCGATAAAGACCTGGCTCATTTCTTGCAGCGTGGCCTGTTATCCATCGAAGGATCACGCGATGCGATGCGGCCGGTGATGATGGCCTTGCGCACGGTTGGCCTGCCTTGAGTGGGTCTTTCAGGCATGGACGAATATCTGAATCGTCACATTGCCATAGATCTCAATCGGCTGTTGCTCGAAGAATTCCTGCAAGGCCGCGCTCACGGCATAGGCTGCGGGTGTTTCAGCAATGATAGAAATTTGTGGCGGCTGTGTGATATACAGGTTTTCGGCGTAATCGCTGGCGGCCAGCGCATCCAGGGTTTGCATTTCCATCCATTCCAAGTCGCTCATCGGCCATTCGACAATCTCCGGCTGGTTGGCGTAGCCATCCAGGCACATCAGGCGAGCATACGAGTCGTTGATGGGTGTGATTTCAGTGTGTGAAGACATATCGGTATCCTTTCAAAAGCCATGTTGCCCGGCCGCAATCATAGAACATAAGTTCTGTGATTGTATCACGGTTCAAGCGAAAACTTATCATGGCGTAATCCATTGTGGCCCAAAATGCTCATAAAAAAGCGTTTTTATCAGAATCCGAATTTTTGGCGGCGTGTGCTGATCGTCTCACCAATTGTTCTGTATGTATGGTGGTTTCGCGCCGAGTTGTGGCTGCTGGTGCAGTTTGTGATCGCTTTTTTGACCTTTTTCATTCGTCCCAATGTCACTTTCCCACTCGGCTTCGATTTACTGCGCGCCCTGCTGGTCATTATCTATACCCTGGGGGGCGGTTTCTTGCTTTACCTGGCCCTGCTCTACCTGGCGGCTTATTTTGTTTTGCCGGTGGAAAATCATGAGGAGCATCGCCTGGCTTTCAATCGTCTGTGGCTCTATTTCCGTGGCAAGCATGGCCCGGCCATGTTTATTCGCAATGGAGCCAAAGTTGCCTCGCCCGAAGAACTGAACAAGCCTGGCCCAGGGTTGGCCGTGATCAGCATGAACAGCGCGGTGGTGTTGGAAAAGCGGGTTGGGTTTGCCCCCCACAAAGCGCAAAGCGCCGCCGAATCCCTCGTGGATAAGGTTAGCGGGAATGCCTTTCGGGTAGAAGGGCCGGGGATTGCTTTCTTGAGCGGCGGGCAGGCCATTCGCAAGGTGGTAGATTTACGCAATCAGAGCCGTTCGCTGCCCAACATCTATGGCATGACGCGGGATGGTATCGAAGTCAAAACCACCATCTCCACCACCTTCACCTTGGGCCAGCCGCCGCCTTTATTGAAAGTGGCTTACATTGGCGGCGATCAGGCCGAACATTTACGGGTGGTGGAATTCACTGAAAAAATTGTACGTCACCCCATGGGCCAGCGTGAACGTCTGCTGACACTCAAAACCATCGTGGATGAACTGGATAGCGAGGACAAACAAGAAATTCACCGCGTGGCCAAAAACCTGCTGGCCGACGCACACACGGCGTCAGCGCCAGCAGCCCCGTCACCGCCCAAAAAGAAGCCATTTTGGACGGCTCCAGTCATCCCCAAAATAGACTCATCACCTTTCAGGTTGTACAAAGACCGCATTTTCGCCGCGATTCTCTCGCAGCCGCTCGAAAAAGCCCATGCCACCGACCTGGATGCCGAAAAACGCTATATAGATTGGCGCGACCTGCCGCCCCGCGTGGGTGCAGATGTTTTCCGCAACCTGATCGCCCGTCACCATTACGATAAGTTATTCGAGCCATCCAGCCCATCCGATCACTCGTTGGCCAAAGTCAAGGGCCAGTTCGCGGGGATTATGCGCAACCTGGGGATGATTTCGGTGCAGGTCGTTCGCCGCAAAGACCACCTGCGCCTGATCGAAGGTTGGAAAGGCAGCGCCGACGAATTAACCTTCCTGCCGCCGCATACGCTCGAAACGCCCAAGGTTTTGCGCTCGCGTGGCATTGTCATCGTATCGGCTGGCTTTGGTGACATTACTCCCGTCTCCAATCAGGTGCGGGAAAGTCTGATGCAAAACTGGCTGGCATATTGGAAACGTGATAAAGAGCAAACCCTGGCGCAGCACGAACTGAGCGCCTTACGCGCGATTACGGCCGAGCGCGCCTTGGTGCAACGCGATATGGCCTTCACGTTTGCCCGCCTGATGCAATCCAGCGAGTATTCGCAAGAGGCGCTGACCTGGCGGCTGTTCCAATCGCTCGAAGCCCTGGCCGCCGACCCTGAAACCCGCAAATTACTCCCCGACACCACCATTCAAACCATGACCAACCTACGCGAATGGCTGCTGCAAACCACCCCACCCGCGCCAGAACCCGTGATGGGCGTATCGCTGCCGGCACAGACCGACTCAGAGGCTGCGCACTCCGATGAAGATCAACCCAATGCGGACGAATGAGGCAATAGCATGAGACATTTGATTTGGCGCTGGTGGTATTTCATCAATGGCTTTTGGGATGGCGACCGCGGTTGGGGACGGGTGCGCCTGGTCGTCGTGTTGGCAGCGGCATTTCTCTATATGGCCCTGGGGCGCATCTGGTTCGAGGAAGTGGATACCCTGGCCCTGGCAACCAGTTGGCGAGATAGTTTGTTTATCTTGCGCTTGTTTCGTGTTCCGCTGTCCGTTTTAGAGTCGATAGCCTATTTCCTGAATGGGCCGGCGCTGCGCTACTGGCTGATCCCCATTACGGTGAGCGCCCTGGCTTTGTGGGTTGGCGGGCGCTATGTGCAAGATATTTACGAGCTGAAACAGCCACGCCTCGGTTTGCGCTATCTGATCGCCTCTTTGTTCGCCATTAATTATCCTTACCTCGATATTGCCGCCGGCAGGAAGCAAATCAAGCCGGGCGAAGTCAACCTGTTGGATGTGATCGGCGGGCCAGGCTACCTCACGGTTCAACCGGGCAATATCGTCTTGTTCGAGCGCTTGCGTGAGCCGGTGAGCGTGCTGGCCGCGGGCATCCATTTCATCCCCCGGCACGACAAACTATTTGATAATATCGCCAGCCTCGACGAACTGCCCGGTGAAATCAAAGAAATCAGCGCATATAGCAAAGACGGCATTCCCGTCAGCGCCTACGATGTCACCTTTCGCTACCGGCTACACGCCAGCCCGCGCAAAGGCTCGGCTGCCAGGCGCAAAGCCGATGACCCCTATCCCTTTTCGGTGCAGGCCATGCGTTCGATGACCTATCGCCGCCCGGTGGCGGCTACTGGCGAGATGGTACCCTGGCATACCCTGGTCGAAGGCACTATTCGCGGCGTCATTGCCGGGGCGATCACATCCAATACGGTAGATTACCTGACCGCCCCCAAACACACCGACAAAGACCCCCGCCCCGATATTACCGATCAATTCAAATCCAAAAAATTTCGCGAGAGTTTGCGCAGCCTGGGCGCTGAACTCTTGTGGTGCGATATTGGCCATTTTGGCGTGCCAGACCCCGCCGACGCCCAACGTCTCGACACCTGGAGCGCCAAATGGAAAGGCAATGCCACCGTGGTAGAAGCCTACGGCAAAGCCCAACGCCTGGCCTATCAAGAATTGGCCCGCGGCGAGGCGCAGGCCGAACTGCTGCTCAGCATTTTACACGCCCTTGAAGATGTTAACCTGCAACCCGAACATCCCGCAAACCTGCGCCAGATCATCCTGGCGCGTACTGCCGGCGTGTTAGAAACCCTGACCGGCATCGGGCAGATGCCGCTGGTCAAAGAAGAATGAGACCGTAGATGACAAACCAACAGCCCTTCGTAGAAACCCGCCCCGTCGTTGATATACGCCGGGCCTATGCCTGGCTGCGCATGCGTGACGAAAGGCAGCAGCAAGTTGAGCGACAAAACAACCCCAATCGGCCCGATATGATGGCCGGTCTCGAACCATCTTTTGAGACCTTGCGCAATCAACTCGATGATGCCATTCAAAAACTGGATCACGCCCGCGTTGAACGCACCATCAACCGGCTGAGCAAAATTGGCCTCTCGCCCAAAGACGCCAATGCCTTGGTTTACAACGAGCGCCTGTTTGGGCGCATTTACCTGCATTGCGCCCTGGCCTATTACGATATGGGCCACCTCAGCCATGCCAAGAAATATTTCGCCGCGGCCATTGAGAAATATAAAGGCAATGCCTGGTTCGAAGAAGCGATGGCGCGCTGGATGCGCGGCTACGTTCACTGGCAATTGCTGGATGAACATGATGACGCCACCCTGGATTGGCAGCATTGCATTGGCGTGTTACGCCAGCAACAAAGGAACTATGTCAACGATGACATCCTGGAAAACTGCCTGAACGAAATGCAAGCCTCACTGCGCACCTGTATTCTGCAAGATGGCCTGCCCAAACAGAACATCACCATGCTGCCTTTTTGGCCCGTTTACGAAACGATCGCCCCTCACACGCAAGATTTGCGCGATTTGCCCGCCGATCAATTAAGACGCGTTCAGACCAATCAGTTTTGGATAGATAACAGACCCTACATTCTCGAAATATCTGGTTCTGTACCCATGTGCATTCCCGACGATCAAGTCAAGGTTGTGCGCGTCGAAGATGACACCATGCAAGATGCCGCTCTTTTCACAGGCGATTACATCCTGCTCCAACCCCCTCCACCCACCCCCGTCAACGACCAATTGGTGCTGGTGCGCATCTACGACCAGCAGAGAATTGTCATCCGCTATCATTTTCGGCGTGATGAAAGCGTCGAATTCCGTGAGCGGCGGACGCAACCCTCGCGGACACCCTTTCGCGCCGGCGGCCCCGACTACACCATCTTGGGAGAAGTGATCGGCGTCTTTCGCCCCACGCGCAGTTCGCAGACTTAATAACCCCACCTTCACCTTCGCACAACCGCGTCCGCCATCTTCGCCACCCGCGCCATAAACGCCACATCATGCACCCGCACCATATCCGCCCCGCGGGCGATGCCAATGGCCACCGCCGCCGCTGTGCCTTCCAGCCGTTGGTCGGGCGGCAGGTCGAGCGTGTAGCCGATGAAGGATTTGCGTGATGGCCCCAGCAGCACCGGATAGCCCAGCGCCTTAATTTCCCCCAGGCGATCCAACAATTCCAAATTTTGCTCCACCGTCTTGCCAAAGCCAATGCCAGGGTCGAGGATGATCTGCTCATCGCCCACCCCGGCCGCGTGCGCCAGCGCCACGCTTTCGAGCAGTTCCCCCTTCACTTCAGCCAGCAAATTTTGATACGGCACACCCACATAGCGCCCCCCCAGGCGTTCTCTGATTTCGGCGTTGGCCCACGAACTGCGATTGTGCATCAGCACCACCGGCGCACCCGCGGCAGCCACCACACCGGCCATCGCCGGGTCGGCCTTCAGCCCCCACACATCATTCACCATATTGGCCCCCGCCGCCAGGGCCGCCTCAGCCACGGCAGCTTTGCAGGTATCAATGGAGATCAGCGCCGCTGGAAATTGGCGGCGAATGGCCGTAATCACCGGCAGCACGCGGGCGAGTTCCTCCGACGGCGCGACGGGTTCGGCGCCCGGGCGGGTGCTTTCGCCGCCGACATCCAGAATATCGGCCCCGCCAGCCAGGAACGCGCCCGCCTGTGCCAGCGGGTCGGCGGCAACGCCCGACAGCAGGCCATCGCCAGAGAAGCTGTCGGGCGTGAGGTTGAGGATGCCCATCACCCAGGTGCGCTGGCCCCAGGTGAGCCGAGTTGCAGCCGCCACGGTCAGATCACCTGCTCCAGCGGTTGCGCAAGCCAGGCTTCGGCGCTTTCCAGGTCGGTAAAGATGCGCAAGTTGACGCCGGTGGCCGGGGTGAGGGCGGCAATTTGCTCAACCGCCGCCTTGACGCTATCGTTAGCCACCACGGCCGCCACCCGCAGGTTGCGCGCCGAGGGGTCGCTGGTGGGTTCGAGGGCAAAACGGATGGCATCTTCCGACAGGTCAGCCAGGGCGCGCAGATCGTAGAGATTGCGCGTCAGGCGGTCCGAATCGTAGAGGTGCTGCATGGCAAAGTCGCGCCAGTGCTGGAGCGTGGTTGGGTCGGCGCTGGTGAAAATGAAGTGCATACCGCCATCGGCGCGGCGCACCACGGTGTAGCCGATGCCGGCTTTGGGTACCCAATTGAGCGGTTTGATCGCGGTCATGGTTCAGGCCTCCTGTGACTGGATAGGGGTGGATGATACAACACGCAACATTTCATCGTTGGTAGCAAATTTGAATTCGGGCAACCCCAGGCGTTGGGCTTCGGTTTGTTCGGCCATGTCGAGCAAAGGCAGTTGGCTTTTGCAGACCACCTGGGGGTTCGATTGTGCCAATTTCAGGATAAATTGGCGCAGATCGGCTTCGGGGTTGGGCATGGGGGGCAGGGTGTGGAGGAAGTGCAGCACGGCTTCGGCGGCGCTTTCGCCATCTTTGCGCGCCACGCCCACCAGCCCATCGCTGGCCTGGCGCGCCCAGCCCGCCAGGAAGATATTGCCGAAGGGCTGCCGGTTGATCGGATCATAGGCTTCATAAGAGATGCCGTTGACGGGAAAGCGCGGCTCGGCCACTTTGGCATATTCGTCGTGTTGCGTGGGCAGGCAAAAATCACAATCTACCGTGTCGCCGATGCAGAAGATGACCGTTTCGACATCCAGGCGGCGGGTGGTGCCCAACCCTTTGGCGCGCGTCTGTTCGCCGGCGCGCACGAGCGTGTTGTCTTCCACTTCGAGCGCCACGGTGCGCCCGCGTTCGCCGAGGATGCGTTTGGGCGAGGCGAGAAACTCGAAACGAAAACGCGTCTCTGAAACAGGTTGCAGCGCTTTGGCCAACGGGGCGATAAATAACTGACGGGCGGCGGTTACATCTTGCCCGGCGGCTTCGACAACACCGGCCACGCGGGTCAGCTCGGCTTCGAGCGCGGCCAGGTCGAAGTTGCGCGCCACGTTTTTGGCTTCATCTTTGGTGAACTTGACATCTGCCGGGCCGCGGCGCACGACTGTTACCACCTCGTCCACTTTCACCTCGTGGATCAACCAGTGCGCCACATCCATCATCACATTCCCCGCGCCGATCAGGGCCACGCGTCGCCCGATGGGATAGGGCCGCTCGGCGAAGGGCGGCAGGCGGTTGTAATGGTAGACGATGTCTTTGGCATGGTACACGCCGCGCAGATATTCGCCCTCCAGCCCCAGCCATTTGGTGCCTTGCGCCCCAGTGGCCACGACAATGGCCTGAAAGCACGAGGCCATCAAATCGCCGATGTTCAACGTACCGCCGCTGCAAACGGTCACATTGCCGTAATAGTCAATCAGCGGGTGGGCCAAAATCTGACGGAACTGCTTGCGCAGGCCGTCTTTCATTTTGTATTTATCGGGGTAAATGCCATATTCAGCCAGCCCGCCAGGTTTGATGTCGCGGTTGAAGATGGCCACGCGCACGCCGTTTTCGGCCAGCTTGCGGGCGGCATACAGCCCGGCCGGGCCAGCGCCGATGACGGCGGCAAGGAAGTTGGGTTGCACTGCGTCAGACACAAAGACCTCCTGATGAGTGGTTTGCTGGGCCAAATTTTGAATTCTATTGATTCGTTTGCATATAGTATTTCCCCCGTCTTTGCCGGACCTGTTTTGGTTCTAAGTGCGCTAAATTAAATTGCACAATTCTTTCCCAATTGATTGCTCCACCATCACAAAACTCCTGGGCAAATTCGACCGTGAAATTGGTAATTATTTTCGCATACTCAATAAGAAACGCTTCGTTTTTTTCTTTAGCCTTGAAACCTAAAGGCTCAATGATTTGCGTATACAGATGGTGTTTCCCTGAAATAAACTCCCAAAAATCTTGCCCGCAATACTTAACATACCCATCCTTATTCGGGTTGGCATCTTGCCCGTAACAACAACCATTTACCGCAAATATGGGTAAATTGGGATGAAGCTTTTGTATCTCTTGAATTGCGTCGTTGAAATTCTCGCGCATCTTTCGTATTTGATCGGCATTTCCCCAATTTGGGCCAGATTTTATCGAGACGACATAAAAAACGCTATCCCTCCTGAATTCAAGGTCTATGCTTGGGCGCGCCGATTTTACACCACCATATATTTGCCCACAGATGTAAATGGCCAAATCTTCCAAAAATTCCCCAAACATGGTCTCCTCTTGCGATGATAAGTGCGCATCCAGAAGCAATTTAACGAGTTCAGGGGCAGCAACAATATTTTTAGCTTTGAACAAGTAGGGATTTTTACGCTTCAGAATAAGTCTTAACTCCAATTCTTGCAGGCTTTCCAGGCGTCCTTTATGATAATTTCCAATGTTTTGTTCAACATACTGGCGAATGTTCTCTAAAGATAAATCATGGTTGCTCATAATAACCGATCTTGCTCCTTGGCGATTTCCTGTTGAGCCAGATTAAAGTATTCTGGAGATAATTCAATCCCAATCGCACTTCGATGTAATCGTTTGGCAATCCGTATCGTGGTTCCTGATCCCATAAACGGATCCAAAACGACATCCCCATCTTGTGTAAATAATTTGATAAACCATTCTGGCAAAGCGTCTGGGAAGACAGCGCTATGATTGCGGTTCTTCGTTTCGGTTGCAAGGTGAAGCACATTTGTTGGATAAACTTTATCGCGTTCTAGCCAATTGGCCACTCGTTTCCCAAAACCGCTGCCCACTTTAGAAGTATCCCTTACCAAATCCGTTTGACTGAGGTTTTTAAGACGCTTATCGGCCCAGGTTCCCATCGGCACCATGACTTCATCCTGGTACATTTTGAAGTGTTTCGTTTTATTAAACTGCAACAATCTCTCCCACGCATCACGGAAACGATTAGGCCATTTGCCTGGGTAACAATTTTTTTTGTGCCATATAAACTCTTCGGTCCAGCGCCAACCCTGTTTGCGCATCTGTAAAATCAACTCCAGCACATACGTGTGCCGTTCTCCATCCACTGCCTTTTCTTTGATATTCAAGATGAACGTGCCATCCGGCTTTAATACCCTCAATAATTCTTGAGCAATTGGCAAAAACCATTCAACATATTTATCTGGACTGACGCCGCCATAAGTGGTTTTCCGACTATCCGCATAGGGGGGAGAAGTAATAACCAAATCCACAGAATTGTCGGGTAAATCCTTCAAAATCTGAGCGCAATCACCCAAAAGAATCTTTGTTGAGACTTCGTTTTTCATGGACAAAACTGTAGCACAGCTCCTTTACCGTTTCATTTTACCCTGTTTCTCAGGTCAGGATTTTTAAGTTACCATCAATCATCAATGATCTGTTTCGTACAATTCATTCCTCCGCTTGGATAACCGGGTTTGACACCCTATAGGCCAGAAGTTACAATCGGGTGCGCTTGATAATCGTTTATGGTTTGCATGACCTATGATCAAAATCTACCTGGATGTTTGTTGTTTAAACCGGCCTTTTGACGACCAATCGCAGGATCGAATTCACCTCGAAGCAGAAGCGGTGCTTTTGATCTTGAAGCACGTTGAATCTGGCGACTGGGAATGGGTGGGCAGCAATGTGATGGCTTATGAAATCGCGCAAACGCCTGATTCTGAACGTCGTAATCGGGTAAACCAATTGGCCGCATACGCACCTGAAACAGTTAGGGTTGGCCCCGATGAAGTTCGGCGAGGCCAGGAATTAGAAAAATCAGGGTTCCAATCTATGGATGCGTTGCACATTGCCTGTGCCGAAAGCGGTAATGCAAATACGTTTTTGACCACCGATGATCGGCTGTTACGGCAAGCGCTCAGGCTGAAAAAGCAATTGCGCGTTCGCGTGGAGAACCCGCTTGATTGGCTAAAAAGAATGGTGAATGAATGAACACACAAACGATGACCTTAGAACAAATCCGCACGGCAGGTTTAGCTGTATTGTTCCGTGAGTTGGGGCCGGTTGACACGGTGCGTTTTTTGCAACAGTATGAAACAGGGCAGGGAGATTACTCGGTGGAAAGGCACGAGTGGTTAGGCAAAAAAAGCGTGGATCAAATTGCTCAGGCATTGCAAAGCCGCACTCCACAAGAAAAATAGCGTTCCATGGACATCCTTTCTGGCCTCAACCCGCAACAACAACAAGCCATCACCGCCGGCCTCGGGCCGGTGCTGGTGCTGGCCGGGCCTGGCTCTGGTAAGACACGCGTCCTCACCCACCGCATCGCTTACCTGATCGGGCAGATGGGGGCGCGGGCCTATCACATCCTGGCCGTCACCTTCACCAACAAGGCCGCCCGCGAAATGGGCGAGCGCGTGGAGCGGCTGCTCGGCGATCAGTCACGCGGTGTCACGCTGGGCACGTTCCACTCGATTTGCGCCAAAATTTTGCGCCGCGAAACCGAACACCTGCCCTTCGACGCGAACTTTGTCATCTTCGATGCCGACGACCAGGAAAAACTGGTCAAGACCGTGCTAAAGGACCTCGATCTGGATGAGAAGAAATATCGTCCCCAGTCCATGCACGGTTCGATCTCCAACGCCAAAAACGAACTGATCTTGCCAGATGACTACCCCGTGCAAACCTACCGCGACGAGGTGGTCAAACGCGTCTACACCCGCTACCAACAAATGCTGCTGGTCAACAACGCCCTCGACTTCGATGACCTGCTGCTGTGGACGGCGGCGCTGCTGGAGCAAAACCTGGTTGTACGTGAAAAGTACGCCCGGCGCTATGAATACGTGTTGGTGGATGAATTTCAAGATACTAACATGGCGCAGTACACGCTGCTCAAGCACCTGTCATCGTTTCATCGCAATGTCTTTGCCGTGGGGGATGTAGACCAGGCGGTCTACCGCTGGCGCGGCGCTGATTACCGCAATGTGCTGCGCTTCGAGCAAGATTTCCCCGATACCCAGGTGATCCTGCTCGAACAGAATTACCGCTCCACGCAAGGCATCCTCGATGTGGCCATGGCGGTGATTGACCAACACCCCTACCGCAAGCCCAAAAAACTCTTCACCGACCGCGGCCCCGGCCACAAAGTCACGCTGCGTGAATGCTACGACGACCGCGAAGAAGCCGCCTTCATCACCGACACCATCACCAGCCTGGTGCGCCAAAAACAGGCCCAGCCCGGCGATTTCGCCGTGATGTACCGCACCAACGCCCAATCCCGCATCGTCGAAGAAGCCTTCTTGCACGCCAACCTGCCCTATCGCCTGGTGGGGGCGCAACGCTTCTATGGCCGCCGCGAAGTCAAAGACGCCATCGCCTACCTGCGCCTGGCGCACAACCCCCACGATGAGATCAGCCTGACGCGGGTGATCAACACGCCGCCGCGCGGCATTGGCGATAAAACGCTGCAAACCATACGCATCGAGGCCCAAAAAGCCAGGATCGCCCCCGGCGACGTACTGCTCGACCTGGCCCGCGAAGAATCCCCCTACCGCACGGCCTTTGCGGGGCGTTTCCTCAACGCCCTGGTGCGCTTTGGCAGTCAGTTGGCCTCCTGGCGGGCGCACGCCGAGGAGCTTTCGCCCATGCTCTTGATGGATCGCATCCTCAGCGATGTGGATTACCACGCTTACATTGACGACAACACCGAAGAAGGCAAAGACCGCTGGGATAACGTGATGGAACTGCGCCGCCTGGCCACCGAATACCAGGGCCGCACGCTGGCCGAATTTTTGGAAGAAGTGGCGCTCGTCTCCGACCAGGATACCGTCGAAACCGGCGCCAGCGTGCCAACCCTGCTCACCCTGCACGCCGCCAAAGGCCTCGAATTTTCCACCGTTTTCCTGGTTGGCCTCAACGATGGCAACCTGCCGCATCAGCGCTCGTTCGATGAACCCGAGGCGATGCACGAGGAGCGCCGCCTGTTCTACGTGGGCATCACGCGGGCCAAAGACCGCCTGTACCTGCTGGTGCCGCAAAACCGCAGTTCCTACGGCTACCCCGAACCCGCCGACCCGTCACGCTTCCTCGACGACATCCCCACCAAACTGCTGGATAGCAGCCAGCCCAGCCGTTCCGGGCGGTCTGCACGCTCGTCCGCATCCTCCTGGGCTGGCTCGCGCGCCCAATCAGAGCGCTGGGAGCAAACTTCGCTGGCCCCTGCCGCCAGTAAACCCACCGCAGCGCCCGCGCCGATCACCCAGTCCCAATATCCCGCCGGGACGAAAGTGGTTCATCCCACCTGGGGCAACGGCCTGATCCTCAACAGCCGCCTGCAAGACGGCGACGAAATTTTGGACATTTTCTTCGATGAAATGGGGCTAAAGCGCGTGATGGCATCGTTGGCGAAGCTGGAGAAAAGGGCCTAGAGTATAATCCCCCCATGCCCATCATCGGCGCTCACTCCCTCGAATTTATCAGCCGCAGCCCAGGGCAAACGCGGCGGGTGGGCATGCGCCTGGGCAGCCTGTTGCAGCCCGGCGACCTGATCTGCCTGAGCGGCGACCTGGGCGCTGGCAAAACCACCCTGGTTCAGGGCTTGGCAGCGGGGTGGGGATCGCCCGACGCGGTCACCAGCCCGACTTTTGTGTTAGTCAACGTCTACCGCCGGCCGGCAGGCGGCCAGCTTTACCACCTGGATGCCTACCGCCTGGCTGGCCCAACCGATGCCATAGACCTCGACCCCGATACGATGCTCGCCAATGGCCCGATGGTTGTCGAGTGGGCGGAGCGCGTCTGGGGGGCGCTGCCCGATCAGCATTTGCGCCTGGAACTCCATTATGTAGATGAGGGCCAACGCGATATGGTCATCAGCGCCCGCGGGCCGCGCTATGAAGCGCTGCTGGCGGCCTTTCGCAAGCAAGTTTACGGGAATTAAGACCTCACAGGAGGTTCAATACCTGTGAGGTCTATTATGCTCAATATGTTACTCGCCCTAGATACCTCCACCCGCAGCATGGGCATCGCCCTTTACGATGGCGCGCGGCTGCTTGGCGAAGCTGCCTGGATCACCGCCGACCACCACACCGTGGAACTGGCCCCTGCCGTGGATGACCTGCTGCGCCGCTGCGGCGTGACGTTCAAACAGGTGACGGCGCTGGGCGTGGCGCTCGGCCCTGGCTCGTTCACCGGGCTGCGCATCGGGCTGGCGCTGGCCAAGGGCTTAGCGCTGGCCCACCACCTGCCGATGATTGGCATCCCCACTCTCGACGTGACCGCCGCAGCCCTGCCGCCGCGCGCAATCCCGCTGGTGGCCGTGCTGCAAGCGGGCCGTGGCCGCCTGGCCGTGGATTGGTATCATGCCGAGGGTGACGCCTGGCAGTCGGATGGCGGCCTGGCAGTGCTGACGGCCCAGGCTTTGGCGGAACGCCTCGACCAGGAATGCCTTGTCTGCGGCGAATTGAGCGGGGCTGAACGGCAGGTTCTCGCCAGCCGCGGGGAACACGTTCGCCTGGCGTCTCCGGCCCACTCGCTGCGCCGCCCTGGCCTGCTGGCTGAGTTGGCCTGGCAGCGCTGGCAAGGCGGCCTGGTAGATGATCCTGTCACCCTCGCCCCGCTCTACCTCCACATCGGCGACCCCATCCCCTCGTGACCGACCTCCAACCTTCCAACTTGCAACCTTCCATCCGCCCGATGACGCTGGATGACCTGCCCCGCGTCGTCGAAATTGACCGCGCCTCCTTCACCCTGCCCTGGCCGGCCAATTCTTACCGCTTCGAGTTGACGCAAAATAACGCCTCGCGCTGCTGGGTGACCGAACTGGATGGGGCGGTGGTGGCTATTCTGGTGCTGTGGTTGATCGAAGACGAAGCCCACATCGCCACCATCGCCGTCCACCCCGATTACCGCGGCCAGGGGCTGGGCCGCCAGATATTGCTGGCCGCCCTGGACGATGCTATCCGCCACGGCGCTACTGCCGCCACGCTCGAAGTGCGCGCCAGCAACCAGGCCGCCATCAACCTGTATACCCAACTCGGCTTCGCGCTGGTTGGCCGCCGCCCGCGCTATTACCAGGATACGCACGAAGATGCGTTGATTATGACTGCTGAACAAATCAGGAAACTTATGACCCCAACTTCTGAAACACTTCTTTCCAAACTCCAAACCCGCCAGGCGCGTGTCGCCATTTTGGGCCTGGGTTATGTGGGCCTGCCCCTGGCGGTGGTCTTCGCCGAGGCTGGCTTCACGGTTGTTGGCGTTGACCCCGACAAGCGCAAGGTGGATACGATCAACCGCGGCGAATCGCATATTCAGGATGTGCCGGGCGAAAAGGTGGCGCGGCTGTTGCAAGCGGGCAAGCTCTCGGCCACGACCGATTTCGCCGCCCTGCGCCAGGCCGATGCGGTGAGTATTTGCGTCCCCACCCCCCTGAGCAAATTTGGCGACCCCGATATGTCGTATGTGATCTCGGCCACCGAAGCGCTGGCGGCGCACATGCACCCTGGCATGGTGGTTGTGCTGGAGTCGACCACTTACCCCGGCACCACCCGCGAGATTTTGCTGCCCAAACTGGGGTCCGAAAAGGGGCTGACGGTGGGCGAAGATTTCTTCCTGGCGTTTTCGCCCGAACGGGTGGACCCTGGCCGCGAAGATTGGACGACGGTCAACACGCCCAAGGTGATGGGCGGCATCACCGAAGCGTGCAGCCAGGTGGCATCCGCCTGGTACGGCCAGGCGCTCAAGACGATTGTTCCCGTGGCCACCGCCGAAGCCGCCGAAATGACCAAGCTGCTCGAAAACACCTTCCGCATGATCAACATCGGGCTGGTGAACGAACTGGCGATGATGTGCGAGCGCATGGGCGTGGACGTGTGGGAAGTGATCAACGCCGCCGCCACCAAGCCGTTCGGCTTTATGAAGTTCACGCCTGGCCCAGGGCTGGGTGGTCACTGCATCCCCATTGACCCGCTGTATCTCTCTTGGAAGCTGAAAGAGATCAATTACACGGCCCGCTTCATCGAACTGGCCTCGGAGATCAACTCGAATATGCCGCGCTACGTGGTGGGCCGGGTGATGGATGCCCTCAACGAACAGGGCAAGGCGCTCAAAGGCAGCAACGTGTTGGTGCTGGGCGCGGCTTACAAGCCGGATATTGACGATGTACGCGAATCGCCTGCCCTCGACGTGATCGCCCTGCTCAACAAAAAGGGCGCGGCGGTCAGCTATCACGACCCGTTCATCCCCCACCTGCACACCCACGATGGCATGGTCGAACTCGACAGCGTGACTGACCTGATGGCCGCCGTGCGCCAGGCCGATTGCGTGCTGATCGTCACCAACCACAGTCAATACGATTACGCTGCCATCCTGGCCGCGTCGAAACTGATCTTCGACTCGCGCAACGCCCTGGGCAAGCTGGGGCGCGGCAACCCCAAAGTGGTCAAACTCTAATTTTGCGCATCACGTTTCACGAATCAGCCGTGATGCGTAACCAGGAGCGATTTATGGCAAACTACCTCGTCACCGGCGTAGCCGGCTTTATTGCCGCCCGTGTGGCCGATACTTTGCTCGATGCCGGGCATACGGTGGTCGGGCTGGATAATCTGAACGACGCTTACGATGTGCGCATCAAGCACTGGCGGCTCAATCGTCTCCTCGACCGCGTTGGCTTCACTTTTCACCATTTGGATATCGGTAACCGCGACGCCATTCTCGATCAGCAATCAGCGCTCAACAATCAGCAATTCGCCGCTGTGATCAACCTGGCCGCCCGCGCCGGCGTGCGTCAATCGGTAGAGAACCCGTGGGTGTACTACGACACGAACGTCACCGGCACGCTGAATTTGCTGGAGCTATGCCGGCGCAACAGCATCCCCAAGTTCCTGATCGCCTCCACTTCCAGCATCTACGGCGAAAACGCCCCGCTGCCCACGCCCGAAACCTACGACAGCAGCCACCCGCTCCAGCCTTATGCCGCCAGCAAGAAGGCCGCCGAGGTGCTGGCGTACAGCTACCACTCGCTGTATTCCATTGATGTTTCGGTGGTGCGCTACTTCACCGTCTATGGCCCGGCGGGACGGCCCGATTTAGCCATGTTCCGCTTCGTACAATGGATCAGCGAGGGCCGCCCGGTGCGCGTCAATGGTGATGGCCTGCAATCGCGCGGCTTCACCTACATAGATGACATCGCCCGCGGCACGATCCTGGCCCTCCAGCCCGTTGGCTACGAGATCATCAACCTCGGCGGCCACGAGACCATCACCATCAACGACCTGATTTCCCTGACCGAGGAGTTGGTTGGCAAAAAGGCGCAGGTGATGCGCGGCCCGGCCAACCCCGCCGATATGCGCGCCAACCACGCCGACGTGAGCAAGGCCGGCGCGCTGCTCGGTTGGGAGCCGCAATTTGGCCTGCGCGAAGGCATGAAGCGCCTGGTGGATTGGTACAACCAGGAACGCCAGTGGGCCAAAGACATTGCCACCAATACATAGCTTGTTAAACCGGATAAAAATCTGGCTGCAAGATGGCTTGCTGCGTGGCGTGTTGCGCAGCAGCAGCTACCTGTTCAGCGCCAACACCATCGCCATCGGCCTCAGCACCATGCAGGGCATTTTGGCGGCGCGGCTGTTGGGCCTGGAGCAGTTTGGCATCCTCACCGGGGCGATCATGCCGCTGGCCTCCAATATCAACCGCTTCGTCTCGTTTCGCATGAGCGAGGTGGTCGTGCGCTATTGCGGCAACCTGCTGGCCGATGGCAAACGTGATCAGGCCGCCGCCGCCGTCAAAGCCGCCGCCCTCACCGAGACCGTTTCGACGCTGCTGGCCTATGGCCTGCTGGCGTTGCTTACACCCTGGGCCAGCGTGGCCTTCGCCAAAGACCCCGCCACCGCCCCGCTCTTTCTGCTCTACGGGCTGGTGCTGCTGGCAAACTTGATGTATGAAACCTCGCTGGGGCTGATGCAATCGGGCAAGCGCTTCGACCGCATTGCCCTGGTCAACCTGGGGCAGAGCGTGATCACGGCCTCGCTGATCGCCTGGGCTTATTTCACGCATGGCGGGGTGATCGATGTCTTGCGGGCCTACCTGCTCGGCAAAAGTTTCGCGGGGGTGATGATGATGGCGCTCGGCTGGCGGCAGGCCGGGAAGGTGCTTGGCCCTGGCTGGTGGCGCACACCGTTTTCAGCCCTGCCCGCGCCCCTGTCGCTGCTGCGTTTCGCCGTCAGCACCAACTTGCAAGGCACGGTCAACCTGTTCGCCCGCGACAGCGAGACCATCCTCATCTCGTGGCTGCGTTCACCTGCCGAAGCGGGCTATTTCAAGATCGCCCTGAGCGTGATCAACCTGGTGGTGCTGCCGATTGACCCCTTCATCACGCCTACCTACGCCGAGATCACGCGCTCGATTGCCGAACGCCAACTCGCCGCCACCCGCCGCCTGCTCAAACGCATCAGCATGTTGGCGGCCAGTTGGGTGGGCCTGGCGATTGTCGGCCTGGCGTTGACCGGCTGGTGGCTGATCCCCCTCGTCTACAAACCCGAATACGCCCCCGCGTACCCGGCGCTGCTGATCTTGCTGGCGGGTTATGGCATGGCGGGCATCTTCCAGTGGAACCGCCCCTTGCTGCTGGCACTGGGCCACCCCGGCTACCCGCTGCGCGTTTCTGCGGCGGTCGGCGTGGTCAAAACCGCCCTCACCTTCGCCCTCGTCCCCTTGCTGGGCTACCTGGCCGAAGCCGCGCTGATGGCTGGCTATCTGATCGTCAGCATCGGCATCATCGTGCGCCGCGGGTTGGCTTTGCTCAATCAACAATCAAAAACCAACAATCCGCAATGAAAATCTCCTGCATCACCACCGTCCGCATCCCCGCCACCACCGCCAACAGCGTGCAGGTGATGAAGGCGTGCGCGGCGCTGGGGGGGGAAGGGCATGATGCGCGGTTGTGGCTGCCGGAAAGCGATGATTCGAGTTTCGATATTCGGGATTCGGGATTCGGGATTCGAATCTCGAAACTCGAATCCTTCTACGGCATCCCCACTTCCTTCCCCATAGAAACGCTCCCCGCTCACCCACGCCTGAAGCGCTACGACTTTTGCTGGAACGCGGTACAGGCGGCGCGGCGCTGGGGTGCGGATGCGGTGTACACCTGGGCGGTGCAGGCGGCTGTTTTCGCGGCCTTGCAGAAATTACCTGTTTTGCTCGAACTGCACGGCCCGCCCGAAGGCGCACTTGGCCCGCTGCTCTTTCGTTTGTTCCTGGCGCTGCCGGGCAAAAAGCGCCTCCTGCCCATCTCACACGCCCTGATCAACATGCTCGAAGGGCCGTATCACGTATCACGTATCACGTGTCACGTGTCACCCAACGGCGTCGAACTCGCCCGCTTCGCCAATCTGCCCGCTGCCGTTGCCGCCCGCCAGCAGCTCGGCCTGCCCGAAAAGCCCACCGTCGGCTACACCGGTCACTTCTACGCCGGGCGCGGCATGGAACTGATGGCCGAACTGGCCCGCCGCTTGCCGGGCGTGCAATTCCTGTGGGTGGGCGGCAACCCCCAAGACGTGACTGCCTGGCGTGAACGCCTGGCCGGGCAGAGCATTGCCAACGTGGTACTCACCGGCTTCATCGAAAATGCCCGTTTGCCGCTCTACCAGGCCGCCGCCGACATCTTGCTCATGCCCTACGAACGCGTCATCAGCGGGTCGGGCGGCGGCAACTCGGCGGCCTATTGCAGCCCGATGAAGATGTTCGAGTATATGGCCTGCGGGCGCGTGATCGTCGCCAGCGATTTGCCCGTGATCGGCGAAGTCCTCACCGATGATAATGCCGTGCGCTGCCCCGCTGAAGACACCGCCGCCTGGGTGCGGGCAATTACCGATTTATTCAACGCCCCCACCCGCCGGACCGCCCTGGCTCAACAAGCCCTGGCCGATGTACAGCGTTACACCTGGCAGGCGCGGGCGCAGCGGGCGATGGAAGGGTTCTTATGACGGTTGAAAGTCGCAGGTCACAGATCAAAAGTCAAAGGTCGCGAAACGCGACTTTCGACTTTCGACTTTTGACTTTGGTTTTGTTGACTTCCCTGGTTATCCGTGTTTTCCTTTGGTTCGCCTACCAGCCCGTTTCGTACAGCGACACCAACAGCTACCACCGCACCGCCCTGGCGATCCAGGATGGCTGGAAAGTGGACGGCACGCGCACGCCGGGCTACCCGATCTTTCTTCTGCTCTTCCGGCCCGCAGCCGACGGCTGGCAGCAGCGGGCCTGGCTGGGACAGATGGCGCTGGGCGTCGTCACCACCGGGCTGATGTTCGCCCTCGGCTGGCTGACCACCGGCAAGAGCTGGGCCGCCACATTCATGGGCCTGGCGTACACGCTCAATGTGCAGCAAATCTTCTTCGAGTGCAACCTGATCACTGAGGCGCTGACCACCTTTTTGCTCTCGCTGACCCTGGTGGGCGTGGCCGTCTGGCTGCACCGCCCGCAGCACCGCTCGCTCTGGCTGGCCTGCGCCATCGGCCTGGCGGCAGCCCTCACCGCCATCGTGCGCCCGCTGTTTATCTTCTTGCCGCTGTGGAGTGTGCTTTTTGTAACGTTGAAAGTAGAAAGTCAAAAGTCGAAGGTCAAAGGTCGGTTTTTCGACTTTCGACCCTTCGATGAACTCAGGGCAGGCCCTTTCACTTTCGACCTTCGACCGATCATCCCGATGACCCTTCCCGCGTTATTTCTCCTCGGCGGCTGGGTCTGGTTCATCCACGAAACCTACGGCAACTGGAGCCTGACGACGATGGGCGGCTACCACATGATCCAGCACACCGGCGAATACTTCGAGTACGTGCCTGACGAATACGCCGCCCTGCGCGACACCTACATCCGCTATCGCGACGCCCAAATCGCCGCACACGGCGCACCCACCAACGCCATCTGGCAAGCCATCCCCGAAATGACGCAGGCCTCCGGCATCGGCTTCTACGACCTTTCCGACAAGCTGACCGAAATTTCGCTGCAGCTCATCCGTGAGCACCCCGATCTTTTCCTGAAAAATGCCATCGAAGGCTGGTGGATGTTCTGGCGCGCCCCGGTCTACTGGTCAGCCGAGGCGCTGCGCTGGCCGGGGCTGGCCGCGCCGCTGCGGGGGTTGATCCTGGTCGAGCGTGTGATCCTGTTCGCCGCCAATATGGCGTTCATCGCGTTTTCGCTCATGATGGTGGTGTTATGGGTCAAACGTCGAAGGTCAAAGGTCGAAGGTCAAGAAATTCTCATCTGGCGACATTGGACGTTTGACTTGCGACCTTCGACCTTCTCCGTTTTCCTCGCCTCCGCCCTGTGGGTCTGCTCCATCTTTCAAACCCTGCTCGATCATGGCGACAACCCGCGTTTCCTCGTGCCGCTGCAAATGGGCGTGGTGTTGTGGCTGGTGATGAGCATGTCGAAAGTCGCAAGTTGCAAGTTGCAAGTCGAAAGTCAAAGGTCAAAAGTCGCCAATGACCTTTGACCTTTGACTTTCGCCCCTTCCACCCCATGAAACTTACCCGCTTGCTCCTCCCCCTCCTTGCCGCGGCGGCCCTCGCCCTGGTTTTGGCCTGGCTCGATCAAAGCCCCGATAGCGGGCGTGATTGGCTGGCTTATTTCCTGGTGGCGCTGATCAGCGGAGCGGCGGTATTCGGCGTGCGGCAGGTAACGCTGGGCGCACACTGGCGGGCAGCGCTGGCGGCTGGCCTGTTGCGCCTGGCCGTGGGGGTGGCCTTGATGGTGCTGCTGCCCGTTGTTGGCTATGTCACCAGTGAAGAGCATCAGAACGGCTATTTTTATTGGGACGCGTTGCAACGCGACTCGCAATCGTGGATGGTGGCCAGTTCGCCGTATCCCCTGGTGGCTGAAACATTTTCAGGCAAGTATTGGAGCGATCAATACGGCGGGATGCTCTTGTGGAGCGCCTTCGTCTATCGCACTTTCAGCGCCGATTTTCATCGTCCATACCTGCTCCTGGTCTTGAACGCTGCGGCGGCGATCTGTGGCGTACTGTTGGGCGGCTATGCCGTGCGGCGCTGGTTCGGCCCCTCCGTGGCCGGCAAAGCAGTGTGGATTGCCGCGCTTTACCCCGAAGCCGTGCTGCTCAGCGCAACCCACATGCGCGAAGCCTACCTGATCCCCCTGGTGGCGTTGAGCCTCTTTGCCCTGGCGCGCATTCAGGAACAGCGCCGTGATAGCTGGGCCTGGATCGCATTGGCCGGTTTGAGCATGAATTTTCTTTCGCCATTGGCGATGGTTGCCACTTTTACGGCGCTGCTCTTGTTCTGGCTGCTCGAACCTGATGGGCGAAGAAATTGGCAACAATTGGCGCTGCTCGCCCTGGTGCTGTTGGCGGGCCTGGTCGCTGTGCTGGTGGCCTTTTCGAGCCTGCCCTCTTTGCAGGGCAGCAGCCCATGGGGGATGATCGTGGCCTGGGTGCAAAACAATATCACTTTCCAGAGCCACCTGTTGGAACGGGGGTCTGGCATCGTTCAGGAGTTGCAGCGTTGGGTGGGGCCGCAGTGGGCCTGGCTGGTGACGCTGGTGTACGGCGTGGCGCAACCCGTGCTGCCAGCCGTGGTGGGCGACCTCGACGCCGCCTGGATCATGCGCATCGTTGGCTTCTTCCGGGCCGCCGGCTGGTATGCCCTGGCCTTCTTCCTGATCTATGTTGGCGTGATGCTGGCGCAAATGCCGCCAACGCCGCGCCGCCGACAACTGATCGCCCTGGCGCTGCTGCTGTGGGCGTGGATCGCTTTCACCGCCCTGATCGGCGGCGGCGATCAGTGGGATAACCCGCGCTACCGCGTCTTCCTGCTGCCGTGGATGGCCTTGCTGGCCGCCTGGGCCTGGCAGCAGGCACTGGTTCAGCGTGACCGCTGGTTGTGGCGCTGGCTGAGCCTGGAAGCGTTTTTTGTGGCCTCCTTCACGGTCTGGTATCTCGACCGTTATTACATCAAAACCATCCGCCTGGGCATCCGCGAGATGATCATCCTCAATTTGCTGGCCGCGGGGATCATTATCGGCAGCGGGTTGTTCAGGCGTAAGAAAGCGAACGTTCGATAATTCGATATTGGTTATTCGAAAATCGAATAACCAATATCGAATTACCGAATAACCCGTCTCCCTTCCAACGATAAGGTAAACATGCAAGATTTCCCCCCCGCTCGCACCGCCCTCATCACCGGCGTTCTTGGACAAGATGGTTCTTACCTGGCCGAATGGTTACTCGCCAAAGGCTACCGCGTGGTCGGCATGGATAATTGGGCCAGCGCCTCGTGGTTTGCGCGCATCGAGCATATCCTCGACCGCATGGATTTGGTGCGTGGCAGCATGAATGAGCAGGGCTTCCTGCTCGATCTGGTGGAAAAATACCAGCCCGACGAAGTCTACAACCTGGCGGCGCAGTCGTTCGTGCCGGCCTCGTGGAGCCAGGTGGTACAGACCGGCGAGACCACCGCCCTGGGCGTGGCGCGTCTGCTCGAAGCCATTCGCCTGGGGCAGCCGAAGGCGCGCTTCTTCCAGGCATCGTCAGCCGAGATGTTTGGCCGGGCGGTTGAATCGCCGCAGAAAGAGACAACGCCCTTTTACCCGCGCACGCCTTACGGGGTGGCGAAATCGTACGGGCATTGGATCACCGTCAATTACCGCGAAGCGCACGGACTGTACGCCACGTCGGGCATCCTCTACAACCACGAAAGCCCACGGCGCGGCGCCAACTTCGTCACCCGCAAGATCACCAACGGCGCGGCGCGCATCAAACTGGGCCTGGCCAGGGAACTGCGCCTGGGCGACCTTGACGCCCGGCGCGACTGGGGCTTCGCCGGCGATTACGTGGAGGCCTTCTGGCGCATGTTGCAGCACGACACGCCCGAAGATTTCGTCATCGGCACCGGCCAAACCCATGCAGTGCGCGAACTGTGCGATCTGGCCTTTGGTGCGCTCAATCTCAATTATCAGGATTACGTGGTGGTAGACCCGTGCTTCGTGCGCCCGCCCGAACCGGTGCAATTGGTGGCCGACCCGTCAAAAATCAGGCGCTTGCTGGGTTGGCAGCCCACTGTCAGCTTCGAGCAGTTGGTGGGGATGATGGTGGAAGCGGATATGCGTCAGTTGGCCAGCGAAATTGGTTGAATTTTAGACTTCGGAAGTCTGCGAGAAGAAAATGTTGCTTTCGGTGGTCATTCCGGTTTACAACGAAGTGGAAAATTTGCCTTTGCTGCATCGGGCGCTGCACCAGGCGCTCGATGCTTTGCCGCATCCGTGGGAAGCGGTGCTGGTGGACGACGGCAGCCAAGATGGCTCGGTGGCTGTGCTGGAGAAATTGGCCGCCGAAGATGCAGCGCATATCCGCGTGGTCGAGTTTCGGCGCAACTTTGGGCAGACGGCGGCCATTGCGGCCGGCATTGACCACACCGCCGGCGATGTGATCGTGCTGATGGACGCCGATTTGCAGAACGACCCGCAAGACATCCCCATGATGCTGGCCAAGCTCGACGAAGGCTACGACGTGGTCAGCGGGTGGCGTTTCGAGCGCCAAGATACGCTCAGCCGCCGCCTGCCGTCGCGCATTGCCAACGGCCTGATTGCCAAAGTGACCGGGGTTGACCTGCACGATTACGGCTGCACGCTCAAAGCCTACCGCCGCGAGGTGATCACGGGCTTCCGGCTGTACGGCGAAATGCACCGCTTCATCCCGGTGTATGCGCGCATGGTGGGGGCTAACATCGTCGAAGTGAAGGTCAGCCATCACCCGCGGCGCTTCGGCAAGGCCAAATATGGCCTGGGGCGCACGCTGAAAGTGATCCTCGATCTGCTGACGGTGAAATTTCTGCTCAGTTACGCCGCCAAACCGATTTATCTCTTTGGCGGGGCGGGCTTTGGCCTGATGGGCTTTGGCTTGCTGGCACTGCTGTATGCCCTGGCCGATAAATGGTTCATCACCGGCCTGCACCTCAACCGCAACCCCCTCCTGACCCTGAGCGTGATGCTTTTCAGCCTGGGCTTCCAATCCATCCTCATGGGTCTGCTGGCCGAAATGATGGCGCGCACTTACCACGAGTCGCAGGATAAGCGCACCTATACCGTCAAAAGAACGCTCAATCTTGCTGACCGGCTGGGAGGGTGAGAGGGTGAGAGGGTGAATACTTCCCCCCTGCTCCCTCGCTCCCCTCCCTCCCCGTCTCCCACTCACCCACCCTCCCCCAGCTCCCCATGCCCCCTCGCTCCTCCGCTCCCTCGCTCCCTGCCGTCCTGCGTTGGCTCGGCACGCTGCTGGCGTTGGGGCTGCTGATCTGGCTGCTCAGCTCGCAGGGATGGGACAAGATTTTGAGCGCTTTTCGGCAAATTGACGGTTGGCGGCTGTTTCTGGCTCTGGGGTTGATGCTGCTCTCGCGGGTGGCTGTGGCGGGCCGCTGGTATGTGCTGCTGCGCGGCGCCGGCGAACGCATTTCTTTGGGCCTGACGACGCGCATCACCTTTGCCGGGTTGTTTGTCAGCAACTTTTTACCCACCACCATTGGCGGCGATGTGATACGCCTGGGCGGGGCGCTGCGCTTTGGCATCAGCCGGGCGGTAGCGTTGACCTCGCTGATTGTGGACCGTCTGGTAGGCATGGCCGGCATGGCGATGGCTGTGCCGGGCTTGCTCTTCTTCGTTGAGCCGACGCCGCTTGGCTTCATGGCGACCATGCCCTGGCCGCCCAGGGATTTTTTCCGCCGCGGGCTGCGCCGGTTGCGCGATGTGATGTCACTGTGGCTGCAACACCCTCACACGCTGCTGGCAGCCCTCGGCCTGACGTGGACGCACATGCTATTGACCATCACCATCGCCGATGTGATCCTGACCGGCATGGGCCATTCAGTCCCTTTTTTCCTGATTGGCGGGATATGGAGCCTGGTTTATTTCATCACGCTGCTGCCGGTTTCGGTCAATGGCATGGGCACGCAGGAATTGGCGATTTCGCTGTTGTTTACAAAGTTGGGCGGTGTATCTGCCGAAAGCGCCCTGGTGCTGGCGTTGCTGATGCGTGTACTGCCGATGTTGGCCAGCCTGCCGGGTGCGCTGTTCGTGCCGGGGATGGTGGCCGGTGAAGATGGGAATGGCCGATGAAACGATGGATCAGTTTGATTTTGCTCATTGCCGCTAACGGGCTTTTCCTGGCTCTGGTGCTGGGGCCAGGCGGCGCGGCTTTTGAACCTCTGGCGGCGCGCCTGGCGCTTTTTGCCGGTGTGACGGTGGTGACCATGCTGGCGCTCAAACTGTCGCTGCCGCAGCAGGGTTGGTTGGGTTTGTTCTGTGCGGCGGGCGTCCTCAATGCCACGCTCTACCAACTGTTGGGCGGCGATAGCAGCGGGTTGCTGCGCTATGTGAACGACTATCCGCTCTCGTTGGGGTGGTCGGAGAGCAGCCGTTATTATTACGCTTCGCTGTTTTTCTCCAAATTTATCTATGGTGTGGCCGTGCCGCCGCCCATTTTGCATCCCAGCCGCTATCTGATGCAGGCGGCAGCGTTCATCATCCCTGATGCGCCCTTGTGGTTTCATCGCCTGTGGCAGGTGCTTCTGTTCGATGTGACGGCCCTGGCAACTGCCTGGCTGCTGGCGCGCCGTTTGAAGCGCCTGGCGGGGGAGATGCGCCCCGGATGGGTGTTCATCGGGTTTGCTTTTCTGTTTTTGCTGCAAGGGCCGGTGTATTACCACCTGCTGATCATGCCGATGATCATCTTATGGGCCGCCGACTCGCGCCGCCTCGGGCGCACGCTGCTGGTGGTGCTGCTGGCCGCGGCCTGGGCGGGCATCAGCCGGGTTAACTGGCTGCCCGTGCCTGGGATGCTGGCGGCCACGCTGTACCTGCTGGAAATGCCTTTGCCCTGGCCAGATGGCGCGCAGCGCAAAGTGCAGGCGGTCGTGCGCTATGCGCTGCCGCCGTTGCTGTGGGTTTTGCTCGGCACATTGACCGGCTACCTGGTGCAAGCCGGTTACAAGACCTGGTCGGGCAACCCCCTGGAATACTTCGATTCCAGCTTCAGTTCGCAACTGCTGTGGTATCGCCTATGGCCGAACGTCACCTATCCGCAGGGCATCGTGCGCACCACGCTGTTGGCCTCGCTGCCGCTGCTGGCCGTGCTGTTCGTGCGCCTGCTGCCCCGCCTGCGGGCGATCAACGCCTTGCGCTGGCTGGGATTGCTGGCGATGCTGATCGTCCTGCTGCTGGGCGGCACGTTGGTCAGTTTGAAGATCGGCGGCGGCAGTAATCTGCATAACCTGGATGCCTATTTTGTCCTCTCGCTGGTGATCGGCGCATACTTCTTTTTCCAGCGCTGCGCCTGGGATTGGCCGCCCACACGTCCCCTGCCTGGCTGGTGGCGCTTTCTCGATCACCTGGCGTTATTGCCACTCGTGTTCATCCCCGTTGGCTTCGTGGTGGCGTTGGGCGGGCCACTGCCGAACCGCGATGCGGCCAGCGCCTGGCAGACGATTGCGGCTATCCAGCAGCAGGTGGACAGTGCCGATGGTGAAATTCTGCTCATGCGTGAGCGCCATCTGCTGTTTCTTGGCGACTTGAAGAACGTCCCCCTCGTTACTGAACCCGAATACGAGGTGGTCTTTGCGATGGAAATGGCCATGGCCGATAACCAACCCTACCAGCAGGCCCTGCGGCGCGACCTCACCGGCCACCGCTTCGCCCTGATCATCGGCGAGCCAACGCCCCCGCAACTGCTCGGCCCTTACCATCAATTCGGCGAGGAAAACGACGCCTGGCTGATCAATATCGCCGGCTGGATAGATTGTACGTATGAGCCGCTGGCGGAATTTCCTGCCGAGGGCCTGGTGGTATGGACGCCGCGGGCAAAAAACCTGTGTTCTCAATAACTGTTCAGATTTGGAGGTAACCCATGAAAATCCTATTCATCGGCGGCACCGGCATCATCAGCTCGGCCTGCTCGCAACTGGCTCTCGACCAGGGCATGGAACTGTACCTGCTCAACCGCGGCCAATCGGTGCGGCCCGTTCCCGAAGGGGCGCGTGTGCTGCATGGCGATATCCGCGACCCCCAATCGGCGCGCGCCGCCCTGGGCGACCACACCTTCGACGCCGTGGTCAACTGGATCGCTTTCACCACCGACCACATCGAAGCCGATCTCGACCTGTTCCGCGGACGCGCCGGGCAGTATGTGTTCATCAGTTCGGCCTCCGCTTACCAGACACCCCCCGCCTCGCTGCCCGTCACCGAATCGACCGTGCTGGATAACCCCTGGTGGCAATACTCACGCAACAAAATCGCCTGCGAAGAGCGCCTGGTGCGCGCCTACCGCGAGGAGAAGTACCCCATTACCATCGTGCGCCCCTCGCACACCTACGACCGCACCCTGCTGCCGATGGATGGCGGCTGGACGGTGGTTGACCGCATGCTGCGCGGCCAAAAGGTGATTGTGCATGGCGACGGCACTTCGCTGTGGACGCTAACCCACCACACCGACTTCGCCAAGGGCTTCAACGGCCTGCTGGCCAACCCGCACGCCATCGGCGAAGCCTTCCACATCACCTCCGACGAGTGGCTGACCTGGAACCAGATTTTCGAGATCACCGCCCGCGCCTTCGGCACGAAAGCCGACATCGTCCATGTCCCCTCCGAAGTCATCGCCCAATTCGACCCCAACTGGGGCGCCGGCCTGCTGGGCGACAAAACCCACAGCATGATCTTCGATAACAGCAAAGTCAAACGCCTCGTCCCCGGCTTCATCTGCACCACCCCCTTCCGCCGGGGCATCGAAGAAGTGGCCGCCTGGTACAACGCCGACCCCGCCCGCCGCAAAATAGATACTGCGTTCAATGATGTTTGTGAGCAGATTTTGGCGCGAGCTTGACAAACTCGGCCTATTTCGGGATACTTGCGCCGCAAATCTCCCCCAATGAAAGAGGAAACCATGCAAATCAAATACCAGGAAACCACCAGCGACCTGCTGACCCGCATTGACATCCACAAAAAATACGGCGGACGCGACATTGACCAGTGGATGCTCGACCTGTTGCAGGTGCAGCCGGGAGCGAAAATTCTCGATGTAGGCTGCGGGGCGGGCAAACAATGCCTGCTCTTCCACAAGGCGCTGGCCGGAAAGGCGGAAATCACCGGCGGCGATGTCAACGCCGAACTGCTGGCGAAGGCTCGTGAAGAGAATGCCAAACTCGGCAACCCGCTCACCATCCTCGAACTCAACTTCAACGAGCGCTTCCCCTTCGACGATAACCGGTTCGACCTCGTCACCTGCTGCTTCGCCATCTACTACGCGCTCGACATCCCCTTCACCATCCGCGAGATGCACCGCGTGCTCAAGCCGGGTGGCCGCCTGTTCAGCACCGGCCCCATGCCGGCCAACAAGCAGTTGTTCTACGATGTCATCCGCGAAGCGACCAACAACAAACCTATCCCGCCCATGCCAGGCAGTTCGCGCTATGGCAGCCAGATTCTCGACGCCATGCAGGCCACCTTTACCAGCGTGGACGTTCACATCTTCGAGAACCCGCTTACCTTCAGCGAAGTGCAGCCCTTCGTAGATTACACGCGCGCCTCGCTCAACGAAGACCGCAAAATTTGGGGCAGCTTCTTCGACGAGGTGGATACCTTCGAAAGCGTGATGACCCGCATCGCCGCCGCCTCTGCCCGCCGCCTGGAAAAGGATGGCGAACTGGTGATGACGAAAGTGGTGGGCGGGTTCGTGGCGCATAAGTAGGCCAATGGGCAAATCAGCGAATGGGCAAGGAGTCAGCAGTTCTTTGGTAACCGTTCAGGCCACCGCCTGGCATCGGATGAGTGGCGATGCGCAGCATCTCGGTAGCCTGCTTATGCAGGTTTTTCGCTGTTTCAGACGCCGATTTCAATCGGCGGCAGGCGGCCTGAACGATTACGATTTTTGCTGATTTGCTTTTTTTATCCCTGGAAGTTAGCATGTTCTTTTACGGCAAAAAACTCCTCTTTATTGGCGCTCACCCCGATGATATCGAACTTGGCTGCGGGGCGTTCATCGCCCACATTGTCGGCAAAACCGAAATTTTTTGCGCCACCATTTCAGATAACCAGAAAAACCCTCACCTGAAAAACGTGGTGGATGAACATTACCGCAGCATGGCCGTGCTGGGCGTGCCGCCCGATCACGACATTGTGCAAACCTTCACCACCCGCTACTTCCCCACTGACCGCCAGGAAATCCTCGAATTTCTGTTCAAGCTCAACCGCGAATACCGGCCCGACATCGTCTTCTGCCACACCCCTTCCGACATTCACCAGGATCACAACACCGTCACGCAAGAGGCCTTGCGGGCCTTTCGTGGCACCACCCTGCTCGGCTTCGACGCCCTGCGCAGCAGCTACAACTTCTTCCCCCATTTCCTGGTCGAAGTGAGCGAGGCCGATGTCGAACGCAAAGTAGAAGCGCTGCGGCAGTACCACACCTACTGCGAAAAATACTACTTCGACCCCGCCGTGCTGCGCGCCACCTGCATTCGCCACGGCGCACTGGCCGAACGGCCCTTCGCCGAGGGCTTCGACATTTTGCGCATCGTTGGCGATTTTGGTTCGCCTTGACATGCCCCTTGCTTCGGCTATAATCGTGTCACTTCTACACCAACGCGGGGACAATGCCCCGCTTCTTTTTGGGCTTTTGTTTGTGTAATTTTCACACGAAAGGCGCTGTCCATGTCCTCCCCTATCCCACAACTGCCCATCCCCGCCCATTTTGACCCCGCCCGCGTCGGCGAAATCTGGCGGGTGCCCTATCAACCCCTGGCCGAGCAGGCCCGGCAGTGGGCGCAGCAGCACGCCATTGGGCCGGCTGCCGCCGATGACTTCAAGCTGGCCCTGATCCTCATTGACGTGCAGAACACCTTCTGCCTGCCCGATTTCGAACTGTTCGTTGGCGGGCGCTCTGGCAGCGGCGCGGTGGACGATAACCGCCGCCTGTGCCAGTTTCTCTACCGCCACCTGGGACGCATCACCCAAATCTACGCCACCTTCGACACCCACCAGGCGGCCCAAATCTTCCACCCCCTGCTGCTGGTGGATGCCGCCGGCAACCCGCCCCCGCCGATGACGCGCATCGCGGCTGCCGACGTGCGCCAGGGTCAATGGCGTTTCAACCCGCAGATGGCCGCCAGCCTGGGTATCACCGCCGAGGATGGGCAGCGTCACCTCGAATACTACACCGCCGAACTGGCCCGCCGCGGCAAATATGACCTCACCATTTGGCCCTACCATGCCATGCTGGGCGGCATCGGCCATGCCCTCGTCCCGGCAGTGGAGGAAGCCATCTTCTTCCACACAGTGGCGCGGGCCAGCCAGCCCATTTTTGAGATCAAAGGCGAACACCCGCTCACCGAGCACTATTCCGCCGTCGGCCCCGAAGTCAACACCGACCCGGCCGGCAAGCCGCTGGCCGCCCGCAACCCCAAATTCCTGCAGGCGGTGCAGCAGTTCGACGCCGTGGTCATCGCCGGACAGGCCCAAAGTCATTGCGTGGCGTGGACGGTGGCCGACCTGCTGGCTGACATCCAGGCCGTAGACGCCTCGCTGACGCGCAAAATCACCTTGCTGGCAGATTGCACATCGCCGGTCGTTGTGCCGGGCGTGGTAGACTATACCGACGCCGCCAACCAGGCGTATGAGCGCTTCGCCGCCGCCGGAATGAACGTAGTAACCTCTACCCAGTTTTTGGCGTAAGGCGAAATTGATTTGGGTGTGTTCCATTTGAGTTGGAGATTGGTTTCGACAAGCTCAACCAACGTCGGTTGAGCTTGTCGAAACCGGGTTTTCAACTCAAATGAAATGCTCCCAATTGATTTCGCTCGACGGCGGTTAAAGTGAATTTTGCCCTACACCCCATGATCCATGCAGATAAGGAGTCCCCTATGCCCACTTCACCGCTTGCACTCGAAATTGTCGCTTTCATTCGCCAGGCATTGGTCGAAGACATTGGCCCCGGCGATGTGACCACCAACTGCATCGTCCCCGATGCTGCCGAAATGACCGGCGTGATTGTCGCCAAGCAGCGCGGCGTGATCGCCGGGCTGGATGTGGCCCAGGCCGCCTTCAAACTGGTGGATGAACGGGTCTGCCTGGAGGCGCTGGTGGAAGAAGGCGGCTATGTGCAAAACCGCCAGGAGATCGCCTGCATCCACGGCCCGGCGCGCGGCGTGTTGACGGCGGAGCGTACGGCCTTGAATTTCCTCGGCCGCATGTCGGGCATCGCCACGCTGACCCGCCAATTCGTAGATGCCGTGGCTGGCACGAAGGCCGCCATCCTCGACACCCGCAAGACCGCCCCCGGCATGAGGCTGCTCGACAAACTGGCTGTGCAGCGCGGCGGCGGGCGCAATCACCGCATTGGCCTGTACGACATGATCCTGATCAAAGACAATCACATAGATTTTGCCGGTTCGCTGACCGAGGCGGTGCGCCGGGTGCAGGCCGCCAACGCCGGGCTGGCCATCGAAGTGGAAGCGCGCACCATCGAAGACGTAGAAGAAGCCATCGCCGCCGGCGTGGATCGCATCCTGCTCGACAACATGCCCCTCGACATCATGCGCGAAGCCGTCAAACGCTCTGCCGGGCGCGCCCAACTGGAAGCCTCTGGCAACATGAGCCTGGATCGCGTTCACCTGGTGGCCGAAACCGGCGTAGATTTCATCTCCGTTGGGGCGCTGACGCATTCGGCGAAGGTGTTTGATGTTAGTTTATTATGGGTAGATAATCCGTGATTGTTTGACATTCGTTATTCGTTATTCGTTATCCGTTATTCGTTATTCGTTATCCGAACAATCGTTCCATATAACGAATAACGAATGTCGAATGTCGAATAACGAATGTCGAATAACGAATGTCGAATAACGAATACCGCATAACGAACAACACATCTTCCCCCTTATCTTACTGGAGTTCCCCATGTCCACAACCACCGAAATGTATCAAAAACTTCATGCCATGCTCCACACCATCGTCCCCGATGTGGAACTGCGCTACAAGGCCGAACTGGCCGTCGAGATCAACCGCCTGAAAAAAGAGCGTAACGCCGTCATCCTCGGCCACAACTACATGGAGCCGGCGCTCTACCATTCCATCCCCGATTTCGTCGGCGACTCGCTCGAACTCAGCCGCCGCGCCGCCAGCACCGACGCCGACATCATCATCTTTTGCGGCGTCAAGTTCATGGCCGAGACGGCCAAAATTCTCAACCCCAGCAAGACCGTACTGCTGCCCGCCGACAAGGCCGGCTGCTCGCTGGCCGAAAGCATCACCGCCGAAGATGTGCGCCAGTTACGGGCGCAATACCCCGGCGTGCCGGTCGTCACCTACGTCAACACCTATGCCGATGTCAAAGCCGAATCGGATATTTGCTGCACCTCGGGCAATGCCGTGGCCGTGGTCAACTCGCTCGATAGCGACACGATCATCTTCCTGCCCGATGAATACCTGGCCTCCAACGTGGCCCGCGAAACCGGCAAAACCATCATCTTCCCCTCGCTTGGCTGCCCCGCGCCATCGCTCCCCGGCGCCCTGGTCGGCTGGCGCGGCCGCTGCGAAGTCCACGAAAAATTCACCGTCAAAGACATTCAAACCGTGCGCGCCCAATTCCCCGATGTGGTCATTTTGGCCCACCCCGAATGCAGCCCCGCCGTGACCGCCGCCGCCGATTTCGCCGGCTCCACTGGCGCGATGATCCGCTACATCGAACAGAACGACGCGCCCCACTACCTGCTGCTCACCGAATGCGCCATGGGCGACAACATCATCGCCGCCCACCCCGAAAAGAACATGCTGCGCCTGTGCATGGTGCGCTGCCCGCACATGAACCAGATCACCCTCGAAGAAACCCTCGCCAGCCTGCGCGAAACCCGCCACATCATCGAAGTCCCCGAAGAAATTCGCCTGCGGGCAGAGAAGGCGGTGCAGCGGATGATTGCCATTGGGTAGATGCCGATCAATCGTTATTCGTTATTCGTTATTCGTTATTCGTTATTCGATATTCGATATTCGATATTCGATATTCGATGATAGTGTAACGAATTTCGAATATCGAATATCGAATAACCAATAACCAATAACGAACAACGAACAACGAGCTTTCCCATGCCCACTCAAACCGACGTCCTCATCATTGGCTCCGGCATTGCCGGGGCAGCGGCGGCGCTCAGGCTGTCGCAGAACCCACGGCGGCGCGTCGTCGTCGTCACCCGTGACCCCGACCCGCACGAGTCGAACTCGCGTTATGCCCAGGGCGGCATCATCTCCAGGGGGCCCGATGACAGCGCCGACCTGTTGGTCAAAGATATTCTCGAGGCCGGGGCCACCGCCAGTTTGCCCAGGGCCGCCCGCATTTTGGCCGAGGAAGGCCCGGTGCTGCTGCAAGAGGTGTTGATCGAGCAGGCCGGCATCCAGTTCGATACCGAGGCCGATGGCAACCTGGCGTGGGGCAAAGAGGCCGCTCACTCATGCCGCCGCATTTTGCATGTGGGCGATGGCACCGGCAAGGCCATCATCGAGGGCATGATCGCCGCCTTGCGCGACCGCCCGAACGTGCAGCTTGTGACCAATGCCACCGCCGTAGACCTGATCACCTTCCCCCACCATTCACGCAACCCGCTGACCGCCTACGAGCCGATCCGCTGCCACGGGGCGTATGTGTTCGACCGTGAGGAGCGCACCATCCACCGCTACCTGGCAGCCGCCACCGTGCTGGCTACCGGCGGGCTGGGACGCATCTTTCGCAATACCACCAACCCCAATGGCTCACGCGGCGATGGGTTAGCCATTGCCCACCGCGCCGGAGCGCGCATTGCCAATGCCGAGTACATTCAATTTCACCCCACGGCGCTTTCCGTGCCAGGGGCGGAGGGCTTTCTGATCAGCGAGGCGGTGCGCGGCGAGGGGGCTGTGCTGCTGACGCCGGGCGGTCAGCCGTTTATGGGGCAGTATGCCCCCGAATGGAAAGACCTGGCCCCGCGCGACATCGTCGCCCGCGCCATCCATCACCAGATGATGACGCAGGGCTATCCCTATGTGCTGCTCGACATCGCCTCACACATGGATGCCGCCGCCATCCGCCAGCGTTTCCCCAACATCTATGCCACCTGTTTCAAGGCCGGTGTAGATATGACCTGCGAGCCGATCCCGGTCGTGCCGGCGGCGCACTACTCGTGCGGCGGTGTGCTGGTGGATGAGTGGGGGCAGACGAACATTGCCAACCTGTTTGCCGTGGGCGAGGTGAGCTGCACTGGCCTGCACGGCGCTAACCGCCTGGCGTCTACCTCGCTGTTGGAAGGGCTGGTGTGGGGCGACCGGGCGGCCCGCTTCATCGAGGGCGAGCTGATCCGCCAGGGCAAGCCGGCCGTGCTGGGCGCAAAGGATGTCCCCCGCTGGGACGAGAGTGGCCTGACCTCCGATGGCGACCCGGCGCTGATCCAGGGCGACATGCAGACGATCCAGAACATCATGTGGCACTACGTGGGCCTCGAGCGTTCTGCCGACCTGCTCTGGCGCGCCACCCGTGACCTGACCCACCTGTGGAACGAGATCGAAACCTTCTACCGCACGACCAAACTCAGCGACGGGCTGATTGGCCTGCGCAACGCCGTCGAAGTGGCGCTGATCATCGCCCAGGCGGCGCGGCACAACCGCAAGAGCCGCGGCTGCCACTTCCGCGAGGATGCCGTAGCCGAGGGGAAAAGGCTGATTTAGATCAGGTTTACCTGTATCCAGGCGATAAATTCTTGAAATGTGATTGCTGGGGTAAGCTGCAAGAGAGTCTTGTTTTCAAGGTGTAAATGCGGAACGGCTTCGTTGGCGTGATCTTGCCCAATTTCCCCATATTTGAGCCGAATAACACGCGCATCGGGACTGCTGCTGCTTTGAAAATAGATTAGGTTGTAGCTGGCTGGGCAGGCGACAGGCCTGCTTG
>CAZSFD010000004.1:0-72672 GCA_964606085.1 uncultured Anaerolineaceae bacterium
GCCGCCTGCGCCAGCGGTCAAAAACTGAAACCTAATGTGACATTGTCAAACTAATTTCTGTTTGGACTGGTGCAAAAGTTTTTTTGCATGGGAGCAAGTTCATGTGGCTGTCACCTTGAAAGTGACAGCCACATGCTTTATGGCGACAGAAAATAAATAAAATCGGTCGCTCCGGTCTCTCTTGGTATTTACAGTGAACAAATGGTGGCAGCGAGGCCAACATTACCGCCCCAGCATGAGACACTCCCTGCCGGTGCGGTAATGTTTTTCGGGCAATTCCGTTCACGCTTGCCAGGGATTCAATACCTTAACCCCCGTCCCATCAAAATCTGCCGTATTGCGCGTTACCAACGTAAAATCCCCGCTCAGGGCCAGCGCTGCAATCAACGAATCTATTGCCGGAAGCACACGCCCATTGCTTTCCAGCCGCGCCGTCAATTCACCCCAAATCAGCATTACGTCTGTATCAATTGCAAGAATGCGATACTCGAAACGTTGAAGCAGATCATTTGCCAGCCAGCTTTGCAGTGTTTCTTTACGAGCCGAAGTGGGCAGTTTTTCTACACCCTTTTTAATTTCGCCAATCGTGATCGCGCTGAGATACAGGCGATTCTCGTCCACCGACTGAATCCAGGCGATCACACCTGGGTTAGGCTGCCTGGCGGCCAACTCCGAAATGACATTAGTGTCCAGCAAGTAATTCATAGCGACACATCCCGCGGCAGGCTGTCGTCGCGGCGCAAATCGAGGTCGAGTTCGACCAGGGGGGAAGTTTGAAAGAAAGTCACCAGGTCGGTTTGCGGTTTTTGCAGGCGTTGATACTCGGTGTACGAAATGACCACGGCTGTCTGCACGCCCCGGCGCGTGATCACCTGTGGGCCGCGCCGCAGTGCATCATTGACCACTTCGCTGAATTTATTTTTGGCATCTTGCAAGGGCCAGATATTGTGTTCCATCGCTCGCACTCCTGTCTAGTCTGTCTAGCTCGTTTATAGTATAGCGGTGAAAATTGCAGGAGTCAACTTCTTCTTGCAAACGAAAAGGCCCCTTTTACGGGGCCTTTTCGTTGTCGGCGTCTTCCATTTCGTCGGGCAAGATGCCAGGGAGCAAGTGGACGCTGACCACACCAGCAGGCTCATCCACGCCCAGCAGCACGCCATCAATCAGCGGGATCAGGATTTCTCTCCCGATTTCCGGCTGGATCACGGCCACATCGTTGGCGCCGGTTTCGATGATCTCAGTCAGGAGGCCGAGCTGACGGCCATCTTCGGCGACCACCGGCTTGCCGATCAACTGATGGTGGTAGTATTCACCTTCGGGGAGCGGCGGGCGATCAGCGATAGAGACGTAGACGATCTGGTTGCGAAGCTCACCGACTGTTTCGGGGGTGTCATAGCCATCGAAGGCCAGCAGCAACGAAGCGTCGGCCCGGCGGCGGGAGCGCACCCGTAAGGGATGGTGCGCCGCGCCGACGTACAACGTCACACCGCTGCGAATGCGTTCGGGAAAGTCGGTCAAAATCTCCATCACAATTTCGCCGCGCACGCCGTGCGGACGGCCCAATTTCCCCACTGACAGGAAACCAGTCGTGGGCTGTACACCCGCGCCCGGTTCCTGTGAAGCCAACATACGTCGTGGGCTCATTCGGGGTCTTCCACGTCCAGCGTCACCTGGCGGCCATCGCGGGCCGCGGCCACGTTGACGAGCATACGCATGGCGTTGGCCACGCGTCCGCCGCGCCCGATCACGCGCCCCATGTCATCGGGGGCCACGTGCAGCTTGTAGCTGATAGCCGCGCCGCGACGGTGTTCGGTCACGCCTACCTGGGTGGGATCATCCACCAATGAGCAGGCCATGTATTCAATCAGGTCTTTCATGGATTCTCTCCAGGATAGCATTCTCGCCATTCTGGAGAGAATGCTATCGGGGACGATGAGGGCGTGGGAGGCCGGTTTTCCGGCTTCTCACGCCCTCATGGTGTTGCGATATATGCGACTTAGCGCGTGGTCTTGGGATTGACGGTTGGCTGCACCTGGGCGGCTTCGGTCAACAGCGTTTCGAGGGCTTCGCCCTTCTTGAAACGCTCATAGCGCCCGGTGAGGCCGATGCTCTTGAAAATTTGAGCCACCGAATCGCTGGGCTGTGCGCCTTTGCTCATCCAATCGTAAATGCGTTCTTCTTTGACGACAATGGTGGATGGCTGGGTGCGGGGGTTGTATTGGCCCAAAATTTCGAGGAAGCGGCCATCGCGCGGCGCTTCGCGGTCAGCGGCCACGATGCGGTAGCTCGGTTGGTGAGTGGAACCGATGCGGCGTAAACGAATACGAACCATGTGAGAAACTCCTTACACAACTAGGGTAAATTTGATGGGGTGGGTCGTTGCGGTGGCTGGCAGCGGAGGAGCGGGAAGGGGCGCTGGACTGCTGGCCGGGGCGCTAGACACCAAACGGGCAAAATAAATTTTGCCCTACAAGCCAAACATGCGGGAAAGACCTTTCCCGCCGTTTTTTTTGATCGTTTTCATCACCTTTTGAATCTGGCGGAACTGCTTCATCAGGCGGTTGACATCCTGCACCTGCGTACCAGAACCGCTGGCAATGCGGCGGCGGCGGCTGGCGTTGAGGATGTCGGGATTGTGGCGTTCTTTGGGCGTCATCGAACTGATGATCGCTTCAGTCATTTTAAGCTGCTTTTCGGCATCTTGCGGCGAAACCATCTTGGCCATTTGGCCCAGTTCCCCGGGCATCATTTCGAGCAATTGGGCAATCGGGCCCATCTTGCGCACCTGGCGCAGTTGGTCTACGAAATCTTGCAGGGTGAACTCACCCGACATGAGCTTCTTGGCCTGCTTTTCGGCTTCTTGCTGATCGAGGTTGGCTTCGGCACGCTCGATCAGGCCGATCAGGTCACCCATGCCCAAAATGCGGGAGGCCAGGCGGCCAGGGTCGTAGGCTTCGAGGGCATCCAGCGCCTCGCCGGTGCCGAGGTATTTGATCGGCACACCCGTCACCGAGCGGATTGAGATGGCCGCGCCGCCGCGTGAGTCGCCATCCATCTTGGTCAGGATCAACCCCGTGATTGAGACGGTATCGCGGAAGCCTTTGGCGATGTTGACCGCTTCCTGGCCGATCATCGAATCGACCACGAGCAGGATTTCGGCAGGTTGGACGCGGCCGGTGATGGCACGCAGTTCGTTCATCAGGGCGTCATCGAGCTGTGAACGCCCGGCGGTATCGAGGATGAGAACCGTGTAGCCGCCTTTTTGCGCTGTGTCGAAAGCACGCTGGGCCATTTCGGGCGGTGTCAGGCCCTGTTCGTAGGCGACAGGAATGTCGAGCTTTTGGCCGAGGGTTTGCAGTTGCTTGACGGCGGCAGGGCGGTAGGGGTCGCAGGCCACCAGCATCACGCGTTCACCCTGCGAGCGCAGCACACGTCCGAGCTTTCCGGCGTGGGTGGTCTTGCCTGCGCCTTGCAGACCGACGAGCATGATCACGCGCGGGCGCGGCCCGGTCAGGTTGAGGCGGTCAGGCTGGCCGAGGGTGGTGATCAGTTCCTCGTTGACAATTTTGATGACCTGTTGGCCGGGGTTGAGCGCCTTCGATACTTCGGCCCCAATCGAGCGTTGGCGCACGCGGGCGACGAACTCTTTGACCACACCATAGTTCACGTCGGCTTCGAGCAGCGCCAGGCGCACCTCGCGCATCGCCACGTCCACGTCGGCTTCGGAGAGTTTGCCGCGGCGGCTTAGTTCTTTAAAGACATTATTCAGGCGTTCGGTCAGGTTCTCAAACACAGCCCTGCATTTTAGCGTGTAAGGGGGGAATTGACAAGGTTGGGTTTTGCTCGTAAGATGGGGCGGTTATCAGGGTTCATTCATCCAAAGTCTTTTTTTCACCACCTAAAGGAGGTTTTCATGTCCAAAGTCGCTGTTGTGACCGATAGCACGGCTTATCTTCCCGCCAGTTTGGTAGCACAATATGGCATCACCGTTGCGCCGCTGCTGGTGAATTGGGATGGCCAGTCGTACCGAGATGGGGTAGATATGCAACCGGTCGAATTTTACGAGCGCTTGAAGAAATCCAAGTCTATCCCTACCAGCTCGCAGGTTCCGGTAGCCACGTTCGAGCAGGTTTTCAAGCAACTGCTCGATTTGGGCCAGGAAATTTTAACGGTGACGATCTCGTCGAAATTTTCGGGAACGCTCGACTCGGCCATCCAGGCCAAAGCAGCCATGGGGGCAGATGCGCCCATCGAACTGGTGGATTCGCTCTCTGCCGCCGGGCAGGAGGGCCTGGTGGCGCTGGCCGCGGCGCGGGCGGCCAACGAAGGCGCTTCGCTGGCGGAGTGCAAGGCGATTGCCGAGCGCGTTCAGGCCAACAGCGGGCTATTCCTAACCGTGGAGACGCTCGAATTTTTGCACCGCGGCGGGCGTATCGGCGGCGGGTCGCGCTTCCTGGGTACGGCCCTGAATATCAAGCCGATTTTGGAAATCGTGGATGGCAAGATTGAAGCATCCGAACGCGTGCGCACGCGCAATAAGGCCGTGGCGCGGGTTGTCGAGCTTGTCGAGACGCGCATCGCCGGGCGCAAGCCTGTGCGCCTGTTCGCCGTCCACGCCAATGCCGAAGCCGAAGGGCGCGCCATGCTCGAGCAGGCGGCCCAGAAACTCAACGCCGTCGAAACCATCTTATCCGATGTCAGCCCGGTGATCGGCGTCCACGTCGGCCCAGGGACGCTGGGATTGGGCTACGCGGTGGGATAGGAATCGGCGAGTCAGCGAGTCAACGAATCGGCGAGTCAGCGAATGTTGACTCGCTGATTCGCTGATTCGGCGAGTCGTTCTCGTTGTAAAATAGGGGGAATTTTGCCCAGTTTGGAGACCTTATGCGCAATTATCCTGCCATCGGGGTGCAGGTTCCCGATGTGTTGCTGCCACTGCCAGGCGTTGACCTGAGGCGGTGGGCGGTGATCGCCTGCGATCAATATACTTCACAGCCTGAATATTGGGAGCAGGTGGAATGCCTCGTCGGCGACGAGCCTTCCACGCTGCATCTGATCCTGCCCGAAAGCTACCTTGATGGCCCCGATATGGATGGCCGCACGCTGCAAATCCACGCCCGCATGTGGCAGTACCTTTCGAGCAACCTGTTTGAGCCAATCGAGGGGCTGATCTATGTAGAGCGGTTGGTGGATGGCAAGCTGCGCCGCGGGCTGATGCTGGCGCTCGACCTGGAAGCGTACGATTACACCGCCGGGTCGCGCACGCTGATCCGCGCCACCGAGGGAACGATCATCGAACGCATCCACCCCCGCCTGCGCATCCGCGATGGGGCCATGCTCGAACTGCCGCATATTTTGGTACTGATTGACGACCCCGCTCGCAGTGTGATCGAGCCGATCAGCCAGCGTAAGGGCAGCCTGCGCAAGCTGTACGATTTCGACCTGATGATGGGCGGCGGGCATCTCACCGGCTATTGGGTGGATGACCCCAACCTGGAACTGGCTGCCATCGGCGCGCTGGAAAAGCTGGCCGACCCGCAAAGCTTTACCGGCAAATATGGCCTGCCGCCCGATACGCCCGTGCTGCTGTTTGCCATGGGCGATGGCAACCACTCGCTGGCGACGGCTAAGACGATCTGGGAAAAGATCAAGCGCAAGGTTGGGCCAGAACACCCCGCTCGCTATGCCCTGGTGGAGATCGAAAATATCCACGATGAAGCGCTGCAATTTGAGCCTATCCATCGCGTGGCCTTCAACTTGCGCCAGGATTTGGTTCCGGCGCTGCAATCCTTCTACAAAGCGGGGTATACTTATTCTCCCTGTCCCACATGCGAAGCGATGATCGCCCTGGTGGATGCTAACCCATCGCCGCGCCAGGCCTTTGGCCTGATCACCCCCGAAGGCTGGGGCGTGGTCGAACTGGCCGACCCGCCCGCAACACTGGTAGTGGGCAGCCTGCAAGCCTTCCTGGATTCGTTCATGCACGCCCGCAGCGCCGAAAAGCTCGATTACGTCCACGGCAGCGAGGTGGTGTGCGAACTTGGGCGCAAACCCGGCAACGCCGGCTTCTACCTGCCCGCCATCCCCAAAGGCGACCTGTTCAAGACCGTGATCCTCGATGGCGCACTCCCGCGTAAAGCCTTCTCGATGGGTGAAGCGCACGAGAAGCGGTTTTATATGGAATGCAGAGGGATTGGGTGAAATAATGCGTGATGGGTAATTCAAATCTCGAATAACCAATCTTCTTGATTTATGGATATTTTCTTCCAAGACCCCACCCAAATTCCCTTGCCGCCCGACGAAGTGCGCGTGACCGAGTTGCGCGCCGAGATATACCCCGACGGGCGGCGGGTAAAAGTGACGTTAGCGCTCACGCCCTTTCAGAAGCGGCCCAACCTGAGCCTGGAAATCCGCGACGCCCGCGACCAGGTGCTGGCCGAAACCGAAATCATCGAGACGATGACGCCCCAACTCGATTTGACGCTGCACTTGCGCTTCCCGCCCGTTTCGACTGCGCTCAACGAGCCTGTTGAGGCTGCCTCTGGCGAGCATATTGAGCGTAGTCGAAATATGCCATTGACCCTGTCGGCCACCCTGTTCTACACCCCGCCCATCCAGCCCGATGCCGTGGCCCTGCCCGAACGCACGGTGGTAGATGTGTCTTCGTGTGTAATTCTTGGGTAGAGGATAGAGGGTAGGAAAATCTTCTCTGCCCCCTGCCTGCTGCCCCCTGCTTACTCTCCCCCCCTCCGCCCATGAAAATTCTCTTCCGCCTCCGCCCCTACCTCCAACCCTATTTTGCGCAAATTGCCCTGCTCTTGTTCTTGCTACTGGTGATGACCGGGTTGAGCCTGGCCGTGCCGCTGGTCATCCAGCGTGTGATTGATATTGGCCTGGGCGAGCGCCGCATGGATTACATGATCGGCGCGGCGGGGGTGATCCTGGCGATTGGCGTGGCGCGGGCGCTGCTGGCCTACACCGACCGCTACCTGGGCGAGTGGATCGCCACCAAAATTGGCTACGACCTGCGCAACGCCCTCTACAACCACATTCAGCGCCTGCCCTTCAGCTACCACGATCACTCGCAGACCGGGCAGTTGATCAGCCGCTGCATCGAAGATGTGCGCGCCATCGAACGCTTCGCCGGGGCCAACCTGGCCGAACTGACCCGCGTCAGCGTGTTGATGGTGGGCATCATGGCGCTGCTGTTGATCGAAAACCCCCGCCTGGCGGTGATCGGCGTGCTGCCGCTCATCCCGCTGATTTTGATGAGTTTTGATTTCGGCTCGCGCATCGGCAAATACTTTTACGCCGTAGATGACGCCCTGGGCAATCTCTCGGCGCGTTTGCAAGAGAACGTCTCTGGGGTTCAGGCGGTGCGAGCCTTTGCGCGCGAACCCTACGAAATGGAGCGTTTTGCTGCCGCCAACCGTGTGCTGTTCAAGGCACGCATCAGCGTCATCCGCGAATGGTCGAAGTTGATGCCCACTTCCAACCTGCTGGTGGCGCTGTGTACCATCTTGCTGCTGTGGTTTGGCGGCCCGATGGTGTTGAACGGCGAGATGACGGTGGGCGAGCTGGTGGCTTTCAACAGCTTCGTGCTGATGTTGGGCGGCCCGGCCGGGCAACTGACCTGGCTGGTCAACTCGGTGGGCGAGGCGGTTGCCGGGGCCAAACGCACCCTTGAAGTGCTGGATACGCCCCAGAGCATCCGCAGCCCTGGGAACGCCCGTTTGCCTGCCGGCGCCGGGCAGAAAGAAATCTGCGGGGGTTGCGTGGAATTCGAACATGTCTCGTTTGCCTACCAGGGCGAGACGGCGCAGGCCCTTTCCGATATTCACTTGCGCGTCGAACCCAACCAGGTTGTCGCCATCATCGGGCCGACTGGTTCGGGCAAGACCTCGCTGATCAACCTGATCCCGCGCTTTTATGATGTAACGGATGGCCGGGTGCTGGTAGACGGCGTGGACGTGCGTGACCTCGACCTGACCGCCCTGCGCCGCCAGATCGGCATCGTGCTGCAAACCTCGCTGCTGTTCTCCACCAGCGTGCGCGAAAACATCGCCTACGGGCGGCCCGAAGCCAGCCTGGATGAAGTGGTGGCGGCAGCCAAAGCGGCCCAGGCGCACGAATTTATCCAGGAATTAAGCGATGGTTACGAAACCGTCGTTGGCGAGCGCGGCGTGACGCTTTCGGGCGGACAGCGCCAACGCGTGGCGATTGCGCGGGCGCTGCTGATGAATCCACGCTTCTTGATCCTCGACGACTCCACCTCCAGCGTGGATACGCATACCGAACACCTGATCCAGCAGGCCCTCGACACGCTGATGGAAGGCCGCACCACCTTCGTCATCGCCCACCGCCTCTCTACCGTGCGCCGCGCCGACCTGATTTTGGTGATGGATGGCGGGCGGATTGTGGAGCGCGGCGAGCATCACCAATTGCTGAAGCAGGGCGGGCTGTACCGTGAAATCTACGATTTGCAGTTGCGCGACCAGGAACGCTTCCACGAAGAGATGGAAATGCTGCGCAAATCGTCCGTGCAGGCGGTCAGCAACGTGGGCGCGGGGATGAAGCGAGAATAGGCCCATGGGCAAGTTAGCAAATCGGCAAGGAAGTGCGCCGGGATGGTTCGCCTGGGCGGGGGTGGCGGGGCCGCTGGCCTTTGTGGCGCTGGATTTGCTGGCAGCCTCTTTGCGGCCAGGGTACAGCCTGGTGCATGGCACGATCAGCCGCCTGGCGGTGGGGCCGTTGGGATGGCTGCAAACGCTCAATTTTGTGTTGGTGGCCGCCTGTACCATTTTGCTGGGCATTGGCCTGTGGGCCAGGGCACGCTGGCTGGGCGGCTTGTTTGTGCTGTGGGGCATGGGCTTTCTGCTAATTGCCATCTTTCCGATGGATCCGCTAGACCGTCACTCGCTGCGCCAACGCCTGCATTACCTGATGTTGGATGGCATCACGGTGCTGTTCCCGATCATGTGCCTGACAGCCGTGTTCACCTTTTGGCAGCCGCAGCGCCGGTTGGCGCTCTTTTCGCTGGCGGTGTTCCTGTTTGCCGCGGCGGTCTCTGGATCATTTTTGATCGGACAGGAGCAGATTTTGGAGTCGGATATTTTGGGCCTGTATGAGCGCTTTGTGATCTGGATTGCGGCAGCGTGGTGTGTGGTGGTGGCGTGGAATGTGGGCCGAATGGGAAAACAACTGTAAACGGATTTGGGGAGCGGATTGAACGGATAGCGTGAACAATCCGTTCAATCCGCTCTCAAAAATCCGCTGCCAGGGTTTCCTGTGCAACCAGCCTGGAAAGAATTAGTCGGCAATGACAGTCAAAGCAAAAAAGCAATCAGAAATCAAAAATCAACACGCAGCCATTCCGGCTGCTTTTTTGGCGCGCATGGAAGCCCTGCTCGGCGCCGACTTCCCCGCCTTCGCCGCCATCTATGACCAGCCCGCCACCCACGGATTGCGCGTCAACACGCTCAAACTCACTCCCGATCACCTTGCCTCCCTTTCACCTTTTCACCTGACCCCATTGCCCTGGAATCCCTCCGGCTTCCTCCTCAATGAACCCGAAGACCGCCCCGGCAAACACCCCTACCACGCCGCCGGCCTGTACTACCTGCAAGACCCCCACGCCCAGGCCGTGGCCGAAGTGCTCGCCCCGCAGCCCGGCGAACGTGTCCTCGATCTGGCGGCGGCCCCCGGCGGCAAGACCACGCACATCGCCAGCCGCATGAACAACCAGGGCCTGCTGGTTGCCAACGAGATCAAGACCAAACGCATCGGCCACCTGGCCGCCAACCTGGAGCGATGGGGGGCGCGCAACGTGACCATCACCAACGAGACGCCCGAACGCCTGGCCGAATTTTTCGGCCCCTTCTTCGACCGTGTTCTGGTAGATGCGCCCTGCTCTGGCGAAGGCATGTTCCGCAAAGACCTTTCCGCCCGCAGCGATTGGAGCGAAGACATGGTGGCCGGCTGCGCCGTGCGCCAGACTGCCATTCTGCACTACGCCGCTCGCCTCGTGCGTCCCGGCGGAACCCTGTGTTATTCCACGTGTACATTCGCGCCCGAAGAAAATGAGGGCGTGATTGAAACGTTTTTGCAGGAGCATGGGGAGTTTGCTGTGAGGGGTGATGCGTGTTCCGGAATGTCTTACGCATCACGCATCTCGCATCACGGCTTACGCCTCTGGCCGCACACCTCCCCCGGCGAGGGCCACTTCATCGCCCTGCTGCGGCGGAATGACGACGCGGCGGCTGGGCGGGCAGCGGTTCCGGGGTTGCGCCCGGCGCTTTCGCGCACACTGATGGAGCAGTGGCAGGCGTGGTGCGGGGAGAACTTGACGGCGATGCCAGATGTTTCCCCGGTGCAGGTGGGGACGCGGCTGTACGCCCTGCCCACTGGCCTGCCCGATTGGAAAGGGCTGCGCGTGCTGCACCCTGGCTGGTGGCTGGCCGATCTCAAAAAAGACCGCATCGAACCATCCCATGCCCTGGCGATGGCGCTCTCGTCCACCGATGCCCGCCGCGTCCTCGCCCTCCCCGCCGACAGCCCCGACGTATTCAAATACCTGCGCTGCGAAACGCTCATATCCGATGGCGAAGCAGGTTGGATACTCGCCTGCGTAACCACTCCCTCGCCCCCTATCTCCCCTGCGCCCCTTTCCTCCTTCCCACTCGGTTGGGGCAAGCGCGTGCAGGGCATCGTCAAAAACCACTATCCGCGCGGCCTGGCCTGGTTCTAACCAATCTACATTCAGCAATCAAAAATCAAAAATCGTATGGCTACTCCTCCCCCCAATGAAGATGTCTTGATGAAGGGTTACGACCCTACCGTGGTGCGGCGGCTGATCCAATTCGCCGCGCCCTACCGCTGGCAACTGTTCTTTTCGTTGCTGCTGATGGTGATCTCCTCCGGGATCGCCGTGCTGGGCCCCTACCTGGTGAAAGTGGCGATTGACGATGGCCTGGCCGCCGGGTCTCTCACCACACTGCGCCAGGCGGTGCTGTGGTATTTCGGGGCGCTGCTCTTGCAGTGGCTATCCATCTTCACGCGTGTCAACCTGATGGCGTGGGTGGGGCAGTCCATCATCTATGACTTGCGCGCCCGCCTGTTCGAGCATTTGCAGCAGCTTTCGCTGTCGTTTTACAGCCGCTACTCGGTGGGACGCGTGATTACCCGCGTGATCAACGACGTGGGCGTGCTGCGCGAGTTCATCACCTGGGCGGTGCTGGCCATTGCGCGTGACCTGTTCACGCTGGTGGGCATCGTGATTGCGATGGTAGCGCTGAACGTGCGGCTCTCGCTGGTCACGTTTCTGACGCTGCCGCTCATGTTTGCAGTGACAATGATCTTCAAGAAATATGCCCGCGAAAACTACCGCATGGTGCGCGCCGCCATCAGTTGGGTCAACTCGGTGCTGGCCGAAAACATCAACGGTGTGCGCGTGGTGCAGGCTTTTGCGCGCGAAGACATCAACTACACCCGCTTCAGCCAGGAAGTCAACCAGAACAACCTGGAGACGAACCTGAAAGCCGCCCGCATCGCCGCCCTGTACCCATCGGCCATTGACCTGCTCGGTGCGGCGGCGGTGGCAGCGGTGGTGTGGCTGGGCGGGGCGGCTGTCCTGGGCGAAAATTTGGGCGGCAGCGAGACCATCACGGCAGGCGTGCTGGTGGCCTTCGTGTTGTACATCGAGCGCTTCTTCGAGCCGATCCGCGACCTGAGCAACCGCTACGACAGCTTCCAATCCAGCATGGCTGGCGGCGAGCGCATCTTCACCCTGCTCGATTCGCCCATCGAAGTGCAAGATGCCCCCGATGCCGTGCAAATCCCGCCTATCCGCGGCGAAGTTGTTTTCGACAATGTAGATTTCCACTACCTCGATGACGCCACCCCGGTACTGACCGGTATCAACCTGCATATCCAGCCCGGCCAGACGGTAGCCCTCGTCGGCGAGACGGGCGCGGGCAAATCCACCCTGGTCAAGCTCATCTCGCGTTTCCACGACCCCACCGGCGGCGCAGTCCAAATTGACGGCTGCGACCTGCGCCGTGTGACCCAATACAGCCTGCGCTCGCAAATGGGCATCGTGCTGCAAGACCCGTTCCTGTTCAACGGCACGGTCAAGGAAAACATCCGTTTCGGGCGGCTGGACGCCAGCGACGAGGAAATCGTGGCCGCCGCCGAAGCCGTGGGGGCGCACGAATTCATCACCCACCTGCGCCAGGGCTACGACACCCCGGTCGAGGAGGGCGGCACGGCCCTTTCGGTGGGGCAGCGCCAACTCGTCTCCTTCGCCCGCGCCCTGCTGGCCGATCCCCGCATCCTGATCCTCGACGAAGCCACCTCCAGTGTAGACACGCAAACCGAGCGCATCATCCAGGCGGCCCTGGCACACCTGCTCAAAGGGCGCACCGCCTTCGTCATCGCCCATCGGCTTTCCACCGTGGTCAACTCGGATCGCATTCTGGTCGTGCAAGGTGGCCGCATTGTAGAGCAAGGCACACATAGCGAACTGTTGGCGTTGGGCGGGGTGTACGCGGAACTGTATGCGATGGGGTTTGAAGAGTAGAAGGGTATAATCGGAGTGAATTGGTCGCCAAATATTGACTTGTTGGAGATGCACAATTGGATATCGAAGTCATTAAGGCCAAGATTACAGCAAGACAATACTTGTATAGCCGCCATGCCGAACGCAAACGTAACGTCGAAAATCTGACGTTTGCTCAGGTCAAAGAAGCGCTTTTATCGGGACAAATTTTGGAAGAATACCCAGATACAGGACGCGGGGAATCCTGCCTGATAGCTGGTTTCTCTGGACAAGTGCCCATTCATGTGGTTTGTGGTTGGTTGGACGATCGTGTTGTGCTTGTGACAGTGTATATCCCTGGCGCGCCCAAATTTACTGACCCCTGGACGCGAGGAGTGTGATAGCAATGAACGAAAAAAAATCCAAATGCCCATTTTGTGGTGGTCAAGAATTTGAACATCAACATACCGACTACCTGTACAGCCGCGATGGTCAATATCTTTTAGCCCCCGATATTGCCGTAGAAGTGTGCGTGAATTGTGGAATGGTTTTCTATGAGGGGGGTGTGCTGGAAGAAATTGAACGCCAGTTTTTTGCAATTTATGAAAAAGCGGAAAAGGCTGATCAGTATATCCAGATTCCTGTGGCGGTAGATATTTAACCGTCGCCGAACGATGCAAATACGCCATCGGTAAACAAAGAAAAAGGGGTAGAAGGTGCAACGCACCTGGTTTTGGCCCCAAAATTACTCGTTTGATACCCAGGTGCGTTGCACCTTCCGCCCCATTTTATTGAGAAGATACGAAAGGAACTCCGTATGAACAAGCGCGACCTGATTCTCTCCCTCCTCGAAGGCGCTCCTTCCCACACTCCTGCCGCCTTCTTCCTACACTTCGACCCCTCCTGCCATCGCGGTCAGTCCGCCATTGACAAACATCTTGAATACTTCCGCTACACCGGCATGGACTTCGTCAAAATCCAATACGAGCAGGGCTTCCCGCTCCTGCCGCACATCCAGCGCCCTGCCGATTGGGCCAACATGCCCCTGTACAAAGAAGATTTCTTCGCCCCGCAGCTCGAAGTGGTCGCCGGCCTCGTCAAGGCTGCCAAAGCCGAGGCGATGGTCATTTGCACGCTCTACTCGCCCTTCATGTGCGCCGGTCACGCCGTGGGCAAAGAGCGCCTCATGCAGCACATCGCCGAAGACCCCGCAGCCGTGCTGAAGGGCATGGAAATCGTCGCCGAGAGCGTGCTGAACTTCGTCAAGGCCGGCATCCGACTTGGGCTGGACGGCTTCTACGCATCCACGCAGGGCGCTGAAGTAGGCCGCCTGGGCAACAGCGATCTCTTCGACCGCCTCGTGCGCCCCTTCGACCTGCTCGTGATGGACGAAGCCGCCGCCCACTGCCCCTTCAACATCCTGCACATCTGCGATTACGAAGGCACCTATGCCGACATCACCCGCTTCGCCGACTACCCCGGCCACGTCGTCAACACCCCGCTGACCGCCAACGGCCAATTGCTGACCATGGCTGACGCCGCCGCCCTGTTCAATCGGCCCGTCATGGGCGGCCTCGACCGCCACGGCATCCTCGCCCACGGCACGCCCGATCAGGTGCGCACCGCCGCTCAAGCAGTGCTGGATGCCGCCCCGCCGCGCTTCATCCTCGCCGCCGATTGCACCGTCCCCGCCGACACTTCCTGGGACAACCTGCGCGCCGCAATTGAGACAGCTCATCAAGTTTAACCACAAAGGACACAAAGGCACACGACGGAAAACCCTTTGAACCGTTGTGTACCTTCGTGTCCTTCGTGGTTGAAAAATTTTCCCCTGATTTTTACGAATGACCCATCTCACCGGCAAAGAACGCGCCCACTACGTCCAAAGCATGTTTACCCGCATCGCCGGGCGCTACGACCTGATGAACCGCCTGATGACCGCCGGGCAGGATGGCCGCTGGCGCGACGAAGTGCTGCGCCTGGCTGACCCGCATCCCGGCGACCGACTGCTCGACCTCGGCAGCGGCACCGGCGACCTGGCCCTGGCCGCGGCCCAACAATTTCCCAATGCCTCGGTCGTCGCTGCCGATTTCACGCTGGCAATGATGCAGGTCGGGAAGCAGCGCCCCGGCGGGGAGAGCATACCGTGGAGCGCCGCCGACGCCACGCAGCTCCCCTTTGCCAGCCATTCTTTTGACGCCGTCATCTCCGGCTTCCTCATGCGCAACGTGGCCGATCTGCCCGGCGCACTCGTCGAACAAGCCCGTGTGCTCCGGCCAGGCGGGCGCATCGTCATCCTCGATACCACCCGCCCGCCGCGCAACCTGCTCAGCCCCTTCATCCGCATCCACCTGCACGTCATCATCCCCGCCCTCGGCCAATTGATCGCCGGCGACCCCTCCGCCTACACCTACCTGCCCGATTCCACCGAAGGCTTCCTGTCCGCCGAGACGCTTGCCGAACGGATGACCGCTGCGGGCTTTCAAAGTGTTCGATTTGTGCGCCGCATGTTTGGCACTATTGCCATCCACTTTGGGGTCAAAAAACAGTAAAATGGCGGCCAGCGTGATCCGTGATGCGTGTTTCATCAATTACGTTTCACGCATCACCCATACCCTATAGGAGTCCCCCATGTTCAAACGCTTTCTCATTTGCTCATTTGCGCTTTTGCTCATTTTGTCCGCTTGCTCCCCCCAGGCCGCCTCCACCCCGCAGCCGGTGACGATCCGCTTTGCCGCCCTGCGCATCCTCGATTCCCTGCCGCTGCTGGTAGCCGAGAAACAGGGCTATTTCGCCGCCAACGGCCTCCAGGTCGAGATCATCCCAGTCGCCTCGGCCCCCGAACGCGACCAACTGATCGCCTCCGGCCAGGCCGACGGCATGATCAACGAGATGACCTCCACCCTGCTTGCCAACCGCGCGCAGACCACCATCCAGGTGGTGCGTTTCGCCCGCAGCGCCACCAGCAGTTCGGCGGTCTTCCGCGTGCTGGCCGCCAAAGACAGCGGCATTGCCACCCTGGATGACCTCCAGCCCGCCCAAACCGGCATCTCCGAAGGCACGATCATCCAATACGCCTTCGAGCGCCTGATCCAGGCCGAGGGCAAAGACGCCTTCTTGTTCGGCACCGTCAACATCCCCGCCATCCCCGACCGGCTCAAACTGCTCGGTTCTGGCGAACTGCAAGCCGCCGTGTTGCCCGACCCCGCCGCTTCGCTGGCTATTTCGCAAGGGGCCGTCGTTGTCATTGATGATTCCAGCCACCCTGAATACGGTTACAGCACCCTGGCCTTCCGCAGCGCCTTCATCGGCGAAAATGCCGCCGCCCTCAAAGCCTTCCTGGCCGCCTGGGAAAAGGCCGTGGCCGACATCAACGCCGACCCCAACGCCTGGAAAGCCCTGCTGATCGAGAAGGAAATCCTGCCCCCGCCGCTGGCCGAGAGCTTCCAGGTTGCCACCTTCGTCACTGCCAGCGTGCCATCCGAAGCCCAATTCGCCGACGCCCTCGACTGGGTGCAAGCCAAGGGCCTGCTCGACAAAACCCTGGCCTACAAAGACATCGTCACCGACGCCTACCTGCCTTAACCTTCAACCTTCAACTGGTTTTCGGTTGAAGGTTTGCCCACTCATGATTGACTTCGCTTCCGTCTCCTTCGCCTACCCCCGCCAACCACCGATCTTCGATTCGTTTTCCTGGTCGGTGGCAGCGGGCGAGACGTGGGCGGTGCTGGGGCCTTCGGGCTGTGGCAAGACCACCCTGCTTTACCTGCTCGCCGGGCTGCGCACGCCCACCAGCGGGCAGGTGCGCGTTCACGGGCAAGCGCTCACACGCCCCCACCCGCAAACCGGGCTGATCCTGCAAGATTATGGCCTGTTGCCCTGGGCCACCGTGCGCCAAAATGCCGCCCTCGGCCTCGCAATTCGCGGCTTCTACGGGCCAGATGGCAAACATGCTCCCAACCTTCAACCTTCCAACCCTTCGAAAAGCCCAGGGCAGGCCCTTCAACCTTCGACTTTCGACTCTCGACTTTCCCCCCTCATGCACCGCCTCGGCCTGGCCGACCTCACCGACCAATACCCCTCGCAGCTTTCCGGCGGACAGCGCCAACGCACCGCCATCGCCCGCACGCTGGCCCTCAGCCCCACGCTGCTGCTGATGGATGAACCCTTCGCCTCGCTCGACGCCCCCACCCGCGAAAGCCTGCAAAACCTGATCTACGACCTGTGCCGCGAGCAAAATTTAACCCTCGTCGTCGTCACCCACGCCATCGAAGAAGCCGCCCTGCTCGGCCAAAATATCCTCCTGCTCGGCAATCCCCCGCACCGCGCCCCACAGATCATCCCCAACCCCGCCGCCGGCGACCCCGCCTACCGCGACACCCCCGCCTACCGCCAAACCTGCCACACCCTGCGCCAGGCATTAATGCCCCTGCGTACAGGCGACCCTGCCATGCTCGCCAAGGCATCATCTGGCTCGCATCCTTTCCCAAACGATTCCTGAATCGGCCCGGCGGGTCGTCCCCACTTTTGTCAACCTGTATGAATCGCCGCGACCTCCTGCTCGCCTCCATGCTCCTCCTCGCTGCCTGGCAAATCGCCGCCTGGCTGCTCAACCGGGATATTTTGCCCTCGCCCACACGCGTGGCCGAGACCTTCGTGCGCGAACTGGGCAAAGACCTGCCCGCCCACTTCCTCGCCAGCCTGTGGCGCGTGACGGCGGGTATCTTGCTGGCGGTGCTGACGGCGGCCCCGGCGGGGCTGATCCTCGGGCAGTCGCAGCGCGCCAGCCGCATCTTCACGCCGCTGATCTACCTGCTCTATCCCATCCCCAAGGTGGTCTTTGTGCCGGTGGTGCTGCTGTTATTGGGAATTGGCGACCTGCCGAAAATTTTCATCATCTTTCTGATTTTGTTCTTCCAGATTTTGGTGCTGGTGCGCGACCAGGCGGCTGCCCTGCGCCCAGAACTCATCCAAAGCGTGCGCAGCCTGGGGGCCGGGCGGCGGGCGCTGTTCCGCTACGTGTACCTGCCCGCCAGCCTGCCTGCTATCCTGACGGCGCTGCGCCAATCGGTGGGGACGGCGGTGGCGGTGCTGTACGTGGCCGAATTATTTGCCACGCGCCGCGGGTTGGGCTATTACATTTCGCTCAAGGGCAGCACATTGTTCGATTATCCCGCCATGTATGCCGGGGTGGTGGCGATGAGCCTGCTGGGCCTGGGGCTGTATTTCGTGGTGGATTGGCTGGAGCGGAGGCTGTGTCCGTGGCGGTTTGTCGAATAGCCAGGGTGTGAGAGACAAGTCGGCTATAATCAGCCGCGATGACCCCCATGCAACAACGTTACCTCTATTTTTCTGTCTTCGCCGCCGGCATGACCACGCTGGCGGTGGAATTTGGCGCTTCACACTTGCTGGGGCCTTATTTTGGCACCAGCAATTTGGTGTGGGCCAGCATCATCGGGCTGATTTTGGTCTACCTCACCATCGGCTATTTCCTTGGCGGCATCTGGGCCGACCGTTCGCCACACGCTCGCACGATGTATTCTCTGCTGGCGTGGAGCGCCTTCCTGGCCGGGCTGATCCCGCTGGTGGCGCGCCCGGTGCTGCTGGCCGCCGCCGCCGCCTTCGACCAGTTTGCCATGGGCGTGCTGTTCGCATCGTTTGCGGGGGTGCTGCTGCTCTTTAGCGTGCCGCTCACCTTGCAGGGCATGATCTCCCCCTTCGCCATCCGCCTGGCCCTGGGCGATGCAGCCAGCGCCGGGCGTGTGGCGGGGCAAATCTACGCCATTTCGACGCTCGGCTCGTTCATCGGCACGTTTTTGCCAGTGCTGGTGCTGATGCCCCTGGTCGGCACCACATTCACCTTCCTGGCGTTCAGCCTGGCGCTCAACCTGGTGGCGCTCGGCGGCCTGTGGGTTAGCGATGGGCGCCGGGCCGCGCTGCGTTGGGCGTGGATGCCGCTGCTGCTGCTGCTGACCGCCTTCTGGCTGGGGCGAAGCCCGATCAAGGTCACGACCGGGCAAATCTACGAGACCGAGTCGGCTTACAACTACATCGAAGTGGTCGAGCAAGGTGGCTACCGCCTCCTGCGCCTGAACGAAGGCACAGGCTTTCACTCCATCTGGCATCCTCACGAACTGTTTTATGGCGGGCCGTGGGAGCAATTCCTGGCCGCACCCTTCTTCAATCCCGCCCCATACGAACCGGGGCAGGTGCAGCGCATCGGCATCGTGGGGCTGGCGGCTGGCACGTTGGCGCGCCAGGCCACCGCAGTCTACGGGCCGATCCCGATTGATGGCTGGGAAATTGACCCGAAAATCATTGAAGTTGGGCGGCAATACTTCGACATGAACCAGCCCAACCTGAACGCCATCGCCGAAGATGGGCGCTACGGCCTGGCGCACAGCGGCCAACGCTACACCATTTTGGCCGTAGACGCCTACCGCCCACCCTACATCCCCTGGCATCTCACCACGCTCGAATTTTTCCAACTGGCCTACGACCACCTGAGCGAAGATGGCGTGCTGTGCATCAACGTGGGCCGCGCCCCCGGCGACCGCCGCCTGATTGATGGGCTGGTTGGTACGATTTCTGCCATCTTCCCCGCCGTGTACGTGATAGATTTGCCCGGCACGCTCAATTCCATCGTCTACGCCACCCGGCAGCCCACCACCCTGGCCGATTTTCGCCAAAATTACGCCGCCATCAGCCAGCGCGACGATCTTCACCCCCTGCTTCAGCAAGTCCTCACGCAAACCGCGCGCAACCTGCAACCCACGCCGCACAGCGCCACCGTTTTCACCGACGATCACGCACCGATTGAATGGCTGACCAACAGCCTGGTGCTGAGTTACCTGGTTTTCAACGAACCGGAGGAAGCAAAATGAGTATAACCATCAACGAAATCCGCACCCTGCTGGCCCAGGCGGGCCTGGAGATCGTGGCGATGTATGGCGATTGGCACGGCGCGCCGGTTTCAATGGATTCGCGGCGGCTGGTGACGGTGGCGAGAAAAAGTTGACCTTTCACAGGTCTCAGGTTTTGCGTTGGGTGGTCTTGGTATAATACCGCTCGACTTTATTCAAGGAGCAAACTTTGGCATTCAACCCGCTTAACTGGTTGTTGGGTTTTTTCTCGCTCGATATTGGCATTGACCTGGGGACGGCCAACACCCTGGTCAACATTCGGGGGAAAGGCATCGTCATCAACGAACCCTCATGGGTCGCCATTGACAAACGTACCCGCACACCGCTGGCAATTGGCGCCGAAGCGAAAGAGATGGTGGGGCGCACCCCGGCCAACGTGGTCGCCATCCGCCCACTGCGCGACGGCGTGATCTCCGAATTTGAGATCACCCAGGCCATGCTCGAATACTTCATCGGCAAGGCGCACGAGCAGAGCATCGTGCCGGTGCCGCGGCCGCGTGTGGTGGTGGGCATCCCATCGGGCGCTACCGAAGTGGAAAAGCGCGCCGTGTACGATGCCGCCATGTCGGCGGGGGCGCGCGAAGTGGGCATGATCGAGGAGCCAAAGGCGGCGGCCCTCGGCGCGGGTCTGCCCGTCAACGAGATCGGCGGCAGTATGATCGTAGACATCGGCGGCGGCACGTCGGAAGTGGCTGTGCTTTCGATGGGCGGGGTGGTCGTCTCGCGCTCGCTGCGTGTGGCCGGCGACGAACTCGATCAGGATATCGCCCAGTACATCAAAAACAAATACAACCTGCTGATCGGCGAGCGCATCGCCGAAAAAGCCAAGATGACCATCGGCTCGGCTTATCACCTGCCTGAAGAAAAGACGATGGTGCTGCGCGGGCGCAACCTGGTGACGGGGCTGCCCGAGGCTATCGAAGTTTCATCGGTAGAACTGCGCGAGGCCATTGCCACATCGGTGGATACCATCGTCGAGACCGTCAAAGACGCGCTCGACGAAACCCCGCCCGAAATCATCGCCGACCTGATGGACACGGGCATCTGCCTTTCGGGCGGCGGGGCGCTGCTGCTGGGGCTGGATCGCCGCCTGCAGGAAGAGCTGCGCATTCGCGTGTGGGTGGCCAACGATCCGTTGAGCTGCGTGGCCCGCGGCGCCGGGATGATCCTGGAAGATTATGACCGTCTCAAACACTTGCTGGTTGGGCTGGAACGAAGAGATAACCAACCCCAGCGCAGGCTTTAGCGCTAACCAGCGCCCATCTTTGACAGAACGAGCAAAGACGCAAAGAAACAAGGCCGCAAAGCAGAAAAACTTTGCCCCTTTGTTTCTTTGCGTCTTTGGGTTAAATTGACTCAACGTGCCATGACGACTTTCATCGTCACAACAGACCAATGTTGAAATTCCCTTCCCCGCGTTCGACCCAACCTTTCGTGCTGGTGCTGCTCGCCATTGGCATCGTGCTGCTGGCATTGGGCGGCGCATTTGCCCCGCTGACCAGCCTGGGGCTGGGCGCGGTGGTCAACGTGCAAACCTGGCTGGCGCTGCGCTTCCAGGTCGTGCAAGATTTTATCTCCACGCCCAACGACGTGGCCAGCCTGCTCAGGCGCAACGCCGAACTCGAAGCCGAAGTGGCCCGCCTGCAAGCTGAAGTGGTGGCCTTGCAGCAGCAGGTGTCTGAAACCCAGGTACTCAGCACGCTGCTCGGCTTCGTGCAAGATAACCCCGAAAACGAGTACGTCTCGGCGGCGGTGATCGGGCGCGACCCCAGCCCCTTTTTACACTACGTCATCATCAACCGCGGGGCCGATGCCGGCTTGCGGCGTGGCATGCCGGTGGTGATGCAAGATGGCCTCGTCGGGCGGGTGGATGCCGTAGACGCCACCGCCGCCCGCGTCCAACTGATCACCGACACGCTTTCACGCGTCAACATCCGCTTGCAGCAATCGGGCGCTGAAGCGGTGCTGACCGGCTCGGTGACGGGCGAAATTCGCCTGGAGATGATCCCCCAGGAAGCCCAGGTGACCGTGGGCGATGTGATCATCACTTCCGGGCTGGGCGGCGAGTACCCGCCCAACCTGATCATCGGCCAGGTAACCAACCTCCGCAAGCAAGATTTCGACATCTTCCAGAACGCCGCCGTGCAGCCCTCGGTAGATTTCGCCAGCCTCAGCTACGTGCTGGTGATCACCAATTTTCGCCCGGTGAACACCCAACCGTTGATCCCCACACCGTCTGCGCCATGAGCATCTTGCCGTCTCACCAAATTCTCAGCATGAGCCAGGGCAGGCGAGGGTAAAATGGCTTACCTGATCGCCATCCCATTGCTCGGTGCGCTGCTGCTGGTGCAAACGGCCATTCTCAGCCGTGCGCCATTGGTGCAAGGTACGCCCGATTTGCTGCTGCTGGTGATCCTGGCGTGGGCCATTCGGCCACGTGTGCGCTCCTATTGGTTTTGGAGCCTGTGCGCGGCGGTGATGTTTGGCTATTCGTCGGCGCTGGGCTACCCGGTGCCGCTGATCAGCTATGGCGTGGCAACCATGCTGGCGTTTTTGCTGCGCCGCCGGGTGTGGCGGGTGCTGTTGCTGGCCTATCTGGCGGTGGTCTTCGTCGGGACGCTGCTGTTCCAGGGGCTGACGGTCGGTATCTTGCTCGCCCAGGGCGCGGCGCTGCCTGCCGGTGACGTGGTCAATCGCATCATCCTGCCCAGCCTGGTGCTGAACCTGTTTTTGGCTTTACCGGTGTATGTGCTGGTTGGCGATCTGGCCGAGCGGTTATATCCAGAAGAATTGGATGTTGCGTAGTCGCTGGTTGAGCTTGTCGAAACCAACGGTAATCTAAGAAGGTTTATCCATGAACGCTGAACAATCTGCTTCACCCGCCTTGCATAACGACCTGGCGGCCTGGCGCATCTGGTTATTCATGGGGGCGGTGCTGGCGGTACTGGCGGTTTACATCTTGCGTCTGTTTCAATTGCAGGTGGTGGATGGGGCGGCCTGGCTGGCGCAGGCCGATGAAAATCGCACGACCACGATCAACCTGCCTACTTCGCGGGGCATCATCTACGACCGCAACGGCATCATCCTGGCGCGCAACATCCCCTCCTACAACGTCGTCATCATCCCCGCCCTGCTGCCCGACGACCCCGGCGAGATTCAGCAATCGCTGCGCGAACTTTCGGCGCTGATCGGCGTGCCGGTGAATGCCGGCGAAGTGGATTCGGCCACCAACCCGTATGTGGAGTGCAAATCGGAGCAGGGCCTGGTGCAGATCGCCGAGTGGGGGGCGTCGTTCAGCCCGTATCGCCAGTACCCGGTCAAGTGCAATGTAGACCGCAAGACGGCCATGATCATCGAAGAGAAGCGCGCCGAATGGCCGGGCATCGAAATCCAGGTGACGCCGGTGCGCGACTACCCCACCGGCATCGAGACGGCCAATTTCATCGGCTACCTCGGGCCGATCTACCCCGAAGTGAAAGATGAACTCGAAGCGCAAGGTTTCGTCGCCAACCGCGACAAGATCGGCTATGCCGGCGTCGAACTGGAATTTCAGGCTATTTTGAGCGGGCGCAACGGCCTGCGCACGGTCGAGGTGGATGTGGGCGGCGATGTGCTGCGCGACCTGGTGGAGCCGCTCGACCCCGTGCCAGGGCAAAGCATCCGCCTGACAATTGATTACCGCTTGCAACAGGCCGCCTACGCCGTGATGGAAAGCGAGCTGGCCGCCTGGAACCGTGTGGTAGCCGATGACAAAAAAATGAGCAGCGGGGCGATCATCGCCATCAACCCGCAGACGGGCGAGATTTTGGCGATGGTGTCGTACCCCAGTTACGAAAATAACCGCCTGGCGCGTGAAATCCCGGCCTATTACTACGAGCAATTGGTCGAAGACCCGCGCCTGCCGCTGCTCAACCTGGCCGTGGGCGCCTCGCAGCCAGTGGGGTCGGTGTTCAAGATCGTCACCGGCGTGGGGGCGCTCAACGAAGGCGTGGTGACGCCGGAACAGATCGTTCAGACGCCGGGCTACATCCAACTGACCGAAAAATACTACGTCAACGACCCCGGGCGCGCCAAAGATTTCGTAGATTGGATCAACCGCGAGGGCACCTGCCCCGGCGGGCTGAACCTGCTGGGCGAATGCACCTACAACGGCACCGGCTCGCTGGATTTCTGGCACGGCGTTGCCTTTTCGAGCAACGTCTACTTTTACAAACTGGGCGGCGGCTACCAGGATGAAATCCCCACCGGATTGGGGATTTGCCGCCTGGGGACGTATGCCAATGCCATGGGCTATGCCACCTCCCCGAAAATCGAACTGCCTGGCGTGGCCCGCAGCGAATTTCCTGACCCGCAGTGGAAGCGCATCAACCAGGGCCAAAGCTGGACAACCGGCGACACCTATCTGGTCAGCGTGGGGCAGGGTTTGGTCACTGGCACGCCTTTGCAGGTGCTTCTTTCGGGTGCGGTGGTGGCCGCCAACGGCAAGTTGTGGGAGCCAACCATCATCCGTGAAGTGCTGGATAGCGAAGGCAAGGTCATTCAGCCTTTCGAGCCGACCCTGCGCTGGGACCTGACGGCCACCCCCCTGATCCAGACCTTCGATACCACCAGCCTGCGCGACTGCGAACCCACCGGCGAATTGAAAACGATCCAACCCTGGGTATTCGAGCGGATGCGCGAGGGCATGCGCATGGCCGTGACCAATGGCACACTGGGGCCGGTTTCAGACGATGCGCCGGCGTTCTACCTGTTGGAACAGGAAGGCATTGCCGCCGCCGGCAAAACCGGCACCGCCGAATACTGCGACCAGTACATGCGCGATAAGGGCCTGTGCGAACCGGGCAAATGGCCCTCCCACGCCTGGACAGTGGGCTTTGCCCCCTACGACAACCCCGAAATCGCCGTGGTGGCCTTCGTCTACAACGGCAACGAAGGCGCGCCCGTGGCCGGGCCGATGATACGCCGGGTGATGCAGGCGTACTTCGAGATTAAGGCTGTGGATGCGGAATTAGGGCGATAGAAGATTTCCGAAGTCTTTGCCAATACCGGGATTCACAGTATTTCACAAAAGACTTCGGAAATCTTTTGTGAAACCTGCGTGAAACCTTTCTGGCGCGAGAATGCGCCGCGAAGGGTTATGCTATAATCGCCGCCATGCCCTCCAAATTAGAAATCAAAGGCATTCGCGAAGGATTATTGATCGCATTGGGGCCGGGCGAATGGGTTAACGAACGCCAGGCGCTGCTGACCCATGTGCGCGAAAAGGGTGATTTTTTCCGCGGTGCACGCGTGGCGCTCGATGTGGGCGGCAACCCACTCAACGTGGTTGAACTGAGCAGCCTGCGGGATGATCTCACCGAAACCGGCATGAATATCTGGGCGGTGATCAGCACTTCGCCCCTCACCGAGCAAACCGCCCGCAGCCTGGGGCTTTCGACCCAACTGACCCGCCCACGCCCCGAACCACCCGAAACCCGCCTGCCTGAAACCACCATGCACGAAGGTGAGCAGGCCATTCTCGTGCAACGAACGCTGCGTTCGGGCTACAAACTCGAATATCCCGGCCACGTGATCGTCATCGGCGATGTCAACCCTGGGGCCGAGATCGTGGCCGGTGGCGATGTGGTGGTGTGGGGGCGGCTGCGCGGCGTTGTCCACGCGGGGGCTGAAGGCAAAGAGGCTTCGGTCATCTGCGCGCTCGACCTTTCGCCAACCCAGCTACGCATCGCCGGGCAGATCGCCATCACCCCCAAACGGCGCGGCAAATCCCAGCCAGAAACGGCGCGCCTCAAAAACGGGCAGGTGGTGGCTGATGCGTGGGATGCGGGCAAATGAACGATTGGGCGAAACACCCCATATCGAATAACGACTTATCGAGTAAGGTTTCATGACAGCAAAAGTTATCACCATCACCTCAGGAAAAGGCGGCGTGGGAAAGACTACCGCCACCGCAAACCTGGCCGCCGCGTTAGCGCTGGACGGCCAGAAAGTGGTCTGCGTAGATGGCGACATTGGCCTGCGCAACCTGGATGTGGTGATGGGCCTGGAGAACCGCATCGTCTACGATATTGTGGATGTGGTCGAAGGCCGCTGCCGCCTGCGTCAGGCGATGATCCGCGACAAACGCCTGCCCGAACTGTACCTGATCCCCGCCGCCCAAACGCGTGACAAAAACGCCCTCTCGCCCAGCGATATGGTGCGCCTGTGCGATGAGTTGCGCCCCGACCTGGATTGGATTTTGATCGACTCGCCCGCCGGCATCGAACGCGGCTTCCGCAACGCCATCGCCCCGGCTGACATCGCCATCGTCATCACCAATCCCGAAGTTTCGGCGGTGCGCGACGCCGACCGCATCATCGGGCTGATCGAGGCCGAGGAGAAGGGCCCCGCCCGTCTGGTGATCAACCGCATCAAGCCCGATATGGTGCGGCGCGGCGACATGCTCAGCACCGAAGACGTGCTGGAACTGCTGGCGATAGACCTGATCGGCATCGTCCCCGATGACGAACAGGTGGTGACAGGCACCAACCGCGGCACGCCCATCGTGCTGGAGGGCAAAAGCCAGGCGGCGCAGGCTTTTCGTAACATTGCCCGGCGACTGCGCGGCGAACACGTGCCATTCCTCAACCTGGATTCGCAGGGTGGCCTGCTCAACAAGCTCTCGCGCTGGATGCGCACCGGAGGAAACTGACATGCCTTCCATCCTCGAACGCATCCTCGGCAAAGACCGCAAAAGCGCCAACCAGGCCAAAGAACGCCTCAAGTTGGTGTTGGTACACGACCGCACCGACCTCACGCCCGGTGCGCTGCAAGCCATGAAAGATGAACTGATTCAGGTGATTTCGCGCTACGTGGAAATTGATCCCACGGCGGTCAAGATTGAGATGGAGCAAGAAGGCCGCGAACAACGCCTGCTGGCGGATATTCCGCTGAAGATGGGGCAGCGCAAGGCGCATTGACGTTCTGCCATGTCCAACGCAAATTGGCGACATTTTGATTTCTGGCTTTTAGGAGCCGTGGCGATCCTGACCGTGTTCGGCATCGCCATGATCCGCTCAACGGTGGCTGGCAACATTGCCCTCACCGAAGCCAACCTGCCGCTGCGACAGTTTGTCTTCGCCGCGGCGGGTTTTGTGTTTGTCTTTATCATGGCGGCCATTGACTATCACTACTGGGCCTCGATGAGTACAACCATGTATGTTGGCACGGTAGGCGTGCTGGCCGTGCTGTTCGTGGTCGGCACGGTGGCGTTTGGCTCGGCGCGCTGGTTCGAGGCGGGAGCGATCAACATCCAGCCATCGGAAATCGCCAAAATTGTGGTGATCCTCACGCTCAGCCATTTCTTTAGCCGCAATCGCCAACGCATTCGTCAATTTGGCGGGGTGATGCTCAGCCTGATGATGACATTGGGCGTGGTGATCTGGATTTTGCTGCAACCCAACATGAGTACATCCATCGTGATCATGGTGCTGTGGTTCGCCCTGGCCTGGGCAGGCGGGATGCAGTTCAAGCATATTTCCATCCTGGCGGGCATCGGTCTTATCGTTGTTTTACTCAGCATCCCGCTTTTTCCGCTTTTGAAAGAGTGGAAAGTGATCAACGATTACCAGATTCGCCGCATCGAAACGTTTTTATCATCCAATGATGATGATGAAGAGCAAAGAAGCGGTGAAGGCTATAACCTGGAGCAGGCCGAGATCAGCATCGGTTCGGGCGGCCTGTTGGGGCAGGGGTACGGACAAGGCACACAAATTCAACTGCGTTTTCTCAAGGTACGCTGGTCTGACTTTATCTTTTCCTCGATGGCGCACGAATTTGGCTTTGTGGGCATCGTGGTGATGATGTCTTTGCAGCTTTTTGTCATCTGGCGCTGTTTGCACGCCGCGCGCGTATCTGCGGACACTTATGGAGCATTGATTTGTTATGGCGTGGCCACGTTGCTGGCCTTTCAGGGCCTGGTCAACATGGGCGTCAACCTGCGCCTGCTGCCGGCCACCGGGCTGCCGCTGCCGTTCATCAGCTATGGCGGCAGTTCGCTGCTCTCGCTGCTGATGGGCATCGGCCTCGTCGAAAGCGTGCTGCTGCGCCACAAGGCGCTAGAATTCTAGTTTTCACGGAACACGCTACACACAACAGAAGATGAGCGTGTTCCGTTCATTTTGTTCAGGAGCAAGATGATGACTTCAAAACCTGTACGCGTTCGCTTTGCCCCCTCTCCTACCGGACGGATGCACATCGGCAATGCTCGCTCGGCGCTCTATCCTTTTTTGCTGGCGCGGCGCACCGGCGGCACGTTCATTTTGCGCATCGAAGACACCGACCAGAAGCGCTATGACCCCAACGCTGAAAAAGAATTGATTGACGGCCTGCACTGGTTGGGCCTGAATTATGACGAAGGCCCCGATATCGGCGGCCCCAACGCCCCGTACCGCCAGACAGAACGCCGCGCCACCTACCACGAATACGCCTGGAAGCTGGTCGAGGCGGGTCACGCCTTCCCCTGCTTTTGCACGCCCGAACGCCTGGCCCAGGTGCGCCAGGCGCAGATGACCGCCAAACAAAACCCGCGCTACGATGGCGCATGCCGCGGCCTCGACCCCGCGGAAGCCCGCCGCCGCGCCGAAGGGGGTGAGAAGTTCGTCATCCGTTTCAAGATGCCCAAGGAAGGCTCGATCACCGCGATCGATTTGCTGCGCGGCGAGATCACCACCGAAAATGCCGCCCTCGATGACTCCGTCCTGCTCAAATCGGACGGCCTGCCCACCTATCACCTGGCGGCGATGGTGGATGATCACCTGATGGGCATCACCCACGTTATCCGCGGCTCCGAGTGGCTGCCCTCCATGCCGCTGCACATGCACATCATCCGTGCTTTTGGCTGGGAAGCGCCGCAGTTTGTTCACCTGTCGGTCTTCCTCAAGCCTTCGGGCAAGGGCAAGTTAAGCAAGCGCGATGCGGCCCAGGCGCTCAAAGATGGTCACTCGATCTTCCTCGGCGATATGCAAGACCTCGGCTATACCCCCGAAGGCGTGCTGAACTGGATTGTGCTGATGGGCTGGGGCGTTTCGGAAGATGATGTGATGACGCTGGATGAGATGATCGAGCGCTTCGACGTGACCAGCCTGACCCCCTCACCCGCGGCGATCAACTTCACCAAACTTGACCACTTCAACGGCGTCCACATCCGGTCGCTCGAACCCCTAGACCTGGCGCAGCGCCTCAGGCCCTTCTTCGAGGCCGCCGGCTACGAGGTGAACGTGGACACTTTGCTGGCGATCATTCCCCTGATTCGCGAGCGGCTGGTCACGCTCGACGATTGCATCCCCTTTGGCGGGTTTTTCTTCCAGGAAACGGTCACGCCCAGCCCGGCAGAACTGGTGGCCAAGGGCCTCAGCGCCGCCGAGAGCGCCGAGGCTGCCCGGCGCTGCCTCGAAATTCTTGAGCGCCTGCCCTCCCTCGCCCCCGATGTGGCCGAGCCGCCCCTGCGCGAATTGGTGGAACAGATGGGCCTGAAGCCAGGGCAGGTGTTTGGCATCCTGCGCGTGGCCGTCACCGGGCAGACTGTCAGCCCGCCGCTGTTTGAGAGCATGGTGGTGATTGGCAGGGAGAAGGTGTTGGCGCGCGTGCGCCGGGCCGTCGAAATGCTGTTGGCGGCTTAACCGAATTGCCGTATTCATAAAAAAAGCATCGCAGCCTGAACGAGGCTGCGATGCTTTTTTCATGATCGTTCACCAGGCTTTCATCTGGCCCAATAAATCGAGACCAGCATCGCTACTACCCAGATCAACGGAACGGCCCAGCGGGTGATGGCGTGAATGCGTTTTGCCAGGTCATGCTTGTCTTTGTTGATCAAAATCATCGAGGCTATCGAAACCGCCAGCACCAACGAAATGACCATATATTGCAAGAGCATGAAGCGGTCGGCAAAGGTCAAATAGCCCACCGGCGGAATAGAGGAGGTCAGCGTCATGTGATAGAAAATGGCGCTGGCCAACGTCCCCGAGGCCAGGTTGAGACGGTCTTCCACATCGTCGTAAGAGAGCAAGAAAGAGAGCATCCCCACACCGACGATGACGATAGCGGCAAAAATACCTTTCAGAAAAGCGGCCTGCCAGGGGTGGTAAATGGAAAGGTAAAAGCGATAGCGCGGGTAATTGCTGTTTTCAAATACCCGGTAAACATGGTCTATCACTTCGGCTTTCCAATCAGGCCGCAATTCCCAGCCAGAAACGACCACATGCTCGTCAATGCCGGTGCGGGCGGCATCAATATCGTAGATCAATTTCGTCGCATCCTGGTATTTATCTTCCAATTCGATGGCAAGATGGTGTTCGTCGAACGGGTATTTTTGCAGGTCGAGGTTGGTGATGAAATTGGCACGGACCCGATAGGTGAAAAATGTGCCACCCTTGGTCTCTGCGGTTTGATCTTCCACTTCGGGGGCAGAGGTGGCGTTCATAATGTCGAACGAGCCTGGGTTGCAGGGGCGATCACAGGTAAAATTCAAGTAGAAGTCGAGGTATAGCCGCCGGTGGTCATATCCAGGTTGCCAACACTCAAGATGTATACCCCCACTCGTACAATATCAGGGTCGGTTTTGCCAACCTGCAATGGGGCTGATGATTTTGCCGCCGCCATGTTGGATGGCCTGGCAGCCGCCGCCCGATGATCACCGCCCCCCCACAACCAGGCCAGGCACAAAAGGCATGGCAACAGCCACCAAAACTTCCATTTCCAGGAACGAAGAGAACGATTGCGTGGCATTTCCGGTATCCTCCATCAGTACTAATAAACTTTACGATAACGTTATCATACAAGAAAAAAGCAAATCTCACAATGTAAATTGATCAAGGAAACTTCATGGAACAAACTTCTTTCTTCGTCGAACACAGCACCCTGGCGCTCCACCTGGGGCCGATCACCCTGCGCGGCGGCATCCCGGTCATCAACGGCTTCCCCGTAAGCGACGCTTCATGCACCATCGTCAGCCAAACAGACGACAGCCTCACCCTGCGCTTCACCGCCCCTTCACTGGGATCGATCATCTTCGGCCTGACGGCCAGTTTCAACGCCGGGCTGCTCGCTGGCACAAGCGGTCACCTGATCCAGGTGCAATACTGGCTGGCAGGCATCCCCGCCGATTTCGTGCTGGATTCGTTTGGCCTGCACTTTGCCGCCCTCGAAAATTTGCGCACCTACCTGAAGAATGGCTATCATAGCTGGGATGGCTCGGCCTACCACGAACCTGAAGCGATGGGCGACCTGCCCGGTGAGCGCCCCGAAACAGGCTATGCCATGACCCAACTGGTGCCGCGTTATGGCACAGACAGCGCCATCCTCGCTTTCGACCGCCACGACCGCTTCCAACACACCTTCACCTTCGATACGCACTCGCGGCCTGTCGGCCTGACGATTCAGACATTGTGGGATCGCAAAACCCGCCAGGGACCGCGCTGCGAATCGGAACACCTGCTGGCCTTCGCCCACACCGGCATCGAAGATGCGCTGCGCGCCTGGGCCTTGCTGACCAACCGCCTGAACCGCCCGGCGCCACGCGTGGTTTCGACACAGGGCATTACCGGCTGGTGTTCGTGGTACAACCTGTATGGCTACATCACCGAGGAAAACATCCTCGACCACCTGCACGCCGCCCAAAAAGCCGTCCAAGATCACCATCTGCCGATGCGCGTCTTTCAGATTGACGACGGCTTCACCCCCGAAATGGGTGACTGGCTGCTGGTCAAACCACAGTTCCCGCGCGGCATGAAGCCCCTGCTCGATGACATCCGCGCCGCCGGGTTCATCCCCGGTCTGTGGATCGCCCCCTTCATGGTCGGCTGCCGCTCACAGCTTTACCGCGAACACCCCGATTGGGTGGTGCGAGATGCCCAAACCGGCGGGCCGCTGGTGTGCATGGCCCGCTATGGCGAAGAACGCTGGTTCAAACGCAGCGAGGAACATTACGTTCTCGATGCCACACACCCTGAAGCCTTCGAGTATCTGCGCCAGGTCTTTCACACCTGGCGTCATGAGTGGGGCTGCGAGTATTTCAAGACCGATTTCATGCTCTTTGGCAGCGATTACGGCCCCGAGCGGGCCATCTTTCATACCCCTGGGGCAACCCGCATCGAAAATTTTATGCGCGTGGCCCGCATGATCCACCAGGAGATCGGCAACGAGGCGCTCTGGCTGGGCTGCGGCTGCCCGCTGTGGGCCACCATTGGCCTGGTGGATGGCATCCGCATCGGCGGCGATGTGGGCGTCAGTTGGAGCGGCGGCCTGTCGGCGCAATCGCTGCTGCGCGATTTAGCCACGCGCAATGTGGGCAATCACATTTTGTGGCAGATCGATCCCGATTGTGTGCTGCTGCGCGAACGCTTCCACCATTTGAGCGAGGCAGAAGTGGAAGCCCTGGCGCTATACGCGGGCATGTCGGGCGGGATCATGATGACTTCGGATCACCTGGGCGAATTGGGCGAGAAACGCATGCGCCTGTGGAAACTGCTGCTCCCCCTGGGGCGGCGCAGTTGCCACTTCCCGCTGCTGGGGCAAACCGCGCTGAGTTACGTCAGCCACAGCACGCCGTGGAGCAGCCAACCTGTGCTGGAAGCGGTTGCCAATGACCCGGTGTTGGTGCAGGTGCGCCCGGCAGCCAAAGATGGCGTGGGCGCTGTCTTTATCTTGAACAGCAGCGATCAGGCCGTACAGCGCACCTATCCCCTGGCTGCCCTGGGCCTCAACGGGCCATGCTACGTCTATGATGGCTCACAGGATGTGGCCTGGCCGCAAGCGGTGGATGAAATTGCCATCACGCTGGCGCACCACGAAGGGCGGCTGTTGTTTGTCAGCCCACAGCCAATCCTGGTTGCCCCGGAGCAACTGCCATGACCAGGATAACAGAGCGGCGTGAACTCCTCGTTGAGCCAGTCACCCTGGCAGGCAGCATTGTCCGCCTGGAACCGTTGACCGAACAGCATGTGCCAGACCTGGCCGGCGTGGGCTGCGAGGAAAGCATCTGGAAATATATGCTATATGGCAATGTGGATAGCGAGGCCCGTATGTTGGCCTGGGTGCGCGACCTGCTGGCCCGCCAGGCCAGCGGCCACGACCTGCCCTTCGCCGTGATCCATCTGGAAAGCGGGCGGGCCATCGGCGCCACCCGCTATATGGATATTCGCCACAAAGACCGCGGCCTGGAAATTGGCGGCACCTGGTATGGATTGGATTACCAACGCACGGGCGTCAACACGGAGTGTAAATTTCTGCTGCTGCAACACGCCTTCGAGGCGCTGGGCTGCATCCGCGTGCAGTTGAAAACCGACCTGCGCAACGAGCGCTCGCAACGCGCCATCGAACGCCTGGGCGCCGTGCGGGAGGGGGTGCTGCGCAATCACATGATCACGCCCGAGGGGGTGATCCGCCACACCGTTTATTACAGCCTCCTCGATGACGAATGGCCTGCGATCAAATTGCGTTTTTACAATGAGTTGGGGTATCTTCTCAATAAAATGGGGTAGAAGGTGCAACGCACCTGGTTTTGGCCCGAAAATTACTCTTTTGATACCCAGGTGCGTTGCACCTCCCCAGCTTATTGAGACGTTACGAGTTGGGTTATTGGACAAAATGACCGGCAAGATTGTAAGGAATTTCTATATAAGAATTTTCGGATTAGTGATAAAATCTTATTGACACTATGTTTTCGCTATTATTTCGTGGAGGAAATTATGACCGAAGAAAAAAGCCAACAAAACCTGGAAAGCCAACGCAAACCCTACGAGGCTCCAGCCATCACGCATGAGTTGGTGCTTGAAACACGGGCGGGTTCTCCCTTTGAAGGCGGCAGACCGATCATTCTCCCCGGCGAGGGTGATGAGCTGGTGCCGTAAAAACGCGGTAGCCCAACACAATAAACCGGCAGTTTTCAGATGAAAACTGCCGGTTTTCCACCAATAACCTTCAAAAGAACGGTGAAATCCTTCTTGAGAAGGTTGTTTGGTTTAAGTGGTGGTTAATCGCAAACTTAGCTCATTCAGGTACAATCATCTTACTGATGTCTGTTTGAATGCGCCGGAGACCCTATGTTTCACCATTTTATTAACTTGCTCATCGCCTTCGCACTCGTCACAAATCTTGTGCCGCGACCAATCCCCCAGGAACACCAAAAGACAGGGCCCGATATCCCACAAGTGCGTATCGTAGCACAGAATCGGGATGGGCTTGTGTTGCACATCCAGATACCCTCCTATTCACTGGCGTCAGAAACCCATGAGGGCATCCGCTATGACAGGCTCAACCTGCCCGAAAGCGGCCAAACCGCTCAAATCGGCCGGCCACAAGTGCCTGTCGTCAACGCGCTGATCGGCGTGCCTGCCGATGCGACACTTTCTGTGGAAGTGGATCAAACCGTCAGCCAGGCGCTGCCAGGCAAAATTCGCCTGCTGCCAGCGCCAGCTTTGCTGCGCGATGAGGCGGGCAGCGTAACATCGGTCTTCGAGCCAGATGCACAGGCTTATGTCAGCCGGGAAAATTATCCCGTTGAAATCGCCCATATCGCCGATGATGGCTGGCTGCGTGACCAACGCATCGCTCGCATTGCCATCCACCCATTTCAATATCAGGCTGCCTCGCAACAGATCACATGGCATCGCGAACTGTGGGTGACGGTGCGCTTCGGCAAAGCCGTTGGTGATGCAAAGCCCGTGACATCGCCTGCGGCCAACATCCAGCCATTTGAACCGCTGCTCCAACGCAACTTGCTCAACTACGCGCAGGCACGCGCCTGGCGCAGTTCCACGGCGTTGAGCGGATCAACGCAAGCGGCACTGCGCAGCGACGACCTGGCTACACGCTACAAAATCGTGGTCGAGCAAGATGGTCTGTACCACCTGACCTATACCGACGCATTGCAGGCAGGTTTCGCCGCCAGCGATCCGCGCAACTGGCAGATCACCAACCTGGGCAGCACGGTGGCTATTACCATCACCGGGCAGGCCGATGGCAGCTTCGACCCAGGCGACGAGGTCATCTTCTATGGCGAGCGTTTTCGCGGCGACCGCTTTGCCGCCCGCTATCCCGACGAAGCCAGCATCTATTGGCTGATGAACAATTGCGATAAAACCTATTGTGCGCCAGAAACCCTGCCCTACCGCCAGGATGCCGGTTTGCACATGGAAAAATATACGTCCGAAAATGTCTACTGGCTGTATCTCAACACAACCCCCGGCGCACGCATCAGCACAGTCAACGCCGCGCCGACCGGCCTGACGCCTATCACCGTCTACACGGCCACCCAACATAGCGAACAACAGGCATTCTGGTTTAGCTACCCGATCCTTGATGCCGATACCTGGTTCTGGGAGCGTGTCCAGCCACCCAACCCCAGTGTGATGTATTCACGCAACTACCTCGTGCCTTTGAGCAACATTGCCAGCAGCACACCCGTATCCGCAAGTGTACGCGGCGCAATGGTAGCCACGACATACAGTTCATCCATTTCGCCCGATCATCATACCCGTGTCCTATTGAATGGCGCCGCCAACGTGGTTGATGATGCCTGGTGGGATGGCATGGCCCGGCACACATTTGAAAAGCAACTGCCGCTCACAGCCCTGCTCGATGGCAATAATACATTCACGCTTGAAATTCACCCGATTACGGACGTATCGCAACGTATGTACCCCGATTGGTTCGAAATCGAATACCCGCGCTCGTTAAGCGCCATCAACGATGAATTGCGCTTCGAGAGCAGGCAAAGCGGCCCGCAGGCGTTTCGTGTGAGCGGTTATACCGCAGCGCAAATTTGGGCGCTGGACATCAGCCAGCCACTCACCCCCACCTTGCTCACCGCCCCCAACATCGTCCAGCAGAATGCCGCCTACACGATAACCTTTGAAGTGGACGAAGCTCAGGACAAAACCTATTTCGTCGGTGCGTTGAGCGCCTTGCGCACACCAAAGGAGATCAGCGCTTACACGCCTCCTGATTTGCTGGCGCAGACGAACGGCGCCGATTACATCTTCATCACGCATAGCAGCTTCGTCACGGCCACGCAGCAACTGGCCGATTACCGCGCCGCCCAGGGAATGCGCACGGCCGTCGTAGACATTGACGATGTGTACAACCTGTTCGGCGATGGCATCTTCAACCCGGTGGCGATCAAAAACTTCCTGCGCTATGCCTATCATAACTGGCAGCCGCCCGCGCCAACCTATGTGTTGTTGGTTGGCGATGGTCACTTCAACTTCCTTAACCGGGTGCGCACGTCTGGACAGGTCTTTCCCGCCATGACCGTTCCGCCGTACCTGGTCACCACCGATTCCTGGCAGGGCGATATGGACAGTGCCAACCTTCTAGTTACTCTCGTGGGCAACGATGTGCTGCCCGAAATGCTGATCGGTCGGCTGCCGGTGGAAACCAGCCAACAAATCAACGATATTGTGAACAAGATCAGCGTCTTCGAAAGCACGCCTTACCAGGATTGGCATAACAACCTGGTTTTCGTCACCGACAACACCCCCGACCCCGCCGGTGACTTCGTGGCACAATCAGACGAACTGCTTGACAACCATATCCCCGCCGACCAGACGGTCGAAAAGTTCTATTTGAATGACTATCTCCCCACACCATGCAGCACAGCCGACACGTTTTGCCAGCAAATTCGCGATGACATTGTCAATACACTGAACGGCCCCGGCGCGCTGTTTGTCAATTACATGGGACACGGCAGCGTCCAGTATTGGGCCGCTCAGCCCAATGTCTTCCGCAACGCCGATATCGCCAGCCTGACCAACGCCAGCCGCCCGACGATTGCCCTCGACCTGACCTGCCTGACCGGGCTGTGGTTCAACGACAACCAAAACGCAAGCCGCCCATCTTTGGCCGTGGCCATGCTGCGGCACCCCACGGGCGGGTCGGTAGCCAGCTTTGCGCCCACCAGCCGCGGCGTCAGCACCGGGCATGATACGCTGGCGCGCGGTTTCTACGATGCCATCTACCAGGATGAAGTGCGCATCCTCGGCGAAGCCACCCTGGGCGGGCAGATGCGCCTGTTCGCCAGCGGCTACAACCTCGACCTGGTCAACACGTTCGTCTTATTCGGCGATCCGGCGCTGCGCTTGCCGCTGCCCACCCACCGCCCGGCCCTTGCGGCGCAGCCCCAGGCGCAACAAACCCTGCCCGGTCAGGAAGTGACCTACACTTTCACCCTCACCAACACCGGCAGCATCACTGATACTTTTTCACTCGCCGCCAGCGGCAATCTCTGGCCGGTGCAATTGAGCCAGGCCAGCGTGGGGCCGTTAGCGCCAGGCGACAGCGCCGGGGTGCAAATGACCGTTCAGCCGCCCTGGAATGCCGAGCAGGGCGAAGTGAGCATGACCACACTGACCGCCACCTCGCAAGGCAACCCCTATCAAAGCGCCAGCCAGTCGGTTTCTACCACCATCCACATCACCCCTGGCGTTTCGGTCACGCCGCCCGGCACGCAGGAACAGGCCTTGCCTGCCGAAACCGTTCAATTCACCCTGCAAGTGACCAATACCGGTGATTTCACCGACACCTTCGCCGTCGAAATCGAAAGCGCCTGGCCGGTAACGCTATCGCCGACCAGCCTGGCGCCGTTAGCATCTTCGGCCACCACCAGTTTGCTCGTCTACGTCCACATTCCTGCCAGCATTCTGTTCAGCCAAACGGAAGTGACCACCATCACGCTGCGCTCGCAGCACGATGCCAATGTGCTGGATACCGCCTTGCTGGAAACGGTGGTGGATATTCAACGCGGCGTATCCCTCGCGCCCACCAGCGCCGAAACACAAGGGCTGCCCGGCGAAACCGTCCATTATCAGCTTTTTGTGACCAACCAGGGCAATTTCACCGATACCTTTACCATCACCAGCGCCGGCGGCTGGCCGATAGCTGCACCCACCACGGTTGGCCCATTGGGAGCATCTAACAGCGCCGGATTAACCGTAGACATCCTGGTGCCAGTGACAACCACACTCACCCAGACCGACGTACACACGATCACCGTGCGCTCGCAAGCAGACCCATCCATCCTCGCCAGCGCCATCCTGACCACGGAAGTGAACATCCGCAACGGCGTGGCCGTCGCGCCTACCAGCGCCGCTCAACAAGGACTGCCCGGCGCAACCCTGCAATACACCCTGCAAGTGACCAACACGGGCAATATCACCGACAGCGTCACGGTCGAAGCAGCCGGCAGTTGGCCCACCAGCGTCATACCGCTCGCGTTCGACGACCTGCTGCCTGGAGCATCAGGCACGCTGACCGTGCGCGTGACCATCCCGCTGACCGTCACCATCGGTCAGAGCGACCTGACCACGCTCACCCTGCGTTCGCACAATGACCCGACCCAAACCGCCACCGCCACCCTGCACACCGCCGTAGACATCCGCGGCGGCGTGGATGTCGCACCCACAAGTGGCGCGGCCATGGGCCTGCCCGGTGATAGCGTGGCCTACACCCTGCAAGTGACCAACACCGGCAACCTGACCGACACCTTCGACCTCACCGCCGTCAGCGGGTGGCCGGTCAGCCTGCAACCGGGCAGTTTCGACGGCCTGCTGGCGGGGCAATCGGCCACGCTGACGGTGCACGTGACCATCCCGCTCACCGTCACCATCGGCCAGAGCGACCTGACCACGCTCACCCTGCGTTCGCACAATGACCCGACCAAAACCGCCACCGCCACCCTGCACACCGCCGTAGACATCCGCGGCGGCGTGACCGTCGCGCCGATCACGGCGACGGCGCAAGGGTTGCCTGGCGAGGTGGTGACGTTCACCATTGCTATCACCAACACCGGCAACCTGACCGACACGTTTGACCTGGCAACCAGCACGGCCTGGCCGTTGGCGCTGCCAGCAGATGTCGGGCCATTGGCCGCCGGGGCAACGACCGATCTGCAGATTGCTGTGCAAATCCCCGCCAGCGCCGGGACGGGTGAGACCATCCCAATCACCCTGCGCTCGCATAACGACCCCACCGTGACCGCAACGGTGACATTGCAGATCGAAATCTCCCAGGCGGCAGGATGGAAAATCTACCTGCCGCTGATCGTGCGGCAAGCCGGCGGGCCGGCCAGCAGGTAACGGCCAACGGGCGTATGCGCACTCGCTACACCCAGCACGCCGCCGAAGCGCTGCGCAGCGAGGCCAGCCGCAGCGGCAACTTGCGTTTGCGCGTGAGCGGGCGCAGCATGGCCCCACTGCTGCAACCCGGCGATTTTCTCGACGTGCAGGCCGTTGGGCCACAACAGTTGCGCCTCGGCGATGTGGTCGTACTGCAAGATGCCGCCGGGTTTTTGACCCATCGGCTGGTCGCCATCCAGGGCCAACAACTGCTCACCAAAGGCGACGCGCTGGCCTTGCTCGACCCGCCGCTGCCACCAACCGCGCTGGTGGGGCGTGTGCAAACGGTAGAGCGCGAGGGAAGGGTACGTTTTGACCTCACCCGCCGCGCCTGGCAGTCGGGCCAACGGTGGCTGGCCGGCTTGAGCCGCCTGGAAGGGCAAATGATGACCTGGCGCGAGCGGCGCACGTTCATCCCCCGGCGGCTGCAAGGCTACCTCGTACGGGCGGCCTGTCTCCCTGTTCGATGGATGGGCTTTTTGCTACAATGGGGCATCCGGCTGCTCGCTGGGCAGCCAGCCCGATCAGGAAAGAACTAAGGTGATCCTCTTGGACCTTCATGCTTATCCCCGCGCGCAAGAGAATGTCATTGGGCGCTCAATCGAAAAAGAAGCCGTGCTGGTGCTGCCGCAGCGCGGCGAAATCAAGGTGGTCAACGAAGTGGGGGCGTTGATCTGGCAATTGTGCGATGGGCAGCATAGCGTGGCGCAGATCGCCGAGACGGTTTGCCAGCAATATGACGTGACGCCCGAACAGGCCGAGCGCGACACATGCGCCTTTCTGGACGCCCTGGCGCAACGGGCGATGATCCGTTTTTGAGATCAGGCAATGAAAAGGCTACTCTATCCGGCGATGCTGCTGGTATTTTTGGCCGGAATCCCTTTCCTGTGGGCCAGCGTGGCCGCGCAAGACGAAACGGATAACATTGACCTGCTCTATTTTTACGCCGCAGCCAGCGGCCCAGACGTCTCCCCTGAAATCGTGTTGCATTGGGCAACCGCCAGTGAAACCGATTTTTATGGGTTCTACATCGAGCGCTGCGATCCAGATGGGGATAATGCCAGTTGCGATCTCGATCAAGACAGCAACTACTTCGAGCTTAGCGAACTCATCCCTGGCGAAGGGGATGAATTCAACGGGCATGAATATCAGCATACCGATATTGCCGTGCAAGAAGGTGAACTCTACTTCTATCGGCTGCACGTGATTAACAACGATCAATCGGAAGAATACGAAGGCCCGGTATGGGGCATCCCCGGCGCAGAGCCGACCCCACAGGGCAGCAACACGGTAACACCCACAACCACACCAACGCCTACGGCCACGCCAACCGCCACAGCCACGCAACCCGTGGCAAACAATACAACCACTTTCACGGCCACAACCACGCCCACCAGCACCGCCAGTCAAACAGCTACACCAACCCGCACAACCTCCGGCCTGCAAAACAGCAGCACACCAACGCCAACGGCCTCCAGAACAGCCAGCAGAACACCTACCGCAACCATCACGCAAACCCCCACGGTTACCCCTACCGGGCCAACCCGCACCCCCACCCAAACCACCACCGCATTCACCGCCACACCCAGCCGCACCATCCGCCCCCCGACCGAAACCCTGACGGTTGCCGCCCCGATGGTCAGCTTCACCCCCGAACCCAGCCTCACCCTGACCCCCAGCGAAACCCCCACCGAAGGCCCCACCCCTACCGAAACCGCCATTTCCACCGCCACGCTGCTGCCGCTGCCATCTATTACATTGGTCTGGCCCACCGCAATCCCCACAACCACAACCAGCGTTGAGCTTGCCCGCTCCTTTACCACGGCCACGCGGCCCGCAGCCAACACACCGCTGCCGCCAGCCAGCACACCGGTGCGGGCAGCCAACACCGCCAGCAACTTCCTGTTCGTCCTTGTGGCCGGTTTGTGGCTGCTGCTGGGAATTTTTCTATTCATCTACCTGCGACGGTTGGGCCAATAATCCCCTATTCATCTATGCTGCAAAAACTGACCCTGTTTTTTCGCCGCCACCTGAACCCCTCGCCGCGCCGCCTGTTAGCCCTGGCCGCACTCTTCACCCTGGCGTGTGCGTTGGTCGGCTGGCGGGTGGCTGCGACGGCTCGCCCGCAACCCACACGCACGCCCGTTTACCTGCCCGGCAGCCAGCCAACCGGAGGGCCGGCCTTGGCGCTCAACCTGTATATCGCCGAAGAAGCGGCCTACCAACTGACCTCCGCCGACTTGCAGGCCGCCGGGTTCGACGCCGCACCCAATACCATCACGCTTACCTGGCGCGGTCAGCCCGTTCCGCTCGACATCACCTCCGATGAAACGGGGTATCGCCTGCGTTTCTACGGCCAGGCTTCTGGCAGCCGCTACACTCGCGAAAACGTCTACCAGTTGCAGGCCGGCCAACCGCTGACGATGACGACCATCACGCCGCCGGCCAGCAGCAGCGCCGCCGCGGGCATCTACACCGCCACCCTGCGCAGCGAAGAGAACAGCCTCTACGCCCCGCAGGCCAGCGGGGGCGACGGCTGGTTTGGCAAAATGATCCCGGCCAAAAAATCGCACGCCTTCGCGATCAGCCTGGATGCCCTGGCCGCAGGCCCCACCCTGGTGCGCCTGGCGGTATGGTCGGATACCCAGGCCGAGCTTGCGCCTGACCATCATTTGCAGGTGATGATCAACGGCCAGGTGGCGCTGGATGCCACCTGGGATGGCAGTGGGCGACAGGTCTTACAGGCTGTCGCGCCGGCGGGCCTGTTGGCGGCGGGCGTCAACCAGGTTGAGGTGCTGCTCCCCGGCGATACGGGCATCACCGCCGAACGCAGCTACTTCGACTGGCTCGAAATAGATTACCCCCGCCCCGCCACGGCGGAGAACGGCCTGGCGCTGCTGCCGGGGGCAGGCGTTCCCATCCAATTCGACGGCTTCGACGCCGCCACACATCGCCTCTGGCAAATAGATGGCATCACGCAAACGACACGCCTCCTCGGCAGCCTCATCCCTGGCGAGTTGGGGGCGCGCTACATCGTCGTCGGGCCGCAGGGCTTTCGCACGCCGCGCCTGCAAGCGCTGACGGCCACGCCCGATTTGCGCCAACTGCCCCCGGCGCAATACCTGGCCTTCGGGCCGGATGATCTGCTGGCTGCCGCCCAACCCCTGCTCACGGCCCATCAACAAAATGGCCTGACCACCGCCGCCATTCCGTTGCAGGCGGTCTACGATCAATTTGGGCAGGGTTTCCCCGAACCCGCCGCCATCCAGCGCTTTTTGGCCTACGCCGCCGCCCAATGGCCCGCCCCGCCCCGCTACGTCCTGCTGCTGGGCGATTTCACCTACGACCCGCGCGGCTACATCGTTGGGCCTGAAGCCAACCGCCTGCCCAGCTTCTTCGTCCACACCGTCTATGGCGGCGAAACCGCCAGCGACGTGCCAATGGCTGACCTCGACGCCGACGGCCTGCCCGACCTGGCCGTGGGCCGCCTGCCCGCCCGCAGCAGCGACGAAATTGCCGCCTACAGCGCCAAAGCCATCGCCTACATGCAGCAAAGCGATACGGCCTGGCGCACCCGCCTGCTGGCCGTGGCCGACGGACAGGAAGCCAGTTTTGCCAGCGACGCACAAACCTTCCTCGACCGCTTCGACGGCGAGCTTCGTTCAGATGCCGCGTTTGCCCAAACGCTCTTCGCCCCGCCCGCCGGGGTGCAAGACGCCAATACCCAGGTTGCCAGTTCTTTCGAGGAAGGCTTCGGGTTGGTGAGCTATTTCGGCCATGGTAGTTTAGCCATGTGGGGCAAAGACCGTCTGTTCACCAGCGAGGATGTGGCTACCCTGAAAAATGGCGACCACCTGCCGGTGGTGGTCAATATGAACTGCCTCACCGGGCTGTTCACCCATCCCAAAACTGCTTCGCTGGCCGAAGTCTTTCTCTGGCAGCCACAGGGCGGTGCGGTGGCGGTGCTGGCCCCCACCAGCCTGACCCTGCCCGGCGATCAGTCGCTGCTCAGCGGCGCGCTGGCCGAGCAGTTCAGCAGTTACCCGCGGCAAAGCCTGGGCGAAAGCCTGCTGAACGCCCAACGCCAGATGCCCATCCAGCAAGCTGGCGCCAACGAGGTTTTATTGACTTTTCTGCTCTTTGGCGACCCGGCGCTGCAACCCTGGGCAGCCCTGTCTGCCAATCCATAAATCCGTTCATTTTGGAGGTTTCACAATGTCTAAATTATCACAACGAGTTTCTGAACGAAAGAAAGCCACGCCCAAGTCGGCGGCCAGGCCCGCGCCAGCCGCCAAAGCCCCTGCACGCGCCGCCCGCAAAACCCCCTGGCTGTGGATCGGCACGGCCCTGGCCGCCGTGCTGCTGAACGCGGTATTCTTGCTCATGCCCAAAAGCGCCGCCCCAGCGGAAATCACCGTGCAGCAGGCCTACGAAAAATACAACGACGGCGTTTTTCTGCTCGACGTGCGCACGCAGGAAGAATGGGATACCATCCACATCCCCAACACCACGCTGATCCCGCTCGACCAACTCAGCAGCCGGGTGGCTGAACTGCCCGCAGACCAGGAAATCGTCGTCGTGTGCCGCTCTGGCAACCGCAGCCAGCAGGGACGCGACATCCTCAAGGCTGCCGGCTTCGAGAACGTGACCAGCATGACCGGCGGGGTCAATCAATGGAGCACCGCCGGGTATCCCACCGAGTAATCCACAAGGCTAAAACCATTATGCAGAAACAATCCTTCAACCAAAACTGGCGTTTTTCCCTGGCCGAAACCACCTATCGTTGGAACGACCCCGACTCGGCCAACTGGCGCACCCTCACCCTGCCGCACGATTGGTCTATCGAAAGCGAGCGCGCCGCCAACAACCCCAGCGGCACTGCCAACGGCTTCTTCGAGATGGGCCGCGGCTGGTATCGCAAAGAATTTCAACTCAGCCGCTACATGCGCGGCAAAAAGGTCTTTGTCGAATTTGAAGGCGTGTACATGAATGCCGAAGTGTGGCTGAACGAACACCTGCTGGCTCGCCACCCCTACGGCTACACCAGCTTCACCGTTGACCTGACCCCGGTGATTAAGTATGACGAACCCAATATCTTGCGCGTGCACGTAGATAACGCCGCCCAGCTCAACAGCCGCTGGTATTCGGGGTCGGGCATTTACCGCCCGGTGTGGCTGATCGTCACCGAGAACGTGCATATCGGACAGTATGGCGTGTACGTGACCACGCCCGAGGTGGGTGCGCAGGCGGCCACGGTGCGCGCTCGCACCACCGTGCTGAACGAGAGCGATACGTCGCACGTTGTCACGCTGCGCACGGCCATCACCGCGCCCGATGGCAGCCAGGCTGCCGCCAGCGAGGTCAGCCAGGGCATACCGCCGGGCAGTTCGTTCGAGTTCGATCAAAACCTGCTGGTCCATCATCCGCGCTTGTGGTCGCTCGAAAATCCCCATCTGTACAAACTCTCCAGCGAAGTGGTGGTCGAAAAGAACGTCTACGACACCCAGTTCACCACCTTTGGCATCCGCACGCTCGAATTAAGCGCCGAGGAAGGCTTCTTGCTCAACGGCCAGCCGGTGCTGCTCAAGGGCGGCTGCGTCCATCACGATAACGGCGTTTTGGGAGCCGTTTCGCTGGCGCGCGCCGAAGAACGCAAGGTGGAAGTGCTGAAAGCCAGCGGATTCAACGCCATCCGCTGCGCCCACAACCCGCCCGCCCCGGCCATGCTGGCCGCCTGCGACCGCCTGGGCATGTTGGTAATGGACGAAGCCTTCGACTGCTGGCGGATTGGCAAAAATTTCTACGATTACCATATATCCTTCGACGATTGGTGGCAGCGTGACCTCGACAGCATGGTGCTGCGCGACCGCAATCACCCCAGCATTGTGATGTGGAGCGTGGGCAACGAAATTCTCGAACGCGACGGGCGCTCGGGCGGCGTGGAGATCGTGCGCATGTTGGCCGACCGCGTGCGCCAACTCGACCCCACCCGCCCCGTCACCGCCGCCATCTGCGGTGTGTGGGATCAACTGCGCACCTGGGAAGATACCGACGCCGTCTTCGCCCACCTCGATGTAGGCGGCTATAACTATCAGTGGGGGCAGTACGCCAGCGACCACCAGCGCCATCCCGACCGCCTGATGGTTGGGTGCGAATCGTTCCCGCTCGAAGCGCTCGATAACTGGCAGATGGTCGAAGACAACCCCTACATCGTCGGCGATTTCGTCTGGACATCGCTCGATTACCTCGGCGAGACCGGCATTGGCCGCGTGGATGTTGGCGACCCAAACAACTTCTCGCTGGGCGCGTACCCCTGGCATCAGGCCAACTGCGGCGACCTCGATATTTGCGGCTTCAAGCGTCCGCAAAGCTACTACCGCGACATGGTGTGGGGCCATGGCACTGACAAGCTCTACCTGGCCGTCGAGCAGCCCTACCCCGAAGGGCCCAAACCCGTCCCCACCCGCTGGGGCTGGCCCGATGTGTGGCCGAATTGGAACTGGCCCGGACGTGAGGGCGAAACCCTGAATGTGGTCGTCTACGCCGCCTGCGAAAAGGTGGAACTCTTCCTCAACGGGCGTTCACTGGGAATCCAGCCGACCACCCGCGCCGAACGGTTGACCGCCTCCTTTGCCGTCGCCTACGAACCTGGCGAACTGAAGGCCGTGGGCTACGTGGGCGAAGCCGTGGTGGCCGAGAAAACCCTCGCCACCACCGGCGCACCGGCCGCCATCCGCCTGAGCGCCGACCGGGCGCAAATCACCGACAACGCCGACCTGTGCTACGTCACCGCCGAAGTGGTGGATGCCGAAGGCCGCACCTGCCCGACGGCCGAACACAACCTCCTGTTTGCCGTACAGGGCGCGGGCGAGTTGGCCGCCGTGGGCAGCGGCAACCCCACCAGCACCGAACGCTATCGCGGCAACCAGCGCCGGGCCTACCGCGGACGCTGCCTGGCAGTCGTCAAATCCACCGGGCAAGGCGAAATTAAGCTACAGGCCATGGCCGATGGACTGGCTGGCGCAGCGCTCACGATCCAGGCGATTTGAGGATGTCCGTCCTCGCGTGTTGAATTTTTCGATGTAGGGGCGAATACCATTCGCCCCTCCTGGAGGCCAGGGCAGATACCACCCGCCCCGACCTGGAGGCTACTATATGACTCAACCCATTTCCCTGATCATCATCGGCGCGGGCGGGCGTGGCAACACGTATGCGCAGTATGCCCAGGCCAACCCCGGCGAAGCCCGCGTCGTCGGCGTGGCCGAGCCGCGCCCGCATTACCGCGCTGCGATGGCTGCCGAATACGCCATTCCCGCTGAAAACGTGGCCGCCGATTGGCGCGACCTGGCCGCCCGGTCACGCTTCGCCGATGCCGTCGTCATCGCCACGCCCGATGCGCTGCACACCGAACCGGCCATCGCTTTCGCCCGGCAAGGCTACGCCATCTTGCTCGAAAAGCCGATGGCCCCCACCGCCGAGGATTGCCGCCGCATCGTCGAAACCGTCCGTGAAAATGGCAATATCTTCGCCGTCTGCCATGTGATGCGCTACACCGCCTACACGCAAAAGCTGAAACAACTGCTCGATAGCGGGCTGATCGGCGAGGTGATCAGCGTGGATCACATCGAACCGGTGGGCTACTGGCACATGGCGCACTCGTTCGTGCGCGGCAACTGGCGCAACACCGCCGAAAGCTCGTTCATGCTGCTGGCGAAATCGTGCCACGATGTAGATTGGCTGCGCTACATCGTCGGCCAGCCATGCGAACAGGTCTCCTCGTTTGGCGCACTGACGCACTTCAAAAAGGCCAACAAACCCGCCGAGGCCGCCGAAACGCTGCGCTGCCTCGACTGCGCCTTCGAGCCGCACTGCGCCTATTCGGCCAAAAAGCTCTACCTGGGCATGTTCCACGAGGGCAAGCATTGGTGGCCGCTGACCATCCTCACACCCGACCTGAGCGAAAGCGGCGTGCTGACGGCCCTGCAGCAAGGCCCCTACGGGCGCTGCGTCTACGAATGCGACAATGACGTGGTCGATCACCAGGTGGTCAGCCTGCGCTACGCCAAAGACATCACCGCCACGTTTACGATGACAGGCTTCTCTGAGATGGGCCACCGCCGCACGACGATTTTCGGCACGCGCGGCGAACTGCGCGGCAATGGGGAGGAAATCGTTCACTACGACTTTCTCAGCGAGCAAACGCAAACTTTCGACACCCGCGCCGGCGGCGCTGATGCAGCCAGCGGCCACGGCGGCGGCGATTACGGCCTGATGAGCGCCTTCGTCCGGGCGGTTGCCAGCGGCGAGCGCAGCCTGATCCTCTCCGGGCCAGAAGATACCCTCGAAACCCACCTGACCACCTTCGCCGCCGAGCAATCTCGCCTGGAAGGCCGCACCATTGCGCTGTAACGCCCCGGTGCATTGCACCTTTTTGCCCCTGCCAGCGATTAACCGCCATTGGGTTGCCTCGCTCGCCATCTTGCTATACAATCAATTCAATCAACCTTCCATCTGCTAACCTTCAACCTTCCCATGCCCCTCCACGATTACATCTGCCAGGATTGCCACCATCGCTTCGAGTACCTCGTGCGCAACACCCGCCAACTGCCGCCGCAGGTTACCTGCCCGAAATGCGGCAGTGAACGCACCCGCCGCTCATCCGACACGATCCCCCTGGGTGCGGCCACCCACGATGTGCCACCGCCCACACCGGCTTCTGACCCCTTCAGCCTCAAAACCCTGGGCCGCGACCTGGAGAAAAAACAATGACTGACCCTCGACCCACCAAATTCGCGCAACTGCTGGTAGATTACTCCACAACAGTAAAGCCTGGCGACCGTGTGGCCATCACTTCAACCACGGTGGCCGCGCCGCTGATGCAGGCGATCTATGCCCGCGTGCTGGAAAAAGGCGGCTATCCGCACCTGCTGTTGGATGTTCCCAACCAGGACAAGCTGTTCTTTGAACACGCCAGCGATGAACTGCTCGGCTTCGTACCCCAATTTCACCAGATGGCCTTCGAGCAGTTCGACGTGTTGATCAAAGTGCGCGCCGAGACCAACCCACGCTCACTCAGCAAAATAGACGCCGCCCGCCTGGCCGCCCGACAAAAAGCGCTGGCGGGCCTGCTGCAAGCGCAAATGCGCCGCGGCGCCGATGGCTCGCTGCGCTGGATGAGCACGCTCTACCCGACGCGCGGTTACGCCAGCGAAGCCGGGATGAAGCTGAAAGAATATCAAGATTTCGTCTACGCGGCCAACCATGTAGATGACAACACCCCCGACCCCGTGGCGCACTGGCAGGAAGTTGGCCGCCAGCAGCAGCGTGCCATTGACTGGCTCGCCGGGCGCGATCAGGTAACGCTGCGTGGCCCCAATGTAGACCTGCGGCTCTCGATCCAAGGCCGCGTCTTCAAAAACTCGTGCGGCTTCCACAACCTGCCCGATGGCGAGATATTCACCGGGCCGGTCGAAAATTCGGTCAACGGCTGGGTGCGCTTCACCTACCCGGCCATCTACCAGGGCCGCGCCGTCGAAGGCATCGAACTCAGGTTTGAAGAGGGCAGGGTGGTGCAGGCCAGCGCCGAGAAAAACCAGGACTACCTGATCCAACTGCTCGATTCCGATGCCGGCTCGCGCTACCTGGGCGAGTTTGCCATCGGCACCAACTTCCAAATCAATCGCTTCACCCACAGCATCCTGTTCGACGAGAAAATCGGCGGCACCTTCCACATGGCATTGGGCGCCGGCTACCCCGAAACCGGCAGCCTCAACAAAAGCGTGATCCACTGGGACATGATCTGCGATATGCGCGCCGACGCCGAAATCCGTGTAGATGGCGAGTTGATGTACCAGAACGGGCAATTTGTGTTTTAGCCGCTCGAACCCATGACGATTACAAAGCAAAGCCCCTCGGCCTTGAAGGCCGAGGGGCTTTGCTTATGGGTTGCCATATTACATTGAAAATTCCTGAAAGCCCATTGCATGATATAAAGCCACGGCGGTCTTGTTATCGGCAGCGATAAGAACGGCCACACTGCTGGCTCCCGCCGCGCGTGCCCGTCCTTCCAGTTCGGCCATCATCACGCCTGCTTCAAGCATCGCCGAAGGGATATGCAGCGATGTCGTTCCGAATGGCTTCGAGCAAGATCGAAATTTCGGCCCGATCATCATCGTTGAGCGCCTCTGCGCCTGCCGGGGCACGCTCGACCAGTGAGGTGAACACGCCGCGCCGTTGGAGCATGTAGCGCATGAAGGGGTAGGTTTCCAGGTTGATCAACGGCAGCAGGCGGCGGTGCAGCTCACGCGCGCCGGGCTGGTCGCCGGCCCACCAGCGTTCGATCACCTTCGCCAGCACGTCGGCCAGTTCGCAGGCGGGCATGCAGCCGTTGGCCCCGCGGCGCAATTCATCGGGCAGATACTTCCCGGCGAAGCCGCCGAAAATAGTCTTGACCTTGTTTCCCACCAGTGCGTAAATTTCGGCAATGTGCTTCGGCCCCGGCGGGCGCTCTTCTTTGACGTATTGGATGTGCGGCACTTCATCCACCAATTGCGCCACCTGCTCGCCGGTCAGCGGAGCATAGGCAGCGGCATTTTGCAGGATGATCGGCCCGTCGAAGGCATCTGCCAGGCGACGGAACATATCCATGGCAACGGCTGCGTTGGTGCGGGCGGGCGACATGGCGATGACGGCATCAGCCCCGGCCTTCTGCGCCGCCCGTGCAAACAGCATCACCTGTGGCACAGAGACGCCCGAACAGCCAAAGACCACCGGCAGGCGGCCATTGACCGTTTCCAGCACGGCATCCAGGTTGCGAATGCGCTCTGCCTCGCCCAGGAAGAAAAACTCTCCCACCATCACCGGCCAGACAATGCCATGCTGCCCGCTGGCGCAGCAAAATTCGGCCGCGGCCTGTAAATCGGCGGTGTGGATTTCGTAATCTGCACGGTAGGGCGTGGGCAATAAGCCGAACACGCCTTTGAGATGATCAAAGCGAACCATAAGAACCTCCTGAGAAAATGTTGGCTTAAGTATAGCCCCACTTACCCAAAAAGAGCCAAGCACATGAGATATAATCCTCCACCACGCATAAGAACTTAACCATGAGGTCAGCATGAGCGAGATTGAGTTTTCCTGCATGATCAGCAATGGGCAGGCGCTTGAACTGCCCCGCTTCGAACTGCAAACGCGTCATTCGGTGCGCTACCGCCCGCTCACCTGGGCCAACGCCTGGACCGAATTGCTCGCTTTTGGCATCAACAATCGTGGGCCTGATATTTCACAGGTGGGCAACACCTGGATCGGCAGCCTGGCCGGGATGCAAGCGCTGCACACCTTTTCAGCCCATGAAATAGACAAAATCGGCAGTGCCGACAATCTCTTGCCAGCCGCGTGGCAAGCCAACCAACTGCCCGGCGAAAACGAAATCTACGCCATTCCGTGGATTGCCGATACGCGGGTTATCTTTTATCAGCGTCAATGGCTCGAAAAAGCCGGGGTGGATGAAAACAGCGCTTTTATCACCCACGAAGCCCTGGTTGAAACGGTCGAACGGGTTTCGGCAGCGGGCGCACCCATCCCCTTCGCCTTTCCTACCAACGACGAAGTGTTACACACCTTGACCCCGTGGGTGTGGGGCGCTGGCGGGCACTTTCGCAGCACCGACCGACGGCACTTAAGCCTGAATGAGCCGAAAACGGTCGCCGGCGTGCAACAGTTTTACCGCATGGGAACGACCTTGCACCCCGAAGCCCGGGGATTGCGCACCGACCAGGTGATCAACCTGTTTTTGCACCAGCAGGCCGCCATCGCCATTTGCAATCACAGCCTGGCGATCAACTTTGCCCTTTACCCAACCCCCCAGCAGGATGCGCAAGCCATCGGCACCGCCATCATACCAGGCGTCCCCTTCATCGGCGGCAGTTCGCTCGTCTTGTGGAAATACAGCATCCACGAGGCAGCCGCCATCGAATTGATCCGCTACCTGCTCTCCACCGAAGCGCAAGCCAACCTGTACAAATTAACCGCCGAATTGCCCGTGCGGGTAGATTTGCTCGAAAACGAACCCTTTACCACCCACCCGCTACTCATTCCTGTGGCACAAAGCCTGAAACGCGGACGCGCCTTCCAATCGGGCTACCAGTGGGCCAACATCGAACGAAGGCTGCAAGGCATGTTCTCGCAACTGTGGGCAGATGTCTTCGCGAACCCCAACCTGGACGTAGACGGCGAAATCTCCCGCCGCCTCGAAGAAACCCAAAAACGCATCGAACGCACCATTCTTTCCACCTGATCTGAGCCCATCTTCCTATGCTTCCACTCCTCACCATTTCCAACCAACCTTCCTGGGAAAATCCCCAACTGACCAGCCTCAATAAGCTGCCGCCGCGCGCCACGCTCTACCCCTTCCCCACCGCCGAAGCAGCCCTGGGCCTTGACCACGCCCAATCGCCGTGGGTTCTCGATCTCAACGGCGTGTGGGATTTCCAGATCAAGCCCCGCCCCGAAGAAGCCACCGCCGAAGCCTTACAAGCGCCCCATTGGGACAAAATTCAAGTCCCCGGCAACTGGACCATGCAGACGGACGAAAAAGGCCGTCCGTATGGCAAGCCGCACTACACCAACGTGCAGATGCCCTGGCCGAATTTACCGCCCGACGTTCCCGATGACAACCCCACCGGCATCTACCGCCGCAGGTTCAGCCTGCCAGCCGGTTGGGCCGGGCGGCGCAGCGTGCTGCACTTCGCCGGCTGCGAGGGGGCGCTGTTCGTTTACGTCAATGGGCAGCCGGTGGGTCTCAGCAAAGATGCCCGCACCCCGGCAGCGTTCGACATCACCCCGCTGGTGAAGGCGGAGGGCGAGAACGAATTGGTCTGCGTGGTCACGCAGTGGTCAGATGCCACCTTCGTCGAAGACCAGGATCACTGGTGGCAGGCGGGCCTGATGCGCGACGTGTTCATCTATTCCACGGCCACGCCGCATATTCAAGATGTGTATGCCGTGGGCGATTTAGAGAACGACTACCGCGACGGCCTGCTGCAAGTGACCGTCAAAGTCGGCTTCCCTGCCGAACGCTACGACGATTACACCGTGCAGGCGCAACTCTACGACCCCGCCGGGCAGCCGGTCTTCGCCGCGCCGCTCACCGCCCGCTGCGGCGAAGGGCGCGACCCCAAGACCGAAGTGCATTTCGAGGCCGCCGTGCGCCGCCCCCGGCAGTGGACGGCGGAGACGCCGAATTTGTACAAATTGGCCGTCAGCCTGTTGTCCAGCGAAAAAGAAATCCTCGAAGCCACCGCCTGCACCGTTGGCTTCCGCAAGATCGAAATTCGCGGCCGCCAACTGCTCATCAACGGCAAAGCGCCGCTGATCAAAGGCGTAGATTACCACGATCACGATGACACCACCGGCAAATTCATTTCCCCCGCCCGCTACGAAGCCGATCTTCAGGTGATGAAGCGCTTCAACGTCAACGCCATCCGCACCTCGCACTACCCCAAGGATGCCATCTTCTACGACCTGTGCGACCGCTACGGCCTGTATGTGATAGACGAAGCCAACATCGAAACCCACGCCTACTACCAGGAAATCTGCCGCGACCTGCGCTACACCAACGCCTTCGTCGAACGTGTGCGCGATATGGTGGAGCGCGACAAGAACCACCCCTGCGTCATCTTCTGGTCGCTGGGCAACGAGGCCGGTTACGGCCCCAACCACGATGCCGCCGCCGGCTACGTGCGCTTCGCCGACCCCACCCGCCCGCTGCACTACGAAGGGGCGATCAACAATTGGAGCCGCCCGGCAGAAGGCTGGGGAGGCGGCAAGCGCGCCACCGATGTGGTCTGCCCGATGTACCCGCAGATCAAAAACATCATCGAATGGGCCGAAACCCCCACCGACGACCCTCGCCCGCTGATCATGTGCGAATACTCCCACTGCATGGGTAACTCGAACGGCTCACTGAGCGACTACTTCGCCGCCTTCGAGAAATACCCCATGCTGCAGGGCGGCTACCTGTGGGAATTTCTCGACCACGGCATCCAGCAAAAGGCCCCCGATGGGCAAGCCTATTGGGCCTACGGCGGCGACTTCGGCGACGAACCCAACGACGCCAACTTCGTCTGCGATGGCATTGTCTGGCCCGACCGCACCCCCAAGCCGGCGTTGTATGAATTTCAATATCTGGCCGCCCCGCTGAAAGCGACGGCGCTAGATTTGGCAAAGGGCATCTTTCGCATCACCAACAAGCAAAATTACACTTCGCTGGAATGGCTGCGCGGTGAGTGGGAACTGACCGTAGACGGCGTGCAGACCGCCAGCGGGAAACTGCCCGCCCTGAAGGCCGGCCCCGGCGAAAGCGTGGAGGTGACGATTGACCGCCTGGCGAAAAGCGACAAGGAACATGGCGAGCGCTTCGTCAATTTCCGCTTCTACCAGAAAGCAGACACGCTTTGGGCGGCGGCGGGGCATCTCGTGGCGTGGGAGCAGTTTGCCCTGCCCAATGGTGCGCCGGGCGCATCGAACAGCCCGGCGGCCACACGTTTTGCTGTGCCACAGGTGAGCGAGACGCCAGGGCAGATCACGCTCGCTGCCGGTTCTATCCACGCCCGCTTCGATGTGACCAGTGGGCTGCTGGTGGAATACGGCAACATTGCCAACCTGATCGCCAGCGGCCCGCGGTTGAACGTCTGGCGCGCTGGCACCGATAACGACGGCCTGAAGCTGTGGGTGGATCGCCCCGGCGAGGCGTGGAAGGCGCTGGCCCGTTGGATTGCCCTCGGCCTGCAGGATGTGAAGGTCAACCTGGTCAGCGTCAAGGCCGTCAGGCGGCGCGGCAAGGCCCCGGCAGTGGAAGTGTTGTGCCGGGCCTCGGGGCGCGAGAATTGGTCGGACTTCGTCCACCTGGCGCGCTACAGCCTCGAACCCGATGGCACGCTCGAAGTGGAGAACACGGTCAAGCTCGGCAAGGATATGGTAGACATCCCCCGCGTGGGCGTGACCTTCAGCCTGGCGGCGGGCCTGGAAAACCTGGAATACTTCGGGCGCGGCCCGCTCGAAAATTATTGGGATCGCAAGGCTTCCTCGCTGGTCGGGCGCTACCGCAGCACGGTCAGCGCTGAATATGTGCCTTATGTGATGCCGCAAGAACACGGCCATCACACCGACGTACGCCGGCTGACGCTGCGCAACGAACACGGCCACGGCCTGCACATCAGCGGCGACCCCCTCTTCGAGTTCAACGTCTCGCACTTCACCGCCAACGACCTGTACAACGCCAAACACACCCCTGACCTGCATCCCCGCCCCGAAGTGATCGTCTCGCTCGATGCCGCCCACCGCGGCCTGGGAACCGCCTCGTGCGGGCCCGATACGCTGGAGCAGTATCAGATTCGCGAGAAGGAATACAACTTCACCTATCGGCTGAAAATTCAATAATGCTATGAATACCCCAATTTCCTCCCGCACATCAACCTGCACACTCACCCTCACCGCCAACGGCCAACCGCTGGCAAACCAGCCCGTAACTGTGGCGCAAACACGCCACGCCTTTCTCTTCGGCAGCAATTGGGGCAGCAGCATCGCCCTGGTCAATGGCCTGTTGAGCGGCGAGGCCAAAGAAAAGGCCGAACGGCGTGAGGAATTATTCCAGGCGCTTTTCAACTACGCCATCCTGCCCTTTTACTGGGGGCGCTTCGAGCCAACCCGCGGCCAGCCGCACACGGCGATCACCCGCAAAACCGCCGAATACTACAAAGAGCGCGGCTTCCAACTCAAGGGCCACCCGTTGTGCTGGCACACCGTCTGCGCCGATTGGCTGCTGCCGCTGAGCAACGAGGAAATCCTGGCCACGCAGTTGGCGCGCATCCGCCGGGAGACGGGTGATTTCAAGGGGCTGGTGGATATATGGGATGTGGTCAACGAAGCCGTGATCATGCCCGTTTTCGACAAGTACGACAACGGCGTGACGCGCATCTGCCAGATGGTGGGCCAGGTGGAACTGATCCGCCAGACCTTCGAGGCCGCCCGCCAGACCGACCCCGGCGCGGTGCTGGTGCTGAATGATTTCGAGACCTCCGAAGCCTACGCCGAACTGATCGAACGCTGTTTGGACGCCGGGATCAAGATCGACGCCATCGGCATCCAATCGCACATGCACCAGGGTTGGTGGGGGTTGGAGAAGACGCACGCAGTGTTGGCGCGCTTCGAGCGCTTTGGCCTGCCGCTGCAATTCACCGAAATCACGCTCGTTTCGGGCGAAGTGATGCCGCCGCATATCGTGGATTTGAACGACTTCCAGGTGAGCGAGTGGCCGTCTACGCCTGAAGGCGAGGAACGCCAGGCGAACGAAGCCGCCGCCTTCTACAAAGCGCTCTTCGCCCACCCGCTGATGACCTCGATCACCTGGTGGGATTTCACCGATGGCGGCTGGCTGCACGCCCCCGCTGGCCTGATCCGTGCCGATGCCACGCCCAAACCCGCCTACGAGGCCCTGCTGCAACTGGTGAAAGGTGAGTGGTGGCTGCCGCCGACCGAGATGGTCACCGATGCCACCGGGAAAATCCAGTTCACCGGCTGCCTGGGCGATTATGAACTGACCTGCCAGGGCGAACGCCGCGCCTTTGCGCTGGAAAAACCTGGCGAAATCAATTTCGCCATACACATCCCCTGAAGAGAAAAACCATGCTGCAAAAACTTCGTGACCCCATCAGTGGCTTAACCCACCTGATCGCCGCCATCTTCGCCGCCATTGGGGCTGGCCTGCTCGTCTGGCTCAGCCGTGACAACCTGACCAAACAAATCTCGCTGCTAATCTATGGTCTGAGCCTGATCCAGATGTTTGCCGCCAGCACCATCTATCACCTCGTCAACGCCGGGCCGCAGGTGATCCGGGCTTTGCGCAAGTTCGATCACGCGGCCATTTACCTGCTGATCGCCGGTTCGTATACGCCCCTCTGCCTGCACTATTTCGATGGATTCTGGCAGTGGGGCTTGCTGAGCATCATCTGGGCGCTGGCGATTATCGGCGTAATCCTGAAGATATTCATTATCAACACACCGCGCTGGCTGAATACCGGCATTTACCTGCTGATGGGCTGGCTGTCGCTGGTGGCTATCGGGGAAATTTTCAGCACCTTGCCCGCCGGCGCGCTGGTCTGGTTGATCTTGGGGGCGTTATTTTTTACGATAGGCGCGGTGATCTACATCATCAAAAAACCGAACTTCCTGCCCGGCGTCTTCGGCTTTCACGAAGTGTGGCACATCTTCGTCATTTTGGGCTGCCTGTGCCATTTTCTGATCATGGCGCTGTTCGTCGCCCCGGCAGCCAACTGAATAGTTTTCAATTTCTGACAACAGGAGAAGAAATGTCTGCCACGCGTACCCTTTCGCAGGCGCTGTGTACATTGCTGGCTTTGCTGCTGCTGACAGGCTGCACCAGTGCCTCCCTTTCCCCAACGGCCACCCCGACCATGCCCCTTGCCACTGCCACCTCCGCCCCCACCCTGACCCCCACCCCGACCGCCAAAGAGACGCTCTGGCTGGCCCATTACATGCCCTGGTATCAGACCCCCGAAATCGGCGGCTTTTGGGGCTGGCACTGGACGATGAATCACTTCGACCCCAACGAATTGGATGAAAATGGCCGCCGCCAAATTGCCTCGCACTATTACCCGCTCACCGGCCCGTATGACTCACGCGACGTGGCCCTGCTCGAATATCAGGCAGCCTTGATGAAACTGAGCGGCATTGACGGCGTGATCGTGGATTGGTATGGCAATGAAGATTACCTCGATTACGGCCTGCTCAACGACAGCACGCTCAAACTCTTCGAGGTGATGAAACAGGCCGGGTTGAAATTCGCCGTCTGCTACGAAGACCAGACGATCAAGCGCATGGTGGCCGAAAAGCACCTCGACGATGGCGATGTATACACCTACGCCCAGGGCGTGATGGATTACCTGCAAAGCACCTGGTTCCAGCAGGACACGTACTTGAAAATTGACGGACGGCCCGTGCTATTCATCTTTGGGCCGCAGTATTTCGTCAACGTGGCCGATTGGTACACCATCTTCGAGAAGCTCAACCCGCAGCCGATCTTCATCACGCTCGATTTCCAGGTCGCCGCGGCCGCCACGGGGGGCTATCCCTGGCCGCCGATGAGTGAAACACAACAGGGCCTGCTCAAGGCAGAGACCCTGACCCGCTATCTGACCGATTTTTACCAGAAGACCGCCAAAACCAAAGTCATCACCGCCAGCGCCTTCCCTGGCTTTCGCGACATTTACTCCCAGGCCGGCGTCGGCACCAGCTACGGCTACCTCAACCCCCGCGACGGCGAAACTTTCCAACTGACCCTCGACCTGGCCCTGGCTAGCAACCCCAATCTGCTCCAACTCGTCACCTGGAACGACTACGGTGAAGGCACCACCATCGAACCCGCCGAAGATTATGGCTACCGCTACCTGGAGATGGTGCAGGCCACACGCCGCAGCCTCAACCCGGCCTTCCCCTATCAGGCCAGCGACCTGCCCCTGCCGCTGCAACTCTTCACCCTGCGCAAAGCCTACGCCAACGATGCCGCCACGCTTGCCACGCTCACGGAAGCGTCCCAGGCGATCTTCACCGGCGACCTGGCCGCCGCCCGCCAAATCATCCAAAGCATTCCAGAAAACCCCTGAAATGCAAGATCAATCCCTCTCATCCCTGACCCATGCCGAATTGATCGAACAGATCGAACACTTGCGTCAGCGAGTGATCGATCTCGAAGCGCTGTGCGAAAGCAAATCCATTCATCGCGTGTTGCTGGATGAATCCAGTGACCCGATCTTCATGTTCGGGCCAGATGGGCAGTATCGCTACGTCAACAACGCCTTTGCCGAAGGCGTGAAAAAGCCCATCGAAACGATCATCGGCCATAAAATTTGGGATGTCTTCTCGCCAGAAGAAGCCGACCGGCGCTACGCCGTGGTGAAATGGGTCTTCGAGAATGCCCAGACGCGCGTGATCGAAGTGCGTGTGCCACGCGACGACGGCGACCGCTTCTACCTCACCACCGTCAAGCCCATTGTGGGCGAGGCCGGGCAGGTGACCTCGGTTATTTGCATCTCCAAAGAGATCACCGACCGCAAACACGCCGAACAGGAATTGATGTACCTCAGCACCCACGACACGCTCACCGGCCTGTACAACCGCGCCTTCTTTGAAAGTGAACTGGTGCGCCTGCAAGCCAGCCGCCTGTTCCCGATCAGCATCCTTGTCGCCGATATGGACAACCTGAAAGTGGCCAACGACCAATACGGCCATAGCACCGGCGACGAACTGATCCGCACCACCGCCCAGGTCTTGCGCCAGTCTTTTCGCGCCGAAGACATCATCGCCCGCACCGGCGGCGACGAGTTCGTGGTGGTACTTCCCGAAACCAATCAGGCCGCCGGGCAAGAAGCCGTCCAGCGCCTGCGCGAAAACCTGGCTGCCCAGGTGGACCCACCCATTCACATCTCCATCGGCATCGCCACCGCCATCGAAGGCGAACACCTGCACACCGTCCTGCGCACCGCCGATGACCGCATGTACCACGAAAAGGCCCTGCATAAAAAAGCGCACAGCCAGGTCTGGACAGCGCTCGACCAACGTTAGCCCAAACCCACCCAGCCGGAGACCCATCCATGACTACCCCCCGCCCCGAATACCCCCGCCCGCAATTCAGCCGCGCCGAATGGCTCAACCTGAACGGCACATGGCAATTCGAGTTCGACCCTGGCGACAGCGGCCTCGAACGCGGCCTGCTGACCCGCCCGCTCGCCCAAAGCATCACCGTCCCCTTCTGCCCCGAATCAGCGCTCTCCGGCATCGGCGACACTGATTTTCACCGCGCCGTGTGGTATCGCCGCGAAGTAGAAATCCCCGCGGCGTGGGCCGGGCGGCGCATCTTGCTGCACTTCCAGGCGGTGGATTACGACGCCACCGTGTGGGCCGGTGGCGAGGAACAAGTTCCTCAGGAAGTGGCCCGCCATCGCGGCGGCTTCACCCCCTTCACCGCCGATCTGACCGGCATCGCCGCCCCCGGCCAGGTGGTCACGCTCGTGGTACGCGCCCGCGATTATGCCGACCGCCCCCTGCCCTCTGGCAAGCAGGCCCGCAAATATGGCAACGACGGCTGCATGTACACCCGCACCACCGGCATCTGGCAAACCGTGTGGCTCGAACCACTGGCCGATGTCCACCTCCTGCGCCCGCGCATCACGCCCGATGTGACCAATGCCCGTTTCCGCCTGGAACTGCCGCTCAGCGCCGCCCAACGTCCGCAGTTCAAGGTGCGCGCCAGCCTGTTCGACCAGGGCGACCTGCTGACCCAGGTAGAAATCCCCGCCGACTACGATTTCGCCCCCCAACTCGACCTCGTCATCCCCGCCGACCGCGTCAAGCTCTGGCAGCCCGGCGCACCGCACCTGTACGACATCACCCTCGAACTGATCGCCCCTGATGGCAGCCTCACCGACCGCCTGCAAAGCTACGCCGGACTGCGCAGCGTCTCGCGGCAAGGGCGGCGCATCCTGCTCAACGGGCAGCCCGTTTTCCAGCGCCTCGTCCTCGACCAGGGCTACTACCCCGATGGCATCCTGACCGCCCCCAACGACCAGGCGCTCGTGCGCGACATCGAGCTTTCGCTGGCGTCTGGCTTCAATGGCGCACGCCTGCACCAAAAGGTCTTCGAGGAGCGCTTCCTCTATCACGCCGACCGCCTGGGCTACCTGGTTTGGGGCGAGTTTCCCGATTGGGGCTGCGGCGGCTTCGGGGGCAACGACGATCACCAGCAGCCCACCGCCGCCTATGTCACCCAATGGCTCGAAGCCATCCAGCGCGACTACTCGCACCCGGCCATCATCGGCTGGTGTCCGCTCAACGAGACCTGGCAGGCCCTCACCGACCGCATCAGCACGCTGGCCGATGTCACCCGTGGCATGTTCCTGGCCGCCAAAGCGCTCGACGCCACCCGCCCCGTGCTGGATGCCTCCGGCTATTCCCACCTTGTCCCCGAAAGCGACGTCTACGACAGCCACGATTACGAACAAGCCGTAGAAGCCTTCCGTGCCAAACACGGCCCCTCGCCCAATTGGCAGCCCTTCATCAACCGCGGCTGGCGCGACAACGTGGAAACGAACATTCCCTACGGCGGCCAGCCCTACTTCGTCAGCGAGTTCGGCGGCATCTGGTGGAACCCCAACGCCAAACCCGGCGAGGATAGCTGGGGCTACGGCAACCGTCCGCAATCGCTGGATGAGTTCTATGCCCGCTTCGAGGGGCTGTGCAACACCCTCTTGGATAATCCGATGATGTTTGGCTACTGCTACACGCAACTCACCGACGTGTACCAGGAGCAAAACGGCATCTACACCTTCGACCGCCAGCCCAAGTTCGACCTGGCAAAGATCAAACAGGCACAAACCCGCACCGCCGCCTACGAAAGCCAAATTTCCTGATTCTGCCGGAATATGCACTGCGGGGAAGGCCAAAAAGCCCCGTTTGCGGGGCGCTGCTCAGCCGCCCGGTGATTGATCACCGGGCGGCCATTCCCGCCAGAGCGATTGGCCCAAGTTGATCCCAAAGGCCTCCTTTCACCAGGGAGGTCTTTTGATTTCTCCCCAATTTCTTCTCCCATGCGAATAAAATCAAACCGCCCCACGTTATAAGAGTGAAAGCCGCCAACAATTCTAAGGATTTCCCGTGATACTTGCTCAACCTGCGGAAACCGAAAGCAGCCTGCTCCAGCAAGCGCAACAAGGCAACCGCAACGCCTTTGGAGAACTGGTCTGCCGCCATTACGATGGCGTAGTGCGCGTCGTCTACCGCATGTGCAGTGACGTACAGCTCGCCGAAGACGCCGCCCAGGAAGCCTTCATGCGCGCCTGGATGAAACTGCCCTCCTATCAGCCGCGTTCACCCTTCCGCAACTGGCTCTACCGCATTGCCATCAATGCCGCATGCGATGTTTTACGCCAAAAGCCCACCGAGGACATCGAAAACGAGGAAACCGCCATGCTCACCGATCCCATCCCCGGCCCCGAAGCGGCCTTGCTCGCAAAAGAACAGGCCGAGTTTGTGCAAAAAGCTGTCAAAGCCCTACCCGAAGCGGCCCGCGCCGTGCTGGTGCTGCGGGAATATGGCGAACTCTCCTACCAGGAAATTGCCAGCGTACTCGAAATCCCCATCGGCACGGTCATGTCGCGCTTGAATTATGCCCGCAATCATCTGCGCGAGACCATCCAACCATATCGGTATGAACTGGAGCGTGAATATGCCTGACCTGATGCGCGCCAAATTGGGCGCTTACCTGGATGGCGAGCTGGCTGGCCGCAGCCTGCTCGAAATGCAAACACACCTGCAAACCTGCCCCGGCTGCCAGGCGGAACTGGCCGAATTGCAGCAGCTTTCGCAACTGCTCCACACCGCCCCACTGCCCGAATTTACCCCCGCCGGGCGCTTTGTAGCCAACCTGCTGCTGCAACTGCCCCGCCGCCCTGCCGCCCCGCAAGCCGCCTCGCCCACGCCCTGGTTTGGCTGGCTGATCCCGCTTGGCCTGCTCGCCGCCTGGGTTTTCATCGAAGTGACCGTGCGCCTGGCGGCGCTGCTGACGTGGGCCGGGCAATCGGGTTGGTTGGGCCAATCAGCGGCCTGGCTCAACCCCGGCCAACGCGTCACGCTATGGTTTAGCGCAACCCGGCTACTCCTGGGCGATTCGCTCAACCTGGCCTGGCTGAACGAAGCTGGTTTGTTCCTGCAAAACCTGGCCGGGCCGTTCTTCTGGCAGGCCACCGTAGCCGTGTTGTATGTGGCCTGGCTGGCCTATTGGTGGGCCAGCCAACGCAACGCCAATGGCTCAGACCTCGTAGAGCCTGTGAAGTCATAAAAGTTTTTATAAAGAAAGGAAGCGTTCTATGATTAACATCGGAAAAATTCTCAAGCGTTCATGGCATATTTTGTGGAATTACCGTGTGCTGTGGGCCTTCGGCCTTTTGTTGGCCATCACCACCGGCGGTGGCGGCGGCGGCAACGGTGGAGGCAGTAATTCCAGCTATTCCCCCGGCAACGACGATTTCCCCCGCACCCCCTCCTACCAGGATGCCCCCGAATGGGTGCGCGCAATGGGTGAATGGTTTGAGCAGATCGAACCCGTTTTCACCAGCCCCGGGCAGCACGTCACCACCTGGGTGCTGATCGGCGTCGCCATTGTCCTGTTCATCCTGATCGTCAGCCTGATCGTGGCCCTGATCCGCTACCCATCAGAAACTGCCGTCATGCGCATGGTAGATGACTACGAGCAAACCGGGAACAAGGTCGGTTTTCGCCAGGGCTGGAAGTTAGGCTGGTCGCGGCGAGCTTTCCACCTGTGGGTGATTGACCTGATCCTCGGCCTGCCTGGCTTTGCCTTCCTGCTGGTCATGCTGATTGTCGGTCTGATGATTTACTTCAGCGTAACCAGCGGCGCACAGGCGCTCAGTGTGATCGGCACCGTGGCGGCGATTGGCATCTTCTTCATGGCGCTGTTCATCTTCATCATTTTCATGGTTTTCCTGGGCCTGCTGCGCAACTTCTTCGCCCGCGCCGCCGCCCTGGAAGAGACCGGCGTGATCGAATCGTTCCGCAGCGGCTGGGCCACGTTCAAAAGCAACTGGAAGAGCGCCGGGTTGATGTGGCTGGTGATGATCGGCATCAGCATCGCCTTCGGCATCCTGGCGGTGATCGCCTTCTTCCTGCTCATCCCCGCTTACCTGATCCTGTTGCTGCCTGCCGGGGCCGTCGCCTTCTTGCCGGGTTTGTTGGCCTTCGCCATCACCAGCCTCTTCGCCAGTTTCCCCCTGGCCCTGCTCATCGGCCTGTTGGTAGCGCTGCCGTTCTTCTTCATGGTGCTGTTCTCGCCGTTGCTCTTGATCAGCGGCTGGTTCAAAATCTATGAATCGAGTGTGTGGACGCTGACCTATCGCGAGATCAAAGCGCTGGCATCGGTCAACCTGCCTTTGGTAGCCAGCGAAAACGCTCAACTGTAAATTCATTCATAAAAGAAAGACCTTAAAGCAGATGACCCCACCGAGCAGTCGGTGGGGTCATCTGCTTCTGTTTGGGGTTATACAGGGTTTTCACAGGTGAGGCGTCGACGGGATTTGAACCCGTGATCAGGGTTTTGCAGACCCTTGCCTTGCCACTTGGCCACGACGCCGTATAAAGCAATTGCTGATTGCAGATTTCTGAATGCTGACTGGCTCAACAATCAGCAATCAGCATTCTACAATCAGCAATCCCTTGAGCGGGCAACGGGACTCGAACCCGTGACCTACTCCTTGGCAAGGAGTCGTTCTACCAACTGAACCATGCCCGCAAATTTCGCCATTGCAACCCAACTTGGGTCGCCAGTGCCGAGAGCCGGGATCGGACCGGCGACACCGCAATTTTCAGTCGCGTGCTCTACCAACTGAGCTATCTCGGCGTAAGGTGCAATGCTTTCTCGAAAAGTTTGTTCCTTGAGCGAAGCGACCGGTATTTTACCCGCATGTGGAATCGTTGTCAAGCCGCACCAGCGCTTTCAGCAGCGTTTATTGCACACCATTCTCCCAAAAAGCCTGGTCAAACCAACGTGTGCATCGGGATGCGCAGGCGAAAAATAGCGCCGCGTTTGCTTTCATAGGTCAGCGCGCCGCCCAACTGCCCGCTCAAGCCCTGGACAAGCTGCATCCCTAGTCCGGTGGATCGGGCGATATCGAAATCGTCGGGCAGGCCGATGCCATCGTCTTGCACCTGCAAGGTGAGCGCGCCATCCGCGTGCTGCAGGCGAACGATGATGGTGCCGCGTTGCGAAGCCGGGAAGGCGTATTTCAGCGCATTGGTCACCAATTCGTTGACAATCAGGCCAAAGGGTGACGCTGCGCGCACATTGACGGTGACTTCGTCGAGATGCGCCTGGATTGTGCCGCCATGCACATCGCCGACGAAGGCGGTCTCTAGCGAATGGACAATTTGTTGGATGTATTGATCCAGGCGCACGGTTTGTGTGTTACCCGAATCGTACAAATGCGTGTACAGGTTGGCCATGGTCAGGATGCGCCGGTGCAGACTTTCCAGCGCCTCGGTGACAGCCGGGTGGGCCGCGCCGAAGGTTTCCAGGCTGACGATGCTGGCGATCATGCCCATGCTGTTTTTCACACGATGCTGCAATTCGCGCAGGAGCAGTTGATTTTCAGCCAACGACTCTTGCAAAGCAATTTCGGTGCGGCGGCGTTCGAGGATATCCCAGGCAAAATCGGCCAGGCGGGAGATGATGTCGGCATCTGCCTGATTATAATCATACGCTTTGTTGCCCACGCCCAAAATGGCAACGATTTGATCACAACGGAAGATTGGCACGACCAACTGACGGATGAGGGCGGCGTGGCCTTCGGGCAGACCCTTGCGATGCGGCAACGAGGCGTAATCGTTGTGGATGACCGGCTGGCGGGCCTCGATGCAATCTACCCATACGCCCGCTTTGGCAACTTCGTAGGTGTGACCTTTGGCCTCGGCGGTGCAAAATTCTTGCACAGTGCGGGTTGACCAGGCTTGCAGGGTCAGAGTCTTCTGATCTTCTTGTAGAAAGTGGAAAAAGCCGATCGGGCTGTCCACGAGGACGCAGATTTCATCCATGATGCGCTGCATCAACGCATCCAACGAGCAAGTCATCGAGAATTCTTGCAGGCGCAGCCGGGCAAGCAGGATTTCTTCCGAGCGCCGCGCCTCGGTGATGTCATCGGCCAGCCCGGCGTAGCGAATAACCAGCCCGTTGGTGTTATACACCGGGAAGGTGCGTGCCCAAATCCAGCGCATCTGCCCATCCGGACGGATCAGGCGGAATTGCTGGTTGAATAGCTGGCCTTTTTCGTGTTGCGCCTTTTGGGCAGCCAAGACCCGTTGCAAGTCTTCAGGGTGGACATTTTCGAGGAAAGCGGAGGGATTTGCGTACAGATCACTGCGCTCGCGTCCCCAAATTGCCTCATACGCCGGGCTGATGTAGATGATCTTGCCCGAAACACGCTCACGCAGCCAGAATACCTGGCGGATGTTTTCGGCCAGTTGGCGAAACTTCTCTTCCGATTGGCGCTGCGCTTCTTCGGCCTGGCGGCGCTGGGTGATATCGCTGACGGTCAGGAGCAATTGCGGGGTGTCGGTATGACCGTGCAGCCCCAGGCTCTCCCGCAGCAGCGCGCCTTCCATGCGGGTGTAGATATTGGTGCCAGCCAGGCAGGCTTCGAGGCTCTTCCCTTCAGGCTTTCTAAAAAACGCCCGGAAACGCGCCAGAAAAACCTGGCGATCGGGCGGGGCGATCAGATCGGCCAATGGCTGGCCTAACACGAAACCACGCTCGCAGCCACACATCTGTAAAAATGTGTCGTTGGCCTGGCGAATCAGGCCAACATCATCCAGCACCAGGTAGCCGACCGGGGCCTGGTTGAACAGGTTGAAGAACTGTCTTTGCGAGCGTTCGAGATCAGTCAGGGCGCGCTGCAACTCGTCATTTTGCAATTCTAGTTCGATCTGGTGAACCTGAAGCTCATGCACCAGTTTGCGCATTTCTTCCGGCGTTCGCTCGCTTTCGGCAGCAAGGTTTTGCGTGGCAATGGCTTCGGCGCGTTGGCGCAAAGATTGGTAAGTTTCATTTTCGATGGGCATGGCGAGCCTCCTGATTAAAGAGCAGGGTTTCGGGCAGCGTTGAAGGCATCGGTGATGTCGTTGAAGGTGGCGTACACCTCGAATGGATAAACACCGTCTGGCTCAAAAAGGGGCATGGCGTTGACGCGTATCCAGCGGATTTGCTCCATTTGGGGGTTGAACACACCCATCGCCACCCCCTGCACAGCTTTTCCACTGCGCAGCGCCACGGCGGCGGGGTGTTCTTCTCCGGGGAAATCGGAGCCATCTTCATGGATAGACCGCCAGCGTGGATCCATGGGTGTGCGCCCGGCCATTTGGTCGAGGGTGAGGCCGAGGATGCGTTGAGCAGCAGGGTTGGCGGCGGTGATCTCCCCACGGGCGTTGTGATAGACCACACCTTCGGCCATCGTCTCGAACAGGCGGCGGAAACGTTCTTCGCTGGCCTGGGCGCGCTCATCGGCCTTTTGCACCTCGGTCAGGTCCATGGCGGTAAACATCACACCCTGGCTCAAATCGCCGGGGATCAAGACAGATGAACTAAGCAGAATGGGCAAGAGTGAGCCATCTTTGCGCTGCCAATGGGTGCGCACCGTGCCAGTGCCTTGCAATTTGATCTGGGCATATTTGTCACGTCCAACGCGCTCGTATTCCTGTTCGCTGGGGTAAATGATACGGGCGCTTTTGCCGATCAGTTCGGAGGGGCTGTAACCGAGCATCTCACACATTTTGTCATTCACTTCGACAAAAACACGATCCACCAACAGGCCGATTCCCACCGGAGCGGCGCAATAGAGCGTCGAAAGGCGTGATTCGCTGCCCTGCAAGGCACTTTGAGCCTTTTTCAACTGCGTGATGTCAATAAAAGTCAACACGATACCCGAAATCACCTGCGTGCCGATCAGATAGGGCATGATGCGCATCAGGAACCAGCTTCCATTTTCCACCTGCACGTCCACCTCGTATTCTTTGGCTGTGCGCTCCACCTGGTGAATCAGTTCCATGAGGTGGATATTGCGGAGCAGATGGTTGATGTGGTGGATCGGACGGCCAATGTCGCTTTCGAGCAGGCGGAAAATACGCGTCACATCGGGCGTAAAGCGGCGGATGTCGAGGTTTTCATCGAGAAAGAGCGTGCCGATGCGGGTGACGGCCATCAGGTTATCGAGGTCGTTGTTCAACTCGGTCAGTTCGATGATTTTGTTTTGATACTCGCTGTTGACGGTGTGCAGTTCTTCGTTGACCGATTGCAATTCTTCATTGGTGCTTTGTAATTCCTCGTTGCTGGCGAGCAGTTCTTCATTGGTAGCCTGCAATTCCTCGTTCGAGGTTTCCAACTCTTCGATGGTGGCCTGCAGGTTCTCGCGGGTGAACTGAAGCTCCTGCTCCAGGTCGCGAATGCGCTGTTCGGCTTCCTCGCTGATGTCATAAACGTGGCCGGCGCTGGCGGTCGCTTCGTGTGGGGTTTGGGTCGTGATCTCCTGGATAAACACGGCGGCTAACGGTTCCTGGCCGCGGCGGCCAGGCAACAAACGAATGCGCATCTGCGCCAGGCGGGTGCGTTCTGGCCCGGCGAGGCGGATATTGGTATATTTCATCTCTTCGCCGGTTTTGAAGGTTTTTTGCAACCCCGTCGAAAGTGGGATGGAAAGGTCTTTGACGGCAATCTTGGTGATGTCGCTGGTCATTTTACCGGTCGGCAGCTTGAAATAACCTTCGGCGTCGCCAAAAATGTGCAATGCTTCCATTTGCTCGTTGACGATGACAGCCAGGGGGAAGTATTCGCCGGCCAGTGAGTGCAAGAAGCGGTCGAGGATGCGCTCTTCTTCCTGAATGCGCAGCACCTGGCTGGCACCGGGGCGAGTGCGGGCAATTCCCTGGCGCGGTTCTGGAAACGAGGTAAATTCTTTGCCATCTACCAGGGGGCGGCGCTTGCCCTTGCAGCGATAGATTTTGAACCTCTGATGCAGCGGCTCGAACAGTTCGGCTGTTTCGCCCGTGGTTTCGCTGCTGCCAAGGAGCAAAACGCCATTGGGCGCCAACGAGAAATTGAACAGTTCCAGCACCTTGTGTTGCAAGACCGGCTGCAAATAGATCAACAGGTTGCGGCAACTGGCCAGGCTGATGTTGGTGAAGGGCGGGTCTTTGATCAGGTTATGCTGGGCAAAGACGACCATTTCGCGGATCGAACGTTCGATTTGATAATGCTCTTCTTTGCGGTGGAAGTATTTGGCCAGGATGCGCGGCGAAATATCGGCGGCTACACTTTCGGGGTAGAGGCCGGTGCTGGCGGCGGCGATAGCGTCGCGGTCAATATCGGTGGCGAAGATTTTGACATCTAATCGGGTTTCCATCTGTTCCATCACTTCGCGGCACAAGATGGCCAGAGTGTAGGCTTCCTCACCGGTGGAGCAACCCGCCACCCAGAAGCGCAGTTCGCGTTTTTCGGCCTGCGAGAAAATCAGCGGCAGGTAATTGTGTTCCAATTCGTCGAATACTTCGCGGTCGCGGAAGAAGCTGGTGACACCAATCAGCAGTTCGCGATAAAGTGTCATGACCTCGCCGGGATAGTTTTCCATGTAGTGGACGTAATCGCGCAGATCGGTCAGTTGGTTGAAGGTCATGCGCCGCTCGATGCGGCGGATAACGGTGGTGGGCTTGTAGAAGGTGAAATCTACACGCGTACGTTCGCGCAGCAGGGCGAAGATGCGCGTCAGGCCATCTTCATCGGATAACAATGCCGGGGGGTGGTCGGTTTTGACGGCATAAGGATGACGGGCAATGGCGAGCAGCTTTTGCGGCATTTCCTCTGGCGACATGATGAAATCGGCCAGGCCAGTCGAAATGGCGGCACGCGGCATGCCATCAAATTTGGCGCTTTCTTCGCTCTGTACCATCACCATGCCGCCAGCTTCTTTCAGCGCACGAATGCCACGCACACCATCGCTGCCCGTTCCCGAAAGGATGATGCCGATGGCTTTCTCGGCCTGGTCATCGGCCAGTGAGCGCAGGAAAACATCAATGGGCAGGTTAATGCCCTTGGCGTGATCGGAATCGCTCAACAAGAGTTTGCCGTGAAAGATGGAGAGGTTTTTCTTGGGTGGGATCAGGTAAACGGCATTGGCTTCGGCTACCATGCCTTCTTCGGCGCGGCGCACGGGCATTTCGGTGCGTTTGGAGAGCAGTTCCACCATCATGCTTTTGTAATCGGGCGAAAGGTGTTGGATGACGATGAAGGCCATGCCGCTGTCGGCAGGCATGTGGGTGAAGAAGGCTTCGAGGGCTTCCAATCCCCCGGCAGAAGCGCCAACACCAACATAAAAAGTGGGCTGATTCAGGTGAGCGGCGACCGGTTGGCTGGAAAGGGATGGGTTCATTGGCACTCCTTTGGAATAGGCATGGCCCGTTTTTTACCTGGTGAGACACAGCTCTGGATGGGCCGTATTCTAACGTAAATATGTCCGAATTGGATGAGCGGAAAATAAAAACTGGCGAAGTTGCCTTCGCCAGTTTTACGCACTGCGGCTATGCTCACTGGGTGATTGGCTCAATCAACCCATACGTGCCATCCTTGCGGCGATACAGAACGTTGATCATATTGGTATTGACATTGTGGAAGATGAAGAAATTGTCATGCCCCAGCAAAATCATCTGTTCAATCGCTTCCATCTCGTCCATGGGGGTCATCGCAAAGCGCTTGCGCCTGGCAATGACAGGGCCTTCGCTTTCTTCTTCTTCAGGTTCGACAGGCTCAGTTTCGATGGGCAAAACATCGGCGGCGGTTCGCCGGTCAGCACGGCCGCGATAGTGTTTGCCCTTGTAACGTTCCATGCGGCGCTGGATTTTGTCCATGGCAGTATCGAACGCTGCCAGTAAATCATCCGCGCTTTCTTCGGAGCGCAGGATAAACCCCTTACCATGCACAGTGATTTGCGCCACATGGCGATCATCAGCGCTGCGAGCCGATTTGACATACGCCAAATCTACCCGAGCTTGTTCAATGCCGTTTAAGTAACGGTCTAATTTGGATGCCTTCTTGGTGACATAATCATTGATGCGATCGGTCACCTCCAGGTTGCGCCCATAGATTTCAATCGTTAGCGTCATCGTAAGCCTCCTTCAAAAGTAAGATAAGTTAGGTTGATCCATCCGTCGAACTTAGAACGGCCCGAGCCAGGGTTAACCCATAAACGGCATGAGCGCCTGCTTCCAGTAAAGCTGCTGCGCAGGCATCCAGGGTTGCACCGCTGGTTGTAACATCATCCATCACCAGGACGTTTTTTTCTTTGACAAGAGATGATTTGGCTTCAAACGCGCCAGCGACATTTTGACGGCGTAAAACTGCCGACAAACCGACCTGCGAACGCGTTTCTTTGGCTCGTAATAATGCTTTCGTTTTTAAGGGGATAGCGCAAGCCAAGGCCACCGGACGCGCCAACAATTCAGCCTGGTTATAGCCGCGCTCGGCCAGGCGGGCGTTTCCAAGTGGCACCGGCACGATCATATCAATCGGCCATTGCAATTCTCGCAAATAGGTTGCCAAAGGCATGGACAAGGCTTCCCCCAAACCAATATCCCGCTGATATTTCAAGCGGTGCAGGGCATTACGAATCTTCCCCCCAAAGACAGCCCATGATCGCAAAGCCACATAGTGGGATTTTGTTTTCGCACAGCGCGTACAAATTTTTGCTTCAGGTTGACTCTGACCACAACAAGGACAAATGGGGTTTTGTATCAAGGTTACACTTTGCTGACAGTCATGGCACCATCGTTCCCCGCGTCGTTCACACCCGCCACAACTGGGTGGATAAAACCAATCAAGTCCCGTCCAAAAGAGATGATAAAAGTGGTAGGCCAAACGGCCTGTCATAGAGTTTCTCCCGATGAATGCAGATCGTTATGATACCCCTTGCCTGAATTTAATTCAGTGGCGTTATTACCTACTCATAAAACCAGACTGCATCAACCTGAAAGCAGCCGGAGCCATCAATACGATACACAAGGTGGGAAAAATTAAAAATGCCATTGGGATTAGCATTTTGATCGGGGCTTGATGAGCTTCTTCCTCTGCCATCTGCCTTCTACGAATACGCATTTGATCAGATTGAATGCGAAGAACCTGGGCCATACTCACGCCCAGTTGCTCACTTTGAATCACCGCAGCCACAAAGCTGGTCATTTCAGCGATACCTAAACGGTCAGCCATATCGCGTAGGGCTTCACGGCGCAACTTGCCCAATTGAATTTCGCGCACCACGCGGCCAAAAGCCTGTCCTAATTCGTTATCCCATTTCTCGTAAATCTTTGCCATTGCAGCATCAAAACCCAGGCCAGCTTCCACGCAAATCGTCAATAAATCCAAAGCATCAGGCATTGCTTTACGAACTGCCTTTTGCCGGCGATCGATTGTGCTTTTCAAGAATAAATCAGGCAAGAAAAAGCCCAATGCGCTTCCCCCTAGAGCGAACCATATTCCCTTACCAGCAATAGGACTGGTCGGCGGAGTAAAAAGCTCCAAAACAAAAAACAATGACCCTAGTGGAATGCCCAGAAAGCGCAAAGCAAAAAACATGGCCGGATCTAAACCACCTGGGTTCCCCGCCCGCTCTAATTTGACCGCTATTTGTTGGATTGCATTTTGTGGTGTAAACCGTAAAGCAATCTCGCCTAGTTTGCGCGCAAAGGGAAAAATCACGCGTTGCACAAAAGGTTGGGAAAGTTCAATATCTTCCAGCGTGATGTTCTCACCTTGAGCTGCAAATTCGGCTAACCGAGACTCCAAAGGATCAGCTTCTTCAGGTGAACGAATACCAATAACCACTAAAACAATCGCGACAACCACAATCACAGCAATCAGAATGGCAATAAGCGTTATATCCATATTCACACCTTGTGACTCACCAACCCACTATACTTCAATAGTAGCTATTCTTGTCATAACAAAGTAGCCACTTCCAATCATAACCAGAGCAATAACAATGATAATTATGCCAGCTACAAGAACATCTGGGGCAAATAAAGACATAATATATTCGCGATTCATAAAATATAGTGCAATAAAAACCAGGATCGGCATCACTGAGAGAAAACGTGCGGATATCATCGCTTGAGATGTCAATACACGAATTTCACCCTTAATACGGACACGCTCACGAATGGTGTGCGAAATCGTACCCAGAATCTCGGCCAAATTACCACCCACTTCGCGCTGAACATTAATGGCCGTGATGACCAAATCCAAATCTTTGCTGGGTACTCTTCTAAGCAGATTATCAAGGGCCTTTTCCATCGCGATTCCCAGTTGCATCTCTTGCACAACGCGACGAAACTCATCACTGATAGGAGATGGCAATTCCTTGCTCACCGCTTCCATGGCTTGCATGGTTGAATAGCCAGCCCGCAAACCATTTACCATCAAGTTCAACATATCTGAAAGTTGCTCATCAAAACGTCGCAAACGGGCAGATTTCTGGTTGCCGACATAAAGTCGAGGGATGAAAAAGCCAATTACACCTCCTATTAATGCCGAAAAGGGCTGTTGTCCACCGGCAATATAAGCGATGACAGCCCCCAGGGCTACTACAGCGAGAATAATGAGTAAGTATTCACCAACGCGCAACTTAATATCTGCTCGTGCGAGTTCTCTCGATAGTCCCTCACTCCAAGAAAATTGGGTAACACGATCATTAACCCAATCGGCAACAACAGATTTTTTTTCGGTGCTAGCCGCCTGTTGATGTTCTGGCTCTTCAAGATAACGCCCCAGGCGATCTTGAACCAACGACTTTTCTTCACGCGACGATAACACCAGGCCGACAACCAGCATGATGAGAGCAAGACCAGCACCCAAGATAAGGATAATCGTAGTTAGTGACATGGGTTATTTTCAATACTGCAATTAATATCGCCGTCTATCGCCAATACCAAAAATGGACGGCGGAAGATGTATGCCCGCCGCTTCTATTTTATCCATAAACTTTGGCCTTAACCCAGTGGGGCGCAAACGACCAATCACCTTGCCACCTTCAAAGCCAGATTGCTCGAAAACAAAGATATCCGTCATCGTGATAACATCCCCTTCCATGCCACTGACCTCAGTGATATAAGAGACTTTACGAGTGCCATCACGCATACGTTCTTGATGCACCACCAAGTCTATCGCAGACGAGATTTGTTCGCGAATTGCCCGAACAGGCAAATTTCATTTCTTTAGATCTTCCATATGTAATTCATGGCTGCAGAACGAATATTCTTCTTTAAACGTATTTGAGCAAACAATAATTAGCTTATGCGAACAATACTGAGATATAATTTTTTTATACCACTCAATTCCATTTCTGTCAAGATTAGTTACCGGCTCATCAAGCAGCAACACAGGGCAGTCGGCCAAAAC